>NZ_JAFCUF010000002.1:0-623229 GCF_049896385.1 Hymenobacter sp. B1770
CCAACAACGCCCACGTGCGGTCACTGATTTCGTCTAATTGATTCACGAACGCAAAGCTAATTGTCCGTACAACCTAGAATGTATTACCAATCACAGTAGGAGCCTATCCGAATAGGCAAAAAGACGGTCATGCTCAGCTGCACGGACGCCAAATGAGCATGACCGTCTTTTTGCCTATATCGGATAGGCGCTAACCCTCCAGTTGCAGCACCCGCTGGCTGCGCTCCCGCACAGCGGCCGTCAGGGTCGGGTCGGTGGCCATGCGCTGCCCAAAAGAGGGCACCAACTCCCGGAGGCGCGCCTGCCACTCGGGGGTGGCCACCCGTTCCGGGAAGCATTTTTGCACCAGGTCGAACATAATGGCCACGGCCGTGCTGGCCCCAGGCGAGGCACCCAGCAATGCGGCAACCGAGCCATCGGCCGAGGTGACCATCTCGGTGCCAAACTCAAGCACGCCGCCCACCTTTTTATCTTTTTTGATAACCTGCACGCGCTTGCCCGCCACTTCCAGCTGCCAATCGGCAGGGTCAGCTTTGGGGTAATACTCACGGAGCACGGCCGTACGCTCCTGCGGCGATAGCAGCACCTGACCGATGAGGTAGCGCGTCAGGCCCAGGTTGCGGGCTCCGGCGTAGAGCAGCGGCCGGATGTTGCCCACCTCTATGGAGCGGAACAAATCGGTATAAGAGCCCTTCTTCAAAAATTTGGTGGTGAAGCCAGCATAAGGCCCGAATAGCAACTCTTTCTGACCGTTTATCTGGCGCGTGTCGAGGTGGGGCATCGACATGGGCGGCGAGCCCAGGGCAGGCTTGCCATACACCTTGGCCTGGTGGCGGGCTATCACCTCGGGGTTGCGGCACTTCAGCCACTGCCCGCTCACGGGGAAGCCGCCGTAGCCGTGGGCCTCCGGAATATTTGTTTTGTCGAGCAGGGGCAAGGTGCCGCCACCGGCCCCGATAAACACGAAGCGCGCCCGCTCAATGCGGTCCTGGCGAGTAGTCAGGTTCTCAATTTTGATGCGCCAGATGCCGTCGGCCTTGCGCCGGAAGTCTTCCACCTCGTGGCCCAGGTGAAACTCTACGCCGGGCTGCTCCTTCAAATGCTCGAAAAGGCAGCGCGTGAGCGAGCCAAAGTTGACATCGGTGCCAATGGGCATGTGAGTAGCGGCCACGGGCTCGGTGGCGTCGCGGCCGTCCATCACCAGCGGAATCCATGCGGCAATCTGAGCAGGGTCCTCGCTGAATTCCATGCCTTTGAACAGGGGCGAGTGCAGCAGCGACTCGTAGCGCTTGCGCAGGTAGTTCACGTTGTCGGCGCCCCACACAAAGCTCATGTGCGGAATGCTCTGGATAAAGGTGGTGGGGTCGGGCAGCTTGCCTTCCTGCACCAAGGAGGCCCAGAATTGCTTGCTCATCTCAAACTGCTCGGCAATTTTGTCGGCTTTGGAGATGTCGATGGTGCCATCGGGGCGCTCCGGCGTGTAGTTGAGTTCGCAGAAGGCCGAGTGCCCGGTGCCGGCGTTGTTCCAGGCGTCGGAGCTTTCGGCGGCCACCGCATCGAGGCGCTCATACACGGCAATGGTCAGGTTGGGGTCGAGGCTTTTGAGCAGCACGCCCAGTGTAGCGCTCATGATGCCCGCGCCGATGAGGACGACATCAGTCACGGGTTTAGCAGGATTCTGGTCCGTTGAGGTCATAGAAAAATTAAGGAAAGGGCCGCAGGCAATACGGAGGCTAGGCGCACAGGGCTGTTCGTTGCTGAAAAAAACCAGTTGGCTACCTTGCGAAGGTCAACGGTAAGCTGACCTCCTTTTTTTAAAGAGGGGATGTTTACCGTTCTGTACTGCTTTCCACTCCCACCCATGCCCGACCTCGAACTGCCGCTGTTGCCCCTTCCTACGCGCGTCGACCCCGCCAATACCGCCGCTCCACGACTCCTCATCATCTACACGGGCGGCACCGTGGGCATGGCCGTGAACCGCAGCGGCGAGCTGGTGCCCATGCAGTTTAGGCGGCTCGACCGTAAGATGCCGGAGCTGGCGCGCCTGCCGTTTCAGTTGGCCCTGCTCAGCCTGCCCGAGCCCATCGACAGCAGCAACGTCACGCCCGCCGACTGGCTGTTTCTGGCCCAGCTCATTGGCCGGCACTACGCCGATTTTGATGGTTTTGTGGTGCTGCACGGTACTGATACTATGGCTTACTCAGCCGCGGCGCTCAGCTACGTGCTCGAGCACCTGGGCAAGCCGGTGGTATTTACTGGGGCGCAGGTGCCGGTAGGCGCCAACCGCTCCGACGCGCAACGCAACATCATCACGGCCTTGGAAATTGCCGCAGCCCGGCACCTACGTGCCCACACGGTGCGCGTGCCCGAAGTGTGCGTGTTTTTCAACGACATCCTGATTCGGGGCACCCGGGCTAAAAAGGTAGAGAGCCAGCAGTTCGCCGCTTTCAAAAGCGAAAACTACCCGCCACTGGCCCGCGCCGGCATCAGCCTGGAGTTCGACGACAAAAGCATTCGCCTGCTGCCTGGCGCCCAACTCAAAGTGCACGCCAACCTCGAAACCGGGGTAGCCGTGCTGCGGCTGTTTCCGGGCATCACGGAGGCGGTGGTGACGGCTATTTTGGGCGTGGCCGGCCTGCGTGGCTGCGTGCTCGAAACCTACGGCTCGGGCAATGCGCCCACTGCCCCCTGGTTTTTGCAGTGCTTGGCCGATGCCCGGGCCCGCGGCGTGTGGCTGCTCAACGTGAGCCAGTGCGAAGAAGGCCGCGTGGTGCAGGGCAAGTACGAAACCAGCGCCCATTTCGCCGACCTGGGCATTCTGGGCGGCGACGACATCACGACCGAAGCCGCAGTGACCAAGCTCATGTTTGTGCTCGGGCTGGGGCTGGGGGAGGAGCGCACCCGGCAGCTGCTAACTCAGAACCTACGCGGCGAAATTACCCTTTAGCTTTCGTTCTCAGTGATTGGTTGTCAGATGTCAGCGTCTGAACAGCACATAAAACTCATGCCTAGCAACCAACAACTGCCAACTGCACTCTATCTTTGTGCCACCAACCACCATCCTTGAGGGGTGTCCGAGTGGTCGAAGGAGCACGCCTGGAAAGTGTGTATGGCTCAAAAGGTCATCGTGGGTTCGAATCCCATCCCCTCAGCAGTTTTTTAAAAGGCCTCGCAAAACGTTCCGAAAGGACATTTTTCGAGGCTTTTTTTATGGTGTTCTTTTAGTCCCTGTAAGGTGTTGAGGCGTGGTGGATGCCCCGCAAAGAACAGGTGGGGTTGCACTGCTTCACCAACGCGACTCTCCTGAAGTACCACGCCGTTTACATTCAATTGCCGAGCAAGTAGAGAACGTGACTGGAGCCGTAGACAACACCCCCACTGCCGAAATGTGGGTGCTGGCCAATGCCATTCTGTATCACCGCCCGTACCCGTTGGCCACGGCACTCCGGCGCGCCTACATGGACGCCGGCGAATACGTGCCCGACGACGAGGAAGAGCTACTCTGGGACTATGCAGACCGCATTCTGATTGACATGGTTTGGCAGGGCTACCGCTTCGTGAGCCGGGACGAGGTTCCGCTCTTGTGCATCGGGCCGCTGGAGGTGTTCGAGGAGAAGGGCAGTGGGCAAGCCCTGACCCGCTGCGCCGTGTGGTACGGCCCGGATGCCCTGGCCGAGTGGCGCCGCTGGAGTGCGTACTAAAATCGCCGCATCTGTTATCGTGAGCCACTAGCAAAAAAGCCCCGCCGGTGGAACGGTCGGGGCTTTACTCATGCAATGATGAAACGAGATGCTAATTCAACCAGACCCGCTCGAATATCTTGAAGCGGTGCGGGGCGAAGGCGTTGAAGTACGGGGCCTGGCCCTGAAAGGTGAGCACGTGAATGAGTGGGATGCCTTCGGTCCGGCTCTCCACCATGCGCACGGCGTAGACGCGGCCTTTCATCGGCCAGTCTCCCACGTGGTTGGCAGGGCGATTATCGGCATCGACGCACACTGCGTAGTCGATGTAAGGAGCCGAGCGCGTGGCTTCAGCGAGGGTGTGGCTAGCTACTTCCATAAGCCAAATATACACCGCCAAGTAGCGCATCGTTCCCGGCCGCAGCTCAGCAGTGTGTGCTTCTACTGATTAAGGGGTTGGCGAGGAGCGGTTTGGCTTGGCAGCACGAGGCCTCGAATTAGGAAATAGGCTTTTTGATTGAATTCCGAACAACTGCAGTCAGCTTACTCCGCTTGCACGGTGGTCACGCTGATTTCGGTGCGGGCCGTGTCGGCTGGGCGCGCAAAAGTGACCGACTGGTTGCGGCTGGCACCCGGCGCCAAACCGCCGAAGCGGCCTTTGGATGTGCCAACTGCCTGGCTCTGCGCGTTGTAGTAAGTCACGCTATAGGTGCCTTCTGTAATTTCGGCCAGCGTGGCGCGGTTGGTAAAGGTGAAGGTGTAGCCTTCGGGACGCACCTGAACCTGGCTAGCCACCAGGCTGCGCATGTTGCGCAGCTCGTAACGCAGCAGCTCACGCACCAGGCGGGCGTGCTCGGGGCCGTGCAGGCCTTGCTCGCGGTAGGCCGCAGGGCTGTCAATGACCGGGTTGCCGGTCTGGGCATGGGCAGCAGTTGATAAAGCCAACCCCATCAAAATGAGCAAAGAGCGCAGCATAGGTGGAAACAAATACAGATTATTGTTCTGCGAAGGTAAGTTCGCAATTGTGCTGCTGAGCTTAAGCTGGATTGAATCAGAAGCGTAGCAGCAATATTATCGCTGTGCTACGCCGCAACGCAAGCGCCCAAAACCCGTTACCTTGCCCGGCGTTTCCGCACCAATTTGCGCCCTTCCTCATGGCCCCCATTTCAACTGTTACGGCTGCTGCCGGTCCCGTCGAAAAAGACAACAAACGCATCACCCGCGGCTGGACCTTTTACGACTGGGCCAACTCAGTTTATCCGCTGGTAATTACGTCCAGTGTCTTTCCCATTTATTGGGGCACGCAGGCCGTCGACGCCCAGGGTAGGGATATAGTCAACTTTCTGGGGTACACCCTGCCGGGTTCGTCCCTGCTGACTTATGCCATTTCATTTGCCTTTTTACTGATTGCCATTGTCAGCCCGTTTCTGACCTCGCTGGCTGATTACTCCGGGCGAAAGAAGCTATTTCTGCAGGTGTTTTGCTACTTGGGCGCGGCCTCCTGTGCGGGCTTGTTTTTCTTCACTAAGGACAACCTCGTGCCGTCCACGTTTGTGTTTATCGCAGCCACAGTGGGCTTCTCGGGCAGCATTGTATTCTACAATTCTTACCTGCCGGAAATCAGCTCGGAGGAGAAGTTTGACTCGTTATCGGCCCGGGGCTTTTCAATGGGCTACATCGGCTCGGTCATTCTGCTGGTGCTGTGCCTGGTGCTCATCGAAGGCCACGAAATGTTTGGCCTAGAAAAAGCCTTTGCCACCCGCCTCAGCTTTCTGCTGACGGGCGTGTGGTGGGCGGGTTTCGCCCAGATTCCCTTTGCCACCTTGCCCGCCGACCCTGGCCGGCCGGCCGGCAGCACCAGCGAAGGCAGCTGGGTACTGAACGGCTTCCGCGAGTTGGGAAAAGTTTGGGCCGAACTTGAGCACCAGCCCAACCTGAAGCGCTTTCTGCTGGCGTACTTCACCTACAATATGGGCGTGCAGACGGTGATGTACGTGGCCACAATTTTCGGCGACAAAGTGCTGAACCTGGAAACCCGGGAGCTCATTATCACCATCCTGCTTCTGCAAATCGTGGGAGTTCTCGGGGCCTATCTATTTGCCAAACTCTCAGAGCACATCGGCAACACCCGGGCTCTGAGCTGGGCCGTGTTCATCTGGATGCTGATATGCGTGGCCGGCTACTTTGTGCAGAAGGGCTGGTCGTTTTTTGCGCTGGCGGCCGTTATCGGCCTCACCATGGGGGCGGTGCAAAGCCTGTCGCGCAGCACCTACTCGAAGATTATGCCAGAGAACAGCCCCAATAACGCGGCTTACTTCAGCTTTTTCGACGTGGTAGAGAAACTGGGCATCGTCATTGGTACGCTGTCCTTCGGGCTTATTGGGCAAATCACGGGCTCGATGCGCAACAGCATTCTGTCGCTGATAGTGTTTTTCATTCTTGGGCTGGGCTTCTTGCTGACGCTGCGCGGCAAAAAGCTGCGCGACAACACCAGCGCTGGTGCCGATGCCGTGCCCGGCCCGCCGCCCGCCTCGCCCGTGACCAGTACCCCGGCTACGACAAAGTAATTTAGGCTTCCCGGCATCTCCCTAAGAGGGCATCCACGGAGCATGCCACCGCACGCACTCCCTCTTCCAAATCCTGGCCCATGCACACGTCCTCCCTTCAGCAAAACATCCTCGCCGAGCTCGACCACGAACTGGCCAACACCCGCAAAATGCTCGAACGCGTGCCCTTCGAAAAGGCCGACTTCAAGCCCCATTCCAAAAGCATGTCGCTATGGCAGTTGGCGTCGCACATCGTGAACCTGCTGGCTTTCAAAACTCTATTTGTACAAGCTAACTCGCGCGACTTTCTCGACCCCAACGCCCCCAAGCCCGGCCCCACGCCCACTTCAAAAGAGGAACTGCTGTCTCGGTTCGATGAGTACAGCACCACGCTGATTGAGTCGCTCCAAAACAGCAACGACGAAAAGCTCACCAACCACTTTCAGCTGCACCGGGGCGACCAGATTCTGATGGACCGCCCCAAGGCCGCCGCTTTGCGCATCATGGGTCTGAACCACAGCATCCATCACCGGGGCCAGCTCTCGGTGTACCTGCGCCTACTCGACATTCCAGTACCCGGCTTCTACGGTCCCAGCGCCGACGAGCAAGGCGGGGTTTAAGGTTGGTTAGCCGTAAATACAAAGGCCCCGTTCAACTCACCAGGAGGTGGAGTTGAACGGGGCCTTTGTATTTACGGCTACTTACTTTTTCAGCGCGAACACTTGCTTGCCGCCAACCCAGGTTTCCAGTACGCTGGCATTGCGCAGCTGCTCGTTGGGCGCCGTTATTAAGTCCGTACCCATCAGCACGAAATCAGCGAGCATGCCGGGCTTGATTTGGCCTTTGCGCTTCTCCTCAAAGCCTGCGTGGGCGGCCCAGGTGGTCATGCCGCGCAGGGCGTCGGGGCGCGAAATGGCGTTTTCCATCTGGTAGCCGCCTTTGGGGAAGTTCTTGGCATCTTGCCGGGCCACGGCAGAGTGGAAGCCATATAGCGGGTTGATGTCCTCAACGGGAAAATCTGAACCCAGCGCCAACTGGCCGTATTGCTTCAGCAGCTCGGCGTAAGCATAAGCCGTTTTGACGCGTTCGGCCCCCAGACGCTCGCCGGCCCAGTACATGTCGGAAGTAGCGTGGGTGGGCTGCACTGAGGGTACAATGCCAAACTGCCCAAACTTGGGCATGTCGGCTGGCGTCACCACTTGGGCGTGCTCGATGCGCCAGCGCCGGTCTTTCTGGCCTTGCAGGGCCTCACCGTAGATGTCGAGGATGATGCGGTTGGCCGAGTCGCCGATGGCGTGGGTGTTCATCTGAAACTTTGACGCGGCCAGTTCTTTTGCCAAGGCGCGGTATTCCTTTTCGGTAGCTAGCAGGAAGCCAGTTTCTTTAGGCTTGTCGGCATACGGCTCCACGAGGCAGGCCCCACGTGAGCCCAGGGCCCCGTCGGCGTACACCTTAAACGAGCTGACCGCCAGTTGGTCGGTGAGGATGGGGCCGTTCTTGAGGTAATAATCTTTGTTGGCCGCCGTGGGGTTGAGCATGGCATACAGCCGCAGGTGCAGCTTGCCTTGCTGCTGCAGGGCAGCCATTTGCTCGATGTCGGCCCGGTTGAGACCGGCATCGGCCACGCTGGTGAGGCCCACCGCCAGGCAGTTTTGCTGGCCTTGCAGCAGCAGCTGGGCGGCTTCGGCAGGGGTAGGCTCCGGAATTTTATTACTGACGAGCCGGGTGGCATTGTCTACGAGCAAGCCCGTGAGGCGGCCCTGTGCATCGCGCGCAATGGTGCCGCCGCTGATGGGCGTGGCCGCCGTCACGCCGGCGAGGTCCAGCGCCTTTTGGTTGACGAGCGCCGCATGCCCATCCACCCGAATTATTAGGACGGGAACGTCGGGAAACAGCCGGTCCAGCGCTTCCTTCGTCGGAAACTGCTTGGTGGGCCAGTCGTTCTGGTCCCAGCCACGGCCCAGCAGCCAGGCCGCCTGCGGAAACTTCTGGCGGTGCGCCTGCAGCTTCTGCAGCACGTCTTCCCAGGAAGTGGTGCCCACCAGGTCGGCGGAGCTCAGCCCCAGCGAGTACCGGTAGAAGTGGCAGTGCGCATCGTAAAAGCCCGGATAGATGAACTGGCCTTTCGCGTCTACTTCCTTGGCTGCGTCAAACCGTGATTTGAGGGCGGCGGATGTGCCAACCGCCACAAACTTGCCGTCTTTCACCGCAAAGGCTTCGGCTTTCGCAAAAGTTGAGTCCACGGTGTAGACCGTGGCATTGGTAACGAGCAAATCCACTGACTCGCGCTGGCCTTGGCAGCTGGCCAATGCGCTCAGTCCCAGCAGTGCCACACCCAGCTTTTGCCCCAGCGGCTTGGTAAAATTCATCATAGGTAACGAGGTGATTTTAAATTTTTAAACAAGAACGTCATGCTGAGCTTGGCGAAGCATCTCTACCGCCCAACTAATTCAAATTAGTGTTGAGGTAGAGATGCTTCGCCAAGCTCAGCATGACGTTCTCTGAGTTTTCGCTGGAAGTGCCGGTGAGTTATTCGAAGCGCATGTGCTTTACCGATTCGCCCGAGTTTTGCAGTTCCTGCAGCGACTCAATGCCGATTTGCAAGTGACGACGTACGAAATCAATGGTCACCTTCGAGTCCGATTCCGACGTTTTCACGCCCTCAGGCGTCATCGGGTTGTCGCTCACCAGCAGCAGAGCACCGTGGGGAATGTCATTCATGAAACCGCACACGAAAATGGTGGCTGTTTCCATATCGACGGCCAGCGCACGCACGCGGCGCAGGTAGTCCTTGAATTCCAGGTCGTGCTCCCACACGCGGCGGTTGGTGGTGTACACGGTGCCGGTGTAGTAGTCGAGCTCGCGCTTCTTAATCATCGACGACACGGCGCGCTGCAGGCGGAAGGACGGCAGGGCCGGAATTTCCTTGGGCAGGTAGTCGTCGGAAGTACCGTCGCCGCGAATGGCTGCGATAGGCAGCACAAGGTCGCCGAGCTTGGTCTTTTTCAGACCGCCGCACTTGCCCAGAAACAGGGCTGCCTTGGGCTTGATGGCCGACAGCAAATCCATGACCGTGGCGGCCATGGGCGAACCCATGCCGAAGTTGATGATGGTGATGCCGTTGGCCGTGGCCGATTGCATGGGCTTGTCGAGGCCCTTTACCTCGCAGTCGAACTGCTCGGCAAACATGAACACGTAGTTGCTGAAATTGGTGAGCAGGATGTACTGCCCAAAGTCGCCGAGCGGCACACCCGTGTAGCGCGGCAGCCAGTTATTAACGATTTCTTCTTTGGTCTTCATAAGGAGTAAATGAGTGTTTGAGCGACTGACTAAATGGTGGAAGAAAGGACGCAAAACCCGATGCCACTCAGTCGCTCAGCTACTCAGTTACTCGATTTGGCCCCGTACCTTTGGAGGTGATGCAAGCCCTGGACCTGCCGCCTTTCGAGGCCAAACTTACACAATCGGCCTCGAATCAACCACTCATCTGGGATGGGCTCCGGCGCAAGCACGTGGTGCTGACGCCCGAGGAGTGGGTGCGCCAGCACGTGGTGCACTACCTCGCCGACCACCTCGGCTACCCCCGTGGCCTGCTGGCCCTGGAGCGCGGCCTGCGCTACAACCAGCGCCATAAGCGCACCGACCTGCTGGCCCTCGGTCCCGAAGGCAAGCCCTTGCTGCTGGTAGAATGCAAAGCGCCCTCCGTGACCATCGATGCTGCGGTGGCCCGGCAGGCTACTACCTACAACCAAGCCATTGGAGCGCCGCTGCTGCTGCTTACCAATGGCTTGGTACATTACTGCTGGCGGGTCGATTTTAAAACCCGCACCAACGAGCGGCTGGAAGAAATTCCGGCTTATGCCGCAGCGGTGCTGCTGTAGCCGCGTTCTGATTTCTGGCTATGCCTTCCGGCTGCCGGCCTAGCCGGCATAAGCGGCTTTAGCTGGCTTAGCTTACGGTGGGCGGGTTGGGGTTGGAAATGGGCGCACCGCCCGACAACTGACTCACCATGTCATCTAGGATGGCCTTGCTGTAGCCAATGCGGTTGGCGTACTCCATGCACAGGCCGTACTCGCGGGCATCTATCTGACCGTCCTGCAGCATCATCTGCACCAGTGTTTGCAGCTCCAGGGTGCGCTGGAGCCCCTCAGATGGCACAATGAAGCTGAGCACGCCCAGGTTATTGGCAATCGGCATTACTTCTTCGGCGGTCAGGCCCAGCTTGCTGCCAATCTGGAGCAGAAAATCTCCTTCATCCTTGCTTAAATCGCCATCGGCCGCAGCTATCAAAACTAAGTTTTGGAAGAAGGCCAGCTTCTTCTGCGGGGTATTCAATACGTCTTCGAGCAAATGAGCCTCTTGCATTTTCTTGGGTGGGGTTGGTCGTTGAGGAAAGCGTCCAGGCAGGACAGCTTAGTTGAACGGCACCTTAGCCGGAAGGTTATTGCATGAGAAACCAAAGCTTGAGCGACTGCACCCCGCGCTGGCAGGCGTGGGCCTGTTTACTACGCGTTAGCAGCTACTTATAGAGCCGGTTGTCAAGCAGTCCGTTTACGTAAAATTGCACACAGGCCCGCAACTCATCGCCGTATTTCTGCACCAATGCCGGGTCAGGGTTGGCCACCGGCTGGTTCGGAATAAAGTGCGGCTGATAGGGGTAGAGCTGCACCGTGTTATCTCCTTTTAGCTCGGTCACAAAATCGGAGTGCACCAGGAAATACGAATCGTCGTCGTGGAACAGGGCCCGGCCTGAACTGGCCGCATCAAACAGCGAAGAGCCAAAGGGCAGCAGCGCCTTCTGCTCGGTGTGCAGGCCGAGCACGTCCAGCACCGTGGCCGGAATGTCGGCCTGCTGCGTGACGCGCTGGGGGTTGGCCTCTGGCAGCGCATGGCCCGGGCTAAAGAGCAGCAGCGGCGTCTTGTGGTCGCCCAGGAAGTTGTGGTAGTTTTCCCGGTCTGTTTGCGAGGTGTGGTCGCCGGTGAGCACAAAAATCGTGTTGCTGTACCAGGGCGCCTGGCGGGCCGCCTGGAAAAAACGCCGCAACGCAAAATCGGAGTAGGCAATGGTGGGGTGAATGGGCAGCGTTCCCGCCGGAAACTTGCCCTTGTATTGGGCCGGTATCGTAAACGGGTCGTGGGCGCTCAGCGTGAACAGCGAAGCAAAAAACGGCTGCTGCGTACTACCCAGCTGCCGGTTGAAGTACTGCAGGTAGGGCTCGTCGAAAATGCCCCAGTGCCCGTCGTAGTCGGGGCTGGCGGCGCCGCCAGGGTATTCGTTGAGGCCGTAGTAGCGCTGCATGCCCGCAATGCCGGCAAAAATATCGAAGCCCATGGTGCCATTGGCCCCGGCGTGGTAAATAGCCGTGGTATAGCCGTGGCGGCCCAGCATATCGCCCAGCCCGTGCAGTTCCGCCGTCTGGAAGCTGGAGGTGATGAAGGGCTCCTCCATGAGCGAGGGCAGCCCGGCGAGCACCGCCGGCAGTGCCTCAATGGAGCGGCGGCCGTTGGCATAGTTGGCCCGCATAAGTAGCGACCCAGGCGCCGTGGCCAGCGAATCGAAGAAGGGCGTGTAGCCGCCCTGGCCTCCGTTGTCGACACCGGTGTACTCCGAGGCTAAGCTTTCGAGCAGCAGCACCACCACGTTGAGCGGGGCTGCCGGTGCCGGCCGCTGCGGCAGAGAGGCCGCACCCAGGTGGGCGCGCACAGCCGCATCGGTAGGGAAGTAGTTTTTGCGCTCCACCTTGGCTTCGCCCAAAGCTTTGAGCACGGTGAAGGTACTGTTCAACGCAAGGTGGCCCAGCACGGCGGGCTGCTGGTCAAACGCTGCGCCGGTGCGCAACGGCTTCAACTGCCAGCCCCCGCGCAGGCCCAGTACTACCAAGCCCACCAGCAGCAGAAACTCGACCCCGCGCAGCACCCATTGTTTCCGGGGGCCCGCGGCTCTTTCCTCAGCCGGGGTGGGCATGGGGCAGAGCCGCCAGAGCAGGTACACCATGCCCCCCAGCGGAATTAGCAGGTACCAGTAGTGCTCCACAATCTGGCCCGACTGCCGCGCAATGTCGCCCCCCACCGTCGTGAACTCATTGCTCAGGCGCCGGCCAATGAACTTGAAGTACTCCCAGTCGATGACGTTCAGCAAGAAGCCCGGCACGTTCACGAGTACAAAAAGCCACCGCAGCCCCTGCTGCCCGCGCCGTGCCGACACGGGCACCACCACCGAAAGCAGTACCAGCAGCAAATTGAGCCACAGCAGAGCCGCAACATCGAAGCGCAGCCCGTGCACAAAAGCCAGCAGCACGGCCCCGTTATCTATGCCCCCGAACGTGCTGCGGTTGAACAGGTAAAAGCCCAGCCGCAGCAGCGTGTACACCGCCAGCAATAAAGCGAAGCGGCGCAACAGCAGACGGATGGCAGGTGAAGGAAGCATCTGTGGCGAGAAGAAATCAATCCGAAAAACAGAGCATCATGCCAGGCCGGGACAGACTTCGGTCAGCACGATGTTTTGAGGGGATAAAAGTAAAAAGCCCTCCCGACTTGCGCCGGGAAGGCTTTCCACACTTAAAGTATTGCTTACACTGAGGCCAGTTCGAGCACGGTTTCTACGTTCACCAGGGGCAGGCCCCAAGCGTCAGCTACGCCTTTGTACACCACTTCGCCGTGCACCACGTTCAGGCCGAGGCGCAGGGCCTCGTCGCGGCGGCAGGCTTCCTGCCAGCCTTGGTTGGCCAGTTTCACGGCATAGGGCAGGGTGGCGTTGGTCAGGGCCAGGGTGCTGGTGTAGGGCACTGCGCCGGGCATGTTGGCCACGCAGTAGTGCACCACGTCGTCGATGATGAAGGTCGGGTTTTCGTGGGTGGTGGGGTGGCAGGTTTCAATGCAGCCGCCCTGGTCCACGGCCACGTCAACCACCACGGTACCGGGACGCATGCTCTTCAGCATGTCGCGCGTGATGAGGTGCGGCGCCTTCGCGCCGGGAATCAACACGGCACCCACAATCAGGTCGGAGGTTTTGATGGCTTCGCGGATGTTGTACTCGTTCGAGTACTGCGTCACCACGTTCTTGGGCATGAAGTCGTCGAGCTCGCGCAGGCGGTTCAGGCTGATGTCCATGATGGTAACCTGCGCGCCGAGGCCCGCGGCCACTTTGGCCGCTTGGGTGCCTACCACGCCGCCGCCCAGCACCAGCACATTGGCGGGCTTCACGCCGGGCACGCCGCCCAACAGAATACCGCGGCCTTTCAGGGGCTTCTCCAGGTACTTGGCTCCTTCCTGCGGGGCCATGCGGCCGGCCACTTCGCTCATCGGAATGAGCAGGGGCAGGGCACGGTTGCTGAGCTCCACGGTCTCGTAAGCGAGGCAGATGGCCTTGCGCTCAATCATGGCGTGGGTCAGTTCTTCGCCGCTGGCGAAGTGGAAGTAGGTGAAGAGCAACTGGTTCTCCTTGATGAGGGGATACTCTTCGGCAATGGGCTCTTTTACTTTGATTATCATCTCGGCCTGCTCGTACACATCGGCGATGGTGGGGAGCAGGGTGGCGCCGGCCGTGGTGTACTCGTCGTCCGAAAAGCCGCTGCCTTCGCCGGCGGTGGCTTGCACGAGGAGCGTGTGGCCGTGCTTGCGCAATTCGGCAACGCCGGCGGGCGTGAGGCCCACGCGGTTTTCATTGTTTTTAATTTCCTTAGGAACGCCGATTATCATGAGCGGAGTGGTGGGAGTGAAGGTGGAGGCTGAGGTGAGAATTCGTGGCGTAAAGATAAGGAGCCGCCGTCCCGCGGGCACTGCAAAATACTTTGGCTTTGGCCCGCCAAGCCAAACCAAACCGCTGGGGTTAACACCCGGCCAGCAGCCCGGCCATATCCAGCGCCCGGGTATACATCTGCACGCTGCCATCGGGGGCGGTGGGCCACTGCGCTGGCGGCCGGTCCCAGTATAGCTCCACGCCGTTGCCGTCGGGGTCATCCAGGTAAATGGCTTCCGAGACGCCGTGGTCGGCCGAGCCCGTGATGGGGTAGTTGGCCGCCACCAACTGCCGGATAGCCTGCGCCAAATCGACCCGCGTGGGATACAGAATAGCAGTGTGGTAGAGGCCGGCGCCGTGCTTGCGGGCGGGCGGCCCGCCCAGGCTGTTCCAGGTATTGAGCCCGATGTGGTGGTGATAGCCGCCCGCCGAAATAAAGGCCGCTTGGTTGCCGAAGCGCTGCATGAGTTTAAAGCCCAGAACGCCGCAGTAAAACGCCAAGGACTTTTCCAGGTCCGTGACCTGAAGGTGCACGTGGCCGATGCGGGTTTGGGCGGGAGCCTCGTAGCTGGCAGCTTGCTGTGAAGTATCGGAAGTTGGGTTATCCATTCGGCAAGAAGTTGAACTTGAAAGCCTGGTACTATACGCACTAGCTTCGCCTAGGCATAAAAAAAGCCCTGCTAATAGAGCAGGGCCTTTTATATCGAGGACATTATCGGTTATTATTTGCTATTTAAACGGAACAGCGGTGCTGCTTTCCTTCACCATGCTGTTGCCGCTGAGGTCGCGCACGATGTTGGCCTTCAGCGTGATTTTTGCGTCGCCGCTCAGGTCATTGGAAGTGATGGTTACGGCGTCGCTCACCTGGCCCAGCTGGCGCTGGCTGTAAATGAGGTCGACGGCGGCGCTCTGGCCCGGCGCAATAGGCGCGGGGGGCGTCTTGTAGCCTACGCAGTAGCAACCCGAAGTGAGCGAGCCCAGCACCAGCGGCGTCTTACCGGTGTTCTTCACGGTGAAGCGCGCGGTGGGCTGCTGGCCTGCTTCCATCTTGCCGAAGTCGTGGATAGTTTTATCAACCACCATGCGCGGCGACTGCGCGAGCTGGGCAGCTGTCAGAGTCGGCTTGATTTCGTCTTTGGTCAGCACCGCGCCTTTAATGGTGAGCACCTTGCTGGGCTCGGTGGCATTGCTGGTCACCGTCACGGTTTTGTTGAACACGCCGGGGCGGCCGGCGCTGCTGTACATGGCCTTGATGATGCCGGTTTTGCCGGGCAGCACGGGCGTCTTGGTCCAGTCGGGGGTAGTGCAGCCGCAGCTGGCCTGCACGTTGGCAATGACCACGGGCTGGTTTCCGGTATTTTTAAATTTGAATTCGTGGGTCGCCATCGTGCCCTCGGGCACATTGCCGAAGTCGTGGTTGTCGGCTTCGAATTGCATCACGCCCTGGGCGCGTGCGCTGATGGCAAATGCCAGCAGGCAGAGGGTAAGTAACTGTTTCATAATCTTGAAAGCTGAACTGACAACCAAGGCAGGCACAGCTACGCCCCCTTGATTTCGTTTAACAAAAAAAGCTGCCGAATGATAATAGCCCTGTTTGCGAGTGTGCGGCTGGCCAAGGCATTACCCCTCAAATATACGGCGAAACCCTCCGCCCAAATCCTGCGCACGGCCTGCCCGCTCCCGATTTCGTATTTTTGTACCGTGGCCCCGGCCGCATCGTCCTTCCCGCTTTTATCCCACCCTTCCCTTTAGTACACCATGCCTGCTGCCGAAACCGCTGTGCCCGCGCTATCCACACCCCTTTCCAAAGTCGATTTTCTCGATGACTACCGCTTGGCTTGGGAGAGCCGCCTGGCGTCCTTAGCCGGTCGCAAGGAGGTATTTATGGGCAAAGCCAAGTTTGGCATTTTTGGTGATGGCAAGGAGGTTCCTCAACTGGCCATGGCCCGCGCCTTCCAAAACGGAGACTTCCGCTCGGGTTACTACCGCGACCAGACCTTCATGGTGGCCATCGGCCAGCTTACCTGGCAGCAGTACTTCGCCCAGCTCTACGCCAACCCCGATGCCGAAGCAGAGCCCGCCACCGCTGGCCGCGCCATGAACGGCCACTTCGCCACGCGCATGCTGGACGAAGACGGCAACCTCACCGACCTTACCCAAACCAAGAACTCCTCGGCCGATGTGTCGCCCACTGGCTCGCAGATGCCGCGCCTGTTGGGCATGGCCTACGCTTCGAAGCTGTTCCGCCAAAACCCGGAGTTGCATTCGCTCACCACCCTGTCGAACAACGGCAACGAGGTGGCCTTTGGCACCATCGGCAACGCGAGCACTTCCGAAGGCATGTTCTTCGAAGCTCTTAATGCTGCTGGTGTGCTGCAAGTACCTATGCTGGTGAGCGTGTGGGACGACCACTACGGCATCTCGGTGCCCGCCGAATACCAGACCACCAAGCAGAGCATTTCGGAAATCATGTCCGGCCTGCAGCGCGAGGGCGAAGGCCTGCAGGGCTTCGAGATTTTTGTGGTGCGCGGCTGGGACTACCCAAGCTTGGTGGATACTTACCAGCGGGCCGCCGCCATGTGCCGCGAGCAGCACGTGCCCGTGCTCATCCACGTCACGGAGCTCACACAGCCCCAGGGCCACAGCACCAGCGGCTCGCACGAGCGCTACAAGAGCAAAGACCGGCTGAGCTGGGAAGAAGCCCACGACTGCCTGCACAAGCTGCGCGAGTGGCTGCTGGCCGAAGGACACGCTACCGAAGGCGAGCTCGACGAAATTGAGAAAACTGCTGCCGCTACCATCAAAACGGCCCGCACTGCGGCCTGGTCAGCTTTCTTCGACACCATCAAGGCCGAACGCGACGAGGCTGTGACCTTGCTGGACAAGCTGGTGGCCGACACCGGCACCGAAAACACTCTGCACGAGATGGTGGGGCGGTTAAAAGCAAACCCCACGCCCATCCGCGCCGACATTGTGCGGACCATGCGCCGCGCCCTGCGCCACGTGCGCAACGAGAAGCGCAGCGCTGGCCGCCGCGCCGTGCAGCGTCACCTTGAGCAGCTGCTCGCCGAAAATGCTGACCGCTACAACTCCAATCTGTTCAGCCAAAGCGAGTACGCTGTTGGCAACATTGAGGAGGTGCCCGCTACTTTCGCGGCCAATGCCCCGCAGGTAGATGCCCGCGAGGTGCTGCAGGCCTGCTTCGATGCTAACTTCCAGCGCGACCCCAGCATCTTCGCGATTGGCGAGGACGTGGGCAAAATCGGCGACGTGAACCAGGCCTTTGCTGGCTTGCAGGACAAGTTTGGCGAGCTGCGCGTGACCGATACCGGCATCCGCGAGTGCACCATTGTGGGGCAAGGGATAGGCGCCGCCCTGCGCGGCCTGCGCCCCATCACCGAAATTCAATACCTCGACTATCTGCTCTACGCCGTTCAGATTCTGAGCGACGACCTGGCTTGCCTGCAGTACCGCACCAAGGGCGGGCAGAAAGCCCCCCTCATTGTGCGCACGCGGGGCCACCGCCTCGAGGGCATCTGGCACTCGGGCTCGCCCATGGGCATGGTGCTGAGCAGCCTTCGCGGCATGCACGTGTGCGTGCCCCGCAACATGACCCAAGCCGCCGGATTCTACAATACCCTGTTGCGCAGCGACGAGCCCGCCTTGGTAGTGGAATGCCTAAACGGCTACCGCCTGAAGGAGCGGATTCCGAGCAACGTGGGTGAATTCACGCTGCCCCTGGGCCGCCCCGAAGTGCTGCTGGCCGGCACTGATATTACGGTGGTAACCTACGGCTCGATGTGCCGCATCGTGATGGAGGCAGCCAAGCAGCTGGCCGAAGTCGGAATTTCGGTAGAAGTAATCGACGTGCAGACCCTGCTACCCTTCGACACCGACCACCTGATTGTAGACAGTGTGCAGAAAACCAACCGCGTAATATTTGCCGATGAGGACGTGCCCGGCGGCGGCACCGCTTTCATGATGCAGCACGTGCTGGACGAGCAGCAGGCCTACCGCTTTCTCGATGCGCAGCCGCGCTGCCTCTCGGCGCAGCCCCACCGCCCCGCCTACAGCTCCGACGGCGACTACTTCAGCAAACCCAACGCCGAGGACGTGTTCGACACCGCGTACGAGCTGATGAGCGAAGCCGAGCCCGAGCGTTTTCCCGAAATTTATTAAGTAAAAGATGGAGTTGGGCCGGTACTACTGGCCCAGCGTTACTTCGCTGGTGGTGACCTTGTTGCTCTGGCGTAAGGCCCGGTCCATAATACTGATTTCAGCGCGGAAGACCTGGCCGGGCTTGAAAATTACTCCATCAAGAAAGATGGGGAGCTTGTAACGTAGTGTGCCCCGAATAGGGCCGGGCTTGGCATCGGGGTTAAAGCTTTTTTCGAGGCGGGGGTATGTTCCGTCGTATTCACCCGCAACCCCTCCCGGGTTGAAAGCCACAAAGCGGCCACTGGGCTCCTTCAAATAAAGCTGAATGAAGTAGTTAAAGCTATAGCCGCGGTTGTTGGGGCCGCCGGTTTTGCTATTATAGGGGGCATTCTGGATATCATTGGACGATAAGCCCAGGTCGCCGTCGCCGTCCCTGTAGTCCACCGCAAACTTGAGCGTGTCGGTCGACAGGCTACCTCCCCCGGGGCGGCTTCGCCCTACGGTAAGTTCTTTGAACTCAATTTCAGGCACGATGTCATAATCGGGTGCACTGATGCAACTATCAAGGCCCGCGGCAGTTAAGCAAACAAGGGCAGTCGCGCTCAGAGTACGAAACAGGTTCATAAGTACAGGAAGTGAAAAGACAGAAGCACAACGGCCGAAGTGGCCCCAAAGTACATTTTTTCCAACGAATGGCAGGACTTGTTGGTTCTACTTGCCTTGCTAACCACGCCGCCCGGCCATGAGTTTCCGTACCGATTTCTTGCAGCAGCTGCCCCACGTAACGGCGTCCACTTTTGAGGCAGCGGCGCTGGCATTGTTTCGGCACCAGGCGGCCCATTGCCCCCCCTATGCCGAGTATCTGGCCACGTTGAGCCATACCCGGCAGGGCCGTGCCCGGCTTAATGGTGCTCCCGCAAACGTGTCCCGGCTGGTCGATATTCCGTTTTTACCCATCGAGTTTTTCAAGACTCACGAGGTGCGCACCGAGCCAGCCGGGTGGGCACCGGAGGAAGAATTTCTCAGCAGCGGAACCACGCTGCAGCAGCGCAGCCGCCACCTGGTGCGCGCGCCGGCGCTCTACCGGGAAAACGCGGCGCGCATTTTCGAGCACTACTACGGGCCGCTCACCGGCTGGACGTTTCTGGCCCTGCTGCCCTCGTACCTGGAGCAAGGGCAGTCGTCATTGGTGGCCATGGTCGATTATTTTGCCCGGCAATCGGGCCAGACGCAGCCGGCTTTTTTCCTGCACGACCACGCCGCGCTGCGCTTGGCCCTGCTCAAAGCCAAGCAGGAGCCAGGCCGCCGCGTGATGCTCATTGGCGTGAGCTATGCCTTGCTTGACTTTGCAGCCGCTACTGGGCCTGCGCCCGAGTTGCAAGGCCTCACTGTGCTCGAAACCGGCGGCATGAAGGGCCGCCGCCGCGAAATGATTCGCGAGGAGCTGCACCAAGAATTGCAGGTGGCCTTCGGGCCGGCTGGCATCCACTCCGAGTATGGCATGACGGAGCTGCTCAGTCAGGCCTACTCCCTGGGCGATGGCCGTTTCCATTGCCCCGCTCCGCTGCGCGTGCTGCTGCGCGAGCCTTCCGACCCTTTCTCAGTGGCAGCGTTTCGGCCCGACGGTGCCATCAACGTCATCGACTTAGCCAACGTCGATTCCTGTGCTTTCATCGAAACCAAAGACCTTGCCCGCATGCACCCCGATGGTGGGTTTGAGGTGTTGGGGCGCATGGATAACTCGGATGTGCGCGGCTGCAATCAGATGGTGTAGCTAACGTACTGTCATTGCGAGCGGAGCGAAGCAATCCGTCCTGAAGAGGTCGGATACTTCAATGAAACGACAAGCCCCGGCACTGCACAGTGCCGGGGCTTGTCACATTATTGGGTTGGTCGCATTGGGAGGACGGATTGCTTCGCTCCGCTCGCAATGACAGACTAGGGGTTACTTTCCGGCAAACGCCTTCGCGTCTCCTTCCGAAATGGTGTCATCGCTCATTATCACCAAGCGCTCCACCACGTTGCGTAGCTCGCGGATATTGCCGCGCCAGTCCAGCCCTTTGAGGTACTGCAGGGCCGCCGCGTCTATCTTCTTGGGCTTGTTGCCATAGTCGGCAGCGATGTCGTTGAGGAACTTCTGAATCAGGTCAGGGATGTCTTCTCGGCGGTCGTTGAGGGGCGGCACCTGAATCAGAATGACCGATAGGCGGTGGTAAAGGTCTTCGCGGAAGTTCTTGTCGGCAATTTCCTGCATTAGGTCTTTGTTGGTGGCGGCGAGCACGCGCACGTTCACCGAAATCTCTTTTTCGCCCCCTACACGGGTGATTTTGCTTTCCTGCAGCGCGCGCAGAACTTTGGCCTGGGCCGAGAGGCTCATGTCGCCGATTTCGTCCAGGAAAAGCGTGCCGCCATCCGCCTGCTCAAACTTGCCGATGCGCTGCTTCACAGCCGACGTGAAAGAGCCTTTTTCGTGGCCGAACAGCTCGCTCTCAATCAGCTCCGAGGGGATGGCGGCGCAGTTTACTTCCACCATGGGCCCGTGGGCGCGCTGGCTGAGCTCGTGCAGCTGGCGCGCCACCATTTCCTTACCGGCACCATTGGGACCGGTGATGAGCACGCGGGCATCGGTAGGAGCCACCTTTTCAATGGCTTTGCGCACCGCGCCCAGCGCGGCAGAAGCGCCCACCATCTCGGAGCCTTTGGCTACAGAAAGTTTTTTCTTGAGCGTTTTGGTTTCGGTCACCAGCTTAGTGCGGTCCAGGGCATTGCGCACGGTCACCAGCAGGCGGTTGAGGTCTGGGGGTTTGGAGAGGAAATCGTAGGCTCCTTTTTTGGTGGCTTCCACGGCGGTGTCGATGCTGCCGTGGGCCGATACCATGATGAACGCCGCATCAGTGCCCATGGCCTGGGCACGGGTAAGAACTTCGAGACCGTCCATTTTTGGCATCTTGATGTCGCAGAGCACTACGTCGTACTTCTGCTGAATGAGCATGTCGAGGCCAGCCGGGCCGTCTTCGGCCTGGTCGACGGTGTAGTTTTCAAACTCAAGTATTTCTTTGAGCGTGTGCCGAATGGCACGTTCGTCGTCGATAATGAGGATGCGGGGCATGGAAACGAGCTTGGTAAGTAGAGGCCGAAAGTAACGAAAAGCAGCGCGACCGTAGCAGGTCCTCACAATTTGCGAGCGCAAAACGCGGCGGCTATTACGCTTTAGCCGTATGGAGCCCTGCGCAAGCACAATGCTTTCCGAAGCCTCTTATCTTCGCCAAAAGGTCGGCTGCGGCCAGGGGCAAAGGCATATTTCTGCTCGTCTCCTAAACCATTGCGCGCCCGCGCTTGTCCAAGTAAAAATTTTGCTGTCCCGACTCATTACATGAAAAGTAACCTTTCTCGCTACTTGCTTCTATCAGCCGCCCTGGCTGGAAGCGTGTCATTGCTGGCCCTCAAGGCCGAAGACAAGGTGGTGCCCGATGCCGACAACGCCGGGCTGAAGCTGCCCGCCGGCTTCGGCGCGCTGGTAGCTGCTGAAACTGGCGGCCGCGCCCGGCACATTACTGTGACGCCCCAAGGGCTGATTTACGTGAAGCTGAACCGGCCCAACGCCGCCGGCAAAGGCATTCTGATGCTGCGCCCCACCGCCAACGGCAAAGCCGAAGTAGCAGGGGCTATTGGCAGCTACGGCGGCACGGGCATCTACAGCACGCCCGATTATTTGTACGCTTCATCCGATGAAGACGTGTACCGCTACAAGCTCAACAGCAAGGGCGAAGTGGCAAATCCGGCGCAGTCCGAAAAAATTGTGGCAGGCCTCATCAACCGGCGCCAGCACGAAAGCAAGTCCATTACCTTGGATAAAGAAGGCAACATCTACGTCACCATCGGAGCCTACGCCAACGCCTGCCAAGTGAATGACCGGCAGAAAGGCTCCAAGGGCATTCCCAATTGCCCCATTCTGGATTCGGCCGGCGGCATCTGGCAGTTTCGGACAGATAAGCTAAACCAACGCTACGCCAACGGCACGCGCTACGCCACCGGCCTGCGCAATGTGGTGGGCTTGGATTGGAACGCTCAGGCCAACCAGTTGTTTGTGATGCAGCACGGCCGCGACCAGCTTAGCGACAACTGGCCGGAGCTGTTCACCACCAAGCAATCAGCCGAGTTGCCCGCCGAGTGCATGTACGCCCTCAAAAAAGGCGACAACGCCGGCTGGCCCTACCTCTACTACGACCCCATGCAGCGCAAGAAAATGCTTAACCCCGAATACGGCGGCGATGGCAAGAAGGAAGCTCCGGGCAACTACCTGGAGCCCGTCGCGGCTTATCCGGCCCACACGGCTCCCAATGCGCTGCTGTTTTACACGGGCACCATGTTCCCTGAGAAGTACCGCAACGGCGCGTTCATCGCCTTCCACGGTTCCTGGAACCGGGCCCCCGAGCCGCAGAAAGGCTACTACGTCGTGTTTCAGCCTTTCAAGAACGGTAAGCCCTTTGGCGACTATGAGGTGTTTGCCGACAACTTCGCTGGCACGCCCGAAAAAGCCGCTGCTGGCCGGCCCGACCACAAGCCCTGCGGTCTGGCCCAGGGTACCGATGGTTCGCTCTACGTCTCGGATGATAAAAAAGGCACTATTTACCGCATTGTTTACGCTAAGAAGTAATCAGTTTTAATGAAGCAATTTCTCATCCTCTTGGGGGCTCTGGCTTGGTTTAGCGAGCCGGCCGCTGCCCAAAAAAAGCCCGCGCCTAAATCCAAGCGGTCTGCCCCGGCTAAGTCGGCGGCCGCGGCCAAGCCTGCAGCGGCGCTGTCAGCCGCGGCGCTGTCAGCCGCGGCGCTGGCTCCCGGTAAAGCCCTTTACAGCCAATACTGCCTCACCTGCCACCAAGCCGATGGCGGGGGAGTAGACCGCATGAATGCTCCCCTCACCCAAACTTCTTGGGTGCTGGGCGAAAAACCCCGCTTGGTAAAAGTGCTGCTCAATGGCATGCAGGGCGTCGAAATTGACGGCGAACGGTACGCCAACGTCATGCCCGCTTTCGACTACCTCACCGACCAGCAGATTGCCGATGTGCTGACCTACGTGCGCAACAGCTTCGGCAACAAGGCCAGCGCCGTGAGCAGCGCTGAAGTGAAGGCCGTGCGGGCAACGAACAAGAAGTAGGGCGGCTGGTTTGAATCCGCTGGGGTTTTGATAAGCGGAGCTAAAGCAGCCACTTGACCAAGAACGTAACCTAACTGTCTGTTGTGCCTGGTGCCTGAGCATGACAGACAGACAGAAGTACACAGTAAAAAAAACGGCCGCCCCGAAAGAGGCGGCCGTTTTTATTTTAGGTAATGGGTCTATAAGCCGGGTTTTGTCCGTACCCGAGGGCGCGTCCCCACCATTTATCTAGGCCAGTCCTCACGGAAAGGCTCCATCAACCTACCCGCTGGCGCCGGACGAGCCGCCCGGTGCCGATGCGGCCTAAGCCGCGCCGGCGTACCAGCTTATTTGGTCTTTCAACCCCTGAGGTTTACCCAGCCGGGACGGTCACCCGCCCGCTGGTGCGCTCTTACCGCACCTTTTCACCCTTACCGGCACCGGCCCGAGGGCCGGTACGTAGGCGGTAGTTTTCTGTGGCACTGGCTGTCCTGGGTTGCATTATGCGCGCCAGTCCTTCCCGTTAGGAAGCAGGGTGCTCTGCGTTGCCCGGACTTTCCTCGTCGCCATTCTTGCGTTTGGCGCCGCGGTGGGGCGACCCATCACTGCGGGCAAAGGTACAGCAGAATGCCCATGAAGCCGCATCTGAGTTCAAGCCACCGCCATTTCAGCAGTAGCTGGGCTGATAATAGTCGAAATTTTTGATACTGCGTTTGCTGGAAAGCCACCCTTCCGGGCGTGTTCGCGTACCATCTCCTCGTTGGGAGCATTATACACGCAGTAAATCTTATCGGTAGTCACGTAGCTGTGGTCCCATTGGATTTCAGGGCCCATCGTGTTCAACACTTCGCAGGAAGCTTGCGAAATAGCTTTTAGCTTTTCAGCTGTCAGGCTGCCAGCGCCGGGAATTTCCCGCTCGATAACGTACTGAGGCATGGCGTTTAGACATTAGGTTGATATGCTTACTAATATAAGCATTATCTGGCTTAAAAAAAAGACAAGCTGGGGGTTAAGAGAACCTCTCTTAACCCAGCTTTCTACTTAAAGCCTCCCACCTCGAACCTCACGGTTTACTTACCCTCCCACACATTATCCTGCGGGTAGCTATCCGACACCAGCGTGCTGCCCAGCGTCACGCGCTTCACGGGCTGCTTGGTAACGACGGGCACAGTAACCGACGTAGCGCCCGTTTCCCACACAGCGATGGTGCGGTGGATTTTCTGAGTTGAGTTGTCAGCGAAAGTTACCGTGAGGTCAACCGGGACGGGCTTGCTGCCTTTGGCTTGCACCACGATGTCGTAGCCGGCATCGGTTTTGTTCACGTTGGCAATGGCCAGGTCGGGGTAACCGTCGTCGAAAAACCAGCGCTGCCAGAACCAGTTGAGGTTGCGGCCCGCCCCGGCGTTCATGCTGTTGAAGAAGTCGTAAGGCATGGGGTGCTTGCCGTTCCAGTTGCGGATGTAGGTGTGCAGGGCTTTGGTAAACAGTTCGTCGCCGAGCAAATCCTTCACGTAGAGGTAGCCCATGGCGGGCTTGGGGTAGGAGTTCAGGAAAAACGGCACGCCGCTCTGCTGTGTGCTGAGCGTGACGATGGGCGCGTCGCTCTCCGTGGCGGCGCTGGCAGCGTAGCGGGCCACGCCGTAGTCGTCGACTATGGTGGGGTCTATTATCGGTGAAATCAGCCACTCGCCGATGGTAGCCCAGCCCTCGTCCATCCAGCCGTACTTCGTTTCGTTGATGCCCATGTAAAAGGGGAACATCGTGTGGAAGATTTCGTGGTCGGTGAGCTCAATGGCGTCTTTGCGCGTTTCGGTGGGGTTGTCGTTCACCATCATGGGGTACTCCATCTGGTCGAGGCCATCGAACACGGTTTCGTGGGCATAAGGGAAGGGCCACTTGGGGAAGGTGTAGCTCATGGCTTCCACCGTTTTGCGAGCGAAGTGAATAACTTCCTCGTAATCCTTGTGCTCGGGCTTGTACACGGCATCGACGCGGGTGCGGCGCTTGGTGGCGGGGTCTACCACGAGGCTCGTGGATTGCCACACGTAATGGTCGGCCGTGGCAAAAACGAAGTCGGTAACGTTTTGGGCCTCGAAGCGCCAGGTGTTTTGGGCGTTGGGCGCAGTGATGTCGCGACGCTTGGCGTCTTCGGCTGTAATGATGGCGGCTACAGCATCCTTGCGCTCGGCATCCTGCAGGCGCCGGGCGTATTTCTTAGTGAGCACCTGGCTGGCGTTTTTGAGGTCGCCGGTGGCCCACACCACAAAATCCTTGGGCACGGTGATGGCCGCTTTGAAGTTGCAAAAGTCATTATAAAACTCCTGGTCGCCGGTGTAGGGCTGTTTGTTCCAGCCATCGATGTCGTCGTAGACGGCAATGCGAGGAAAGAAATAGGCCACAAACGCTGCACCCGGCTCCACCTCGCCGGTGCGCTGGTGCGACCCTTTATTAAGCGTATAGGCGTAGGTGACCTGCACGGTAGCGGCCTGACGCGAGCCGAGTGGCCGGCGAAGCGGCACCGTCATGTTGGTAGCCTGAATAGCCAGATTTTTTACATCGAATACCTCGCCGTTGATGGTCAGAGCCGAAATGGTCATGCCTTCGCCCACGTCTTCGGGCGCGAAATTGCGAGTGCGCGGCGCGCCCTTTTGGTAAATGTTGGGATAGAGCTTAAACCAGAGCTGGCGAAGCGAGTCGGGGCTGTTGTTCTGATAGGTGATGGCCGCGGTGCCTGCTACAAGCCGGGTAGCCGGGTCGAAGCTGACGGTGAGGTTGTAGTCGGCGGTGTTTTGCCAGTACTTAGGGCCCGGCAGACCGGTTTCGGCGCGCGTGCCTTTGGTGAATGTAGCCTGGAGGTTGCGCGGGACGGGCAGCGGTTGCTGCGCCAGGGTCGCAAAGCTGAGGAGTGAAGAAGCGAGCAGTAAGGGCAGGCGCATAAATGAGATTGAATTGAAAAAAGAACGTCATGCTGAGCGGAGCCGAAGCATCTTTACCACGCAAGTAACTGATTTACTATTGCGGTAAAGATGCTTCGGCTCCGCTCAGCATGACGTTCAATTGAGTGGCAGGCAGAGCTACAAGTCTACTTCAGCCGCACCAGCGTGGCGCCGAAGCCGAACTTCTCCTTGCGGGCATCCTCGAAAAACTTGATGTCTTTGTTCCGGCTCAGTTGGCGGTGAATTTCCTTGCGAAGCACGCCATTGCCCATGCCGTGAATGAACACAATTTCGTGCATGTTGGTGGCCAACGCACGGCTCAGCGCATCCTCAAAAGCATCGAGCTGGATGCGCAGGATGGCCGTGTTCGACAGCTCCTCCTTGTTGTCGGGGCGCAGGGCCTCAAGGTGCAGGTCGAACTCGTGGGACGGGGCTACAACGGGCGAGGCAGGAGCAGGGGCTGCCGCCGCTACCACAGCGGCGGGCTTGGCCGGAGCGTCGCCGCTGAGCTGAGCCTTAAGGGCAGCGGCATCAACGCCGGCGGGCTTGGCCGGAGTGGCAGCAGGGGCTTCCTGCGTCAGTTGCTCGGGAGCAATAGCCGCAGCGGCTTTCTCATCCAGCTGAAACAGGTAGGCATCCTTCTGAATGACGGGTGCCGGGCGAATGCTGGAGTAAAACGTACTGGCCTTGAAGCCCTGGCGCTTGGTGAGCAGTTCGTAGGCCGCGTCGCCGTTGGCACGGTGGGGCAGGAGCTGAAAAATGACGGCGGGCCAGGTCTCAAAATCCTTCATGTGCAGGAAGGAGAGGGGCTTGGTGCTGGCTTTGGGGCCGAGCTTATCGGCTGCCAGGGCACGGTAGGGACGGGTGCTGGTTTCCTCGCCGTAGGTGTAGAGTACGTCGGCCTCGGTGTTGTTGATGAGCGTGACGGCCAGCAGCTCGGGCGACTGATGCACCAGCGCCAAAAACAGGCCTTTGGCGGCAGCGGCTTGCTTGCCTGCGGGGGCTGCGGTGCCGCCCACTTTGGCCACGCCCGCACCCTTGGAGGCCACGGCCGCCAGGGCTTCCTGCAGAGAAGGCTGCGCCGGCTTGGCGGCCGCTGGCTGGGAAGGCCGCTGGCTGCGGTCTTTTTTGCTGGCGTTGGCGTTTTTGCCGGGCACTTGTCCCACGCGGTAGTCGGGCGCAGTGCGGTCGAAGTTGTTGCCTTCTTCCTGGGCTACCACCACTACCTCGCGGCGCAGCACGGGAATAGTAAAATCATTGTCGATGGCTACTTCCACCAACTCGCTGTCGAGCAGGCGGGTAACAATTCCTTCTTCGGTGCCGGTGAGCAGGCGTACTCTATCTCCTACGTTCATAATATCACTGGTTTTCGCTGGCTAGCGCTGTTTTTCTTACGTTAGAAACAACGCCTCTGGCCGTGCGGGTTCTTCAAAAGTACGGTTCAGCAGGGGCCGGTGGGTCTCCCTACGGTTTTGGCCGGCCCACGCCTCACATATAGAGTCCGTGAAAACGGAAACCGTTGCGTCCATTGTACTCCAGCGCCGGGGCGGGTAAGTGGAAGATGCTAAGGGTGTAAAATACCTTTTTCAGAATTGGGCTCCGGGTGGGGATGCGCCGCAAATCCACATCCAGCGATAAATAATACTGGCGGTAGGAGCGCAGGCCCAGCGCGCGGTTGGTGGCTTCGTCGTTGTACACCATTTCCTGGCCGCTGTAGCCAACGGCCGGCTGCAGCCAGCGGGGCCAACGGTTGCCGGGCTTGAGAAACGCGCCCACATCGGTGCACAGCCAGTAGGTCTGGCCGTTGTAGTCTTTGAGCCAGCGCTCGGGCACACTGCGGCCCAGCACATTGGGCCGTAGCTGGGCATAGCGCGTGAGGTGAAACGACCACTTGGGCATGATGCGCACGTCGTGCCAGGCCAGTTGCTGGGCCAGCAGGGCTGCGGAGCCGAGGAAATTGGCCGCCAGGTCGGTGGCCGAGGCGCCGTAGGCGGGGTCGCGCCCGTCGAGCAGCTCCAAGGGGCTTTGAATGGCGAAACCCACAAAAGAGCCGTACCAAATAGATTTCTTTTCGCTCAGGCCCGCCCACCGGAGCATGTCGACGGCACCGCGGCTTATTTGAAAAGCCCCCCAGAAATGGCCGGCTTTGTCGAGCTGCTTCCATTCGGGCCAATCGTTGAACCAGTGCAGGGGCGCCCGCTCGCCGGTGTACCACGACGTGGTGAGTCCGGTGTAGATAATGCCGTAGCCGAGCGCCGAGCCGCCCGCCAGCAGGCGCAGGCGGCGCTTGCGCTGGGCCACCGAATCGAGGGGTACCGCCCCTGCCTGGGTAGCGAGCAACTGCGCGGTCACCGAGTCGGGTGGGGGTGGGGCTTGGGCGGCGCTGCCAAGGGGCACTGCCAGGAATAAAGAAGACGTTACTACTGCCGCTAAATACCATTGCCGCAGGGTCAAGAAAAAGCGGAAAGAAGGCATCATAAGGGCGCAAACTGGCTGTAAAGGTACGGTGCAACCTGCCTGCCGCTGGCAGCTAAGCAGTATCTTGCCGCTGGCTCTACCTTAGAGCCAGCGGCGTTCCCACCCGCCGGTTGCTGCAAATTCCCACCATCACTCCCACCCACAAATTTTTCAATGCAAACATTTCGACGCTTAACTGGCCTGCTGCTAACACTTCTGGCCTGGACGACCCAAGCACAAGTGGTCACGACCCAACCGGTCTTCTTCACGGAAACCACGCCGGTCACCATCACTTTCGACGCCACCCAGGGCAACTCGGCTCTGAAGGACTTCACCGGGCCGGTTTACATCTGGACCGGCACCGTGACCAACCTGAGTGCCACCAACACCACGTGGCGCAACGTGAAGAGCCCCAGCTTTGGCCAGGCCGACCCCAACGCGCTGATGACGCGCGACGCGACCAATCCTAATATTTACCGCATCACCTTCACGCCCCGCACCTTTTACCCGGTGCCCACCAATGAAACGATACTGCGGTTGGGCATGATTTTTAAGAATGCCGATGGGTCGATAGTAGGCCGCGCCAGTGATGGCGGCGATATTTTCATCGACGTGTACCAGGGCGGTGCGGCCGTGCGCATCACCAACCCCGCGCGCTCGGCCAACCCGCAGTTTGTGGCTGCTAACGCAGCGCTGCCCGTGACGGGCGAAAGCGCGCAGGCCGCCAACCTGGTCCTGACCCTGAACGGCACCCAGATTGCGCAGGCTGCCAACGCCACCACAATCAGCGGCAGTGCCACGCCAACCCTGGCCGGCCGCAATGTGCTGAAGATGACCGCCGGCACCGGCGCGACGGCCGTGTCCGACTCGGTTATTCTGATTGTGCGGCCCACCGTAACCGTGGCCGCCCTGCCCGCCGGGGCTAAGGAAGGCATTACTTACCTACCCGGTGGCACCTCGGTTGTCCTGGCCCTTACCGCACCTAACAAGCAATTCGTGTACGTTGTGGGCGAGTTCAACAACTTCCAGGCGGTTACTTCTGGGTTCATGAACAAAACCCCCGATGGCAACATGTGGTGGGTGCAGCTCAACGGCCTCACCCCCGGCCAGGAATACGCCTACCAGTACCTGATTGATGGCACCATACGCGTGGCCGACCCCTTCACAGAGAAGGTGCTGGACCCCAACAACGACCGGTTCATTCCCGCCATCACCTACCCGAACCTGAAGCCGTACCCTGCTGGGCAGACGGGCATCATGTCGACTTTCCAAACCAACCAAACGGTCTACCAGTGGCAGACCACCAACTTCACGCGCCCCGCCAAGGCCAACCTCGTGATTTATGAGCTGCACCTGCGCGACTTCATCGCCCGTCATGACTTTCAAACCCTGCGCGACACGCTGAACTACATTCAGCGCCTGGGCATCAACTGCATTGAGCTGATGCCGGTGAACGAGTTCGAGGGCAACGACAGCTGGGGCTACAACCCCAGCTTCTACTTTGCCGTGGACAAGTACTACGGCACAAAGGACGCCTTCAAGGCTTTTGTGGATGAAGCCCACCGCCGCGGCATGGCCGTGGTCATCGATATGGTGCTGAACCACTCCTTCGGCCAAAGCCCCATGGTGCAGATGTACTCCAACGGCGGCGAACCAACGGCCGATAACCCGTGGTTCAACCGGGTGGCGCGCCACCCCTTCAATGTTGGTTACGACTTCAATCACGAAAGCGCCCTCACGCGTGCTTTCAGCAAAAAAGTGATGGATTTCTGGGTGAATGAGTTCCGGGTCGACGGCTACCGCTTTGACTTGAGCAAGGGCTTCACCCAAGTAAATACGGGCAACGACGTGGGGGCCTGGGGCCGCTACGACCAGTCGCGCATCAACATCTGGAACGATTACAACAACCACATGCAAGCCAATAGCCCCGGCACTTACGTCATGCTGGAGCACTTTGCGGATAACAGCGAAGAAATTGTGCTCAGCAACGCGGGTATGATGCTGTGGGGCAACATGCACGGAGCCTACTCGCAAGCCATTCAGGGTCGCACCGGCAACTCTAACTTCTCGGGCGCCTACCACGTAGCCCGGGGCTGGCAGCAGCCCAACCTGATTGCCTACATGGAAAGCCACGACGAGTCGAGGATGGTTTACGAGGCGCTCAACTTCGGCCTCAACAACGGAGCTGGCTACGACATCAAGAACCTGCCCACGGCCCTGTCCCGCATGGAAATGAACGCCGCGTTCTTCTTCCCCATTCCCGGCCCCAAGCTGATGTGGCAGTTTGGTGAGTTAGGCTACGAAATCGACATCAATCTGAACGGCCGCACCGGTGCCAAGCCCATCCTCTGGAACTACCTACAGGATGCCAACCGCCGCCGTGTGCGCGACACCTACACCAACCTCATCGCCCTGCGCAAGCAGCCTGGCTACAGCAACGCCGCCTTCACGTCCCAGTTGGGCGGTCAGTCGAAATCGATGCACCTTACCAGCCCCACGCTCAACGTGACGGTGGTCGGCAACTTCGGCGTCTTCGGCGACCAGATTAACCCTCAGTTTCAGCAAACCGGCAAGTGGTACAACTACCTCACCGGCGACAGCATCACGGTGGCCAATACCAACGACTTGCTGACGCTGAACCCGGGCGATTATGCGGTGTACACCAGCACGCGCATTCGCCGCGTCGCGCTGGCCACGCGCGGTAGCCAGCAGCAAAACACCTTCCGCCTCACCGCTGCGCCCAACCCGGCCAGCGGCAGCACCACCGTTCGTTACGAACTGCCCGTGGCCGGCCCCGTGCAGCTGTCGGTGCGCAACGTACTGGGCCAGACAGTGCTGACGCTGCCTGCCGTGAAGCAAGCCGCTGGCGCGCGTTCTCAGGAGCTGCCGCTGGGAAAGCTGGCGCCGGGCGTGTACATGGTGCAGCTCCGAGCCGATAGCCGCCAGCAGATGCTGCGACTGGTAGTGGAATAAGGAAATAACATTGAGTAATTAAAAAGGCCCGCCTGACTTAACAGGCGGGCCTTTTTAATTACTCATTCTTGTGTTTTAGTTGCTTCTCACTTCTTCGTGGTATCCCACCAGGTCATCAATAGGAGACCGGATGATTTTGCCCACTTCCATGCCGTGCCTACGGGCTACCTGGGTGAGTACGTCGCGGAAATTGTAGCCCACCGAGCCTATGCAGTTGAAGGAGTAATCCTGATAATTGGGGTAGTGCACCACCAGGTTCTGGAAGAACGTTTCGAAGCCTTCGAGCACGATTTCGCGGCAGTAGCTCACGTTGTTGTGGTCGTAGGCGAATTTGGCAAAGCTGGCCAGGAAGCGGTTGGGCAGCGGCTGGTTGTATAGCCGGTCCAGAATATCGTTGCGGGAGCCCAGCTTGTAGGTTTCTTTGAACGATTCCTGCAGGCCATCGGGGAGGAGGCCCCGGAGGTAGTCGCGCAGCAGCCGCTTGCCGAAGTACGACCCCGAGCCTTCATCGCCCAGAAAATAGCCGAGTGAATCGACATTGTAAGTGATTTTTTCACCGTCGTAGATGCAGGAGTTCGTGCCCGTGCCCAGAATGGCAGCAAAGCCGGGCTTGCGGCCCAGCAAGGCGCGGGCCGCAGCAAGCAGGTCTTCTGTCACCGTAGCGGTGGAATTGGGAAAAACTTGACGCAGAGCAGCAGCAATTATTTCAGCTTTTTGAGGCGAGGAAACCCCTGCACCGTAGAAGTGAACTTCTTTGACTTCTTCCCGTGGCAAGTTGCCCGGCAGGTGTTTAGTAAGCGAAGCCGTAATAGTTGCAGTATCTACAAAATCAGGATTGTAACCTTCAGTGTTGAAGTACACTCGGTTTTGGGTGTCATCGAGCAGGCACCAGCTGCATTTGGTTGAGCCACCGTCGGCAATTAGAATCATATCAACAAGGTTGTGAATGGAGGGATGGCGAAAGTAGCAACCAGCGCGAGAACCGTGCGTACGTAACGAAAGCAATCAAGAAGATGCACCTTCACTCAGTGAATGATTATTTGAGTAGTCAGTTAGTGAGATAATTAACTATTTGGTTACATTTACAAGCCCTTCTACGGTACTTTCAGAGGTTCAGTAGAGTGCAAAACAGTGTTTTTTTCAATTCCCACCTTTTACAGTAAAAAACTGTCATGAAAAAACTATTTACTCTTGCAACTGCCGGCTTTTTGGCAGTTGGTGCGTTCAACGCCCAAGCCCAGGTCACGGTTGACGGCGAACTAACTGCCGCTGAACTCACTGCAGGCAACTATGTCTTAATAGGGAAAAGCGACAACTTCACCTTCACGGGCACTCAAAATCAGAATGATAACCGTCCTTTTGGTTCGCGTGGGTTACTTGGCCTTTACGTTGCCAACACGGCTACCAAAGTGTACATATTTCTTGGCGGCACTGTTGACCCCAGCAGCAATTCCTTTCAGATTTACCTCGACCTGCCTGGTGGAACTGGCGTTCCCGCTGGCACTTTTCTTCCTGCCGGATTTGGAGGTACTTCCTTCGAGAAAATTAACCGGATGAAATTGGACCAGACTGTGGATTTGGCTTTGGCTCTGCGTGGCGAAGGCACGCCTACTGCTCCTGCCCCACAAAATTACCGAGTTGAAGCTGCGGTGTTCACATCAGCCACAGCCGTACAAAGTCGGCAGGTAACTACGACCGCGGCTCCAGTTGTAGGAAACGGCACCGCTCGTGCCCTCGACCAAAGCATTACGGCGGCTCCATATGGTATGCTTGGCAGTGCTCGCATGGCTTACCGCAACTCTACTAGTGGCACAATCGCCACCAATCCTGGCAACGTTCCTCTATTCAATACCGCTGCTTATGCTGGAGTAGGCTCTCTCGGCTGGGAGATTGAATTGGACCGGGCTGCCCTTGGCGCGACTGCTGCTAATTCGGTCTTACGCATATTCGCCATTTATAACAACAGCAATGGCGGCTATGCTTCGGGCGAATTCATCCCTAAAGCTACAGGCGCATTGCCCGCTGCGCTACCTTCGCCTAACCTAGGTGGCGCTGATAACGGTAACGCAGGCAATGACGTAGACTTCGCTGCCATCCCGGGCGTGCAGTCGGCGAGTTTTACGCTGGGCGCTTCAGGTGTTCTTGGCAACAAGGCTGCTAGCGAAGCTGCTGTAGCCATGGGCGTGTACCCCAACCCCGCTAATGGCGTTGCTACGGTGGCTTACAATGTTGGTAGCCGTTCCGAAAAGGTAAACATTGTGCTGACCGACTTGCTCGGCCGTCAGGTACAAGTGCTGTCGTCCGGCATCGAGGCAGCTGGTGTGAAAACCAAAACTGTAAGCACTGCCGACGTTTCTGCTGGCACGTACCTCGTGCGTGTGCAGGTTGGCGATAAAGTGGCTACTCGCAAGGTGGTGTTGCTCTAAGTGCCCTCGCACCGATAGACAAAAAAAGGCCCCGCACCACTATTGGTGCGGGGCCTTTTTTTGTCGTGGCAGGAGCAAGAGTAAAATGCGTTGTGCTTTCCTCCAATGGCTCACGCACAGCCCCACATCGAGTAGGTTCAAGATGCTGAGCGGCTGTCTTATCCCAACCGCTAGCATTGGCCTCAGCGCGGCCAACAAATTGCGTTAGGAGCAGGATGCCAATTCTAATTAAGGACCAAACTCCTTCCTCCTCGGCCACTAATCATGCTTGAATGAGTAGTGGATGCCTTCAACAAAAAAGAGCCGCTGGAATACCAGTGGCTCTTTTTTGATTGGTAGTTCAGTAAAAATCAGGGAGTAATGGTCAAGCGCCCAGCAGATACGTTGGCGCCGGAGCCGGTTACCTCAAGCTTGATAGTGTAGGTGCCAGGGATAGCAACCATGTCGGAGCCATTGAGTGTCAGTGGAATAGCTCCGGCGAAGGGGTTGCCGCTGCCGCCCAGGTTGATGTCCCATTTTTTGTCCTTGCGGAATTTAAAAGCACCAGCGTTTAGTGTGGTTCTTAGTACATAAGCCTTGGCGTCGCAATCCCAGTTCAGCACACGGTCAGTATCAGTAGCACCAGGCCAGCCGTCGCCGGCCGGGCCAACCAGGCCCCAGGTGTCTGTGTTGGGGGGCAAGCACACCTTGTAAGGCGTTACGGTCATCTGCACCGGGTTCGATACGAATGCCTGCGCATCCGTGCCTACTACGGCGGCTACGCGGACAAAAACCTGAGCAGCAACATCGGGCGCCAAGCCCAAATTGAGTAGCGCCGAATTGAGCTCCTCGACTGTTACAGATTTAGTATTGCCCGCGCCCGCTTCAATATTGGCAGGGTAACCAAACCCAGTGGCTGACTTGGCCACTTGCAGCCGATAGCTAGCGGCTGGAGGCGTGTTACGGTCGGTCCCGCTCAGGGTAAAGGAGCTAATGGGATTCCACGTGAACGTCGCTGCATTCCGGGCGCTGTTTGCTTGGGTTAGCACAACGGTATTTGCCGAAGTGCTGAGAGTGATGGTGTTGGAGGGCGTAATAGTGACCTTGTCCTCATCTTTTTCGCAAGATGCAAGAGTGGACACTGCCAATAAGCCTGCCACCACTTGGGTAAGCCAGTTCTTCATGATTAGTGATTCTAAAAAGGGATTAACAAGAAATTACTTACTCCACCTTATGGCACGCTGTAGCAAAGGCAAGGGAGTGGCAAAGCTTGCGTCAACCCAAACAGATGTGCTGCTGGCCGGTACAAGCATAAAAAGTGGTGAGAAAGGCAGTTCTTGAAATGTATGATTTGAAAGGCAAATGAGGATGGACCGTTGCACACGGCCCATCCTGTTGGGCAGGTTAGTACCCTGCGTTCTGCCGAAGGTTGGGGTTGGCCGTGAGGTCAGAAGACGGAATTGGGAAAATCGTCCGGAAAGACTCTACGGCGCGGCCTGCAGCTACACCGCCCTTCCAGGGCCAGAGGTAATCAGCTGTCGTGAATCGGTTGTAGCGGATGAGGTCGGTGCGGCGCGTGCCTTCCCAATGCAACTCGCGAGCGCGCTCGTCGAGAATGAATTCCGGGGTCAACTGCGCAAGGGTAATGGCGCTGCCCGCGGCGTTGCGGAAAGCCCGTGCCCGAATCTGGTTTACATAGCCCAGCGCAATAGCACGGTCGGCGTTGCCACGTGCGGCCGCCTCGGCATAAATCAGCATCATGTCAGGCAAGCGCAGCATTGGAAAATCAACGCTGGAGAAGTTCAGCGAGCCGCCCAGGCCAGTACCGCTCGAAGTAACGTTGCGGTATTTAACCACACCCAAGCCCTGGGTAAACTGGCTGAGGTCGTTGATGGCCAGCGACTGGCCACGGGTCCAGAACCGGCCACGGGTGTCACGAGTTGTATCACCGCCCGCCAGGAAAAACTTATTGACCAGCGCGCTGGTAGTGCGCAGGCCACCCCAACCGGTGGATTGACCTACGTAGCGCTGCCATGCACCATCGGCGCCGCTGGTGGCGCCGTTGATGAGGAAAGTGGTGCCGCCGTAGCTCTGAACGCGCGTGACGTCGAAGATTACCGGCCAAATGATTTCATTGGCAGCAGGAGGCAGGTGATTGTCAGCCAGGAAATTGCGGCCATAGGCCGAAGAAGCAGCACTGGCGGTGGTCGAAAGCGTGTAGCCCGAATCAATTACCTTTTTAGCTTCTTCAGCAGCTTTGGCATACTCGGGGGTGCCGGTGTAAACGCCGGCGTTCAGGTACATACGGGCCAGGTAACCCTGAGCAGCAGCTCGGTCAATACGGCCATATTCGTTGGTACGGGCAGGAGCCAGCTCGCTCGATATGGCTTGCAATTCAGATACTACGAAGTCATAGAGCTGTTTGCGGGTATAGTAAGGAGGGCGCGACGCGCCGACGGCGTCGTTCTCAGAGACGAAAGGACCGTTGCCAAACAAGTCAATGATGTGCGAATAAGCTACGGCCCGCAAAAAGCGCGCTTCGGCCCGGAACAGTTTGCCCTGCGCCTGCTCCCCGCTGCCCAAGCGGCTGCTGAGCTTGTCGTCGGATGCTTCACGGATGAACTCGTTGCAAATGGCTATTTCGTAGTAGCACCGGTTATAGAGGCCGCGGAGCAGGGGGTCGTTGGCATCCCAGTTCATGTTGTGCCACTCCTGCACGCCGGGGTCGTTCCAGGCAATTACTGCTTCATCGGTGGTAAGCTCCTGGGCGCTCCAGTACTGACGGATGTAGTCCGAAGTACCCGCGTCAATGCCCCTGATATCGCCGGAGCCAGGGCCGCTTGGGCCGGTGAGGGCAAAGCCGCCGTACAGCTTGGCAAGAACTTGCTTATAGCCGTTCAGGTCCACATACACCTTGTCGGGCGTGAGCTCAAACTTGGGGGTCTGGTCCAGGTCTTTCATGCAAGACGTGGTGAGGCCAAGCAAAGCCGTGCTCAGGGTGAGGGCCGTTAGCCCACGATATAATGAATTTTTCATGAATGGTGGGAATTAAAAGCCGAGAGCAAGGCCCAAGGTATAGGTGCGGGCCCGGGGATAAAAGTTGGTATCGATGCCGAACGTGGCCGGGGCCCCGTTGGTGCCAGGAGATGCAACTTCTGGGTCGATGCCAGTATACTTGGTAATCAAGAAAGCATTCTGCACGTTGCCAGTTACGCGCAACGTGGAGGCGCCTAGCACTTTGCCAATATTGTAGCCGAGCGATATGTTCTCGCAACGCAGGAACGAAGCGTTCTGTACGTAGTAGTCCGAGAACAGCTGCTGACGCGTAAAGCCCGTGTTCAGAACGTCGGGGTTCAGGTTGCTAACAAAGTTGGTCGAGCCCTGGGCGTTGGCATAGGTGCCGAGGCCAGCGGCGTTGGTGTTGTACACGTAGTTGCCAACATTGCCACGCAGCGTGAAGGCGAAAGTAAACTTATTGTACACCACGTTCGAGCTAAAGCCTAAAGTCACCAGCGGAGCGGGTTGCTTGTAGTAATAGTCGCCGGCATCGGTGTTGGAGCTGTTGCGGGCGCTGTTAGCATACAGGCCCTGAATTGGCCGTCCATCGGGGCCGTAAACTTGGCGGCGAACGTAGAAGGTGTTGGCAGGCTGGCCCACCGTGTTGATTTGAATGGTATTGCCAGTGCCGCCACCAATGCCACCCACATTGTATCCGGGGAAGCCCTCTGGCTGCAGGCCCAGGTCGGTGATTTTGTTGACGTTGTAGGCGCCGTTCAGGTTCACGTCCCAGGTCAGGTTCTCGCTGCGGAAAACACCGTAGTTGAGGCCCAACTCAACGCCGCGGTTGCGCAGCGAGCCGATGTTGGCATTCAAACGGTTGGTCAGGTTCGAGCCGGCTGACTGGTCAACCTCGGCCAGCAGGTCGCTCGCCGTGCGCTGGTACACGTCCAGCGTAGCCGTGAGGCGGTTGTCCAGGAAGCCCAAGTCCAAACCGGCGTTGTAGGTGTTGGTGGTTTCCCAAGTGAGCACCGAGTTGTAGCCTTGTGCGCTATAGGTAAGGCCAGGAGCAGTAGAGTTATTGCCCAAGGGGTATTGCGAAGTAGAAGTGCCCACCACGTAGCGCGGCTGCGTGTCGTAGACACCGCCGATGTCTTGCTGACCCGTGCGGCCGTAGCCGGCCCGCAACTTCAGTTCCGACAGGGTGTTATTGTCTTTCAGGAAATCTTCGTTTTTGACGCGCCAAGCCAGACCCAGGGCCGGGAATATGCCGCTCCGGTAGCCCTGGCGGAAGCGTGAGGTGTGGTCATTGCGCACGGTGGCCGTCAGCAGGTACTTGTCCCGTACGTTCATCGTGGCCCGGCCAAAAAAGGATACCAACACATACTTGTTGTAATAGCCGGGCAGGCTCAGCGTCTCGCCACGGGTAACGAGGGTGTCGCGGTTTGAGCGGTAATCCAGGAAGTTAGGGCCCTGGGTCACAAACGACTGGTAGGCATGGCCCGCCTGCATGTCGAACTTCGTGCCGCCCAGCTGCTTTCCGTAAGCCAGATAGGCCTCCATCAACTGCATGTCTTTGTCTTGCGCATACTGGCTGAAGCGGCCGCTCAGGCCGGGGTCTGTAGAAACCTCGTAGTTGCCAAAATCATTGGGCGAAATAACGTTGTTGCCACGTCCTCGCGAAGCATCCAAGCCTAGGTTGAGGTTGGCACGCAGGCCTTCAACGCCATGGACTTTGTAATCCAACTGCACGTTGCCGATCAAGCGCTTCACGTTGCTGGTGTTGTTCGAGTTGTTGATGGCCGCCACGGGGTTGGTGGGAGCATTACCCAGCGGAGCACCGGTGGTGGGGTTCAGGAACTGGAAATAGCCGCCGAAGCGAGAAAACTGAGCTTCGTTGGAACGCACGGGCTGCGTTGGGTCATATTGGCCAGCGCCGGCTACATAGCCATAGTCGACAAAGCGGTTGTCTACCACGCTGCCTTTGGCGTTGATGTCGATGCGCAGCCGGTCGTTGAGCAACGTAGGCGTGAGGCTTACCGAACCCGTGTTCCGCTTCAACTGGTTGGTGATGACGATACCCTCTTGATAAAGATTGCCATAGGAAACGCGGAACGGCACTTTGGCCACGCTGCCAATCAGGCTGACGGTGTTGTCGAAGGTGCCAGCGGTCCGGTAGATCTCATCCTGCCAGTTCGTATTGGCAGTACCGAGGGTGGCGATTTGTGAAGGAGACCCGTTCTCTTGAATCTGCCGCCGGAATTCATCGGTCGAAAGCGTCTCGTAGCGCCGTGCTACCCGCGATACACCCGTTTGCGAGTTCACTTCCACGCGCAGCTTCTCTCCCTGCAGGCCGCGCTTGGTGGTGATAAGGATAACGCCGCCCGAAGCCCGGTTGCCGTAAATGGCCGTGGCCGAAGCATCCTTGAGCACGGTGAAGGTTTCAATGTCGTTGGGGTTAATTAGCGAAAGTGGGTTCGACGCGCCGCTTATGTCGCCCTTATCCACCGGCACACCGTCAATGACATACAGCGGGTCGCTGTTGGCATTGAGCGAGGAGTTGCCGCGGATGCGAATGACACTGCCAGTACCTGGCGCACCGCCCGCTGTGGTGATGCTCACACCGGCTACTTTGCCCTGAATAAGCTGCTCGGGGTTGGTAACCTGGCCTTGCACAAACTCGCGGGAGTCGACCGTAGCCACAGAACCGGTCACGTCTTGCCGGCGCTGCGTACCGTAGCCTACTACTACTGCTTCGGAAAGCTGCGTAGCGTTTTCAATTAATCCGGCTGATACTTCAGTGTTTTGGCCGGCCACTACCGTCACCGGACGGCGAACGGTGTTGTAGCCCACAAATGAAATAACCAGGGTCTGAGGACCGGCCGGCACGTTCTGAATGCTGTAAGTGCCATCTACATTCGACGAGCTGCCCAGCGAAGTGCCTTCGATGAGCACAGTTGCACCTGGAATACCTTCGTTTTTGTTATCGGTGACCCGACCGCTAATGGAGCCAGTTTGGGCATAGGCACCCGAAGGAAATCCTAGGCCGGCGAATAATAGCAGAAACAGTAGTTTCGCTAAATAAGGGTGTTTCATGGGAAACGGAATTTGGTGAGAATTGTGAGTGGTGGGAGAAATAGAAAAATGGGAAACGGCGTGCATGTTACCAGGCAATAGCATCTAAGCCTGTTTTGGCTGGACTTTTGTCCTATAGGATAGTCGACCAGGAGCAGTGAAGTAGCCGGTCGAAGCGAGGCATCTACGCAGGGAGTTCGGATTGGTTAAATCCGTTGGCTTTCTAAATAAGGAGGTCGAGCTTATTGCGAATTATGGTCTTTTGAAGCCCAAAGCCATTTAAAATGCGCGTACGGATAAGACTTATGACTTCGGTATATTATGCGCAATCGTTTGCAGCAGAATGCGCTGTTATGAGAAGGCCTAGTAGTTAAGCGTCCTTGCAGTCCGGCATAGCTAATCTAAGATAGATTCACGCTAACATCAATAAGTTAGGGCACAAAGTCGAGCAAGTAAAGTAGTTGTAAAGGTAATAATCAGTTAATCAGTGTATTGTTGAAGGGGTAGGCAGCTGTTCTCAAACAGAAATGCACCAATAAAAACAGTGAAATTCGAGGCTATTCAAGTTGGAATTGTGGTGTGACTTACTATGTTAATTCTCGAACAGTGGGCACTTTCGACAACAATTCAAGTAAAAACATTGTGGCTCATTTTTAACATAAAATATTGATAGATAGTATTTTGCTGAAAAAGATGTTTAAAGCAGTTTCCAGATAACTAACACTAGAACCAAGTTTAAGGAAAAGGGTCTGTCTAACCTCGCCCTCGACATTCTATAATTGAACTAAGACTAGGACGCTTTATCTTGGAGCAATAGTATTGTGGCTGATACAGCAGCTGGCCAAAGACCTTGCAAGGCCAATCTGTGCTTGTTACTTTTGGCTTTTCCTTAGATGATGAAAAAGCGGTTACTGCTCATTGTTTTGCTCTCTGTAGCCACCACGGCTGGCGTGCTCGCGCAAAGCCGGTCTGGTTCGCGGAATTCTGCTTCCAAGAATAGTAAATCGGGTACTGGTGTCGGTTCGTCACAAAGGCGCTCTAACGATGATGGCCAACCCGAAGTCTTTGTTGGAAAAATCAAGTTGAACAAGCCTGTAATAGTCTATTACGAACAAGCGGCTCCGGGTAAGGCCGTGCAGCAGCTCATCATGGCTGAGGAAAACCTGGGCCTGCTCAAAACCCTGGACCTGGAGGAGCTCATCAATCGGCGCGAAGTGTTTGTTGATGGCCTGAGTAACCGCGCCCTGCCCGGAAGCGACGACGCCAAATACCGCCTGCTTGGCACCAGCGCCGTGGCCGAGGACACCCGCCGCCCCGCCGGCGACGGTCGCAGCTTCTACTCCCGCCTGAAAGTGCCGGCATCTGGGCTTTTGTACGTAGTGCTTGAGTCAGCCGAAGAATATCGGCATTTCGTGAAAGGGCCGCAAAAAAAAGGCTCGTTTCTGGATTTCCAATCCAACGGGTTGCCGGGCATTGATTCGGTAAGGGCCGTATACACGCTGCGCAAGATGGACTCGGCTGAGCAAGGCGCCGGCGCAACAATTCGGTAGCGGCAGCAGGAGTGAAGGCAGCCTGGACTCTATACTTTGCTACTTTTCTTGCCGCGGTAGCTGGGCCCGCCAACGCCCAAACGGTGTTGAAAATAACCCGCGTGCCGGCCAACACCCCGCCTGGCGATAGCCTTTTTGTGGCCGGCTCCTTCAACATCTGGAACCCCCGTAATCCGGCTTACAGCCTGACCAAAAATCCTGACGGCACTTACCAGATAACCTTGCCTGCTTCGCTGGGCCCGGTCGAGTACAAGTTCACCCGAGGCAGTTGGGACAAATCCGAAACCGGCGCTGACAAGCAGCCTCTGCCCAACCGCCGGGCCAACCTGCAGCAAGCGGCCGTCATTTCCCACGAAGTATTAGCCTGGAGCGAGCCGGGCGCGGCCCCTGCCAAGAAGCAGACCGCCTCGCCGCAGGTGCACACCCTCAGCGACAGCTTCCGGATTCCGCAGCTGGGCCGCACGCGGCGGGTGTTGGTTTACTTGCCCGTGGACTACGCCAACAAGCCCAAAAAGCGCTACTCCGTGCTGTATATGCACGACGGCCAGAACGTGTTCGACGCTGCCACCAGCTACAGCGGCGAGTGGGGCGTAGACGAAACCCTCGACAGCCTACGGGCTGCCGGCCAAGACCCGAGCGGCTGCATTGTAGTCGCCGTCGACAACGATAACCAACACCGGTCCGACGAGTACATTCCCTGGCGCAACGCCGAAATCAAGGCCGGTGGCCAGGGCGGTGCCTACGTCGATTTTTTGACCCTCACCCTCAAACCTTACATTGACACCAAGTACCGCACCCGGCCCGACGCCGCGCATACCGGCATTGCAGGTTCCAGTTTGGGCGGGCTGATATCGGTGTATGCCGCCCTAAAATACCCGCGTGTGTTCGGGCGGGTTGGGGCTTTTTCGCCGGCCTTCTGGGTTTGTAATGATTCTTTAAAGGCCTTTGCTAAAATGCACCCTGCGGCCTCCACCACCCGGTTTTACTTCGTGTGCGGCCCCAAAGAATCCGAAACCATGCTTCCGCTCATGGCAGCTTGGCGCAACAACCTGCGTAACCAGGGTGTGCCTGCGTCCAACATGTCGTTCCGCGCGCCTGCCGATGGCCAACACCGCGAATGGTTCTGGCAACGGGAGTTTCCGGCGGCTTATCAGTTTCTGTTTCGGCCAGCGGCAGCGAAAACGAAAGCAGCCCAGTAAGTTCAACAGCTGCCGGGTAAGTGTTTTGCAATAATGACGAAGATGCCGGAGAGTAGCTGCGAAGCTTGCAATGCTTTTTGAGTCGCGTTGCTGGTGTTTTAATAAACTTGCTTTATATTTGCGACGCGTTTCAGGAAAACGCTTTCCAAAATATGACCTTACATCGTACTTCTCAGGCTTGGTGGTGGCAGCTCCGAAACATCGGACCGGACTGCCTGTGCTCCTAGTGAAGTCACCTTTGATTTTGCCTTTGACCACAAAAGCCCGGCCACTAGCCGGGCTTTTTGCATTTTATTCCAGCCAGGACTTTCCCTCGGCCTCCTTCGTTCAACCCACGCTCCCCAGTGACTTACCAACTCACCACTGCCCACCGCCGCCTTTTGGCCGATACCGTAACGCCGGTGGGCCTCTACCTGCGCTTGCGCGACCAGTATTCCAACTGCCTGCTGTTGGAGAGTGCCGATTACCACGGCCAGCAGAATGCCTTTAGCTACCTGGTATGCGAGCCGATGGGCACGTTCGAGCTGCGGCGCGGCGGCGAGTTGCGCCAGTCGTTTCCCGATGGTCGGGTAACCACCGAGCAGCTCCACGAGCCACGCCAGGCCCTAGCCGAGCTACGGAAGTTTGCCGCCGCGTTTGTGCCCGATGCTGGCGCTGCCAAAATGCCCTTCATTAGCACCGGCCTTTTCGGCTACATGGGCTACGAGGCGGTGCAGAGCTTTGAAGACGTGACCTTCGACGCGGCCAAAGTGCCGGCCGGCGATGTGCCGCTCATCCGCTATGGCGTGTACCGCTACGTCATTGCCTTCAACCATTTCCGGCAGGAGCTGTTCCTGTTTGAGCACGGCGTAGGCGGGCAGGGAACCGAGAACAACGGCCTCGACCGCCTCGAAAACCTGGTGCGCAACCCCAGCGTGCCGGTATTCAACTTCGCCACGGTAGGAGAGGAGGCCAGCAACCAAACCGATACCGAATTTCTGGCGCGTCTCACGCAGGGGCAGGCCCATTGCATGCGCGGCGACGTGTTCCAGATTGTGCTCTCGCGCCGGTTCCAGCAAGGTTTTTCGGGGGATGAGTTCAACGTATACCGTGCTCTACGCTCCATCAATCCATCGCCCTATCTGTTCTACTTCGACTACGGCGACTATAAAATTTTCGGGTCCTCGCCCGAGGCCCAGGTGCTGGTGCAGGGCCGCGAAGCTAGCCTGTTTCCCATTGCCGGCACGTACCGCCGCACCGGCGACGACGCCGCCGATGCCGCCGCCGCCCAGCGCCTGGCCGCCGACCCCAAAGAAAACGCCGAGCACGTGATGCTGGTTGACCTGGCGCGCAATGACCTGGCCCGCCACGGCACCGAAGTGAAAGTGCGCACCCTGCGCGAAATTCAGTTCTACTCCCACGTCATTCACTTGGTCAGCCACGTCACGGCCCAGCTCGACGAGGGCACCGACACCCTGCAAGTGGTGGCCGACACCTTCCCGGCCGGCACGCTCTCAGGCGCCCCCAAACACCGCGCCCTGCAGCTGATTGATGGGCTGGAGCCCACGGCCCGCGGCTATTACGGTGGCTGCATTGGGCACCTGGGTTTTGATGGCAACTTCAACCACGCCATCATGATTCGCTCGTTTTTGAGTACCGGCAACCAGCTTTATTTCCAGGCCGGCGCCGGAGTGGTAGCCGCTTCCAGCGTGCAATCGGAACTGGAAGAGGTACACCACAAGTTGGGCGCCCTACGGGCCGCTCTCAAGGTTGCCTCTGATGTTAAGTAAAAAGAATCTCATGCAGAGCCCAGCGAAGCATGACGAGTTACTAGCCCCGCCCCATGAAAATTCTTGTTCTCGATAACTACGATTCTTTCACCTACAACCTGGTGCACCTGCTGCGTGAGTTGGGCCACGGGGCCAACCTTACCGTGACCCGCAACGACCAGCTGCCGCTCGAAGCCGTGGCAGCCTACGACGCCATTATGCTCTCGCCCGGGCCCGGCATTCCCGCCGAAGCTGGCCTGATGCCGCAAATCATCAAAACCTACGCACCTACTAAGCGCATTCTGGGCGTGTGCCTGGGCCATCAGGGCTTGGCCGAAAGCTTCGGCGCTACTCTATATAATATGCCTGCGGTGCTGCACGGCGTGGCCAACGAGGCGGAAATAACCGCTCCCGATGAACGACTTTTTGCCGGCCTGCCACCGCGCTTCCAAGTAGGACGCTACCACTCCTGGGCCGTGCGCCCCGAAACCATGCCCGCCGAGCTGGAAACCACAGCCCGCGACGCCAACGGAGAAGTACTGGCTTTCCGCCACCGCCAGTTCGATGTGCGGGGCGTGCAGTTTCACCCGGAGAGTATTTTGACCGAGCACGGCCACAAAATGCTGGAAAATTGGTTGAGTTAAGTAGATGCACGAGAAAGGTTGAGTGGAAGTGCAAAAAGGTCGACAAGCTCAGCATGACGGTACAGAAAGAAGATTAAGCCTTGAAACACATCCTCAACAAATTATTTGACCATCAGCCCCTGACCCTGGTCGAGGCGCACGCCGCCATGCGGCAGCTGGGCGAGGGCGGCGCCAACCCTGCCGAAACGGCTGCCTTCTTGGCTGTGTACCGGATGCGGCCTATCACGGTGGCAGAGCTGGCGGGCTTCCGCCAAGCCTTGCTCGACCTGAGCCGCGACCCGCAGCTAGGCACTCACGAAGTCTTGGATATTGTGGGCACCGGCGGCGACGGCAAAGACACCATCAACATCTCTACCCTGGCTTGCTTTGTGGTGGCCGGGGCGGGCGTGCAGGTGGCCAAGCACGGCAACTTCGGGGTGTCATCGGTGTGCGGAGCTTCGAATGTGCTGGCACATTTTGGGTACGACTTCGAGGCCAGCACCGACCAGCTGCGTCGGCAGCTGGAGCAAGCAGGAATCTGCTTTTTACACGCGCCAGCCTTTCATCCAGCCATGCGCCATGCCGGGCCGATTCGCCGTGAGCTGGGCTTGCGCACCTTCTTCAACATCCTAGGGCCATTGGTGAATCCGGCCCGCCCGGCTGCGCAGCTCCTGGGCGTCTTCAGCCTTGAGCTGCAGCGGCTTTACCACTACCTTATGCAGCCCACGGGAACGCGCTACGCCGTGGTGCACGCCCTGGATGGCTACGATGAGCTGGCTCTGACTGGCCCTGCCAAAGTGGTTTCCTCCCAAACCGGCGAGCATATGATAACGGCCGAAACGTTGGGCCTGGCCGCCTGCGCTGCCACTGACCTCGCCGGCGGCAGCACGGTTGCCGCCTCGGCCGGCATCTTCAAGCAAGTGCTGGACGGTGGCGCCACGCCCGCCCAACGCAATGTAGTAACCGCAAATGCCGCATTGGCTTTGCAGTGCGCCCGCCCGGGCCTGAACTGGGAAGACGCCCTGGCCCAAAGCCGCGAATCGCTGGATTCGGGTGCCGCCCGGCGTGCTTTTGAAACGATGCTCGCGACCCAATAACTAACCGGTAGTCCTGATAACCGACCGCCTACTAAGAACCGACCCCGACATTATGTCTCAGCCTACCATCCTGCAAACCATCGTCGCACACAAGCGAAAAGAGGTGGCCACCCGCCGCGACCTGGTGCCCGTCAAGCTGCTCGAAAGCAGTTTGTATTTCAAGTCGAAGCCGCTGTCGCTGCGGCAGTACTTGCTCCGTGAAAACGGCAGTGGCCTTATTGCGGAGTTCAAGCGCAAATCGCCTTCCAAGGGCTGGATTAACCAGTATGCGCCCGTAGAGCGCACCACGTTGGGCTACATGCAGGCCGGCGCGGCCGCGTTGTCTATCCTTACCGACGCTGAGTTTTTTGGCGGCAAAAACGAGGACCTAACTATTGCTCGTCGCTTCAACTTCTGCCCCATTCTACGCAAGGACTTTGTAGTGGATGAGTACCAAATTCTCGAAGCCAAAAGCATTGGGGCCGACGCTGTGCTGCTCATTGCCGCAGTGCTCACGCCCGAAGAAATCAAAACCCTGGGCAGCCTGGCGCGCTCGTTGGGCCTCGAAGTACTCCTGGAGGTGCACGATGGCGAAGAGCTGGCCCGCTCCACCAACGCCGATGCGGTGGATTTGGTGGGAGTCAACAACCGTAACCTGCACGACTTCAGCCTGAGTCTCGACACCTCGCTGGAACTGGCCGCAGCAATTCCTAACGAGTTTGTGAAAGTATCGGAAAGTGGTATTTCCAGTGCCGCCGCTATTGGCAAACTGCGCGAGGCGGGTTACCGGGGCTTCCTGCTTGGAGAAGCCTTCATGCGCCACGCCCGCCCCGAACGTGCCTGCGCAGCCCTGGTGCAGGAAATCGCGGCATTGCCAAAGCCAGCTCTCATTTCCTAGCCAGCAGCCAACCCATGAAAACGCCCCGACACTTGCCTGCTGATGTTGCCCTCACGGCCGGTCTGCCCGCTACGTTTGGCCAGCCGCAGTCGGCTGGCGTAGCGGAGGAAGCGTCGCGGCTACTGGTGAAGGTGTGCGGCATGCGCGACGCGGTGGCCCTGACAAACGTGGCCGAGCTAGGCCCCGACTTTCTGGGTTTCATTTTTTCGCCGGCTTCCCCGCGCTTTGTGGGGGAGGCGCTGGCTCCCGAACGAGTGCAGAACCTGCCCGCGAACATCTGGAAAGTGGGTGTTTTTGTGAACGAAGCAACCGAAACAATTCTAGCTATTGCCGCGCGGTTTGGGCTCGGGGCCGTGCAGCTCCATGGCCAGGAGACCCCCGCGCAATGCGAAGAATTAAACGAAGCCGGCCTGCTCGTTATGAAAGCTTTTTCGGTGGGCAAAGCGGTTGATTTTGCGGCTTTGCTGCCCTACGTGCCGCATTGCGACTTCTTTCTTTTCGATACCAAAGGCGCGGCTCCGGGCGGCAACGGAGCCGTTTTCGATTGGGATTTGTTGAAGAGCTACAACCTGCCGGTGCCGTACTTCCTGGCCGGTGGGCTGGGGCTAGAGCACGCCGCTGAACTCTCCAACTTGCGTCTCCCTGGCTTGGTTGGAGTCGATTTGAATAGCAGCTTCGAAATTGCACCCGGGGTGAAAGACGCCGGTCGGGTGGGGCAGATGTTGGCTGCTTTGCGGTCTAATGCAACTCGTTGAAAAAATCCTGATAACGTCATGCTGAGCTTGCCGAAGCATCTCTACCGCTTCGTTAGGGCCGTTGCAACGAAGCGATAGAGATGCTTCAGCAAGCTCAGCATGACAGTTCTACAATAAATCGATAATAGCCCATGACTCCATCCTATCAGCAACCTACAGCTCGCGGCTACTACGGCGAATTCGGCGGCGCCTTCATTCCTGAAATGCTCTATCCTAACGTGGAAGAGCTGCGCACGCGCTACCTGGAAATCCTGGCCGACCCGGATTTTCAAAACGACTTGCAGAACCTGCTGCGTGACTACGTGGGTCGGCCCACGCCGCTCTTCGAGGCCAAACGCCTTTCCGAGGTATATGGCACGCGGGTGTTTTTGAAGCGTGAGGACCTTTGCCACACCGGAGCCCACAAAATCAACAACACCGTGGGTCAGATTTTGCTGGCGCAGCGGTTGGGCAAGAAGCGCATCATTGCCGAAACGGGAGCCGGGCAGCACGGTGTGGCCACGGCCACTGTCTGTGCCCTGATGGGCCTGCCCTGCGTGGTGTATATGGGCGCTATCGATATTGAACGGCAAGCTCCTAACGTGGCCCGCATGCGCCTGCTGGGCGCCGAAGTGCGCCGCGCCGAAAGCGGCAGCCAAACCCTGAAGGATGCCACCAACGAGGCCATCCGCGACTGGATTGCGAATCCTGTAGATACGCACTACATCATCGGTTCGGTGGTGGGGCCGCACCCGTACCCGGACTTGGTGGCGCGCCTGCAAGCAGTTATCAGCGAAGAAATGCGGGCCCAGCTGCTGGAGAAAACCGGCACCGAACTGCCCAATTTTGTGGTGGCCTGCGTGGGTGGTGGCTCCAATGCAGCCGGAGCATTCTATCATTTTCTAGACGAGCCTTCCGTGCGTTTGATTGCCGTGGAGGCAGCGGGGCACGGCATCAATTCCGGTCACTCGGCAGCCACGTCGGTGCTGGGCACACCGGGCATCATTCACGGCAGCCGTACGCTGCTTATGCAGGACGAGCACGGCCAAATCACGGAGCCTTACTCGCTGAGCGCTGGCCTGGACTATCCGGGAATTGGGCCGCTGCACGCCCACTTGGGCGCTTCGGGCCGGGCCGAGTTTATATCCATCACCGACGACGAGGCCCTGAAGGCCGTGAGCGAGCTGAGCCGCCTGGAAGGCATTATTCCGGCGCTGGAAACGGCCCACGCCCTTTCGGCCCTCAGCCAAATCGGTGCAGGCCCCAACGATGTGGTGGTAGTCAACCTCTCGGGCCGCGGCGACAAGGACCTGGAGACCTACCTGAAAAACATGGACAAACTCATCTAATATTTCTCGCGGCGGTTCTCTTCCGCGAACCGCCGCGAGAAACTCCTCATGAAGAACCGAATAAAAGATGCCTTTGCGAGCAAGCAAAACCTGCTCAACATGTACTACACCGCCGGCTACCCTGGCCTGCACGACACCCTGCCACTGGCCAAAGCGCTGGTAGCCGCGGGGGCCGACATCCTGGAAATAGGCATGCCCTTCTCTGACCCGCTGGCTGATGGTCCGGTCATTCAGCGCAGCAGTTCGGCGGCTCTGGCCAATGGCATGAACCTGCCGGTGCTGTTTGGGCAGCTGCATGAGCTGCGCGCCGCCGTGCCCGAAACGCCGGTCCTGCTCATGGGCTACCTCAACCCGGTACTGCAATTCGGCATGGAAGCTTTCCTGAAAAAAGCCGCCGAAGTGGGCGTCGATGGTCTGATTTTACCCGATTTGCCACTGGACGAGTACGAAGAGATGTACCATCCCATGTTCCAGAAATATGGCTTAAAGGCAGTTTTCCTCATCACACCGCAAACATCGGAGGACCGTATTCGCCGGCTCGACGCGCTGTCCGAAGCCTTTCTCTACTTGGTGTCGGGCCCTGGTACCACGGGCGGCACCACGCTTCCCGACGTGGAGGCCCAGCAGGCGTATTTCCAGCGCATCACGGCCATGAACCTGAAGAACCCGCGCCTAATCGGCTTCGGCATTGCCGATAAGACTGGCTTTGACCGTGCCTGCGGGCACGCCGACGGTGCCATTATCGGCTCAGCCCTCATTCGGGCACTGGAAGACACCGATGATGCACCCGCAACGGCTGCAAGATTCGTGCAAGGCATCAAGCAAGTATAACAACTCCTAACAAATCATTCAGAACGTCATGCTGAGCTTGATGAAGCTCCCTACTGCTTCGGCCACCCTACGTCTGTCCTGCTGACGAAGGAAGCATCTTATTCCCACTGATCGAATCGTTCGGACATGAGAGGATGCTTCGCTAGCTCAACATGACGGCTTGGTTGAGATGCTCCGATAGGCTCAGCATAACGTTCTTTTTTCTCCTGTAAATCCGTGATAATCCAACTTGAAAATGCTGCCGTTGTGCCGGCCATAACCGAGCATATGAAGCAGCAGGGCTACAAAACCACCGAAGTCACCACCCAACACGCACACTACCTGGTGGCGATAGGGAAGAAGGACTTCGACATCCGCACTATTGGCCAGTTACCTGGCGTGCGCGACGTACACCGCGTATCCGACGATTACAAGCTGGTGAGCCGCAAGTGGCGCGTCAAGCCTACCGTGCTCGACCTCGGCGATGGCGTGACGATAGGCGAGGGCACCTTGGCGCTGTGCGCCGGCCCGTGCAGCATCGAGAGCGAAGCTCAGATGGAGAAGGTGATGACGCACCTAGTGGAAAATGGCGTGCGCCTGATGCGCGGCGGTGTGTTCAAGCCCCGCTCGTCGCCGTACTCTTTTCGCGGCTTAGGAATGGAGGGGTTAAGGCTGTTTCACAGCATGGCCCGCGAGCGCGGCATCAAAATCGTGACTGAGGTGATGCAGGTATCGCAGGTGGAAGAAATGCACGATTTTGTTGACGTGTTTCAGGTTGGAGCCCGCAACACGCAGAACTTCAACTTGCTTGATGCCCTAGGTGGCGTGGACAAGCCAGTAATGATTAAGCGTGGTATTTCCGGAACCATTGAAGAGCTACTGTCATCCGCCGAATACGTTTTCTCGGGGGGTAATGAGAAACTGATTCTGTGTGAGCGGGGCATCCGCACGTTCGAGACGGCCAGTCGCAATACCCTGGACTTGAATGCCGTGCCTATTCTAAAAGAAAAGAGCCACCTGCCCGTAATTGTGGACCCCTCGCACGGCATCGGCATTCGGGAGTATGTACCGGCCATGGCCTTGGCCGGCGTGCTGGCTGGGGCGGACGGCATTGTGTACGAAACGCACGAAACGCCCGAGACGGCGGCCTCGGACGGCCAGCAGACATTGAATTTTGATGAATCAGCAAAGCTGGTTCGCAACCTGCGGCGCGTGTTTCAACTGCGGGGCGAGCTAGAGTAGATGGACTTAGCGGTTCAGCTTACTTAATAATTTAATTTTAGCTGCGCTTGTTTTTTCAAAAATGGTCCTTAAATTCGTTCCACTCATGCGCCACCAACTCGTCAATTGCACTGCGTTCCTAATTACTCGCCCCAAAAAGGGCAAGGTAGGGCTGCGTTTGGCGAACAGGAAGAAAAAGGCATGAAGCCGAAACTTCACTAGAAACCTTCGAAAGCCCGAATCCAACAGGATATCGGGCTTTTTTTTTGCCTAACTGCAATGTTAACCAAGCTCAACCCCGCAAACGCCCACGGCCAGGACCAACTGGTTTGGAAAGTTTTGTTTGACCGCCAGACGGCGCTGCTGCACCGGCGTGCTGCACCTGCCTTTGCTCAGGGCCTGGCCAAGCTGGGCCTGCGTCGCGATGCCATCCCGGATATCAGCGAGCTTAGCGCTACCGTGTTTGAGCACACGGGCTGGCAGCTGGCCCCGGTAGGGCGGCCGTTTGAGCCAGGAGCGTTTTTCGAATTGCTGGCCGAGCGGCGCTTCCCAATTGTGACCCGCATCCGGCCGATGCACGCGTTTGATTTCAGTCCGCAGCCGGATTTGTTCCACGATTTGTTTGGGCACGTGCCCATGTTGTTGGACGAGGGCTTGGCCGATTTTCTGCACATGCTGGGGCAGGCCTACTGCGCTCAGCCGGTGGGCTCGCCGGCGCGGGAGCAGCTGTGGGCGCTGTACTTCTTCACGGCCGAGTTTGGCTTGGTGCAGCACGAAGGGCAGCCGCGCTTGTACGGGGCGGGCCTGTTGTCGTCGGCAGGCGAAATCCACCACTGCGTGAATGAGAACACACCGCGGGTGGTATTCGACCTGGCCACGGTGCTGCGTACGCCCGTTACGGGCGAGCGCTACCAGCAGCAGTATTTTGTGCTGCCCGCTTGGGAGCAGCTCACCGAGTGCGTGGCCGAGCTGGCCGGCATGCTGGCCTTGGCGTAAGGTATTGATTGCCTCGTACTGCTCTCTTTCAGATAATAAAGCCTTAATTAAGGCTCGCTTATCACTAAGCGAGCAAAAGAAAAGCCATCCTAACTGGGATGGCTTTTCTTTTGCTCGCCCCAGTAGCAGTGCTAGGCTTTCAGCTTGAATTTCGTGCGTAGGTAGTTAAGGGATTGGGCATGCGCCTTGGCCGCATATTCCTTGTTGAACTTTGGGTTGGAAGGGTTAGCAAACGCGTGGTCAGCGTCGTAGCTCTCAATGGTGACCTTCTTGCCAGCGGCCGTCATATTCTTCTTAAACTCAGCGACTACTTCGGGGTTAATCCATTTGTCCTGGGTAGCGAAAATAGCCAACACGTCTGTGTTCAGGGTTTTGAGTTTGGCCACGTCCTTTTCGGGCATGCCGTAATACATTACGCAGGCCACGCTCTGTTTGCCGCCAAGGATGGCTTGCTGCAGGCTCCAACCACCGCCAAAGCACCACCCGATGCTGGCAAACTGAGCCTTGGGGCCCGCGTAGGCCTGCGCCCCTTTTAGGATGGCCACGGCGCGCTCCGATTTCACTTCGCCCATGTACTTGCCGGCTTCTTCAGGGGTAGTAGCTACTTTGCCATCGTACAAGTCCACGGCAATCACGTTGACGCCGGGCATTTCGGCGGCAAAAGTGGCAGCCTCTTTTTTGATGTAGTCGTTCAGGCCCCACCACTCGTGAATCACGAAAAGATACTTGTTGCTGGGCGTGGCGCTTTTGATTTCGAAGCCGCGACCAGTGCTGCCGTCCGAGGTTTTGAATTCAATATTTTGGCCTTCACCTTTAAACTCGAAGGGCAGCGGCGCGTCGTGGCCGCCCGAAAAATCTTTGTCAGCCGCCAGCATGGCAAATGCCTCCGTGGCCGAAGCCGATAAATTACCGGCAGGACGGGCGCAGCAGCTGGCCATTTTCTGGGCCGACGCCGAGAAGGTGAGGCTCAGAAGGGCCACCCCAAGGGTGAGTAATTTTTTCATTCAGAAAATAAGTTTGGGAATTGATGAGTGCGCTAACCGGTCTCTACTGCGGCACCGGCCCGCTCATCAAAAGCCTCACACCTCGTTTTGTTTTGTCGGCTTGTCGGCGAATCCCGTTTTCACGCGGGCCCGCAGCTCGGTGAGCAGCGCAAAAAGCCCCACGTAGGTCCGGTTGAGGTATATAAAGTGGGCCGAGCCCCGGGGCTCGCGCTGCTTCTTCAGCTCGGGGTCGGCCATTAGGTCGTCGCCGAGGGCGTAAAGGCTTTGCATATAGGCCGGGTCGCCAAAGTCGAAGTGCGCCTCGCGGAAAGGGCGACCAACCAGCTCCAGCGATACCCGCAGCGTGCGCAGATACAACGCACGCAGGGCCACGGGGTCGGTAGCGCGCAATACGTTGGCTTCAGTAAGCAAGGCTTCAAGCTTCTCCTGGTTGGCAAAGGTTTCGGGCGCCAGCAAGGCCGTGAATAGAGCCAGCACATCAACCGGCAACTCCTTCACGCAACCGAAATCGAGCACCCCGACCGTGCCGCCGTTGTCTTCCCGAAGCAGGAAGTTGCCGGGGTGTGGGTCGGCGTGCACTTTGTGCAGGGTGTTGAGTTGAAATTGGTAGAAATCCCACAGCGTTTGGCCCAGCTGGTTGCGCACTTCCTGGCTGGGGTTGGTGGCCAGAAATTCTCTGAGGTGCAGGCCGGGCAGCCAGTCCATGGTCAGGATGCGGGCCGCCGACAGCGCGGGGTAATAGGCTGGGAACTGCAGATGCGGAATGTGCGCGCAGCTGGCAGCCATTTCCTGGCCGCGGCGCAATTCCAGGGCGTAGTCGGTTTCTTCCAGCAGGCGGGCTTCTACTTCCTCCAGGTAAGGCCGCACTTGGCTTTCGTTGAGGCCCATCACGCGCAGGGCAATGGGCTTCACCAGGTTGATATCGGACTTGATGCTGGCGGCCACACCGGGGTACTGCACCTTCACGGCCAGCTGAACGCCTTTTTTGCGGGCCAGGTGCACTTGGCCAATACTAGCGGCCTGGCGGGCTTCGGGCTCGAACTCATCAAACAGCCCGAAGGGCGACTGCCCAAACGCGTCGCGGAAAGCTTTCACTACCAGCGGCCCCGAGAGCGGCGGCGTCTGGTACTGGGCTTTGGCAAACTGGTCGGCGTAGGCGGAGGGCAAGAGGTTCTTCTCCATAGCCATCATCTGGGCCACTTTCAGCACCGAACCTTTCATTTCGCTCAGGGCCCCGTAGAGCTCAGCGGCATTGGCGGCGTGCAGGTCCTCGGTGGTCGACTCGGCGCCCACGGCCCGCTTGGCGTAGTGCTTCACGTAGTTGGCGCCAACGCTGATGCCGGTTTTGGCAAAGCGGGCGGCCCGCGCCACCTTGGTAGTGGGCAGGGAGGTTTGGGGTTCGTCCATTAAATCAGGGAGGAAGAAGCTATAAAAAGCACGTCTTTGTGAAGAGCATTATGCTGGGCTTGCCGAACAGGATGTCGCCGTAGGAAAGCATCGCTACTGCTTCGTCTGCCTCGCATCTGTCATGCTGAGCCTGCGAAGCATCTTCTTACTCCACAAAGAATCGTTTAGTAAAAATAAGATGCTTCGTGCCTCAGCATGACAGCCAATAGAGTTTATTGCTGTGCAAGAGAATCTCAAACTCTGCTTAACATGACTTGCTGTTAATCATTTACACGCAGTGTTAGCGCCGCACGAGAAAACGCACGAAGTCAAAAGCCGAATCGAGAGTGTTGCGGCCCACTAAGTCAAAGCTCAGCGTGACAGCTTTCTCCACCGCAGCATCGGTGCGCTCAAAATTCACAGTGTCGTCTTTGGCAAAAAATCCCAGCACAAACAGCGCCTGCTGCCAGAAGAAGCGGGGGTAGCCCTCTTGCACCACAGGTCGGTTAGCGATTTCGCCGCTCACCCGGCCGGTCGCCAGCAGGTCGCTGACAAACGGTTCAAAGTCCTGACGGAAGTCGTCGAGCACGCGGGGCGAAAGCGCCGGCACGCGGCTCAACGAGCGGCGCAGGCTCATGAGGGCATAGGACCGGTTTTGCTTGAGGATTTCGAGCAGCGTGTAGTAAAAGGCCAGCAGCTTCTCGCGGCTGCCATAGCCTTCCCACACCGGCTCACTGGCCGCAGTAGCGCGTGCCTGCCGCCCAAAATCGGCCCACAACTCACGGTCGATGGCTTCGAAATTGGGATAGTACTTATAAAACTCCTGCTCCGCGATGCCCAATTGCTGAGTCAGCTTAAACACGGATTGCGGCGGGTGGCCTTCGTTGAGCACGAAGCTGAGATAGGCTTGTTTGATGCGGTCCTTTTCCATAGACTTACAACCGCTTCGGTACACCAACGGTTCGGCATCGTAGCGCGGACTTTTAGTCCGCGCTACGATGCCGCGGTGCGGGCGGCCCGAATGGCCTCCACGGCCCGTTCGCGGGCAAACCTATGCTCGACAATCGGAACAGGGTAGGCGCTGCTGCCTACTTCCGGTACCCAGCGCTTCACGTATTTCAGCTCGGGGTCGACCTGCGCCAGCTGGCTTTCCGGACTGTACACCCGAAACCAGGGGGCGGATATGGCGCCGGTGCCGGCCATCCACTGCCAGTTGCCCACGTTGTTGGCCTGCTCGTAGTCGAGCAGCTTGTCGGCAAAGTATTGCTCGCCCCAGCGCCAGTCGATGAACAAGTGCTTGACGAGAAAGCCCGCCACAGTCATCCTGACGCGGTTGGGCAGGTAGCCGGTGGCGTTCAGCTCGCGCATGCCTGCATCTACGAGGGGGTAGCCGGTGCGGCCCTCACACCAGGCCCGAAACTCGTCCTCGTTGTTGCGGTAGGGGATGTGCCGCATTTTGGGGTCGTAGGCTTCGGTGGCGGTGTTCGGGTAGTGCCAGAGCAGCACCATGAAGAAGTCGCGCCAAATACTTTCGGCCAGCAGCTTTGGGTTCAGGGCTTTGGCCTGGCGCATTACCTGCCGCACGCTGAGGGTGCCGAAACGCAGCTGCACCGAAATGCGGGCCGTGCCGTTTTGCAAGGCGGGCATGTTGCGGGTATTATGGTAGTTGCGGACCACGTCTTCGGCGGGCAGGTCGGCAGTGGGCACAAATTGCTCGAGGCGCTCGAACCCCATGCTGGCTAGGGTAGGGCGGAGGCCCGCTCCCGCTGTGGGTATTTGGTGTAGGTTTTCTGCTTTAAAAGCCTCCAACGAGCCAAAAGGAAGCAACAGGTCGTCGGTAAGCTTGGCCAGGTAGCTTTTGTGGTAGGCGCCAAAAACTTTGGGCACGGTGCCCGACTTGGTCGTGATTTCATCTTTGGCAAAGATGACATGGTCTTTATACAGCAGGAAGTTTACCCCATGCTTGCGCAGCATCTGGCCCACCGCGGTGTCTCGCTCGGTGGCATAGGGCTCGTAGTCTTCGTTGGCGTGAACGGCCGCGATTTCAAACTTTTGCATCAGTGTTTCCAACACCTCAATGGGCTTGCCATAGCGCGCCAGAAAGGTGCCGCCAGCTGCTTCAGTGGCCTGCGCCAGCCGTTCTACCTCGTCAAAAATATACGTCAGCCGGGCGTCGGCCTTGCTGGGTAAGTAGTCGAGAATGTCCTGGTCGTAGATAAACAGAGGCACCACCGGAAGCCCGCTGGCCAGCGCCGCCGCCAGCCCGGCGTTGTCGTGCAGGCGAATGTCGCGCCGGTGCCAAAAGACGCAGATTTTCATCTTATTATCACTTCAGTTTGCCCATGCCACCATCCACGGCCAGTACTTGCCCGGTTACGAAGGCGCTGTGGTCGGAGAGCAGAAAAGACGCCGTGTAGGCCAGGTCCTCGGGCTGGCCGATGCGCTGCAGTGGGTGGCGTTTGCCGCTGGCCTCCACCTTTTCGGGCGTGTTGAGCAGCGCCGCTGCCAGGGGCGTGTTGGTGAGCGACGGCGCTATGCAGTTTACTCGCACGCCACTGGGCGCGTACTCCGCGGCCAGGGCCCGCGTGAGGCCTTCCACCGCAGCCTTGGCCGTGGCGATGCTAGTGTGGAAACTCATGCCGGTATCGGCCGCCACGGTGCTGAACAACACAACAGACGCGCCGCCTTCGGCCTTTTTCAGGCGCTTAATAGTGGCTTGCAGCACGCGCACTGCGCCCAGCACATTAAGGTCAAAATCAGCCTGGAAGTCCTCCGTGGGAATGCGCTCGAAGGGGCGCAGCTTGATGCTGCCGGGGAAGTAGGCCACCCCGTGTAGCACTTCGGGCAACCCATCGAAAGCGGCGCCGACTGGCTGAGTGGCGTCATAGGTTACGTGCGTGGTGCCCAACTCTTGGAGCTCTGGCGAAAGATGCCGGGAGGCCGTGAACAGGTTCACCTGGAGCTTGCTCAGCAGCTGAGCCGTGGCGAGGCCAATGCCCGATGATGCACCAATTAGGAGGATGTTTTTGTCAGTGAATTCCATGGGGGGAAGCTTAGCAGTAAGAATGCCTTGCTAACCCCGGCAGGGGAGGAAGGTTTGGCAAAGGGCGTGACCCCAAGGCCAGAAGCCTCTGCATGCGGACACTGTTGGGTTTTGCCTGACGAACGGCAGTCATATTTTACTGCAAAACTCATCTGCCTTTTAGAGGGATAATTTTTTGGTCTATTGAAGTATTTGAGAGGCTCAATACCGGCTCTCAACTGCTCTGGCCTGCTCGTTATAAAACCTCCGCAAACGATTGCGGGATTTGCTGTCCGCAGCATTTGGCGTAGCTTCGCCGTATGCGCGGCTATCCCACTACTCATTCTATGAACATAACTAAACTCCTAGTTGCCAACCGGGGCGAAATTGCAATTCGCGTGATGCGCGCGGCCACCGAACTGAACATCCCCACAGTAGCGGTCTACACCTATGAGGACCGGTACTCGCTGCACCGCTACAAAGCGGATGAAGCTTACCAGATTGGGCGCGACGACGAGCCCCTGAAGCCCTACCTCGACATCGAAGGCCTGATTCGAATTGCCAAGGCCAACGGGGCCAACGCTATTCACCCCGGCTATGGCTTCCTGAGTGAGAATGCCACACTTTCGCGCCGCTGCGCCGAAGAAGGCATTGTGTTCGTAGGCCCCCGACCCGAAGTGATGGAGGCCCTCGGCGATAAGGTGCGTGCCAAGGAAGTGGCCCAACGCTGCCAAGTGCCCCAAATTGAAAGCAGTGAGGCCGACCTGGTCGATTTCGAAACCGCCAAAACCGAAGCCACCCGCATTGGTTACCCCGTGATGCTGAAGGCGGCCAGCGGTGGCGGCGGGCGCGGCATGCGCATCATCCGCGACGACGACCAGCTGGAAAAAGGCTTTTTCGAGGCCCGCAACGAGGCCCTGAACGCCTTCGGCGACGACACCGTGTTCCTGGAAAAGTACGTGGAGCGCCCCAAGCATATCGAAGTGCAGCTTGTGGGCGACCAGCACGGCAACCTCGTGCACCTCTACGAGCGCGACTGCTCGGTGCAGCGTCGCTTCCAGAAAGTGGTGGAAGTAGCGCCCGCCATGAACCTGCCCGACCACCAGCGCCACCTGCTCTATGAGTATGCCTTGCGCATCGGCCGGGCCGTAGGCTACGACAACGTAGGCACCGTGGAATTCCTGGTAAACCCCGAGCAGGACCGTATTTACTTCATCGAGGTAAACCCCCGTATTCAAGTTGAACACACTGTAACGGAGATGATTACGGGTGTGGATTTGATTAAAACCCAGATTTACATAGCCGCCGGCTATAACCTGAAAGACCCAGAAATTGGGCTGGGACCGGATGTTAAGCCCTTGCGCGCCGGCTACGCCATTCAGTGCCGAGTGACTACTGAAGACCCCGAAAATGACTTTAAGCCCGACTACGGCACCATTGTGGCCTACCGAGCGGCTGGCGGCTTCGGCATCCGGCTCGACGAGGGCTCGGTGTACCAGGGCGTGGTGGTGTCGCCGTTCTTCGATTCGATGCTGGTGAAGGTGTCGGCTCACGCGCCCACGCTACAGGGCGCGGCTCAGAAAATGCTGCGCAGCCTCGACGAGTTCCGGGTGCGCGGCGTGCAAACCAACATCCAGTTTCTAAAGAACATCATTGGCAACAAGGACTTTCAGTCGGGCCAGGCCAACGTCGATTTTATCAAGGACACCCCGTCGCTGTTCAAGTTTGAGTTCCGGCAGGACCGCGCCACGCGCATGCTCAGCTTCATTGGCGAAGTGGTGGTGAACGGCAACCCCGACGTCAAAAACCTGCTCGACCCGCGCCACAACCCCCGCCAGCCCCGCCTGCCGCACTTCGACCATACGGCGCCCGCGCCCGGCACCAAGCAAAAGCTGCACGAGTTGGGCCCCGACGGCTTCTCGAAGTGGCTGCGCGACGAGCCACTCATTCATTACACCGATACCACCCTGCGCGATGCCCACCAGAGCCTGCTGGCCACCCGCATGCGCACCTGGGACATGCTGAAAGTGGCTGGGCCTTACGCCCAACAGCACCCCCAAACCTTTAGCCTAGAAGTATGGGGCGGCGCGACTTTCGACGTAGCCCTTCGCTTCCTGCACGAAGACCCCTGGGAGCGGCTGGCCAAGCTCCGCGAAGCCATCCCCAATATTCTGCTGCAAATGCTGATTCGCGGCGCCAACGGCGTGGGCTACAAGGCCTATCCGGATAACCTCACCGAACGGTTTGTGGAACAGGCTGCCGAAACCGGCGTCGACATTTTCCGCATTTTCGACTCGCTGAACTGGCTTAAAGGCATGGAGGCCTGCATTGGTTTCGTGCGCAACAAAACCGACCGGCTGGCCGAAGCCTGCATCTGCTACACCGGCGATATTCTCGACCCCAACCGCACCAAATACACCCTCGACTACTACCTGAAGCTGGCCAAACAGCTGGAAGATGCCGGCGCGCACATCCTTTGTATCAAGGACATGGCAGGCCTGCTGAAGCCCTACGCCGCCACCGAGTTAATTACCGGTCTGCGCGATACGGTGAAGCTGCCCATTCACCTGCACACCCACGACACGTCGTCGCTGCAGGCGGCTACTTACATGAGAGCCGTGGAAGCCGGCGTCAACGTCATCGACGTGGCGCTGGGCGCGCTATCCGGCCTCACCTCGCAGCCCAACTTTAACTCGGTGGTGGAAATGCTGCGCGGCACGCCCCGGCACCGCGAGTTCAACCAGCAGTCACTAAATGAATTCAGTAACTACTGGGAAGGAGTGCGTGAAATGTACTACCCCTTCGAGTCGGGCCTGAAAGCAGGCACTTCGGAAGTGTTTCAGCACGAGATTCCGGGCGGGCAGTACTCCAACCTGCGCCCGCAGGCCTCGTCGCTGGGTTTGCTCGATAAATTTGAGGAAGTGAAGCAGCGCTTTGCCGACGTGAACGACATGTTTGGCGACATCGTGAAGGTGACGCCCAGCAGCAAGGTAGTCGGCGACATGGCCCTGTTTATGGTCTCCAACAACCTCACCCCCGCCGATGTCATGGAGAAAGGCGAAACCCTGAACTTCCCCGAATCTGTGCGCGAACTATTCCGCGGCGACATTGGGCAGCCCGAAGGTGGCTGGCCCAAGGAGCTGCAAAAGCTGATTCTGAAAAACGAAGCGCCCTTCACTGACCGGCCCAACGAACATCTGGCGCCCATCGATTTCAAGAAGGAGTGGAAGAGTTTCCAGGTGAAATATCCCGGAGCAAAGTTCACCGATATGCTATCTTCGCTGCTCTACCCCAAGGTGTTCGATGAGTACTGGGCCCACCGCATCAAGTACGGCGACGTGAGCAAAGCGCCCACTTCGGTGTTCTTCTACGGCCTGCAGCCCGGCGAGGAAACCATCATCGAAATCGCCAAGGGCAAGTCGGTTATCGTGCGTCTGGAATCGGTAGGCACGCTAAACGAAGAGGGTTGCCGCACCATCTTCTTCACCCTCAACGGCCAGACCCGCAACCTGCAGGTGCGCGACCAGTCGGTGGCCGTGACCAAAATCAGCAACACCAAAGCCGACAAGGCCAATCCCCGCCAAGTGGGCGCCCCACTGCAGGGCATGCTGAGCAAGGTGCTGGTGAAGCCTGGCCAGAAGGCCGCCAAAAACACGCCGCTCTTCGTCATCGAAGCCATGAAAATGGAAACCACAATCACCGCTCCTAAAGACATCGTAGTCGACAGCATTGCCCTCACCGAAGGCAGCCGCGTCTCGGCCGATGACCTGGTGCTGACCCTGGCTTAGCGGCAGAGCCCCACAAAAGTTGGCCCCGCCGCGACAGTGCTTGACTGTTGCGGCGGGGCCAACTTTTGTATTTGCAGGAACTTATTTCCCCAGCTTGAAGGCCAGGCCAGCGCCAACTGTTGCGGTGCCGCCGGCGGCCCCACCCAGCACCCGGCCGGCGTTCACGTCGAGGCGCAGCAGGGGCAGGGGGCGCCAGTATAGCCCCGCCGTGGTGCCCGTGCTCAATTCTCCCCGCCCAATGCCGTAGCCTTCAATAAAGAAGCCGGTTGTTGAGCTAATAGGGCCGTTCAGAGCCAGCGTGCCTATAAATTGTCCTTTTTCAATGTCAGCCACCGTCATGCCGGGTTGGCTGAATCCAAAGTTCGCTTCCAACCCATACCGCTCCCCAAGCTGCTGGCTGACAAGCAGGCGCCCGCTGGGCGCCAAGCCCTTCACCGCCAATTCTTTGCTGCCCGTACCGGGTAACGGCGTCTCTACCATAATGGCCACTTGCGTGCGGGTGTCGTAATTAGGCGAAATCATGAACTTCGAGCCCACTACCAGCGGCGCCCAGCCCGCAACCGTTTCAAAACGCTCACCTTCGCCGGTGCTGATGCGTTGCTGATATCCACTGAAGTGGGGCTGGCTCACGCGCAGCTCCATGCTATTGAAAAAGCCGATACGAAGAGTTGCTCCGCTGTTCAGCATACTTTCTCCCAATGCCGGTGCGACCCGCTGCGTTCCTGCTTCGAGCTGGAAGCGGCCGGCCCGGAGCACCTGTGCTGTGATGGTTTGCCCGGGGCGGTCGGCGCGAATGTTTCGCACGAAAGGGGCATCAACATTGTCGTTGTTTTCTTCCGGCGTGTTTTGGGCCAGGGTGAGGCCGGGGCTGCCCAGGAGAGCAGCGGCGGCCAGCAGAGTGGTCTTTCGCATGCACCACAGACCCCCAGGGCTACGACATGGTTCATAAATTGTTGCACTTTAACCAAAAATCTTGAAATAATTTATGAAGAATACCTGATAGTGCCACATATTTGCTGATTAGCTCAGCCGTATGTACAATTACATTACTTATGAAAATACGCTCCTTCCTCCTTGCCTCTGGCCTGCTTCTGTTGGCTACCGGCCGCATGCTGGCCCAGCCCGTGCTCCCACTCTACACGGGCACCATTCCCAATTCGACCCCGAGCAATGTACAGGAAACCAGCATCACGCTGGCCAATGGCGGCGTCCGCATTTCCAATGTGGTGCAGCCCACCCTCACGGTGTTTGTGCCCCCTCCCGGCACGGCCAATGGCACGTCGGTGGTTATCTGCCCTGGCGGTGGCTACACCCGGCTTTCCATCGACTCGGAAGGCTACAATGTGGCCAAGCGCCTGAACGAAATGGGCGTAACCGCCTTCGTGCTCAAGTACCGACTACCTAATGATGAGTCGCAGCCCGACAAAACTACAGCCCCGCTGCTGGATGCACAGCAAGCTCTGCGCTTGGTTCGGCAGCAGGCCGCTAAATACAAGCTCAACCCCGAGCGCATCGGCCTCATGGGCTTTTCGGCCGGAGGGCACCTGGCGGCTACGGCCGGCACCCAATTTGCTCGTCCGGTGGGCCACAATCCGGAGTCGGTTTCGGTGCGGCCAGCCTTTTTGGTTTTGATGTACGGGGTTATCAGCTTCAGTGACAGCCTGCAACACCCTGGCTCCCGTCAAAATTTGTTGGGTAAAAGCCCTTCGGCGGCATTGGTACGGCAGTATTCCAACGAACTGCAGGTAACGGCCCAAACGCCGCCCACCTTTCTGGTGCACGCCCAGGATGATAAAACGGTGCCCGTGCAAAACAGCATCGTTTTCTATCAGGCCTGCCTGCGCCACAACGTGCCGGCCGAAATGCACCTCTACCCCAAGGGCGGCCACGGCTTTGGCCTCAACAACAAAACCACCAAAGACGACTGGACCGAACGTTTGAAAAACTGGTTGGATGCCAACGGCTGGCTGACGCAGTAGCAAAAAGCCAATGCCAAGGTCCGTAGCGTAGGCTTTCGGGCTCGAGGTTATGTTTGTGCCAATAGCGCATCGGCCCGGCCGCCGCTGGCGTTTACCCTCACCGCCGACTACCTCCTACAATGAAACGTATCCTGCTTACCCTTGCCTTGGCCTCGCTCACCCTAGGCGCCTCCGCTCAAAAACGCAAAACTTCCAAACGCAAGGCAGGCGCTCAGGTATCAGCCGTGACGGTGGCGCGCGTGGTAACGACCTTGGCGGCCGACGACATGCAGGGCCGCGGCACCGGCCAGCCCGGCGGGCTGAAAGCAGCCCAATTTCTGGCCGCCGAATTTCAGCGTATTGGGTTGCAGCCGCTGCCGGGCGCCACGGGTTTCGAACAGGTATTTCCGGTGTACGAGTCGCCCGTAACGGCCCTGAACGCCACCATCAACGGCGCAGCCGTGGCGCCCGGCCAGGTGCTGCTTTTCTCCAGCCAGCCCGTGGTGGAGTGGACCAACCTGACCCCCGCCATTGAGGTGCTGACCATTGGTCCCGATGAGAAGCCCATGCAATTCGCAGGGCGCATCATGCGGCCCACCCAGAACCTGCTGGTACTGCTCGACCCAGCCCACGCCGAGGTGTTTCAGCGCTTACAAAGCGCCAATCGCCAGCCCCGGTTCCGCACCGCTGAAGCCGGCAATTCTTATTCCAGCGTGGTAATGATGGCGCCGGCAGGCTCTGCACCGCTTGGCAAGGCAGTCAGGTTTGAGATGAAAGGCAAAACCGAGCAACGCGTGGTAGAGCTGCGCAATGTGGTGGGCATGCTGTCCGGCCTCGACCCCGGCCGCGCGCAGGAAAACGTGGTTTTCTCGGGTCACTACGACCATCTGGGCATTGTCAAGCCCAACGTTGCCGGGGATTCCATCGCCAACGGTGCCGACGACGATGCCAGTGGGACCACCGCCGTTGTGGCCCTGGCCGAGTACTTTAAGCTGGTGAAGAACAACGCCCGTCCCCTCATCTTCACGGCTTTCGCAGCCGAAGAAGTGGGCGGATTCGGGGCCCGCTACTTCTCCCAGCAGCTCGACCCCAACCAAGTGGTGGCCATGTTCAACATTGAGATGATAGGCAAGGTGGCCAAATTTGGTCCCAACACCGCTTTCATCACCGGTTTCGACAAGTCAGACTTCGGCCCGCTGTTGCAAGCCAACTTAGAAGGCAGCAAGTTTCGCTTCGAGCCCGACCCATACCCCGAGCAAAACCTGTTCTACCGTTCCGACAACGCCACCCTGGCCAAGCTCGGGGTGCCGGCTCACACCATCAGCAGCGACCAGATTCCGGATGACAAGCTCTACCACTCGGTCGACGACGAGGTAGAGAGCCTGAACCTAATTAATATGACGGCCATCATCCAGGCCATTGCCGAAAGTGCCCGCGGCATTGTGGCTGGTCAGCAAACGCCGTCACGCATCGCGCCGGAGCCTGCGAATGGTAAGTAAATAGCGCCGTCAAATTAGGCTGTGTAGATAGTGAGCAACTAGGTGGTTGTGTTTGCTATTCATTGAATGGTCATGCATGACCGCCTTTTCCCCTGTCCACACGCTCTCACTTAGGTTCGACAACCCCATTACTGACTGCACAGAAATGCTAACTCGCGGGCTGCATTTCCGCAATTTCCGAAGCCTGTAGCAATAAATCGTGAATTTCACCAAACAGGGGGCGAGCAGAAGCATCGGGTTGCACACACTGTTGCTGCAGGCTCCACAGTGCTGCCATAACAGGACTGGCGGCTACCGGGGCTGCGCAATAAGTCAATAACTCCTCGAGCAGGCAGCCAAAAGCGCGGGTTTCAATTTGCTGCAATGCCCGGCTGGTTGTTGCCTCATCGGGCGAAAAAAAGCAGGCCGCGCCAAAGTCGCCCAGCAGCGCCTTGCCAGTGTCGGTAGTGAGAATGTTGTGGGCATACAAGTCGCCGTGCAAAATGCCCCGTGCGTGGAGGTGCTTAGTGGCGGCGGCAATATCCAATGCGGTGCGCAAGGCCGTTTTCAGGGTAAAGGAGATGCCCGGCGAGTACACATCTCGCGTGCAAGAAGCCAAGCTTGGTGGGCCGGCCAGGTTGCGATAAGCCGGGCTGATGAGCTCCAGCACCAGTCCCTCGGCAAGGGCCGGGTGCTGGCTCACTTCGCCTTCCACGGCAATTAGGTTGGGGTGAGCACCTGCGCTTATGCAGGCCGCCATCTCGCTGTGCGGCAAGCCGTCGCTGGTCAGGGCTCCTTTGAAAAGCTTAACGGCCACCTCAGTTGCGGGCGCATCAGCGCGCTGCCACCGCGCCTGGTAAATAACCCCCGAAGCCCCTTCGCCCAGCTGCTGCTGAATGGCGAGTTGTTCCCACTCGATGGTGGCAATCGGGTGACTTGCCGTCGCAGCCGCCTCGGCCTGCTCGCCAAACGGATTGCCAGCATATGCCAGCCATGCCAGCCGAGGCATGGCCAGCAACCAAGGCGGCAACTCCGTTAGCTGGTTAGCGGCTATGCGCAGCAGTTCCAGGTTGATGCACGCCGCCAATTGCTCGGGTAGCTCGCGCAACTGGTTGCCGGCCAGCATCAGCTTTTGTAGCTGCGTGCAGGTGCCTATCTCGGCAGGTAGTTCGCTTAACTGGTTGTCGGTCAGAATCAGCCAGCGCAACGCCGGGGTGAGTGCCGCCGCAGGTAACGTGCAAATCTGATTGGCCTTGAAGCCCACCATGCTCAGCTTTGAACACTGCCCCAGCACCGCGGGCACCGCCGTGAAGCGGTTGTCGGAACAAAAAATCACCCGCAGCTTGTGCAGCCGCCCCAGGTCGTCGGGCAGGGCAGAAAGGGCATTGCCCGAAAGGTTGAGTACCTCCAGGGAGTCGGCTAAGTCAAAAATCTCGCGGGGAAATTCAGTCAGGCCAGCGGCCAAATCGAGCCGTTGGAGGCCAGCCAGCTCGCCGGCGCGCAGTTGTTCGAGGGTGTGCATGGGGCAAAGTTCGGCAGGGCCGCCCCAAGCACTGCTATTATTTATCAGTCGCTGCTTCCGAAGCGAGGCAACGCTTTTGCGGCTATACCTCCACTACTTCGCCAGAGCCAAAGTAATAAATCACTCCGCGCACCTCTGCATAGCCCAGCTGCTCAAACAGCGTGGCATAGTTGCGCAGCAGGCGCTTATGTTTCTCCTGCGGCGGGGGCAGCCGGAAATCCAGGAGCGTAACCCGCCCACCAATGCGGTTGTGCTCTTCCAGAGAAGGGTCAAGCACCACGCGGTCGGGTTTGTAGTCGCGCAGCTTCACGCCGCCCACCAGAATTTCGCGTTCGGTTTCCACGCTCAGGTGCGGGGCGAAGTAGGGAGCCAGGCGAGGGTCGGTCACCAGCTTTTCCAGGCTCTCGACCAGCGCGGGCCGTTCGCGGGCGCCCAGTATGCCTTCGGCCACGAGCTGGCTGGCTACCCGGCCCACATCAGTGGCGGCCAGCAGGCGCCGCAGGGCGTAGTGCAGCTTGCGGTTCCACTCGCCCTGGGCCTGCTGCTCGTCAAAATCAAACAGTGTGGTGGCGTGCCGACGCAGCTTGAGCCGGTCTTCCCAGGGCGCGGCGGCTAGGTTGGTAAGGTCGAAGCTGTTAGCAGTTGGCTGATGGCTGTTAGCTTTCTTAGCGGCAGCTAAAGAGCCTTTGGAAATAACGAAAGAAACCTGGTCTTCCTGCCATTCCCCGCGGCCAAGCAGGTAGCCGTGCAGAAGGTCGGCCACGTTGCGCGCCGCCGTGGTGGGTGCGCTTGCTTCTGTGTCTTCCGAAGCTTTGGTACTCTTTTTTTCATCCGGCCGCTTGCTGATAACATACAGCCGGTGGCGTGGCCTGGTAAACGCTACATATAAGGTGTTCAGCCCTTCCAGGAAGGTTTTTTCTCGTTCCTCATCGTACTGCGGGGCCAGTGCCGTTTGCTGAATGCCTTTGCTCAGGCTGACCACTGCTACTTCCGGCATGGCTTCCAGGGGCTTCTCGTGCGCTTCCAGGTGGCCCCAGAGCAAGGTGCCACGGTGGGGTTCCAGGCTCCAGTCGGCAAAGGGAACAATTACCACCCCATATGCCAGGCCCTTGGCCTTGTGCACCGTGGTGATGGTGATGGCCTCGCGCCCGCCCGGAGCATTGATGCTGATGCGGCCCTTGCGCTCCTCCCAATGCGTAAGGAAGTTGCCTAGGTTATTGCCAAATTTCAAGCTGTACTCCAGCGTTAAATCAAGAAACCGGAACAGGTAATCGCTCTCGCCATTGCGGCCCAGCAAGCCAAACAAGTTCAACAGCCGCTCGGCCAATTCATAAAGCCCCAGGTTGCCGGTTTCGTCTTCCCGCACATCGAAACCCAGGGCCCGCAGCTCGTCAAAAAATGGCTTCCCGTGGTGCTCATTCGCGATTTGGGCAATGTGCCGGGCGCGGGTCGGAGTAGGAGCGAGGCCCCGTACCACTTTGTCTACCAGTAGCAGGGCTTCGGCGCGGGCCAGCGTATCGGCCGGCTGGTGTAGCACTCGCAGAATGCCCACGAGCAGGTTCACCACCTCCGCAAATTCCAGCGCCAGCGAGTCGGCTGAGATAATGGGATAGCCCCGCTCTTTCAGGAACTTGGCTATAATCTTGCTGGCGTAGCGCGTGCGGCACAGCACCGAAATGTCACTAAGGGAGTAGCCGTCGCGTAGGGCCTGCTCCACCAGCTGCAGCGTCAGGTAGCAAGTGCTTTCGTCGTAAGTCAGCACTGCCTCGGGCACGTGGCCGGGCAGGGGCTCGTTGGTGTAGGCGCCCGCGCTGGCGTCGTAGCGCATGGCGGGGGCGTCTTTCTGGGTAAAGAGCAGTTCCACGTGGCCCTGCTGTGCCTCGCTCAGCGACTGCGGCACCTGCTGGCCAAAAGCATGGTCGTATATGCCGCCTACCAGTCCCAGCGCCGCGTGCCGCTGGCTCACAGCCTCAAAAAACGTGTTGTTGAAGTCGACAATCTCCCGCGCCGAGCGGTAGTTAACCTGCAGCGCTTTGGCTTCCAGCTTGCCATTAAACGACTCGTAGCGGTGCCGCAGCAGCTCGCGCATTTCCTCTTCCTTGGCTTTGGCTACCAATGCCTCGGTGTTGCCCTGGTGCAGGCGCAGAATCTGTTCCATCTCGCCCCCGCGCCAGCGGTAAATGGCCTGCTTGGCATCGCCCACCGCCAAGCTGGAATGACCATTGGCCAGGGTGTTTTCTACCAGTGGTAGCAGGTTGTTCCACTGCAGCACGGAGGTGTCCTGGAATTCGTCAATTAGAATATGCTCGTACCGCTCGCCAAGCCGCTCATATAAAAACGGCACCGGCTCCGTGAGCACAATGCTGGCAATGCGCCGGTTGAATTCAGAAATGAGCACCACGTTGCGCTCCATGCTGATTTGCTCCACAATCTTATTTAATTCGCTCAGCAACGAAGCATGAAATAAATACGGCTGCATGGCCGCCAGCAAACCGTAGTTGGGCAAATACTTCGTGCGCAATTCATCCAATGTCGCTACCAATTGGCTGAGCGGCTCACGCACCAAATCCACACGCGCTTTGTCAGCCGGCGATTTAATCTTCCCGCCGTACCATTTATCCTCTTCCAGCGTTTTGCGCACGTAACTGTTCGGGCCGGCATCGGGCTGCAGCAAGGCCACGCCCTTTTGCACGTACTGGCCGATGCCGGTTTTGCCGTAGTACAAATCATCCACGCTCACGTTCGCATCGGCCAGCAGGGCCGCTCCCAGCTCCTGCGTCTGGGCAAAGGCAGTTTCAATCTCTGTGCGCCGCGCCCTGATTTCGCGGTCCAGCCGCCGGAAGTCAGCCAGTGATAATTTGCCCAACTGTGCCACCGCTTCCTGTACCGTTTCATTAAATAGCACCTTGCCAAAAGTCGCCAATTCCTCGGGCAGGCGGCTCCAGCTTTTGCCTTCCTCGGCCTGACCCAGGGCATATTCCGCAAGGGTCTGCGACAGCAGCTTGGTATTGGGGTCGCGGTTCACCTTGTCGAGTAGCGTGGCCACGGCGCTTTGCAGCACGCTATCAGTATCAAGCTCCACTTCGAACGTGGCTGGCAGGCCCAACTCCCGCGTAAACGCCGTCACAATACGCTGCACGAATGAGTCAATCGTACTAACCGCAAAGTCGGCGTAATGGTACAGCACCAACCGGAACGTTTCGGTGGCGCGTCGCTGCACTTCCCGCTGCTGTTCCTCGGGCGTGCGGGCGTGCGGTGGCAAGCGCCTGCTAGCACCCAATTCGGCTGCTACCTCGGCCAGCAATCCATCAACCTTGCCGGGTTCTGGATACGCAAACCGCCGCAATGCTCCTACAATCCGCTCCTTCATTTCCCCGGCCGCATCGTTGGTAAACGTGATGGCGAGAATTCGTTTAAAGTAGGAGGGGTCATCCGCTCCCAGTGCCAGCACGAGGTATTCTTTGGTAAGCTGATACGTCTTGCCAGAGCCGGCAGAAGAGGAATAAATGCGGAAGGAAGCAGGCACCGAATATTTTTATTAAATACGTTTCAGAATCAATAATATTTGCGAATTATCTAATAATAACCCAACGAGGTTATCGTTAATAATACATAATCTCGCTACGAAATTCTTGGGCCTATCACTTTGGTATTTAAATACCCTTAAGGTGTTAGATGAATTTCCAAGCAGTGCCATAAACGAATTGCCTACCAAACATGTGTTTCCTGATTGGGAATCACATTCCAATTCATCACCAGGCCATCGTTTCATAGCATCGTTGTCAGCGGCTTTTCTAAAATGGGCTTGTCCTACCAAATTTGAAGTTCGACTATAACCATCCCTCTCAACGAGCTTTTCTGGAAACTCCAATAAATTTTCATTAATGATAAAATTACTACTCATGTAGTGCCGCTTGACTCTACTAAAATTTTTATGAATGTTCTTTACCGTGCCTATCATCAACATTGTATTCTTTACACCAACGACTTTCCACTCTCCTGAATAACCATCGGTAATGACGTTCTGGAAAGAAGGAAGCAATGCTAGGCGCAACAGTAGCAGCAGGTGGATGGACATGCGTAAACAGTTATTCTCAATAGCGTAAAGCTTGGCTGAACTTTAGCTTGGTCTCAGCCACTCCACCATCTCTGGCGTCACCCGCACCGGCCGGCCGCTCTTGGGGTCCAGCAACACCCAGGTAGTTTCTGCCTCGCATAGCAATACATCATCAGCAACGCGAGTAATAGTAGTTAAGCGTAACGAGGTAGCCCCACTGGTCTCGCCAACCCAAGTTGTGGCCCGAAGGGTTTCATCGGCAAAGGCCGACTGCTTATAGCGAATGCGGTGTTCGCGCACTACCCATATGTAAGCGTCGTGTTTCTCAGCCGGGCAGATGGTATACCAATGTGCCCCGGATACGTCCTGCACCCAGCGCACGTATTCTACATTGTTGGCGTGCCCCAAGGCATCAATGGCACTCGCTGGTACTTGAAATTCATGAGAGAAACTATTGGCGGGAACGTCTGACATACCTAAAGGAAAAGAGAGGAGCAGCAAAGGTCGGTACCGATTTAAAAAAATAGCTATCGACTTGGTGATTTGGAATTTCTGCCTATCTTTGACGCAACCTAAGAAACCAAGCCACGGTGGCCCAAAAGCTTAGGGAAACCACAACACAACCACCATGCCCACCGGAACGGTAAAATTCTTTAATGAGACCAAAGGCTTTGGTTTCATCAAAAACGACGAAACTGGCGAAGACATTTTCGTTCACATCAGCGACCTGCAAGTAAGCTCGATTCGCGAAAACGACAAAGTTCAATTTGAAGTAGCCCAAGGCAAAAAAGGCCCGAACGCTGTTAAAGTATCGCTGGTTTAGTCCTGCCCTGACTTTGTAATAAGAAAGCCCGCCTTTGGTGGGCTTTTTTTGTGCCTAGAGCCCGTCTGAAAAACACTTGCTTAGCAAAAAGGGCGTCATGCTGAGCTTGTCGAAGCATCTCTACCGCGTAACTAACTCAATTGCTGCAACGAAGCGGTAGAGATGCTTCGACAAGAGTTCAGCATGACGTTCCATTTATTTTTTAGAATAGTCTCTTGCCATAAGGGTGTATTTCTTTTGGTGAGGTCCTGAATATTAGAACCTAAGAGCTTAAGCCAGCGTAATTCCTTCGATTACGGGCCCTTCAAGCATATTTAGCGATGGAATTATTTCCCCTTCAATATTCTTAAGTGCACTCACCCTGAGGCATTATGTCTGCTTCGGTGATTTGCTTTCCGAATTCATTTCCAGTACACCTTAGCTATTGCGGTTTAAAAACCCTACCTTTGCACCCGCATTTGAGGACGGCCCTAAGTCCGCGCAAGCCTGAGAGAGGCAATGACGCATTGGCCGCATAGTTTTTTGGTTGTTTTTCCCGCCTGATTGTGACAAGGTAGAAGGAGGGGAAACGTCGCTGAGTACGGCTGTTTTCGGAGCGAGTCTCTTACCCCTTTACCAATTCCACATTCATGGAAGCTGAAAAAATTGTAGTTCGTTTTGACGAACTGAACCTCTCTGAGGAAGTACAACGCGCCATTACCGAGATGGGCTACGAAGAAGCTTCAGCCATTCAGGCTGCTGCTATCCCCGTGCTGCTTGCGGGCAAAGACGTTATCGGCCAGGCCCAGACGGGTACCGGCAAAACCGCCGCTTTCTCCATTCCCGCCATTGATGGTGTGGATGCCGAAAGCCGCGACGTACAAGTACTGGTGCTCTGCCCCACCCGCGAACTCGCGGTGCAGGTGTCAGGCGAAATCCAGAAGCTGGGCAAATACAAGCGCGGTTTGATGGTGGTGCCCATTTATGGTGGCAGCCCCTACGACCGTCAGCTCCGCGCCCTGGAGCGTGGTGTTCAGATTGTTATCGGTACCCCCGGCCGCATCATGGACCACATTGAGCGTGGTACCCTGAAGCTGGAGAACACCACCAAAATCATCCTGGATGAAGCTGACGAAATGCTCGACATGGGCTTCCGCGACGACATCGAGTTCATCCTGAGTAAGATGCCAAAGGAGCGCCAGACGGTGTTCTTCTCGGCCACGATGAGCAAGCCCATCATGGAGCTCACCAAGAAGTACCAGCGCGACCCGCAGGTAGTGAAGGTGAATCACCAGACCATGACGGTGACCAACATCGAGCAGAGCTACTTCGAGGTGCGCGGTCCTCAGAAAAAGGACGTGCTGACCCGTTTGCTCGACATGTACAACCTGAAGTCGACCATCGTTTTCGCCAACACCAAGCGCATGGTGGACGAAATCGTGTCTGACTTGCAAGCCAAAGGCTATTTCGCCGAAGGCCTGCACGGCGACATGGGTCAGCAGCAGCGTCAGAATACCCTCGACAAGTTCCGCAAAACCACTATCGAAGTACTGGTAGCTACCGACGTAGCCGCCCGTGGCATCGACGTGGACAACGTGGAGGCCGTGGTAAACTACGACCTGCCCGCTGACGAAGAATACTACGTGCACCGCATCGGCCGCACGGGCCGCGCTGGCAAGTCAGGCAAAGCCTTCACGTTTGTGAGCGGCCGCGACATCTATAAGCTGCGCGACATCATGCGCTTCACCAAGGCTCAGATTAAGTTGGAGCAGGTACCGTCGTTTGCCGACGTATCGGAGGTGAAAACCACGCTGTTCCTGAATCAAATCAAGGAAATTATCGAAAAAGGTAACCTTGATAAGTACGTAGGCCGCGTGCAGCGTCTGCTCGACCAGGGCGAAGAAATTACTTCGCTCGACATCGCAGCCGCGCTGTTGAAGATGACCATGAAGGAGGACAAGAGTGCTCAGCAGAGCCTCGACGCCAGCAAAGCAGCCGGTACGGCCCGTCCGGGCTATACCCGCCTGTTCGTGACCATGGGCAAGAAAGACCGGATTCATCCCCGCGACATCGTGGACCTGATTGCCGAGTCGAGCAATCTGACCGGTGCCAAAGTGGGCGATATCGCCCTCTACGACAAGTTCAGCTTTGTTGAAGTACCGTCGGAATTTGCCGACGAGATTGTAGGCAAGCTGGGCCGTACCAGCATTCAGGGCACGCCCGTTAGCTTCAGCATTGCCACTCCGGTTCAAGAAGGTGCGGCTAAAGAAGAAGGCTTCAGCCGGACCGGTGGTTCGGGTGGTGGTCCCGGCGGCTTCGGTGGCGACCGCGAGCGTCGTCCATTCAGCGGCGGCGAGCGTCGTGAAGGCGGCTACAAAGGCGGCAACCGCGGTGGCAGCAGCTACGGCGGTGGCGAGCGCCGCGAAGGTGGCTACGGCGGTGGGTACAAAGGCAACCGCGATGGTGGTGACCGCCCCAGCTACGGCAGCAAGCCCGCCTACGGCAACCGCGAAGGCGGTAGCGGCTACGGCAACAAGCCCAGCTACGGCGCCAACAAAGGCAGCTACGGCGACAAGCCCAGCTATGGCAACAAGCCAAGCTACGGCACTCCCCGCGAATACGATACGCCCCGCACACCCCGTGCGCCCCGCAACGAAAGCTTCGACGAGTAGACCTTATTTATGTAGGTGACTCTGGATTATCCAGCTGAAGTGAGTTGTAACGTGAAAATATGTTAGGTTAAAAACAAAGAAGCCGCTCAAATTGAGCGGCTTCTTTGTTTTAGGCACACAGAAGGTTTGTTTTTTGTGTGTGACTAAGCAGTTTTCAACGACTTGATGGTGTTGAGCGCTTCTTGAACACCCTGGTATTGCTTTTCAATCACCGACTTAATCGGGGAGGGCAAGTCCTGAGCTTTTAAAGCCGTTTGGTAGGCTTTCACGGCATATTCTTCGCCGCGCTCGCACTCGTTCAAAACGGCATTGTTGTTTTTGCTGGTCAGAGCAGCTTTCAGATCAATCCAGGCGCGGTGCACCGTGGCAGTTACCGACCCACTTTCGTCGGGCTTGAGGTTCAGCTTGAACATCTGGTCCTCGATTTCGGTGATGTATTCAGACCGCTGAGCTGAGTAATTTTTAAAGGTGTCTTTCAAGCGCGCGTCATCAACGTCGGTCATGGCGTCGGCGTAGCCTTTTTGGCCATCTTTGAGAGTTTCAACCAATTCGTTGAGCAGGGCTTGGGTGGCTTTGGCTTCCATTGGAAAGGGGATAAGTAAAGTGAAAGATTTACTTCCTTGCTTACTCCCCGCCCGCAGCGAAGGTTACACCCCGGCTGCTCCAGGTGCGGCGAGGGTGCGGCCAGCAAGGAAGCCAGTAGTCCAAGCTGCTTGAAAGTTGAAGCCACCCGTAATACCGTCGATGTCCAGCACCTCGCCGGCGAAAAACAAGCCTGGCACCCGGCGGCTCTGCATGGTTTTCAGGTCAACCTCATCCAGTGAAATGCCGCCGCATGTCACAAATTCCTCCTTATAAGTGGTTTTGCCGCGCACGGCCAGCGGAGAGCGAAGCAATAGCTCCAGCAAACGGTTTTGCGCCTTGGCGGGCAGGTCACTCCAGCGCGTATCGGCTCCAATGCCGGCTTGTTCGGTTAGGTTGCGCCAGAGGCGTTGGGGCAAACCAAACTGGGGGTTGGCGGCCACAGTTTTCTTGCCGTTTTCCTGCCGAAACTGCTGCAGCCAGGGCCGCAGCGTTTCTTCAGTAAAGGCAGGAATCCAATTTACCAGCGCCGTGCCCATGTAGCCTAACTCATTGAGCCGTCGGGCACCCCAGGCCGAGAGCTTGAGCACAGCCGGCCCGCTCACGCCCCAGTGGGTCACGAGCAGCGGGCCTTCGTATTGCAGTTTTTCGCCGGCCAGCACCACGCGGGCCTGGGGCACACTCACGCCCATGAGCTCGTTCAGGGGCGAGTTAGGAACGTTGAAGGTAAACAGCGAGGGCACCGGTTCCGCAACGGTGTGGCCCAGGGCCCGCAGCCAGTCGTAGTTGGCGCTTTTCGGGTTGCCGCCGCTGGCAATCAGCACCCGCGACGCCCGGATGGAGCCGCCGAGTTGGGCGGCTCCACTGCCGCTGAGCTGCAAGTCGAAGCCGCCGTTGGGCAGGGGCCTAACTTCGTCGACGCCAGTATTGAGGTAGATACGGACCCCTGCCTGGCGGGCAGCCTGTTCCAGGGCCTGGGCAATGGTTTCGCTCGAATCGGTGGTGGGAAACATGCGGCCATCGGCTTCTGTCTTGAGTTGCACGCCCCGTTTTGCAAACCATGCCACGGTTTCGGCTACGCCAAACTGCTGGAAAGCCGTTTTGAGCTGTTTGCTACCCCGAGGGTAATGCGCGACCAATTGCGCCGGCGTTTCGCAGGCATGGGTCACGTTGCAGCGTCCGCCACCCGAAATCCGGACCTTGCCCAGCAGCTTGCCCGTCTTTTCTAATAATACAACTTGGAGAGCAGGGTTGGCTTCGGCACAAGCAATTGCGCCGAAAAAACCGGCTGCACCGCCGCCAAGCACGGCTACCAGGGGTTTGGCTGTGTCAATATTCACTATGCAAAGGTACGGCTGCATCGGCAGGCCCCGATGAAAAGGCGTCCGTTGTAGGAGCCCCTACTCGCGTCTGGTGTTCCGAGCCGCTTGTACATGTTCTATGATCAGACGTAAGTATATGCGCCTCTACAACGTGCTGATGAGTATTTCGCGGCCTCCTACAGATTCTTAGCAGTGCTCCAAAGCCATCAGTACGTCGTCGTGCTGAAACTCGTACGGTAAGATGCTGCGCACTAGGCTACTGTCGACAATTTTTCCACTCCGGCCTTCTTCCTCCTTGAAGCTTGGTGACTCCAACTTCAGATACTGCGCGGCGGCGGGGTAAAAGTCGCGCCGTGGCGGGTGCTGCGCTGCACACACGTTGAACGTGTGCCCCCAGGCATCGTGCTTGATAATAGCCGTTAACACGCCCACTGCATCGGTCAAGTGGAGCAGGTTGACCGGGGCATTGCCATTGGCCAGGTCGCGACGGCCGGCCAGGAAGCGGCCGGGTGCCCGGTCGGGTCCAATAAGGCCTCCCAGACGTACCACCGTGCTTTTCCACTGGCCATAGCGTGGTACAAAGTGTCCTTCGGCACGCAGCACATCGGATGCCGCATCGCGGGTGCTCAGGGCGTCGCTCTCTCGCATGGTCCGGGGCTCATCGGGGTACACACTGGTGGAACTTACGAATATCACATGCTTTGTGCCTGCTGCGGCTACTGCCCGGTGCACTGGCCGCAGCAACGCCGGGTAGGCCCCAGCCGAGGAAGCGCGTGGAGGCACATTCAGCACCAGCACATCGGCAGCCTGGAGCAGGCGATGCAGCAAGGTTTCGGCAGGAGCGCCGAAATCGGAGCCGAGCCGAAACAGGTGCGACTCAATGCCGGCAGCTTCCATGGTCGGAATTTGTTCGGGAGTGGTGGTGGTGCCCAGCACACGGTACTTCGAAGCGGCCAAAGACCGGGCTAGGGACATGCCCAGCCACCCGCACCCAAGCACTAAAACAGATGGGGCATCCGCTCCCGATGCTGTGCTCGTGGAGCTCCCAAAACTGGAACTATTCATGAAAATAAAGGAATTTATCTTTTGCTAAACACGAAGGTGCGAAAAAAATGCTTACCACTATATTTAACCGAGAAATTTGTTGCTGCTGTGCGCGGCAGTGAGCGAGGAAATATTCGACCCCGCAGTCTTGTACCTTCGGGGTGCGGACTGAGCCGCTAATCCCACCCTACACTTGTTTTTGCATGAACACTCCCTACACTCAACCCATGCTGCGCGACAACGCTTTGGCCGGCAAAACCATCATCGTGACCGGCGGCGGCACCGGCCTTGGCCGCGCCATGACCACCTACTTCCTGCAGCTCGGCGCCAACGTGACTATAACCAGCCGCAAACTGGAAGTGTTGGAAAAAACCGCGGAGGAACTACGCGAGCAAACTGGCGGCAAAGTGTTGGCCATTGCCTGCGACGTGCGCAAATACGACGAGGTAGAGGCCATGCTGGACCACACCGTTCAGGAGTTTGGGGGCGTGGATGTGCTGCTAAACAATGCGGCCGGTAATTTTATCAGTCCCACGGAACGACTCTCCCACAAAGCGTTTGATGTGATTGTCGACATAGTGCTACGCGGCTCTTACAACTGCACCCTCGCGGTGGGCAAGCGCTGGATTGCCGACCAGAAGCCCGGTACCATTCTCAACATTGTCACCACCTACGCCTCGGTTGGCTCCGCTTTTGTAGTGCCCTCGGCAGCGGCAAAGGCGGGTGTGCTGGCCATGACCCGCTCGCTGGCGGTGGAATGGGCCAAATACGGCATTCGTTCCAATGCCATTGCGCCTGGGCCATTCCCCACTGAAGGAGCCTGGAGCCGCCTTTTCCCCGAGCCCCTGGCTAGCAAGCTCGACCCTGCTGCCAGCGTCCCGCTCAAGCGGGTGGGCCAATACCAGGAGTTGGCCAACCTGGCGGCGTATTTAGTTTCTGATTTCTCCTCCTATGTCAACGGCGAGGTGGTAACAATCGATGGTGGCGAGTGGCTGAACGGCGCCGGAGAGTTTAACAAGCTGGAAATGCTTACACCCGATATGTGGGACCAGATTGAGAAAACCATGCGCCGCTAAACCATCAATGCATATTAAGGAACTAATTAATAATAGTGCAAACAAAAGGCCGCTTACTTAAACGGCCTTTTGTTTGCACTATTATTAATTCTGAGTCAAAACAAATATTTAATCTGACTCCAATTAATCATTATCTGCCGACAGTAAACAATAATTATAGTTTATAGCCCTTGTGCTCTTTAGTGAATTCCTCAAGCGGGATTGGTTGATTGGCTATGACGTCGCTGAATTCAAATTTTTCAAATAAGCCCTTGTCGTCGTCTACCTGCACCATGGTGGGCAGGAACGTTTTCGGGTCGATGCAGACCGTGGTTCGGCGGCCGTAGGAGTTTGGCACCAGCAATACCTTGCCCTCGGGTATTTTCTCTTCAATTGTAAGGCCGTTGCGTTCAATAACACGGAATTCACCGCAACCAAAGCGTTCTGCGACAGTGCTTATGGTTTCATTTTTCCCTGCCTTATAGCTTACGTAACGAAATTGCGGGTAGTCGGAGCGAAGCACGTGGCTGGTGCGGCCCAACAAGAGGGTATCGCCGGTGTAGCGAAACGAGCGGCTAAAGGAGTTATCCTGGCGCAGAGGAGTGGTGCGTAATAAGTCGGATATAGTGCCAAAACCAGCCTGAAGAGCTGTGTGATGCTGGCTGCCACGCATGAGTTTGCCTTTAGGGTCCAGGCTTAGGGTTACGTAAGGGAAACTGGCCGGGTATACCCAGGCATCGCCGTTGTTTTGGCCAGCCAGCCACAACACTTCAACTCCTTTATGATTCTTAATGTAAATGCGCAAGGGTTTGTAGGTGAGCTTCATAATGCTACGCGCCTGATTGATGTTGCCGTCAACCCGCTCATGCGCTTTTACCGTGCAACGCAACGTTTTCAGATTCTCAATAGCCGCGCTCATGCGCGAAGTCAATTGCTCAGTGGTGGGCGGTAGTGCGGTAGGGGCCGTGGCCGCAACCAAACTTAAAGCAGCCAAGGGTAATATTTTACGTGCAAACAGACGATGAGGAGCTAGCAACGCTACCATAAAAGGTGTTATCGAAGAAAGTGAATGATGCCTGATAATTGGCAGGCAGTAAGTTGGTTAGTTTAAGCTAATGTTAGGAAAGCGGGAAGCAGTGCTATCAAATATGAATAACTCATCAATCTCCACGCCTTGAAAGTAACGGTAAAGCGGAAACTGTTCCACCACGGCTTGCACGGCCGCTACATCGTCGCCGTTGATGGTGACCCAGCCCCGGCTCCGGTCGCCGCTAATGGCGTAGACTTCCACTATCTTTTCGTTTAGCATGCGGTTAATAAAATCACGATGACTCGGAATAAGAGCAATGAACTCCTCATCAAAGTCATCGGGTAGGCGGAGAGAAACGACAAACGTAGGCATAAAAGCAAATCGACAGGGTTGGCACCCTAACGCCATTAAGTGTCCGAAAGTTAGCGCCAGAATGGTCGCAAGGCCTATTTTTTGTGAGGCATAATCTTCAACCGACACCGCTGCGTTTGCTGACTGGCGGAGCCGGCGTACTAAGGGCTATACAGGTGAATGAAAACTTTGAATAATGAAAAAGCCCCAGCGTTAGCCAGGGCTTTTTTCAGGGGCTTGATGTTGAGCTGATAAATCTCAGCTTAGCAAGGTTTAGGAATGGCCAAGCTCGGCTACGCTGGGTTGGGTAGTATCGCCCAAAGCTGGCATGGCTATCAAATCTGGGGTTGCCGTTGTGCCGGAGGTGGTGGCTGCTGTACCTTGGCTTGTTTTCTCCCATTCCTTGAAGCGAACAATCTCATCCTGGAATTTGCCCGCAAACCAGCTGATTAAGCTCAAGTCATCAAGAAAGCCGACTACTGGAATGAAATCCGGAATTAAGTCAATGGGAGAGAGTACATAGAGCAGCACCGCAAACCCGGTAACAACAGTGCTGGTTGATACCTCGCGGTAGCTGCCGTTGATGTAGTTCTTCACCATGCGAACCAAGGTCAGAGCCGTCTTAAAAAGCTGCTGAAACTTGTTATCAGTGCTTTTTTTATCAGCCAGCTTCTCAGCTACTTCGTTCAGGGTGGTAATAACCTTGAAGGGCCGGCCTAGTAATTTGGTTGAGCGGCCAATGAATACACTAAAAAGGGCATTTTTTGAGAGCCGGAGGCCCATTTCGGACAAAGAAGACATAAAAGAAGGGTATGGGGTGATAGGTTTGCCTTTACGAGGAACCTTCACACCACGTTGTTTTCCAAAAGGGCACTAAGTAAAGGTTTGCACGAGGCTTATTTCTCAAACAGTGGCGTGGTACCGCCTACCCAGTCTTTGTCCTTATTAAAATCGACGCCTATCATTTCGCCGCGGCTCAGGCGGCTGAGGCCTGTGAGAAGCCGTGGCCGGGCCTCGCCGGTGGGCCAGATATAAAGCAGGCGAATTTCACATTTAACCAAGCCATCGGGCGATTGCACTACGGGTTCGTAGGATACTTTGCGCTGCAATAAATAATTCTGCTTATCAGGCAAAGCGTCTAGGTCTGCAGCGGTAACATGCAGACGCACACCGGCTCCGGCAAAGGAAAACAATGGCTTTAGCACGTAGTTGTGCAGGTCCTCAGGATACGACGACAGTTCGTGCAAATAGTAGCTTGGCGGCACAAATGGGCCACTCAGAAGTGGCAACGTGTACTTGCTAACTCGGAAAAACCAATTAGGATGTCCCACCCACGTGACATCAACATCCTCAGTTAAGTTGAATGATAAATTCAGCTCTGAATAACGGGCTAATTCATCAAAAATAACGCGGTTATAAATCCGTTTTATCTTTATTAGCTCGCCATTTTTCTCGTAAAATAATTCCCGTCCTTGCCGCTGTATTTTAGTCAGGCAAATTGCAACTATTCCCCAAAGTTGTTTTGATAGAAAAAAGTCGATTCGGGTCTTTTGCTTTTCAGGAAATAATTCGAGTAAAATAACCTGCTCTGCTGTTTCGCCGTCCAGAATGAATTGGCGCATTCGCTTCTGGTAGTCTTCGTAATCAGCCGAATCCAGAAAGGGACTGACAATATCGGCAATGGGGTAATGCTGTTTAAAAACAGTTGGCAGCCAGGATTGAAAAGCATACAGGGAAGGAAACCCCTGCATTTCAATAAGCTGCGGCTCCAGTTCGCCGGCTGCGTCGCGGCATACGGCAAAATCGAAGGTTAAAAACTCAGGGCGCTCGTCTTCGTGGGGCACCCGCTGGTGGGCGGGAATAGAACCTTCCGTTAATTCCTTGAAATTAGGTTGTTCAATTACCTTGATGATGCTTTCGCCAGCGGCAATTAATTTGTCGCGCAGCACAGCCGGTATAAAAACCGGCGTTTCGGCCACCCGGAAATCGAGCTGGCCGGGCAGCTGGCGTTCGATGTCAGCCAGCATTTCCTGGTAGGTGGCCGGACTGAACGCGGCGTTGAATCTCTGGCGGTGTTCAGGAATCATAAGGCAAAAGTTAGCCGCAACGGCGACGGGTTAGGCGGCGGTGAGCTGACCCATGTGGGCCAGGGCACGGCGCAGAAAAGTAGGCACGATAACCGACTCGGTGTGCTCAATAGTGTCGGGGTCGGAAAGCAAGTGCACCATTTCCTCGTACTTATCTTCGCCGTAGGTGCTCACTACCTGCTGCTTGCGCTCGTCGGTGAGCATGTAGCGGAGCATGCCTTCGCCATCGGCTTCGGGGTGAAATTGAGTGCCCAAGACTTCGGGCGTGAAGCGAATGGCCATCACAGCGCGGGGCAGCGGTACGTGCGGCCGCTCTTTTTCCAGGCAGAGAACCTCGGCGCCCAGCTCTTCGAGACGGCTCGAGTTAAGGTTGGTGAGCTGGTAATCGCGCGAATCCACGATGTAGAACGGCTCGGGAAGTCCGTGCAGCACGGGTTCGTTGAGGCCGGCGGGGGTGAGGTGCACGGGCAGCACCCCAAACGAGGTGGACTTGCGCCGGCTGATTTCACCCACACCCAAATGACGGCTTACCAATTGAAACGAGTGGCAAATAAGCAGCAAATGTTTTTTTTGCTCATTAGCCTGATTATGGGCCAGCAACGAATCAATAAATGCGAAGTAGCGGGGCTCCCAGGCTTCGCCGGATTCGAGGGGGCTGCCAGGGCCACCCGACGAAATGTAGAGGTCGTAGTCTAGGCTAGGCAGCTCATTGCTGGCCCGTACATTAAAGGTGTCAACGGCAAATGGAATCCCGTTTTCTACAGCGCTGCGGCTCAGAAGCTGCCGAATGCAGCGCATGCCTTCGTTCGGCGCGTTGTTATACATATCAAGAATGGCAATGCGAATAGCATCCATAGTGTAGCAAAGTAAGTAGCCGATAAGAACCGGAATATAAATAAAAACCCGGCAGTAGCCCGGCCAAAAAAAGAAGCAACGCCCCCGGTTAGGTGAGCGTTGCGAAGACAAATATAATTGATTTACAGTCCGTAGTGACTTACAGCCCGTGGGCAGTTTCGCTTAGAATGTAATCAACCACTTTGCTCAGGTCGCCGGTTTCGCGGAACACTTTGAGTTGGCGGTCGGCGCCGGTGCCCATCTCCAGCATCTTCAATACGTATTCTACCTCATGACGGCTACCTAAATCGTCAACAACGTCGTCGACAAAGTCCAGCAGTTCCAAAATCAGCTGCCGGGTGGGCACTTCTTCCTGCTTGCCAAAATCTATCATGCGCCCGTCGAGGCCGTAGCGGGCAGCGCGCCATTTGTTCTCCTTAATGAGGGCGCTACGGTAAACGCGGTAGTTGAGGTTCTGCGCCTTAAGCTTGTAGATTTTTGCTACCAACGCTTGCATCACAGCCGCCACGGCCACGGTTTCGTCGGCGCGCATCATCATATCGCAGATGCGGTACTCGATGGTGTCGAAAAAAGGGTGGAGGCGAATGTCCCACCATATTTTTTTGCCGTTGTCGATGCAGCCGGTCTTAATAAGCAGCTGCAGAAACTCGTCGTAGTCGCTGGCACTGTGGAAATAACCCGGGATGCCCGTGCGCGGAAATCGCTCAAACACCTTGGTGCGAAACGACTTGTAGCCCGTTTCACGGCCTTCCCAGAAGGGCGAGTTGGTGCTGAGCGCAAACAAGTGCGGCAGAAAATACCGCAGCGTATTCATCATGTACACTCCAATTTCCCGGTTTTCGATGCCCACGTGCACGTGCATGCCAAAAACGAGGTTGGACCGGGCGGCTTCCTGCAGCTCTTCTACAATCTTATCGTAGCGAACGTCGGGCGTGATGGGTTGGTCTTGCCACCGCGAAAAAGGATGGGTACCGGCGGCGCCTATTTTTAAGCCCTGCTTGTCGGCCAGCTCCATCACCTGGCGCCGGAGGTGAAACACCTCCGTGCGGGCTTCTTCGATGTTATGGCAAATATTGGTGCCGACCTCTACCACGGCCTGGTGCATTTCGGCTTTCACCTGCTCCTGGAGCGTGACTCGGCCTCCCTCCACAATTTGCGAAAGGTGCGAACGCAGTTCCCGGGTTTCGGGGTCAATGGTTTGGAATTCTTCCTCGATGCCGAGGGTAAACACGGGCATGGCCATAAGTGGAGTGGTATAAACGAGGAATGAGTAGGCCCCAGAGCCCGGCGCGTAAGCGCGCGCCGGGCCCGGCCATTAGCAATACAAAGCGGTTTTAAGGCTTATTCGGATTTTTTGGCCGCAGGTTTTTTGGCGGCGGCTTTGGGGGCTGCTTCCTTTTTGGGCGCAGCTGCTTTGGCAGCAGTGGGCTTAGCAGCAGCAGCGGCTTTAGGAGCTGCCTGTTTCTTGGGAGTTGGGGTTGGCACGTCGGCTACCGTGAAGTGGGTTTCGGTGCCCTTGGCGCGGTGCGGGTGCACAAAGGTGCCCCAGGTCAGGTTGTCCTGGCCAGGCTTCTGGGCTTGGGCGCGGGCAATGGCCATGTTGGCCGCAGCTTCCACCACCCACTCAAAGTTTTTCTCGCCCACGGAGTTGATGTCGGCGTCGGGTGCGGGGTTGCCAAAGTCGATGGCCAGCGGAATGCCGTCGCGCACGGCAAACTCTACCGTGTTGAAGTCATAGCCCAGGCCAGCATTCAACTTCAGCACGTAGTCCTTCATGGTGGCGAGCAGTTTCTCGCCGGCTTCGCCCGTCGTTTTCATCTCGGTGGCGTAGCGCAGGTGTGGCTCGTTGCGGGGCTCGTAGGGCATGATGAGCACCTCGGTGCCGCCGATGCAGTAGCAGCGGAAATAATCGGTGAATTCCACAGATTCCTGGAAAAGCATCACCAGTTGGCCAGTTTCGGCATACGCACGGAAAAAGTCGTCGGGCGAATTCAGCTTGTACACGCTTTTCCAGCCACCGCCGGAGTGCGGCTTCATGTAGGCGGGGAAGCCAATGTGCTCGAAGGCTGCATCCCAATCCATCATCGAGAGGTTGCGGAAGCTGCCCTCGCTGGTATCAGTAGGCCGCTCCTTGCTGGGCAGGAGCAGGGTTTTGGGCACGGGCACACCCAGACGAACGGCCAGTGCGTTGTTGAAGAACTTCTCGTCAGCCGACCACCAAAATGGGTTGTTGATGACAGCCGTGCCCATCAGGGCGGCATTTTTCAAGTACGCTCGGTAAAAAGGCACGTCCTGCGAAATGCGGTCGATGATGACAGCGTAGTCAGGGGCCACGTGCTGCTCCACCTGGTCGATTTTCACGAACTCGGCGCTGATGCCGGCCGGAGCTTTCTGATTAACCCGGTCGATAAATGCCTGGGGAAAAGTATTTTCTTGTCCGAAAAGGATGCCGATTTTTTTCATGATTGCGGTTGAGTTGGTGTTTGGTAATAAAGAAGGGCTTGAAGGGAGAGCGGGGCGTCATGCTAAGCGGAGCCGAAGCAACCTTGCCGCGTCACTACATATATAGTAGTGGGGTGGGAAAAGTGCTCTGGCTCCGCTCCGAATCACTTTTTGAGAGATTTATTGAATCGTATTCAGGTACTGCGGAAACATCTCGCGCCACACCGGCCAGTCGTGGTCGCCGTGGGGCTTCACGTCCAAGGTATGACGAATGCCCTTATCGTGCAGAATTTGAGAAATATTAAAGGTTGAATGCCGGCAGAAGTCGTGCTCCGCCGTGCCGAGAATGATGTTCATCCACTGGAAATGCTCGCTCTGAGCGCCGGGCAGGTATTCGGGCGGATTATTATAGTACACATTGTCATCGTGGTAGCCGTCCAAAAACTGGCGGATGTCGAAAGCGGCTCCCATCGTAAATACATGGGCTACTTGGTTGGGATGGCGGAGGGCAAAATTCAGCGCGTGGTATCCGCCAAAGCTGCAGCCAGTTACTCCAATCTTATCAACGCTGCATTCCCGCTGTAGCATCGGCACCAGTTCATCGCTCAGAAACTGGTCGTAAAACACATGGTTTTTCACCCGGATGGCCGGCTCCAGGTGCTTGGCATACCAAGAAAAACGGTCGATGCTATCGATGCAAAACAGCTTCACGCGGCCGGCCTCAATCAAGGGTCGGGCGGCTTCAATGAGCTTAAAGTCACGTGCTTCGTTATCGTGGCCCCCGGAGGTGGGGAAAATCACGACGGGATATCCCCACGTGCCGAATACCAGCATGTCGATGTCTTGGCCGAGGTGGTGCGAGTAAAATCGCCGGTGTTGTTCGTGCACAGTTTTGGGGCTAGGAGGACGGAAGTGTATTTTAAAGCTGCACGGCAAACTAGTAAAAAATAACCGCCCAGCCACAATTGGCCTATTTTAATCTGAATGGGGCCTAACTCCCGCGGTCTGCGTTACTTTGTCTTTATGCTTCCCGACACCCTCAGTTCACTTGCGTCTCCCGCCGGTACCCGGCTTCACCGGGAGGTCCTGGCTTCTAGTTTCTTGGAGCGCGACGTGGAGCTGAGCATCCTGCTGCCTCCCGCCGAAGCCGAGGCCCGCAGTAGCTACCCCGTTTTGTATCTGAACGACGGGCAAGACCTGGAGCGGCTGAATTTCCAGGTCACGCTCGATAATTTATATACCCATCACGCGGTGCAGCCCTTTGTGGTGGTGGCCATGCACGCCAACGAACAGCGGGTGCAGGAGTACGGCACCGCCGCCCACGCCGACTACAACGGCCGGGGTAGCCTGGCCGGGGCTTATTCGCGGTTTGTATTGGAAGAACTGCTCCCATTCGCGCAAGCCCACTACCAGGCCTCGCCCGACCCCGAGCAGGTGGTGATGGCGGGCTTTTCGCTCGGCGGGTTGTCGGCTTTTGATTTGGTGTGGCACCACCCCGAGGTGTTTGCACGGGCTGGGGTGTTTTCGGGGTCCTTTTGGTGGCGGCAGCGTGCAGTGGGCGCAGGCTACACACCCGCCGACCGCATCATGCATAGCCTCGTGCGAGCGGGCCAGCTGCACCCGAATCATCGGTTCTGGCTGCAAAGTGGCACCCTCGACGAGCGCAGCGACCGCAACGAAAACGGCGTCATCGACTCCATCGAGGACTGCCTCGACTTAATTGAAGAACTGATAAAAAAGGGCTTCGATGCCCAACAGTCGCTGCGCTACGTGCAGGTGGAAGGCGGCCACCACCACCCTGATACCTGGGGCCGCGTCATGCACGATTTCCTGCTGTGGGCCTTTGGGCAGGAGGGAAGCGCTGCCCTGATGCCTGCCCCGTTGCCTATCGTTCGCCTGCAGCTCGACCCTACTTTGGCGCCGGCCATCCTCACGGCCACGGCGCCATCGGCTGAAGAACCGGCCCACGTGCCGCTTGAGCTGCCTGGTGCCCCTGGTCATTTGGCGCCACACACGTCGGACCTGATGGCCCATTCACTTTCAACCCCACCCTCGCACATGCCCATTGCTCGCCCTGCCGAAGGAGATTTCCTTCCCTACGCCGTGACTTATATCAACCAGATTCCCGAAGGCGCTGACCCTCGGGAAGCCTTGCGGGGCATTGCGCAGGAGTTTCACGCCATCTTCCAAAACCTGAGCGAAGCGCAAAGCGAAAAAGGTTACGCAGATGGCAAGTGGACCTTGAAAGAAATGCTGCAGCATCAGATAGATACGGAGCGCATCTTTGCTTACCGCGCCATGCGTTTCTCGCGCGGCGACAGCCAGGACCTGCCCGGTTTCGACCAGGACGATTATGTTGTGCAAAGCGGCGCCAATGCCCGCACCATGGCCAGCCTGCTGGCTGAGTACGACGCCACCCGCGCCGCAACTCAAGCCTTGTTCGACAGCTTCACCGACGAGCAGCTCGACCGGCGTGGCACGGCAAACGGCGGCCCCACTACGGTGCGGGCGCTACTCTTCATCGTGCCCGGGCACGAGTTGCACCACCTCCACATTCTCCGCGAGCGGTACCTGCCCGTTCTGTAGGATTTCGCCAAAGTTTCTACCTTCGCCGGGCACAACACGCCGGCGGGGCCACGCGTTAAAATCCTCACCAACTTAGACCCTACTTAAACTTCTTTTCAATCATGGCCAAAGCACAAGACGCCCGTAAAGAGAAAAAGAAAGAGCCCGTTAAATCCTTAAAGGAGAAGAAATTGGAAAAAGAGGAAAAGAAAGTAGCTCGCGCTCGCAAGCAGGAGTAGTTTGAACCATAGATTTATCGGATGAGGCAGGTTGCACAGATTTTACAGGCAATGCGAACCACCGGTACCATTAAAAAGGCAACTCAATTGAGTTGCCTTTTTAATGGCTAAGAGTCTATCCGAAAATAAATGGAACGTCATGCTGAGCTTGTCGAAGCATCTCTACTGCAACAGTAGTAAAATCAATTAGTTGGGCGGTAGAGATGCTTCGACAAGCTCAGCATGACGTTCTTTTGTCGAGAAGGTGTTTTCGGATAGGTTCTAAGTGGCGAGCCCAAACATATCGCGCCAACTACAACATTCGTGGCTCATAGGGTATAAAAAGGCTCTTTCTCTTTGTCGTGGTGGCGGATGTACCCGTGCAGCACCAGCTTTATTAGCGTTTGGAAAGCCCGCCGCTTGCCAAAGTTTACCAACTTCATAAACTGCGGCAGCGTGATGCGAGGGTGGGTTTTTAAGTAGTCGAGCACGGCCAACTCCTGGCGGTTGAGTGGAAGCTTTTCGAAGCGGGCTTCGGGCTGCTGGCGTTCCAGAAGCTTCTCGGTGAGGCCGCTGGTTTGCACGCTGGCATCGCCCACGCGCACGTAGCCGCGCCAGTCTTCGGGAGCTACCTGGGCGCGGTGGGGTTTGTTGCGGCTTTCGGGCACGGTCACTATTAGCACCGTGCGGCCTTCCTCTTCCAGTTCTTCGAAGCGGAGGGAGGTGAGCGGCGGCTCGATGTAGTGCAGGGCGGCTTCGCGGAGCACGAATAGCTCTTCCTCGGCATCGCGCACGCCTATCACGCGGCCGGCATCGTCTACCCCCACCAGCAATAGTCCGCCGCGGGTGTTGGCCAACGATACCAGGGTGCGCGAAATTCGGTGTGGGTGGGTGGTCTTCTGTTTGAATTCCAACTCCTCGCCTTCGCCGCGGGCAATCAGCTCAAATAAATCCATGGCGCCTTATACGGCGGCCAATAAAAAATGCCGCCCCCGATAATCAGGAGCGGCATTTTCAGCAATTGATTTCGGTAGGCTAGTCGCCCGACCGGGGAGCTGCCTTAGAAAGGCAGGTCGTTGTCGTCGTCGCTGGCGATGGGAGCTACAGGCTGGGCACGCAACGTGGGGTTCTGGTTTTGAGCAGCCGGGCGGGGAGCCGCTTGCTGCTGACCGCCACCGAAGCCACCGGCATTGCCACCCGAGGCGGGCTCAATCTTCCAAGCTTCCAGGTTGGTAAAGTACAGCATCTGACCGTTTTTGTTGAAGCCACGGCCGCGCAGGTTGAAGGTAACCTTCACTTCATCGCCCATTTTGAAAGGGTCGATGAGGCTGGTTTTGTCCTGGACCATCTGGAACTTAATATGCTCGGGATACTGGCCGTCCTGGACCTCGAGTACGAACTCACGCTTGCGAAATTTCTCGCTTACCTGCTGTTCGTCAAATATTTCGTGCAGCCGGCCGGTTACGTCGTATGCCATAAAAGTAAAGTGTTTGGGGATTAGAAAACTTGAGGGTCAAACCTACGAAAAAAAACACGAGCCGGCTACTGCCCGTTCCCGCCAACTACCTTTGAGGCCATAATTCTCAATATTTTCTTCCTTCATGTTCGCTCTCGCAATCCACGGAGGAGCCGGCACCATTGCCCGCGCTTCCCTAAATCCCGCCGACGAAATGCGGTATCGCGCCGCCCTCGAAACCGCCCTTAATACCGGTTACGACCTGCTTCGCGACGGTGCCTCGGCTCTCGATTGTGTGGAAGCGGCCGTGCGTAGTCTCGAAGACTGCCCCTTGTTCAATGCCGGGCGCGGCGCAGTGTTCACCCACGAAGGGCACCACGAAATGGACGCCGCAATCATGGCCGGGCACACCCGCTTGGCTGGGGCCGTAGCCGGGGTGCGGCAGGTGCAAAATCCCATTCGCGCCGCCCGCCTCGTGATGGAGAAAACGGAGCATGTGCTGCTGGCCTATCCCGGCGCCGACGAACTGGCCCGCGAGCACGACTTGCCGTTGCAGCCCACCGAATACTTCTTCACTCAACACCGCCACGACCAATTACAGGAAGCCCTGCGCGAAGGCCGCATGCGCCTCGACCATAGCCAAGCGCAGGACACAGATTCAGCAGCAGCACCCCTGGATGAACCCGAAAAGTTTTCAGAAGTCCCAGTAATTGCCGACCCCAACTGGAAAAAGGGCACGGTGGGCGCCGTGGCCCGCGACGTGTACGGGCACCTGGCCGCGGCCACCAGCACTGGCGGCATGACCAATAAGCGCTACGCCCGCATCGGCGACACGCCCATTATCGGAGCCGGCACCTGGGCCGATACGCGTTGTGCCATCAGCTGCACCGGGCATGGCGAGTACTTTATTCGCGCCGTGGCTGCCTACGATGTCGCGTGTTTGATGGAGTATAAAAACCTTTCCTTAGAAGAGGCCTGCCGGATTGTGGTGCACGACAAGCTCGCCCCCGATGGCGGCGAAGGCGGCCTGATTGGCATCGACGCGGCGGGTAATGTGACACTGCCTTTTAACTCGGAAGGCATGTACCGTGGCAGCCGCTCCGAAGGAGGCGGGGCGATGGTAGCTATTTATAAGTTCTCTTGAGCTATACCCTTTTAAGTTGAGTTCTTAAAAAGAACTTCCAACCGGATGCAGCGACGCCTCTGCCGTAGAACCTCACCCTGCCGGGCACGGCCCTGGCCCCCTCTCCAGAAGAGAGGGGAGCCTGATGTATTAATTAGAAACAGAAAGCCCCACTGCTACCAGCAGTGGGGCTTTCTGTTATTGAACTGATACTGACTTCGGCCTTATGGCGTGGCTATCCTCTTTTTTGGAGAGGGGTCGGGGCCGTGCCCGGCAGGGTGAGGTTCTACGGCAGAGGCGTCGCTCAGCATAGCGAACTGGCTTCAGCTTTAAGCCGTCGTTTGCTGCTACCAGATGTGGTGTACCTGCGGCTTGATTTTGCGGTCATAAATCTCCCGCACCTTCTGTAGTTGCTCGGGCGAAAGGGCCGGCAGTTCAGCCGCTTTTAGGTTCGAAAGAATCTGCTCGGGGCTGGAGGCCCCGGGAATAACGCAGCTCACTTCGTCGAACATCAATACCCACCGCAGCGCCAGGGCCGCCAGTTGAGGATATTCGGGAAAAGTAGCCTTTAGCTCTTCTACTGCTTCCAGGCCCTTGGCGTAGTCCACACCCGAGAAGGTTTCGCCTTTGTCGAAGGCTTCGCCGTTGCGGTTGAAGTGGCGGTGGTCGTCGGCCGAGAAGCTGGTTTGAGCCGAGAACTTGCCCGTCAGCAATCCGCTGGCCAGGGGCACGCGCACTATCAGGCCGATGTCGCGGCGGGCCGCTTCTTTGAAAAGCAATTCCGGCGGGCGCTGGCGGAACATATTAAATATGAGCTGCACGGTGGTGACGTTGGGAAATTCGATGGCTTTCAGGCCCTCTTCCACTTTTTCAACGCTGACGCCCAAGTGCAGGATTTTGCCTTCCTCGCGCAGCCGGTCGAACAACTCAAATATCTCGGGGCGGTAGTAAACATCGGTGGGCGGGCAGTGCAGCTGCACGAGGTCGAGGGTTTCGAGCTGCATGTTGCGCAGGCTGTCTTCCACAAATTGGCGGAGGGCCGCCGGTTGGTAGGCATCAGCCACGTGGGGCTGTAGGCGGCGGCCGCATTTGGTGGCGACATGAATGCGCTCAGACCGGGAGCGGACGAGCCGGCCCACGGCCTTTTCGCTCTCGCCGTCGCCGTACACATCGGCGGTGTCGATGAAGTTGATGCCGGCATCGGCCGCGGCGTTCAGGATTTGGTCGGCATTGGCGTGGCTAAAGGGCTCGCCCCATTTGCCGCCCACCTGCCAGGTGCCCAGGCTAATTTCAGAAACGGAAAATCCGGTTTTACCCAGCTTGCGGTAGTTCATAAGAAAACGGAGTTATATAATAGGAGTGGAGTACTGGGACAGTGCCCGGGGCCTAGGAAAACTGAGCTTGAAAGTAGCGTACGAATGCCGTGAGTTAGGGTCGCAAAAAAGCCCACTTAACGGAAAGATAAGTGGGCTTTCGCTGCAATGTCAGGCAATGGTTCTGCTTGCTTGAATTATAACTTAGGCCACGGTGGAGCGAACGGCAGCCTCATGAGCAAGGGCGTGCGCGGCTTGCGCTTCTTTGCTAACGTAGAATTTGCGGGCGTGCATGTCGTACACGTTGCCTTTGGCCAGTACGTGCATGGTCACGTTTTCGATGGAAAGCACCGTTCCTTTCTTTGCTGCGGCGGCGTTGTTGTGCTGAATAGTGTGCCCATCCATGATGACAACCAAGTTTGAGCCGATGGTTTCTACCAAATTGCCTTGGGTAATGAGCACGCCGGTGTCCTCGCCCAAGCCAATGCCAATAAGCTTGGGGTGCAGCGCCACCGACTCGATGAGACGACCAAAGCGGCCGCGCTTGACAAAGTGCGAATCGATAACGGCGGCTGGCAGTAAGCTCAAACCAACGCCGATTTTAACCGCGCCCTTCAGCAGGGCATCGGGCACCGAGCCTCCCCGAATCATGGTGTGCGACATGGCCATGGCCCCGGCGCTGGTGCCGGCAATCACGAAGTGAGGCTCGGCGTAGTAGCGCTGGGTCATGCGGTCGAGAAAATCCGAATCGCCAAACATTTCGCGCAGCCGCGACTGGTTGCCCCCCGAGAACATGATGACATCGGCGGCCATGAGGCGCTCCAGGCATTCGGGCTGGCGGGCGTCTTCGGGCGTGCGAATGTCCATGATGCCCACATTGTGGCAATTGAGCATGGCGAAGGAACCTATATATATAGGACCAACTTCTTGCGGTATCATGGAAGCCGTAGTGATGACTTCAATGCGAGGGTCGGCCTTGCCGGTTTCAAGCACGATGCGCTTGAGGATGCCTAGCTCAAAAAAATTGAGGTAGTACTTGCGGCGGGTGCGGGGGTTAGGGTAGGTGCCTTTGTCTTCGTTACCGCCAACGGCGATGAGCTTGCCAAGTGGGATGATGCTTTTCAACGGATATCTATCGTTACTGAGAAATTCTTTTCAAAGGCCGCCGCAGCGACCGGCGGAGCAGTGCCCCGCACAAAGTTCGGGCCTGACGGCCGGTTGTGTCTTACACCACCAGCGCATCGAGGGTGCCCGTGGCCACGGAGTGATAGTTGGGGCGTGCTTCGGCGTAAATTTTTCGGGCCCGGGCCGGTCCATCGGGCGTGGCCAGCAGGGCTCGGTACAGCGGCACCAGAAATTTCCGTCGGCCCACGTGCCGCAAAAAGTTCTCGAGTGCCGCGTCGGCCGCTGCATAGCCGGCTCGCAAGGTATGCGGAAACCAGGCGGTGAGAATTTCGGCGTTGCCGGAAGTGGTGAACTCAAACACACCGTCAAGGTTGCTGAGCTGCTCAGCCGACAGCGTGGGCGGCAGGCCATGCAGGAAGTGTACCCACTCGTGGCTGCTCCATTCGGAAGTGCCGGGCTGGAGCTCGGCGGGGGAGGTTCCGCTTTGTAGCCGGGCCAGTGCTTGGTCCACGGCTTCGAATCGGTGCGAGGCAACGGCCGGGGCATTGGCGGGCAGGCCGGGGCCGTCGACCCAATCTCTCAGCTGCAGGCGCTCTTCGAGCCCGGGTTCCTTATCAAGCAGCTCGGAGCGGAGGTAGTTGAGGAAGGTGGCCGTGTCCATCGCCTGAAAACTGAACCGGGCAAAGTATTCCTTAATAAAGGCATCGAGCCGGGGCCGGCCTACGAGCGCCTCCAGTGCAAGCAGGAGAGAGCAACCTTTCTCGTAAGCAATTTCGGTCAGGCCCTCGTCGGGGTCGCGTCCGGCCAGCTGCAGGCGCAAGTGGGTGTCGGGGCTGCTCGCTCCAATTTCTGCGATGGTGTGATGCAAGGCATCGCGCCCGAGCGCCTGAAGCATGTCGGCATATTCGCGGCCATACAAATGTTCCATGATGCGCCGTTCGAAATACACCGTGAATCCCTCATTTAGCCAGAAATCATTCCACGTTCCATTTGTAACCAGGTTGCCCGACCAGGAGTGGGCCAGCTCGTGCGCCACCAGACTGGTCAGGCTTCGGTCACCGGCTAGGATGGTTGGTGTTACAAATGTTAATCGCGGGTTTTCCATGCCTCCGAAGGGAAAGCTGGGGGGCAGCACCAGCAAATCGTACTGCTCCCAACGGTACGGACCGTAGAGTTGCTCGGCAGCAGCCACCATGTTTTCCAGGTCGACAAACTCGTGGGTGGCTAAGGGCAGCGTAGCCGGCTCGGCGTAGATGCCGGTGCGGTGGCTGAGTTGAGCGAACTCCAGGTCGCCCACCGCCAGCGCCATCAGGTAGGCCGGGATGGGTTGGTTCATTCGGAAATGATACTCGCCGGAGTCATTCCGCTGCTGCGGGTTTTCGGCGCTCATCAGGGCCAGCAGGTGGGCGCGCACGCGCACGCTGGCTTCGTAGGTGAAGCGGATGCCCGGGGAGTCTTGGCAGGGCAGCCAGGTGCGCGCCAGGATGGCCTGCGATTGCGTGAAGAGGAAGGGCTGGGTACCGGCCGTTTGGGCAGGGGCCAGCCACTGCAAAGCGGCCGCGGTGGGAGCGGTGCGGTAGTGAATGCGGAGAGCCGTGGTGTCGGGAGCTAGGGACACGTGCAGGGCCTGCCCCAGCGTGGAGCTGGCGGTGCCCAGGGAGAAGTCGGCGGGCGTTGCGTTACCGGCGGCGTCCAGCCGCTCCACGGCTTCGATGGCGAGGTCCCGTGTATCGAGTATCACTTCACTGCCGGCCTCGGGGTTTGCCAACTGCCAAGTGGCACTGCCAGCCAGGGTACGGTTGTCAAAGTCAACCGTGAGGTCGAGCGCCAGGTGTTGCACTCGCACCGGGCTGCCGCTGGCGAAGCTGTGCGGGTCGGCGGGAAGGGCGACCGGAGAAGCAGGAGGAGACATGGGAAGAAACAGCAAAAAGATTGTGGGATTTAAAAGACTTGAAAAAATAACGCACGCCACCCTTTTGTGGCAGACGAAATACCGTTTGGACCCATGCCGCCAAGGCCGCACCGCTCGCAACTGCTTAGTTATTTGCAGGTCAGCAGCCTGACAGAGTGCTAGAGAATGGCTAAAGGGGGTAGGTTAAGCCGGAGACGGAGGCGCCAGCGCCAGTTTTTGACCAGTAGGAGTACGAACGTTGGCACGATTAAGGCCGTTATAGAGGACAAGCTCTGCCTTACGGTTGCGTACTTTGCATCAGGACTGCCCCCGGGCGGCCTGCGCAACCCCGCTTTCCGCACGGCAGTACAATGCCCGGCCTGCGGGAGATGCCCCAGGTCTTTGTCCTCTTTGCTTTACTTTCTTCGATGTCTTTTCTGATTCGTTATACTTCCTTGCTATGGGTGCTGCTTCTGGTAGCGCTTGGCAGTGCTACGCTCCAATCCTGCGGTTCCGACAAGGGCAGCGGGAATAGTGAGGGCGGTGGCGGGCTGTTCTCTTCGGATGCCGGTCCTCAGCCCCGCCTCGATAGCACCTACATCATCAACACCCTGCGGGCCGATCCCGCTTTCAAGCCCCAGCTGCTTGCGGCGCGGCGCTTTTACCGGGACCGTAACTACCAGTTAGCTTGGTTTAAAGACCACAAACCCGTGCCGCAGGTCCAGGCTTTGCAGGATATTATTGCTAAAGCACACGATGAAGGATTAGACCCTAAAGACTACCAAACCAAGGACTTTAAGAAGTTATTTGCTGATTTGGAGTCGGCACGATCTGATACGGCGCGCCGCAATGCCCTGGAGCGCCAGATTGACGTGGCCCTCACGGGTACCTACATGAAGTGGGGGTCCGACTTCTATCGGGGCATCGCGAATCCGCGCGATAACAAGAACACGGCATGGCAGGTAAAGCCTAATAAAATCAAGCTTCATAAGGCTTTGTTGACCTTCCTGGGTGAGCGCAAAAGCCGGTACAACTACTATGAGTTTGCGCCTCTCCACCCCGAGTACGACCACCTGCGGAAAGCGCTGGCGGCCTACCGCGAACAGGAGCGAGCCGGTGGCTGGCCCGTGTTGCCAGCGAACTTAAAGCTGCGCCCGGGGCAGTCTTCGCCCGCGGTGGCGGCGTTGCGGCAGCGTCTGTTGGGCGGTGCTGGCAGCCCGGGTGGCGAGCAGCCCGCAACACCACCAACGGTAATGCCGGTGTCGCTACGAGACAGTGCCGGCCGTGGCGCAACTGCTCCGGCGCCTGCCGAAGAGCTGTACGATACCGAATTGGTAGAAGCCGTTAAAGCTTTCCAGAACGACGCTGGCCTGAAGCCGGACGGCATCATCAGCGGCGAAACGTTGGCGGCCCTGAACGTGCCCATTGGCACCCGCATCGACCAGATTATTCTGAACATGGAGCGGTGGCGGTGGCTCCCCAAACGCTTCGAGCCAAATTATTTGTTGGTGAATATTCCCGAGTACACCCTTCACGTAGTGGAGGAGAACAAGGAGGTTTTCTCGATGCCGGTCATCGTTGGCAAGGCACTCAACGAGACTCCCATCTTCAGCGACAAGATGGAATACGTAGTACTCTCCCCCTACTGGAACGTGCCGTTCAGCATCATCGAAAACGAACTCCGAGACAAGCTGGTGGCCAACCCCAACTACCTTGAACGGCTCGACATGGAGGTGGTAAAAGGGTGGGGTGCCAAAGCCAAACCGATAGACCCCTCATCGATTGACTGGGCCGGCGTGACGAGGGAAAATTTCAAATACACCCTGCGTCGCCGACCGGGACCCAAAAATGACCTGGGCGATGTGAAGTTTATCTTCCCCAACTCCAACGATATTTACCTCCACGATACGCCCCACGATGAGCTATTCTCCCAGACCAATCGGAGCTTTAGCCACGGGTGCGTGCGGGTAAAAGAGCCAATTAAACTAGCCACGTACCTGCTCCGTAACAAACCCGGCTGGGACCAGCAAACCATTCTCGACACCATCTCCAGGCGCCGGGAGAAGTACATCACCCTGAAGGAAAAACTGCCGGTTTACTTGGTGTACTTTACGGCGTGGGCCGATGCCGACGGGCATCCTCACTTCCGGAAAGATATCTACGGGCACGACAAAGCGCTAGCTCGCGAGTATTTCAATTAGGGTTCTACGAACAAACCCCGATGCCATTTCCTGCTTAGTAGCCGGCCCCATCAAAAGGAACTTAGACATATTAGAGCCCGGCAACTTTGCAGTTGCTGGGCTCTTTTTTAATGTCAAACTAATAACTGCACATGCGATAAAAACACTTACTAAATTGATTACAATTATAAACGGAGCGTAAGGCAGGTCCATCATAGATTATAAAGGTGATGCACAAATGTAATAGAAAAATTTACATAACAATACCATTTGTAAATATCTTAAAAAATATTTTGTAAATATCTCAAAAAGTATTTTTTCCATTAACGGATATTTGTGTACTACATTTGTAATTAAACAAAGAAAAATGGTCGAGCGCATCCGGACTTTGCTGGAAATCCGTCAGCTTACTCCTACTCAATTTGCCGATGCCATTGGTATCGCCCGACCTATTGTTAGCCATATACTATCGGGGCGTAATAAGCCGAGCTTAGAAGTAGTACAGCGCATTTTGGCAGCCATGCCGGATTTGTCGATGCCATGGCTGCTGAATGGTACTGGTCCCATGTTGGCCGGTACTTCACAAAGTGCCACCGTGGCCCAAGCACCTGTACACGCAGTGGCTGCTCCTACTGCCCCGGAGGTAGTAGAGCCTGTTTCTCAGCCTCAAGAGAATGCAAATCAGCAAATTGCTGCTCCTGCTGCTCCCGCTGCTCCCTCGACGCCGCCAAGTGCAGCCCGTAACCGCCGCCAGGCTAGTAGTACTAATAGTATAAGTCCTCCCACGAGGCCAACTGCTGCAAATCAGCCCGTTCTCAAGCGGTTTCCTGCAAAATCATTTAAATCAGGCCCCTCGCCAGCCCCGTCGCTGGCCCCTGCGGCAGCAGATGCAGTTTCCGAACCTGCTTCAGAAGCTGCTGCAGAGACCTTAGCTCCGGCTACCAGCCCGGTACAGCCAGCCGCCGCGGTAGCACCAGTGGGAACCACAGCGGCGTCTACATCGCCCACCCCTTCCCCTGCAGGTGGCGATTCTGCCGCGGCGGCCTTGATTGCCGGGGCAGAGAAGCCCATCCGTCGGATTGTGATTTTCTATCGCGATGGCTCTTTCGCAGACTACCGGCCCGAGTAGCCATCTAACGTAGCGCACCCTTTTCGGCTTAGACCGCATCGGCCCAATTTCATCCCCATACCAAAAGCGAGACCGTCTAGTTTGTAGTGTTGATGGTCTTCTAAATCTGGCCTTCCATCAATAAAGGTATTTAAACCTAGCGGCCCATAATGAGCGTTCCGGTGGCAAAGTCTGCGTCTTTAAAGCTGGCGGCGAAGCATGAGAACGTCAGCGGCTGACCCGCTGAGAGGAGTGGGTTGAGTCAGCTTTTACCTAATTGGTACGAATAGCTTATACGTAAGCTTGCGCCGGAATATTTCGATAAAGTACAATTTGTCACCTTGGTTCACAGTCCTTGCTCTGCGTGATTGAGATTGCTATCGGAGCAAGGGCTTCCATATTATTATTAAAATATTTACTTTTTATAGATGCTAATCTTGTGGGCTGTTTGGGTCTTAATTAACTTGTATAAAATAATTGGTTATAACCTATTGTAAATCAGACTAAAATGTCTGACTAACGCAAGTGCTGAGTTAAGGTGTGATATGGTGGTTTATAAGTGGTTTTAACCTTCATTTTGGGTCATGACGAGCTAAGAATATTGTCGTGGCTAAAGGAGTATCAAGTTAGCTGGCACAGTTTGTTGTGCTAACTAGATAAGCCAAGGGAGAATCCGATTAAATTCTATTTTATTTTACCCCATGTTACTGGCGATGCTAACATGTTGAGAGGTGTAAAGGGGTGGGCTTTGCAACAACTATGTTGGTAAGTTGGAGTGAGATTTTACTCAACTGGCCCTGGTGCCACGACTTGTTGGGGATGAAAATTGGTGCGTCCTCAAGGCCGGAATGACTGTGGCAAAAATCGCACTGTTGTCAATTGTAACGAGCAGATAGCCTCTCCGGATGCCCCGAATGAACCGCTTGCCATAGGGTGCAGGGCGGTGTTATGGGGCATGCCGCTTCGACTGCCTTATGTTAGGTAAAGGCAGACTGGTTGTTCAATTGGCGGCGGGAGGTTACCTTCGCAGCATGAAACTGCTCCGCACTAATCTCTGGTTGGCCGCTGCCGCGGCAATGTTCCTCACCGCCTCTTGCACCCAGGCCCCCGACGCTGAGCAGGACCCGTCTGCTGACGCTGCCTACAAGCGAGCACACCGTCCTGAAGGGTACCGCGAGGCGCAGCGCTCCAACATAACTCGTCAATAGATGTACGATGGCCGACCGGTTCGCTGAACCGAGGTTGTCATCTTGTTGCTAGAAAAGAAAGCCCCTGCCAAAATTTGGCGGGGGCTTTCCTTGTTAAAAACTCTTCTAGGTGTCCAATGCTGGCAGCGGACTATCTGCCTCTGCAAACCGCTAGTACACTACCTGGCAACAGAGGTGTCGGCAAACGCGGGGTTAGGCACGGGCTCGTTGTTGAAGCTGGGCAGGGTGATGCCTGACAGCAGGTCTTGTTCCAGCAGGTCGGCCCAGGTGCGGAGGTAGAGCACTACGTCGTCGCGCTGGTTGTGGCGCAGGGCGTCGCGGCGCTCGAAGGGAATGGCGGCCCGGATGGTGGGGTCGGAGATGCGCTCGAGGTGGGAGAGGTCGGCTCGGGTGAAGCCAAGGGCCAGCATCTCGTCGATGGTTTGGTCGATGGGCAGGCCGCTGGTGGGGCAGTAGTCGATGAGCTGCCGCTCCCAGTCGCCGTAGCGTTGCATGGCGCGGGCGTGGATTTCGGCCTTGGTAAGGCGCGTCACGGTTTGGGCAAGGTGGCCGCAGTTGCAGCTGCCCATGTGGCCCCACTGGTAGGGCGCTTGGGTAGCGAGGCGCTGGGCCGTGTCGCGCAGGGCTTGGATAACGGGGAGCGTGGACTGGGCCATGGATTAGAATGGGGTAAAGTATTCGCGGGTAAGCACGTAATCTGCCTTAAAAAGCAAAACGACCCGGAAAAGGTTTTCCGGGTCGTTTGCGATTTGTGCTATAAAAGCTCCTTAGAATGAGCTGCGGCGCGGGCCACCCGAATCGGGCCGGGAAGGCCGACGGGCACCATCGCGACGACCGCCGCCGGTGCCAGCACTGCTGGCGCCACTGCCACCGGTGTTCACACGGGCGCCGCCGCTGCCAAAGCGACGATTGGTATCCGAGCTGCCAGTGCCGGCGCCGGCAGGAGCTGGCGCGCGGTGGCTGCTACTGTTGCTGCCACCCGAGCGGCCGCTGCTTTGGCCACCGCCGGAGCGGCCGCCACCGCCTTCGCGAGCCGGGCGGGCCGGACGACCAGCCGGGCCCTTGGGCCGGATGATGCGCTCGTTGCCGTGCAGCATGACGGGCTTGATGCGGCCCGACACAAACGGATGCTCCGCTTCCACGTCAATCTGACGACTGATGAGCTTCTGAATGTCCTGCAGGTAGGCGCGCTCCTCGTCTTCGACAAAGGAAAACGCGGTACCGAACGCGCCGGCCCGGCCGGTGCGGCCAATGCGGTGCACGTAGGTTTCGGGCTCGTTTGGGATTTCGTAGTTAATAACGTGGGTCAACTCGTCCACGTCGATGCCGCGGGCAGCGATGTCGGTGGCCACCAGCACGCGGGTGCTGCCGGCTTTGAAGTTGGACAGGGCGCGCTGGCGGTGGTTCTGCGACTTGTTGCCGTGGATGGCTTCGGCCGGAATCTGGTTTGCGGCCAGCGCCTTCACCACTTTATCAGCACCGTGCTTGGTGCGGGTGAACACCAGGACGCGCTTGATGTCTTTGTCCTGCAGGATGTGACGGAGCAAGGCGGGCTTGTCGTTGTTTTCAACCAGAAACACCGATTGGGTCACCGTGTCGGCGGTGCTGCTGACGGGCGTTACGGCCACACGCACTGGGTTGGGGCGTAGGATGGTGCTGGCCAGCTCCTGAATCTGACCGGGCATGGTGGCCGAGAAGAACAGGGTCTGGCGCTTGGCGGGCAGCTTGGGTAGGATGCGCTTGATGTCGTTGATGAAGCCCATGTCCAGCATGCGGTCGGCTTCGTCGAGCACGAATACTTCGATTTGGCGCAGGTCCACGAAGCCTTGGTTCATGAGGTCGAGCAGGCGGCCGGGGGTGGCGATGAGCACTTCCACGCCGCGTTTGAGCTGCGCAACTTGCGAACCCTGGCTTACGCCGCCGAAAATGACGGTGTGGCGAATCTGGCTCAGGTGGCGGCCGTAGGCGCCGAAGCTTTCGTTGATTTGGATGGCCAGCTCGCGGGTAGGCGTGAGCACGAGGCAGCGAATGGCGCGTTGGGCATGGTTCGAAACCTGCGCCGTGCGGTGTAGCACCTGCAGGATGGGCACGGTGAAGGCCGCCGTTTTGCCGGTGCCGGTTTGGGCCACGCCGAGGAGGTCTTTGCCTTCGAGAACGTGGGGAATGGCTTGCTCCTGGATAGGAGTGGGGGTGGTGTATCCTTCCTCTTTGAGGGCTTTGAGGATGGGGTCAATCAGATTTAAATCGTCAAACGTCATGTGTGTTGTTTGGTGCGGGGTACTTTGTTATGGTGCTGGCGGACAGTGGTCCGGGCAATAAGTGGGGTGAACCTATGGTATTAACATAGGCTGGCATGGCCACGCCGGACTGCGCCAGGCGTGGGCGGGGCTGACGGCTCGTCGGAGGCCATCATTTTCCCTGAAAGAAGAGAAGTTGGAGTGAGGTGCGCTTACTTGCGGAGGCAGCCGAGGCGCGGGGCTTTGCCCGGCACGGCCGGGCGGCGGGCTGCTCCGACGGCGGCCCTGGGTTTTGCAAAGGTACGACATATGTAGGCGTCCGGCACGCGTACGCTGGTTCGGGGCCTTTCGGGAATGCCTCAAACCTTAGCTTGGACCGCAGCTTAACGACGTTCATTCGCTCGCAAACATCTTCTGACTGAAAATAAGTCACCTTCAATCCCACAATGCCGCAAGCCAACCGCCCTACCACCATCTTATTTGATTTAGACGACACTTTATTCGACCATACGGCCACGGCCCGTGCGGCGCTGCAAGCCACGGCCGCCCCGTTAAACTTCTATCGGGAAGTCGATTTCGAGGGTTTCTACCAGCTTTACAGCGACTTGCTCGAAGAATACCACCGGCAGGCGCTGGCCGGGCTTTGCACGTTTGAGGAATCTCGCCGCATGCGGTATGAACGGCTGCTGGCGCTGTACTGGCAGGCGGCCACGGCCGATGAATTCGCAGAATTTGTGCGGGTCAACCAAGCCAATTACCCGCTGCTACGCCAACCAGTAGCCGGCGCCCTGGCTCTGCTGCAAGCGCTGAAACCACATTACCGCATCGGGGTGGTGACCAACAACCGCACGGCCGAGCAGGTAGAAAAGGTGGAGTTTTTGCAGATGACCGGCTTGGTTGACGCCCTCATCACATCGGAAGATGTCGGCGTGGCCAAGCCCGACCCGCGCATCTTTCAGGTGGCCTTGCAGCAACTGGCAGCTCAGCCCAAGGAAACAGTGCTTGTAGGCGACAACTGGCATGCCGATGTGCTGGGGGCCTTGGCAGTGGGCATCCGGCCTCTGTGGCTAAATCGGACCGGCGCGGTGCGGCCGTTGGCACACGTCGAAGAAATCAACAGCTTGGAGCCATTGGCGGATGTATTGCGCATCATCGCCAATGAATAAGAGTCTATCCGAAAAACAAAAAGAAGTCATGCTGAGCTTGCCGAAGCATCTCGCTCGCGCCATTTGTCAAGCTGATGAAGGAAATATATAATCCCCCTGAATGAATCGTTAAGGCGTGAGAGGATGCTTCGTGCCTCAGCATGACAGACGCGGGACAAACGAAAAGAGCGAGATGCTTCGGCAAGCTCAGCATGACGCTCTTTTTGTCGAGGAAAATTATTAGTCAGTAATTCATCTCAGGTATCGCCTGAGTCCGGGCCAGGGCCAACCATCTGCTTATTGACGCAGTAAGCAAGGGAAAACAGCTGCAGAACTCAATTAATATTCATTCAACCGTTCTTTTGAAAAAAAGAACACTTCTTCCCACCATGCAAATCATCGAGCGCAGCCGCGTTTTCAACGGTCACTATAAAGTCAACCAACTCATCGTGCAGGATGGCGACAAGCAGCTCAAGCGAGAGCAGTTTGCGCCCGGCAAGGCCGTGGCCGCGCTGGTCTACGACACGGCCCGGCAGGTTTACGTCCTCACCCGCCAGTTCCGCATCGGCCCCGAAGCGAAAATTCTGGAAATAGCCGCCGGCATGATAGACGGCGACGAAGCCCCCGAAACTGCCGTGCGCCGCGAGATTCAGGAGGAACTGGGCTACGAGGTCGACAAGCTGGAAAAAATCGTGGAAATGTGGCCCTCGCCGGGCACCAGCTCCGAACTAATCACCGTCTACTACGCAGAGGTAGGTCACAAATCCGGCGAGGGCGGCGGACTGGCCGAGGAAAACGAGAATATTGAAATGGTGGAGCTGAGCTGGGAGGCGTTGGTTACCGAGCCGCTCCAGGATGCGAAGACGGTGCTGGCGGTGCAGTGGGTGCGGCTGCGGGGCACGCCCGAGCCCAGTCCCTTGAGTGGAGCCGGCTCATTTCGTGTGAAAGCCTCCAATGGCCCAGCACGGCCAGCGTAAGCAGCTGCTTGGGAGTTTATTACGCCCCGCCCGTGACCTTGCCGATGCGGTACAGCCTACCTTCGTCCGTGACGGCATACAGCGCGCCGTCGGTGCCCTCGGTAATGGCGCGGAAGCGCTGCTGCTGGTCGGCAGCAATGCGCTCTTCGCCCACCACCTTGCGGTTTTCAAGCACTAGCCGGGCAATGTGGTGGCTGTTGAGGCCGCAGATGAAGAGATTGTTTTTCCACTCGGATATGGCGCTGCCCCGGTAAAAGGTCATGCCGCTGGGCGAAAGCACCGGGTCCCAGAAGTACACCGGCTGCTCCAGGCCCTCGCGCTGGGTGATGGCCTGGCCAATTTTATCTTTGTTGTACTCGATGCCGTAGGTGATAATCGGCCAGCCGTAGTTTTTGCCGGGCTCGAGGCGGTTGAGCTCATCGCCGCCCCGCGGGCCCATTTCCGACAGCCACACCTCGCCGGTTTCGGGGTGAATATCGATGCCCTGCGGATTGCGGTGGCCAATGGAGTACACTTCAGGGCGGGCATTGGCTTGCCCGGCAAACGGATTGCCGGGAGCGGGCTGGCCGTCTTTGGTGAGGCGAAGAATGGTGCCCACGCCTGTGCCGGGGTTTTGCGCGTTTGCCCGCCGTTCCGGCTCAAACCGGTCGCCGCTGGTCAGGAACAGGTGGCCCGACTGGTCGAACATCACCCGCCCGCCGTAGTGATTGTTGCCATCGTAGGCAGGTTCGGCGCGGTAAATCACCCGTGCTTCCTCAATGCGGCGCTCATCGGCCGAAAGCCGGCCTTTGCCCAAGGCCAGGAGGTTGTTCTTGCCCCTAAGTTCCGTAAAGGCCCAGTAAACCAAAAGGTTGGTGCTAAAATTCGGGTCGAGGGCCAGCCCGAGCAGGCCGCCCTGGCCCTTGTCCACCACTTTCGGCAGGCCTTCAATCTTTTCGCTCACCTGCCCGCCGGCCGATACGATGCGCAGGTTGCCGGCCTTTTCCGTCACCAAGAAGCGCCCGTCGGGCAGGGTGGCAATGCACCAGGGCTTGGTCAGGCCTTCGCTCACCACCCGCACCTCGTAGGCTGCCGACGTTTTCACGCCCGGCGCCCGGGTCTGGCCGGCGAAGGCCGGCTTGAAGCCGGCGTCCTGTTCCCGGGTTTCCACTGGCTGACCCGGTGTTTCGTTGCCGATGGCCTCTTGTTTGTCGGCATCGTTGGTACCCCGGCTGCAGGTACTCAGGCTTAGCAGCGCAGCGGCGGCAATAGCTCCAAATCGCATCATGGTGTTTGGCTTCGGTTAAAGAAAAACATTCCTGCTCAATCAAGCAGCTGGCTCATTGACTAGCTTACCGGCCCGTGCCCAAGCGGCACGCCGCCCAAGCCGCACACCTCAACGTTACGGGCGGGGCAGCCCTTCTGTTCTTATCCGTCCTTGAAATAGCGCAAGTGTAGCGCAGCGTAACTCGCTCCTGGTTCGGGCGATGCTGGGCCTTGCAGTAGAATGATTTAACAGAGTAGTGCGCTATATAACAAGCTCTTAACTGCTAATAGCTTTGGCTCGCTCTGCCAACTTTCTGACTTGTTCCGCTTCTGCAGCTACTTCCCTGGAATTAAACCTGGCCGCCAGAATTGCGGCGTTAAGCGCGCAAAGATTGAGTTCAGCCGTTAACTCGCTCCAATCAATGTCTGGCGCTGCTAACTGCTTCTCAAGCCGACCAAAAAAGTCAATCCTTTGCCACATGGGGTGCTGAACCCGGGGCGTACGGAGCTGGCGCCACCATTTCAAAGGCAAAAAATCTTCAAGTCGGGTTTCGGCCGTGTATTTGGCCAGCGCGATTTCAGATTCCTTGAAAACTCTGTTTTCGAATTGCTCCATTGTGGAATTCAGCGCTTCCACAGACTGCTTTATTGACGATAGAAGGTCCAACTGTTCATCGGTCATTGGTATGGCCAAAAAGTAGTGGCAACAAAAAAGCGGGGAGATACTCGCACAAATGAATATCTCCCCGCTTGGACAAGTGCCAGCTGTATTACTGCGCTACGGTTGCCGGTAGCGTCAGAATATAGTCAAACGTCTGATAAAGCTTGGCGTCGCGGATGCTCACGTTCAATTCTTGGGCGTCCATTTTGGGGAAGGGGATGGCGCGCTGGGCCTGGTAGAGGTCACGGCCAAAGAAGCGGCCGGCGCCGTGCTCCAGGGTTTGGGCGAATACTTCCTTGCCGTCTTTGGCGGTCACGGTGAGGGTGAGGTTGGAAAGCTCGGCGTTTTTGGGGCCTTGGCGGTGAATGGTAACCAGCAGGGTGCCACCGGGCGGAATGGCGGCTACGCGGCGCTGGTAGGTGGTATCGGCCCAGTCCTTGAGCTTGCGCAGGGCTTCGACTTCGGTGAGCATGTCGGTGTAGGAACGGTAGCCGACGCGGGTAAAGGAACCGTCGACCTCTTGGTCTTCGTCGGTGTTTTTGGTCACGTTCTTCACGTAGGGCGACACGGCGTCTTTCTGGGCAAAGGTGTAGCGGCTACGGCCTTTAGCTGCCTTGCCGGTGGGCTGAGCTATGGCAGTGCCGGCCAGCACACTCAGGAGGCCAACGGTGAAAAGGCTACGAACCAGACGAGGAAAAGTGGGCATAGGTAGGATTGAACTAAAGAGGTAAATGAGAATGTAAGTCGGCCTATTAATTAATAAGCCTACAAAGAAACCACGCACCGCCTGAACCAAGGCGGAAAAGCCCCGAAAACTTAGAAATTATATACTTAGGCCCCGAGTCTTTATATAAGGGTAATGCCACCGTAACTAAAAGGACACGGCAGCGGCCGAATTTTGGTAACAGGATAAAACCATCATTCACCTATCGACTTGCTATGTATTTTCCCGCGTTGGTTTCGGGGCTGCGTCGCCTGGGGCGTTGGCTCTTGTACGAACTGTTTCAGCTGGCGCTGTGGGTCGCGTTTGGGCTGCACACCCTGGTCAGCCTGCGCTCGGCATTTGGGGGTGGGGGCGCGCTGGGCGCCGCGCGGCAGCCGGGCCCGGCTATTCGGCCACGTAGGTCGGCGGGGCCCTCGCGGGGGACGCGGTTCTCACATCCGGCCGCGGCATGAGCAAGAATCATTTCGCATTGCCCGAAACGGATAATATGGGCCCAGAGCGGGCCTCAAAGGTGAAAACATTACGCAAGCGCCGCGTGCAGGTGGCCGTGATTAGCGACGTGCACCTGGGCACCTACGGCTGCCACGCCAAGGAGCTGCTGCGCTACCTCAAGAGCATCCGGCCGCAGGTGCTGGTGCTCAACGGCGACATTGTGGACATCTGGCAGTTTAGCAAGAATTACTGGCCGCCGGCCCACATGCGAGTGGTGCGCTACCTGGCCAGCTTGGCCGCCAAGGGTACCAAAATCCACTACCTGACCGGCAACCACGACGAGCTGCTGCGCAAGTTTGCGGGCCTGCGGCTGGGCCAGTTTCGGCTCGACAACAAGCTGGTGCTCGACCTACCCCACGGCCGCACCTGGCTGTTTCACGGCGACGTGTTTGACGTGACCATGCGGCACTCGCGCTGGCTGGCCAAGCTGGGCGGGCACGGCTACGACCTGCTTATTCTCATCAATCGGTCGGTGAATTATCTGCTCGAAAAGCTGGGCCGGCCCCGCGTGGCGCTGTCCAAGCTGGTGAAGGAGCGGGTGAAAACCGCTGTGGCCGCCGTGAGCAACTTCGAGGAAACCGCTGCCACCATTGCCGCCGATGAAGGCTACCGCTACGTGGCCTGCGGGCACATTCACCAGCCCGAAATCAAAACCCTGAGCACGGAGAAAGGGGAGGTCATCTACCTGAACTCCGGCGACTGGGTTGAGAACCTGACCGGCCTGGAGTACACGCCCGAAGCCGGCTGGCAGCTGTATTACTACAACGACGACCCGCGCATGCTGCAAACCCCCGAAGCCGAGGCCGCCGATGCGGCCGAGGAGCTGGCCGATGCCAATCCGGCCGCTTTGCTGGAAGGGCTGCTGGCCGAATTCAAGATTAGATAAGCTGGTCATTGTGCGCACAATGACGTAGAATGAGTTTCCCCGAATCAATGCCCCGAATACTTTATGCCATCCAAGGCACCGGCAACGGCCACCTTACCCGCGCCCTCGACGTGGTGCCGCTGCTGCAGGCCCGCTGCAGCCAGCTCGATATTCTGGTGAGCGGCCCGCCCGCCGACCTGCCGCTGCCCTTCGAGGTGAAGTACCGTGCCCAGGGCATGGGCTTTCTGTTTGGCAAAAAGGGCGGCATCAACTTCGTCAAAACCTTTTGGCAGTTCAACTCGGCCAAGTTTCTGAACGAAATACGGCACCTGGCCGTGGAGAGCTACGACTTGGTCATCAGCGATTTTGAGCCGGTGTCGAGCTGGGCCTGTAAGCTGCGCGAAGTGCCCTGCGTGGCCCTTAGCCACCAGAGTGCCGTGCTGCACCCCGACGCGCCCCGGCCAGATGAGGAGGACCCGGCCGGCCGTGCGGTGCTCAAGCATTATGCGCCCAGCACGGCGCAGTATGGCTTTCACTTCCAAGCGTATGCGCCCGGCATTTTCACGCCGGTTATTCGGCAGCAGGTGCGGGAGTTGAGCCCCGTAAACGAGGGACACTACACGGTGTACTTGCCGGCATTTGAGGAGGAGATTCTGGTGGAGCGGCTGCAGCATTTGAGCCGCCGCGTGCAATGGGAGGTATTCAGCAAGCACAGCAAAGACGCCGCTACCTACGGCAACGTGCAGGTGTGGCCCGTGAATGGCCCGGCGTTTCTTGATAGCATGAGCCGCTCGGCGGGCGTGCTGTGCGGCGCAGGTTTCGAAACCCCGGCTGAAGCGTTGCACCTCGGCAAGAAGCTGCTGGTGATGCCTATGAAGCAGCAGTACGAGCAACAGTGCAACGCCGCGGCATTAGAGAAGATGGGCGTACCCGTTATCAAGAGTTTGAAAGACAAGAACCTGGACAAAGTCGACCAGTGGCTGAACCGCGACGACACTGTGACAGTGGACTACCAGGACCAGACCGATGCCGTGATTGACCAACTACTGCGGGAGCAGCTGCAACGCAAGGGTATTGTTAAGTCTCGGACCCAATAAGCAACCGTCATGCTGACGAAGGAAGCATCTTATACCCGTGGAACGAATGTCATGACGTGAGAGGATGTTTCCTTCGTCAGCATGACAGATAATTGGATTTACTGTTGCGGCTGAGATGCTTGACTACGCCAACCTTCAATTCGCTCTGCTCAGCATGGCAGCCAGAGCCGCGTACGATGTTTAATTAGAATCTTATCACATTAGAAAACCAGCTATTTACGCGCCGCGCGCATGATTAAACTACCGCCTCAGCTTACCGACCCGCTGCCCACGGCCTTTTACCCGGCTTCGGCACCATTGCCTTTTTCGCGTGCCGATTTTGGGGCCGAATTCCACTGGGGGGCAGCAGCGGCCGCTTATCAAACTGAGGGCGCATGGCAGCACCAAGGCAAGGGGCCCAGCATATGGGATGATTTCACGCGCCGCAAGGGCACCGTCCGACGGAACGAGCATGGGCGCGTAGCCGCCGACTTTTATAACCGCTACGAAACCGACCTGGACCTCGCTCAAGGCATGGGACTGACCGACTTTCGGTTCTCGGCAGCCTGGTCGAGGGTGCTGCCCGAGGGCGTTGGCGCCGTAAACCGCCGCGGGCTCGATTTCTACGACCGCCTGGTAGATGCCTGCCTGGAGCGCGACTTGAGCCCCTGGCTGACGCTCTACCACTGGGATTTACCCAGCGCCCTGCAGGCCCGTGGCGGCTGGACCAGCCGCAACATTGTGGGCTGGTTTTCGGAGTACGCCCAAATAATGGCCCGCCGCCTCGGCGACCGGGTGCAGCACTGGGCGGTGCTCAACGAGCCGATGGTGTTTGTGGGGGCCGGCCACCTACTGGGCGTGCACGCCCCCGGCCGGCGGCACCTGGGAGCCTTCCTGTCGGCTGCTCATCACGCCACGCTGGCCCAGGCCGAGGGAGGCCGAGCCCTGCGGGCAATACTACCGGACTCGGCTAGTATCGGCACCACGTTTTCCTGTTCTTACCTTACGCCACACCGGCCAGGCAACGGGAATGATGAAGCCGCCACCCGCCGCGCCGACGCGTTGCTTAACCGGTTTTTTGTGGAGCCCGCTCTTGGCCTGGGCTACCCAGTGGCCGAGCTGCCTGCGTTGCGCTGGCTTCTGGAGCGATATATAAAGCCGGGCGATGACCAGCGCATGAAGTTCGATTTCGACTATTGGGGCGTACAGAATTACACCCGCGAAGTAGTTCGATTCTCGCCGTGGCTGCCTTTGCAGTGGGCTACGCTGGTGCCCGCAAAGCTGCGTGGCGTGCCCCACACTGACATGGGCTGGGAGGTATTTCCGGAGTCGCTTTACCATATGTTAAAACAGTTTTCAGTTTATCCAAATGCACCAAGATTGGTGGTAACTGAAAGTGGTTCAGCGTTCCCAGATGTGTCAACTGCTGGACGCGTTCACGATTTGGCCCGGCGGGCTTATCTGCAGGCGGCCATCGGGCAGGTGTTGCGAGCCCAGCGCGAGGGTGTGGACGTAGGCGGTTACTTCTCCTGGAGCTTGACCGATAACTTCGAATGGGCCGAAGGCTACGGTCCTCGGTTTGGGCTCGTTCATGTTGACTACGAAACCCAGGAAAGGGTAGTGAAGGACTCGGGCCTGTGGTACCGGGACTTCTTGGGTGGGCACGTAGTGAGAGGGGGGGACGAAGCTCGCCAGACCATATCGGAGCCTTCACCACCCAGCAAATATTAGGGCCGAAACGCTGGTTAGGCCTCTAGGGCTGTAGAGACGCGACACTTCGCGTCTCCGACGTTGAACAATTTTTGCTAATTTCCCGAACGCCGTGACGCGATGTGTCGCGTCTCTACAGAGCTATTTACCTTAGCTGCAAACCGGTGCTGCTACTGCAACTGCGGCCGCTCATGTTGCACGCCAGTGGTGTCTGTAAGCGCTTGCATGAAGGCGACGAGGTTGCGCTTTTCGGTTGGGGTTAGATGTAGCTTATCAGCGGGCAGGGTTTGGGTAGGGACGGATAGGCCGAGCCCTGCGCCACCACCTTCGTTGTAGAAGTCGACCACTTGCTCCAGGGTTTGATAGGCGCCGTTGTGCATGTAGGGGGCCGTGAGCGCGATGTTGCGCAGGGTGGGAGTTTTGAACGCGTTGCGCAGCGACGGCAGCTTAGTGTGGGCGTAGCGGCCCAGGTCAGAGTCGAGGCGGTGGGCGGCGGGGGTGGTGGGCACGCCCAGAACTTCGGCTTCGGAATCGGTGAAATTGGGGGGCACGGTGCCGTTTAGCAGCGGCAGGAAATGGCAGGTGGCGCAGCGGCCTTTGCCCACGAATAGGTTGAAGCCAGCTATTTCGCTGGATGAAAGGGCCGCCGTGTTGTCGCGCATGGCTTGGTCAAAGTGCGAGTTCATGCGGACAAGATTGCGCTCGTAGGCAGCCAGTGCATTCTGAATGTGAACGGCTTCCATTTCGCTTTCGGCCTGCGGAAAGGCTTGGCGAAACATGGCCACGTAGGCAGGCTCCTTGCGAAAGCGCACGGCGGCGGCGGGCAGCGAGCCGTGCATCTCGTCGCGGTTGCCAATCACGTCGAGGCTTTGGTTTTCAAGGGTGCTGGCGCGTAGGTCGTAGAACTGCCCGGCCTGCAGGGCTGCGTTGTAGAGGGTGGGGGTGTTGCGGTGGGCCGCGCTTCCACTCAAGGTGGCGTTCACGGCCAAGCCATCGGTGAAGGCACGGCTGGGCTGGTGGCAGCTGGCACATGAACGGGTGCCGGTGCCCGATAAATTGGGGTCAAAAAACAGCTTGCGCCCCAATGCTACTTTAGCTGAATTGGTGAACCATTGGGCGTTTCCAGTATAGAAATCGGGGTTGAAAGCGGCCGAATCGAACAGGGTGGCGGCGTCGCCGCGGAAGCTGCGCAGCTCCGTAAAGGGCGCAATGCCCACTTGGCGCTGGTAGGCCAGCAGGGCACGGCCCAGCGGGTTAGCGTGGCACGTGATGAATTCGTAGCGGTCGAAACGTTCAAAATCGGCTGGCTGGCGTAGATAGGCCACGGCCGCGTCGAGTTGCTGGCACAGCAGCTCATGGGCCGGCCGGTGAGCTGCATTAGCGGGCGCGTAGAGGCGTAGCGGGCCCTGCATGGCCACCAGGGCAGCGGCCGCCTCGGGCAAGGCAGTGCCTACCGCGGGAGTATCGAACCCGCTGATGCCCAAGGCCACAATGCGAAACGTTTCCTGCCGCAGCGCATCGAACACGTGCGAATCGGTGAATTCCTGCACGTCCCAAGTATCGGTGAGGCCGCGGAGCTGGCGGCGCAGTTGGCTTACGGCTTCGCGCAGCTCGCGGCGGCCGGCGACGTCGGGGGCGGGGTAGAGCAGGGTTTCGATTACTTGCAGGCCGCCGGCTTCGAACTGGCGGGTTTCCTCTACTTCGATTTCCGGAACCGGGGCGCCATTTACCAGGCGGCTGGAGCTGGGCAGGAAGTATTCGCTGAAGGCTTCTACTCGCTTGTAGGCCAGACGGCAGCGCACAAAGGCATTGCGCAGGGAATCAATGGAAGTGGTAGGCCGGGTGGCAAGCGGAAGCAGCTCGCGGTCGACCAGGGTGGTCAGGCGGGCCAGGTTGGCGCTTACCAAGGCTTTTACCTGCGCTGGCCGGTGCGTTTCGGTAGCGTCAGCGGCGGCCGGGCGACTGGGGGAGGTGCTGCAGCCCGCGAGTATTAGCAGGCTACTGAGGGCGGCTAGGGCCAAGTGGCATCCCGTGGTATAAAATGAGAGCATTAAGATCAGAGCGTTAAAAACCAGTCAGCCTCCTACCCGAGTAGAGTAGAAGGCTGCGGTATGTATTCCCTATAAGTTACTTGGCGACGCCGCGCACAATGACCACCTGGCCGCCTTCGCGGCTGGTGTTGAGAGCGTTGCCCGAGCCATCGGGGTCGCGGAAGCTGGCGTCTTGCCAGGTGTGGGGGTGAATGTTGACCAGGAAGGTGTTGGGGGTGTTCACGATGTCGCTGATGTCAATCATGGCCCCGTATTCCCAAGAGCTGAGTTTGTTGCTGTTTACCGAATTGTACTTGGCATTGAAGCTGGCTTCGTTGCGGCGGTGGTTCATTTCCATCATGGGCAAGGCCCGGGCGGTGGGAGCGGCAATGCTGTGCTGCCAGATGCGGCCGTCGTGCTTGGTGGCCAGGTAATACGAGTCGCCGTCTTCCTGAATGTAGACGTAGTTGTCCGTCACGCAGATGTTGTCGGGGTTCACGATGTAGTTGCCGGGGTCGGTGGCGCCGTCCACCACCACGCTCAGCTTGCCCTTGAGCGGGTCGCCATCGTTCAGGTGCAGGCGGTAGATGCGGCCCCACATGGTTTTGCCCGTCACGGGCGTCACTTTGTCGTTCTGACTCACGCCGGTGGCGGTGAAGTAAATTTCGCGGCCCCGGGCGGGGCTGCCTTTGCGGTAGTCTACGTCCTCGACGCGGGCCAGCTGCAGGGCGTTGAGGCTCACGGACTGGGCGGCAATTTGGGCGCCGGTGAGGGTTTTGGCATTAGGCACTTCCACAAACTCCACGTCGTAGTCGGTGCCGGCGGTCATGTCGGTTTCCACGGGGTTGCCGTTGGTGCGGCGCAGCATGTAGAGCTTGCCGTTGTCGAGGTCGCCGGGCGTGTCCGAGATGTAGGCCAGCACCTGGCCGTTGGTGTCGTCTTCGCCGATAATGATGACAGTTTTGCCGGGATAAGTGCCTTTGGGCAGCGGCACGGCGTTTTCCATGCTGGCCTTGCCCAGGGCGGGCTTGCGGCGGGCGGTGCTCGATTTATTGGCCGCGCCAATGGGGTCGATGGCGTGCACCATGCTCTCGGCGCCGCTTTCGCCGGCCGTCAGAAACACCGGGGCGGGAAAGCCGTGCTCCTCGGGGGTGGCCAGGGTGGCCGAGCACAGGCGGGTCAGGCCGCCGTTGTAGTCGACCAGGTACTCGCCTTTCACGGGCTTGAAGGTTTTGTCGAGGTACACCCGCGACACCGACTGCTGGATTTCGTGGTTATTAATCAGAATGAAGCCTTCGCCGGTGGGGTTTTTCAGCAGGCCCGCGCCATCGGGCTGGGCGCCGAAGCGGAAGGCCGGCGACTCGCTCAGCACGTCTTCCGACCCAATGAGCGGCAGTATTTCCAAGGACTCGAAGCCGGGCATGGTTTTCACCAGCGAGGGTGTGACCGAATGCGCCTTCAACTCCACGCTGGAAGCCGGAGTGGCGGGGCTGTCGTTGTCTTTGTCGTTGCAGCCGGTGAGGGCGGCCGAGAGGGCCAGGCTGCCGAACAGCAGGCGGGTTGGGGTAGTATGGTGTGCCATGAAGGATTTTGGTGAGGTAAAAACCGTAGTACAAAAGTCCTGAGGGCACATTATTGCCGTATTATTGGCCAGTTAAGACGTAGTCACAGTATTGTGATGGGAGTGTAACGCTGCTGATGGCTGATTTAACCTAGCCTTAATTCTGTGGATGAGCTTAGGCGCCGGCGCATCAGTTATTGTCTGATATGTTGAAAGTGTCTGCCATGCTGAGCAGAGCGAAGCATCTTAATCATGCCAGAACGAGTCGTGCGAACCTGATAATATGCTCCGCTTCGCTCAGCATGACAGACAATAACTGACGCCTTAACTGCTAAACCGCGTCAAATGCATTCTACTTCAACAACTCCCGGTAGCTCATGAACTTCTCAATCAGCTGCTCGGGGTGCTGCTCATCGAATTCACCGAAGCCTAGCAGGAGGGCGGGGGCAGGCTGCACAAATCGGAGGGCGTCTTTCACGGCATCCAAGTACCAGCTAAGGCGCTCCCGGTCGCCGGCAGCGGCGGCAATTTCGGCGTCCCAACGTAGTGCTTCGGGGTCTTTGCGCACCAAAAATGGCAGAACGAAGGGAATGTATCGGCTGAAAACCGGATTCTCGGAGGCGGTCAGGCGCGAGTCGGACCACACGTTGTATTCGGCGAAGGAAGCCGGTGGCACCACCGCAAACGGGGTTTTCTCCAACGTCATTTCCCCAAACATCTCGATGCGGTTGGGTTGGGAATAGAACTGCGCAAATGCCGTGTACCACACCGACACCCCCGCCGGGTTGATGAGTTGATAGGGGTGAAAGGAGCTGGCGATGCTAAACCCGCCGTGAGGGCCAATTACGAGTTTGTATAGTTCGCCAAAATTTTCGAAATCAGTTGATTGCTGGTAGGGATTGTTGGTAAGGCCATAGAGATAGAAGCTGGCAAAATCATTCAGGGTTGGTCCGGCGGGGCCGGCAGTAGGGGCGATATCAGGCACGGGAAGCAGCTTTTGAAGCAGAGGTAATTCAACAGATAAACTTTTTTTCAATACGCAAACCTATTTCGGGTTGGCTGAAAAATCATTGTTCTAGTTTCCTGCGTTTGACCTTATCTGCCTACCTCACTGCTCCTAACGCTTGCCTTTGTAGTTCTTCCACTTAACAGTAAGTCCTTGCATAAATGCTCGTGTTAAGCGCTACTTGAAATAGCTTCTTTTCAATCAAATGGCCAAAAATAACCTTAAGGTCCCCGAACTATGCCTTGTTGTCCTCTTGGGCAGTTCGGGTGCAGGAAAGTCAACCTTTGCGCGGCGCTTGTTTAAGCCCACGGAGATAGTGTCTTCGGACATCTGCCGGGGCTTGGTTGCCGACGATGAAAACGACCAATCGGCCAGCCAGGACGCGTTTGAGCTGCTGCATTATATGGTGGCCAAGCGCCTGAAGCGCGGGCTGCTCACAGTGGTCGATGCCACCAACGTGCAGGAGGAAGCCCGCAAGCCCCTGGTGGCCCTGGCCCGGCAGTACCACGTGCTGCCCGTAGCCATAGTGCTCGACGTGCCCGATGCCGTGGCCTACGAGCGCAACGCCTTGCGCCCCGAGCGGCGCGGCATGGGCCCGCACGTGGTGGCCCGCCACCGCCAGCTGCTGCGCAAAAGCCTGCGCAACCTCAAGCAGGAGGGCTTTCGGCACATTCACGTGCTGCGCGGGGTGGAGGAAGTCGACGCCATCCAGGGCATCGTCCGCGACCGGCTCTACAACAACCGCAAGGAGGAAACCGGCCCCTTCGACATCATCGGCGACGTGCACGGCTGCTACGAGGAGCTGCGCGCGCTGCTGGAGAAACTGGGGTATGAGATTTTTGAGGAGCCGATTGAGGTTGTGCGTGATTTGGGCGTTCGGGTAATCGCGCCGCTCGTGGGTAGAGACGCGACACTTCGCGTCTCGGCGTTGGACGATGCGGGAATGGAAGGTTCGGACGGTGCGGACGAGAAGACGCGAAGTGTCGCGTCTCTACAATCGGCAGATGGGGCCCGCCGCAAGGCTGTTTTCCTCGGCGACCTGGTTGACCGCGGCCCCGCCTCTCCGCAAGTGCTGCGCTTAGTGATGAGCATGGTGCGCGACGGCAGCGCCCTCTGCGTGCCCGGCAACCACGACATCAAGCTCCTGCGCCACCTCAATGGCAAGAAAGTAACCGTGAACCACGGCCTGGCCGAAACCCTGGCCCAACTCGAACCCGAGCCCGAAGCGTTTAGAAGTGAGGTGCGGCGGTTTCTCGACGGATTGGTGAGCCACTACGTGCTCGACGGCGGCAAGCTGGTGGTGGCCCACGCCGGCCTCATCGAGGAGATGCAGGGCCGCGGCTCGGGCGCCGTGCGGGCCTTCGCGCTGTTTGGCGAAAGCACCGGCGAGATTGACGAATTCGGCCTGCCCGTGCGCTACGAATGGGCCCGCGAGTACCGGGGCCGCGCCATGGTTGCCTTCGGCCACACGCCCGTGCCCGATGCCGAATGGCTCAACAACACCATCGATATCGACACCGGCTGCGTGTTCGGCGGCCGCCTCACCGCCCTGCGCTACCCCGAGCGTGAACTGGTGGCAGTGCCCGCCGCGCAGGTCTACTGCGAGCCTGTGCGCCCGCTCAGCTACCGCCGCAGTAGCGCGAGTAGCGCGGACACTGTAGTCCGCGTCCCCGAGGGAAACCCGAACGATGATAACGGCGCGGAAACGCGGACTACAGAGTCCGCGCTACTCACCGCCCAGCACCAGCACGACGACCTGCTCGACATCCGCGACGTCACCGGCAAGCAGTTCATCGAAACCCGGCTGATGCGCGGCGTCACCATCTGCGAAGACAACGCCGTGGCCGCCCTGGAGGTGATGTCGCGCTTCGCCCTGAACCCCAAGTGGCTGCTGTACCTGCCGCCCACCATGTCGCCCACTGAAACCTCAGCCCTGCCCGACCTGCTCGAACACCCCGCCGAAGCCCTCGACTACTACAAGCGCCTCGGCGTGGAGCGCGTGGTGTGCGAGGAAAAGCACATGGGCAGCCGCGTGGTAGTGGTTTTGGGCCGCGATGAAGCCGCCATTCAGCGCCGCCTCGGCCTCGTGAGCGAGGGCATCGGCAAGTGCTACACCCGCACCGGCCGCAACTTCTTCACCGACGCTGCCCTCGAAGCCTCCTTCCTCGCCCGCCTGCGCGACGCACTGAGTGCGGCCGTTTTCTGGGAGAAATTCGACACCGACTGGGTCTGCCTCGATGCCGAGCTGCTGCCGTGGTCGGCCAAGGCCCAGGAGCTGGTGAAAAACCAGTACGCCGCCGTGGCTGCCGCCAACTCCGCTCTGCCCCAGGTCGAAGCCGCCCTCACCGAAGCCGCCGCCCGCAACCTCGACGGCGCCGAAGCCCTGCTGGCCCGCACCACGGCCCGCCGCCAAGCCGCCGCCCACTACGCCGACGCCTACCGCCGCTACTGCTGGCCCGTGCACTCCCTCTACGACCTCAAGCTGGCGCCCTTCCACCTGCTCGCCACCGAAGGCCGCACCTACTTCGACCGCGACCACGCCTGGCACATGGAAACCCTGCGCACCCTCGCCCTGGCCGACCCGGGCCTGCTCCGCGCCACGCCCTACCGCGTCGTTCCCCTCCACGACCCCGCCGAAGTTGAAGCCGCCATCCAGTGGTGGACCGACCTCACCGCCGCCGGGGGCGAAGGCATGGTGGTTAAGCCCTACGATTTCGTGCCCCAGGGCAAAAGCGGCCTGCTCCAACCCGCCCTCAAGTGCCGGGGCCGCGAGTATCTGCGCATCATCTATGGCCCCGATTACCTGCTGCCCGGCAACCTCGACCGCCTCCGCCAGCGCAACGTGAAAGCCAAGCGCAAGCTCGCCCTGCGCGAGTTCGCGCTAGGAGTGGAGGGCCTAGAACGCTTCGTGGCCGGCCAGCACCTGCGCCGGGTGCATCAGTGCGTCTTCGGCGTCCTCGCGTTGGAAAGCGAGGCCGTGGACCCGAGGTTGTAATTATTTCGGCTGTATAATGCGCGCCTCTTACTCTTGATTGTTGGACTATGATGGATTTCAGAAAAGGAGCTTTTGCAATTCTCGTACTCTGCTTTGGCTTACAGCAGTGCAGTCAAATCAATCATGAGACGGAAAAATACGTTGCTCCGCCAGAGTTTAGCACATTTATTAAGCATCAACAGGAGCGGCAGCAACAGCTGCAAATCCTTTTTAAAATAGCGCCATTGCCATTGCCATTGCCACTTCTATATAAGGGAGATAGTGGAAGTATAAGGATGAGCTATAAAATAGTGGCTGGCAAAAAGGCGTTAGGGTTAATCAAGTCTGAGATGGTGCTACGCAATCCATATTCAGACAAGCCATTTCCCTTGTCAAACTCGGTTATCCTTCAAAGTGACCTAGTCACTTTGTTTGAACCAGGTTATTTTGCCTGCTATAATATTAATAATCATGCTAGGAATAAGAGCCTTGAGCGTCAGCTTAATTCACAGAAGTTTCAATATCACTGGATAATAGGCGACCAATTAGTTGGTTTGTCTAAAGGTAAATATTATGCCTTCACTTCTACTAATAATTGGGTTCCTTATACCGCCGAAATTCCGTTCAACAAGCAACCTAAGTTGTTTGAGGATGAGCAGTACATGTCGTTTATGACGTGTAATGGGGAGTTTGGGGGCGAGGTTTATTTCTATGATAAGCTGCGACGCGACTACTACATGACCGGGGCAACCTGCCCAAACTCTGTTTTCAAGCTGGATGGTAAGTACTTTGTGCTTTCCTCATTAGGGCACATGATGGGTAGTGCGGGCCTGCAGATGATTGCAGACCCAACTAAACTCAGACTCTGGAAAGGGAAACAGAAGCCACAGGATAGAAACTTTTCATATGGAGAACAGGCGCCAGATTCGACCGGTGCAAGCCATATTAAATCTGTTTTTAGTTTTTATGACTTGCAAATGTTTTCGACTTTTAAGTTAAAGGACCATCAGTATTATATGATTTACTGGCAGGACCAAACCTTCTTGGCCACAATACAAAAAGATGTTATTTCTTTAGTTGACCCCTTATTTAACAATGCGTTTTACACCCATAACCCAATTACAATTAATTACTCACCTAATCTAGTTTTGATGAACCTTGATTTTTATGGAGTTGGGAAAGAGAAAGAAGTAGCTTGTATTATTATTGTAGATAATAAATTGACTAAAATAAATTGGAGCAATGAAAAATACTGAAAATATTTTTTACATCAGATAGATAATGTTAGCAAGGTATTCATAACAGCATTGCTAACTAAACGCTGCATGACAGTCTTATGTAAATTGAGTAATGATAGTTTAGCGTCACTAATTAAGCTAGGCAACTATAGCTCGCATGTTTCATGGGTTTGGCTTACTTCCTACCGTCTTATCCCTCGCGCTCTTAAACTCTGAGCCTTCGCGCCACTTCGGAAACGTGGTTTCGCTGGCTAGGCGCTGGCCGACGCGGAAGTAGAGCTGTGCATCTTCGGCCACGCCGGTGAGGTCCCAGCTGGGGTCCATCTGGTCGGCGGGTTTGTGGTACATGTTGGTGGTGTAGTTCTGGCGCTTTTCAGCGATGTATTCCTTGCCCTGGGTGCGGTGTTCGAAGCCGCCGCTGGCATAGAGTGAGGGCACGCCTACGTGGGCGAAATTGAAGTGGTCGGAGCGGTAAAACATGCCGGTTTCAGGCGTTTGGTCGGGGAGGACGTACCGGTCCTGCTCCTTGGCTGCCGCGCGGGCGTAGTCCTCTAGCTCCGACTGCCCGTAACCGATGACGGTGAGGTCCTTCATGCGGCCGTAGGGCCAGAGCATGTCCATGTTGAGGTCAGCCACGGTTTTGGCCAACGGAAACGGCGGGTGCTGGGCGTAGTAGGCAGAGCCCAGCAGGCCCTGCTCTTCGCCCGTTACGGCCAGGAACACGATGCTGCGGGCGGGCTTTTCCTTGGCCGTCTGGAAGGCTTTGGCGATGCTGAGCAGGGCGGCCAAGCCGGTACCGTCGTCCACGGCGCCGTTGTAGATGGAGTCGCCGGCTATGGCTTTGCCCACGCCGAAATGGTCCCAGTGGGCCGAATAGATGATGTATTCACCAGCACGGGTGGTGCCGGGCAGCACGGCCAGCACGTTTTTGGAGGTTTGGCGCCGGAGCTTGTTTTGGAGGCTGGTGCTCATGCTCAGCCCCAAAGCCCGGGGCCGGAAGCCGCGCTGGTTGGCGGCAGTGTAGAGAGCCTCGTAGTTCTGGCCGGCGGCGGTGAAGAGGCGTTTGGCAGCGTCGAGCGTCAGCCAGCCTTCTACGGCGCACTTGCTGGCGCCGCGGTCGGGCGTTTGGGGGCGCAGCTTGGGGCCCACGGCGCCGCTCAGCACCACGCTCCAGGGATAGGCGGCGGGCTTGGTGTCGTGCACGATGAGGATGCCGGCGGCGCCCTGGCGGGCGGCTTCTTCGTATTTGTAGGTCCAGCGGCCGTAGTAGGTCATGGCCTTGCCCTTGAAGAGGGTAGAGTCCTGACCCGCATTGCCGGGGTCGTTCACCAGCACCACCACGGTTTTGCCCTTCACGTCGAGGCCAGCGTAGTCGTTCCAGCCGTATTCGGGTGCTACCACACCGTGGCCGGCAAACACCAGCGGCGAGTTGGTGACGGCCACGGTGGGCTGCTCGCGCTGCGTAAACACCACGTAATCGGTTTTGTACTGCAAGGTCAGCTTCTGGCCCTTGCCGGTAATCTGCATAGTCGAAGCGGGCGTGACGCTGATTTCCACCATCGGCACCGACTGAAAGTAGCTTCCGTTAGGCGCTGGCTGCAGGCCCAACTGCTTGAACTGCGCCGCCAGGTAGTTGGTGATGCGCTCTTCGCCCACCGTAAACGGCTTGCGGCCCTGCATCTCATCCGACGATACTGCCTGGAGGTAGGCGCCTAACTCAGTGGCTTTAATTGTGTTGGTCGTGTCTGTGAGCGCCCCCGGAGTGTCTGAAGCAGCTGTGGTGGCTGCAGTAGAGGTTGTTTCGGAAGTGGTGTTGGACTGGCATCCGGCCAGGCACAGGGCCAGCACGCCGGCCGGGAGCAACAGTGAAGGGAGGGTGCGCAAAGGAGTGAGGAGGGGCATAGGGAATTAGAGCTAGCTGCCGAAGGACCGTTGTTAACGGGCTCAAGGTACTTGACATTCGTTGATGCTGCCATATGGTATTTCGTTGATGCCACCATATGGTATTGTGCTTAGCTAGGTACACGTGTTAGCTGGGCCTGGTACTTTCGGGCCACCAAAGCCAGAAACGCTGCCCTTTTCACCTTTCTTTATGCAAACCCGCATCCGCACGGCGCTCACGCAGCTCGAAGCCACTCATGGCATTCGCATTCTCTACGCCTGCGAGTCGGGGAGCCGGGCCTGGGGCTTTCACTCGCTTGCAGCGCAACTATTGCGACGGGTTCGCAATGCCTTTTATACAACTTAATAACAGGCCTTAAAGTAAATGTATCACAAGTTTCAGAAATTATTGAAACTTGTGATACATTTGACCCGTCCAACGGGAACGCGCCGGAACTAGCCGGGCTGCTGCCACCCGAATAAGGCAAGAGCGTATGGAAAAGCCCAAAATGGTTATCGCAGGCGGCAACGGTTTTCTAGGGAATCACCTGCGCCAGCACTTCAGTCGCTTGGGGTACCGGGTAGTTCTCTTAAGCCGAGGTGTAAAGCCCGGACCTGACTGCTTGCAGTGGGACGCGCGCACGCTGGGCCCCTGGGCTGCCGAGCTAGAAGGTGCCGCTCTGCTCGTGAACATGGCCGGCCGTACTGTTGACTGCCGTTACAACGACACCAACAAGCGCGACATCATCGCCAGCCGCGTCGACAGCACCCGCGTGCTGGGGGAGGCCGTCGCCGCCTGCGCCCAACCGCCCAAAGTGTGGCTCAATTCCTCTACCGCCACCATTTATGCCGACACCGAAGGCGAGAAGCCTGCCAACACCGAAGCCGCGGGCATCATTGGCACTGGGTTTTCGGTAGCGGTTGCCACGGCTTGGGAGCAAGCTTTTGCCGCCTGTGACGCGGTAGCTACCCGGAAGGTGGCCTTACGCACCTCCATTGTGTTGGGGCGCGATGGGGGCGCTTTGCCGGTGATGGCGAAGCTGGCTAAGGTGGGCTTGTGCACCCCGCAAGGCACCGGGGCGCAATGGGTAAGCTGGCTGCACGTCCAAGACTTTTGCCGCGCCGTGGAGTTTCTGGCCACGCAAACGGCAGAATCCGGGGCATTCAACCTCTGCGCGCCCCACCCACTGCCCAATCGGGACTTCAACGGCCTGCTGGCTCGGAAGCTGCGCCCACTGCTGCGCCTGCCGCAGCCCAAATGGCTGCTGGAAGTGGGCGCTTTTGTGCTTCGCACCGAAACCGAACTTATTCTCAAAAGCCGCAAGGTGTACCCGCAGCGGCTGCTGGACTTGGGATTCGCCTTTCGCTTTCCCACCTGCGAGCAGGCCCTGAACGACCTGCTGCCTGCTTAGCCTATTTACCACCAATGAACCCTACCCCAAACCCACCCGCGCTCACCCTGGCCGAGGCCAAAGCACAGTTTATTCATACCTGGGGCGTATCCGGCGCCGGTTGGGGCGTTAGCAAAACCCTGGCCCAAGTACACGCCCTGCTGCTGGTGAGCCCGGACGCACTGAGCACCGAGGACATCATGGAGCAGCTTAAGATTTCGCGCGGCAACGCCAGCATGACCGTGCGCGAGCTGGTAGAGTGGGGCTTGATTTACAAAGAGTTGCGCCCCGGAGAGCGTCGCGAGTATTTCGTGGCCGAAAAGGACATGCTGCAAGTCACGCGCTGCATCATTCGGGCCCGTAAGCGCCGCGAGCTCGACCACATGAAACGCTCGCTCGACACGCTGGCCAGCCTGCCCGGCGACCCCGCCGACGCCGAGTACCGCGCCTTCCACTCAGTCATGACCGACATCCAGCAGCTGGCCCATGTGTCGGACCGGCTGCTGAATCGCCTGATGCAGGCCGAGAAAAGCTGGTTTTGGGAAAAATTTATTATGCTCTTTATGTGATGGTTGCTAAGCGGTCGGCTCGGCTGTTTTCATTATTGTGCAGGTAGTTTACCACCACAACCATGGAGCCTTAGAGTAACAACCCGACCCCAGGCCACACCAATCTTTGAAAGGGGCGACATCTCCGAAGCCCCACTTAGCAGCTGGAATATGCTACGCAGCAGTCCCTGTTTTGCGCCATTCTGGCCATCATGAGCACCGGAGCAATTGGCTGCGCCATGAATGTGGCTTTCGGTGGGCGTATTTTCTGTATACGGGGTGTGATTTTTGCCTGTGCCGGGCATTAGCAGCTTTTTGGTGGTGATTCTACATCAATGGGCACTTTCTCCAGCTTCCGGCAAACGGATTATGCCCGTGACGTGGGCCGTAATAGGGCTACGCCGTGCTTGTTACAGCCAGTAGTAAGTTCCTATTAAGCAATAGGTTTGCCCTCTAACTAGGCTATTACAGACCCGCTACTGAGCATACTGCCCAGTAGTTGCCCCCTTGCAGCTTGAGTACCTTACTGCTTCGGCACCAGTTTCACGCCCGTGTATAGCTGCGGGTGGCTCACCGAGGCGATGGGCTCAATGTTCCAGCGCTTATCATACTTGCTGATGTTGGCCAGCTTCAGCAAGTCGGTGTAATCAGGCGTGAGCGAATGTTTCGTTTTGATGAAATAGCTGTTCACGTGCAGCGTGGATGGGTCGTAGCTGACCACCAGGGCTGTTGTGTCGCGCCAGTAAGTGTAAAGGGCTTCTGTGCCACCTGTTGGCAATTCGCGGGGCGTCCGGTCATGGTCGGGCCGGATTGATTGGCCGGTGAGGGGCTTGGCTATTTGGTCGGCATTCATCCCCAGCAACGCGGGCACGTCGAAAGCTCGGTCTACTTTCATGCCCGACGAAATGGCTGTCGAAGTGGCTGGTTTATCAGAAGTAGGCTGTTCAGTTGCAGCGCAGCTCATCAGCAGGGCTAGCGGTAGAAGGGAGGCGTAACGCATGGTCATAGATAAGATTAAATTAAGGTGAACAGCACTGCTACGGATGAGCTCAGCAAAAGGCTAAGGTAGGGCTAAGTGCAGAATGATTTGTATACTAAAAATCAAATATCACATTTATTTATGATTATAGTGCTGCCTCAGATGACTGGCCGCTTAATTAATCTAGAAAAGGAGGTAAAAATGAATCAGACGCGACTTGGCCTCGTCCCAGCAGGCCCCGGGCAAGTGTATCGAGCTTCGGGGCTTATCCCTGTGCTTAGGCCGGCAGGACTGCCGCCGCTGCCTGGTTTACCCATTCGGATTTCAGGACCGACATGAGAATTTTATCATGAAACTCGTTATTTCTAAAGCAGGCCTTCCGCAGGCGGCCTTCCACCACAAATCCCGACTTCGTATAAGCTTTCAGTCCGGTAACATTGGGTTCCGACACCGTGAGCATGATTCTGTTGAGGCAGTGTACTGTAAAGCCCAGCGCTAAAACCTGCCGGGTGACTTCGGTGCCGATGCCCTGGCCCCAGCATGCTTTTTCCCCGAGCAGAATAAAATATTCCCCCGATTGGTTGAGCGTTGAGAGGTTGGCCAGTCCGGCGTAGCCAATTAACTCCTTGGTCTGCTGCAAATAGATGCCCAGATTGATGCTCTTCGCATCCTGCAGCGTCGCGGCATACCAGCGGTCAATCTCTTCCTCGTTATGGAGGGCAGCAAAAGCCGACAAGGAATATTCGATGACCTGCTTGTCGCGAACCCACCGGTAAAAGGAAACCACATTTTCCGGAAGCAAAGGGGCAAGGGTAATCATTGGTAAAGGGGAAGCTTTTGCCAAAGATGCGACTGGAAAATTTCGGGCCGGGCTCAGAACCCGAGTTGGCTTACCGATGGGCGTGGTAGTACATGCCACCGCCCAATAGCTGAACCTTTTTGAACTTTGTTTGCATGTCATGCCTCATCTGGCATCCGCTTGTCGAAGCATATCTATCGTGAGATTAATTTCAACGAAGCGGTAGGGATGCTTCGACAAGCTTAGCATGACGGCCTAATTTGCAGGAAAGGTATTTTTCGGATGGGCTCTACAGTAACATGAATCGTACCTGCGCATCAGGTGGCCTGACCAGTGGCACTTGGCCCGAGCAGGCGCAGGGTCTGCTCGTCGGGCTTTCCCTGATAGAACTTGTCGAGAACTTGCTGAAAGACCGGCGGGGCTTGGGGCAAGGCCGCAAACAGAGTCATGCTCGACTTAAGCTTCATGTCATCGGGGCTGCCCAGGATACGGGTGGCGTTGTTGTCAGCCAGCGCCAGCAGAGCCTCGCTGATGTGCACCAGCCGGGGGCCCAGCACGGGGTGCTGGGCATAAGCCTGGGCTTCCGACCGGCCCTGGATGCCGTAGTGCTGGGCCGTAGCGCTGACGCCCAGGCCGCGGAGCTGCGGAAAGATGTACCACATCCAATGGCTTTGCTTGCGGCCCCGTTGAATTTCTGATAAGGCCACAGGGTAAGAGGTGGCCTGGGCGTCGATAAATCGTTGCAGAGAGGTTTCCTGGCTCATAACGCTTCTACGGCCTTTGCTGGGAAAAAGCTGAACGAGACGGAGCGTGAACGACCCCACCAGGCAGGTCTTCTGCGGGGAAGGGAAGCCAAGGCTTCACCTTCTCCGTTAAACACGGGTTCTTACACGCCTCATGACTACTTCCTACCAGCCCGATATCCTCGGCCCCGACTTTGAGCAGCGGGTGCTGCCGCAGCCACCCGACTACGAAGGCCCTGTGCACAGCACGCTGGTGCGGCGGCGGCCCACTGGCCCAGCAGCCCGCGCCGTGCTGTACGTGCACGGGTTCAACGACTACTTTTTTCAGCGCGAAATGGCCGAGCGCTACGACGAGCACGGCTACCATTTTTATGCGTTGGACTTGCGCAAGTACGGCCGCTCCTGGCTCCCGCACCAGCGCCCCAACAACGTGCGCGACCTGCGCGAGTACTTCGCCGACCTGGACGCGGCCCTGGCCCACATGCAGGCCCAGGGCTACGGCAAGGTGCTGCTGAGTGGCCACTCCACCGGCGGGCTGGTCACGGCGCTCTACGCCCGCGAGGGCGCGGGCCGGGCCGCGGTGTCGGCGCTGTTTCTCAACAGTCCTTTTCTGGCCTTGCACCTGCCCCGTGGGGTCCGGCACCTGGCCCTGTCGCTGGCCGCCGTGGGCCGCTTTGCCCCCGACCTGACCATTCCGGGCACCCGGCTCACCACCTACGGCGAAAGCCTGCACCGGCAGCACCGCGGCGAGTGGGACTACCACCTGGCCTGGAAGCCCGTGGAAGTGTTTGCCGTGAACATGGGCTGGCTGCGGGCCATTGCCGAGGGCCACCGGCGCATCCGGTGCGGGCTGGGCCTGGAGCTGCCCGTGCTGGTGCTGCACGCCGACCGCACGGTGCAGGCCCGGGGCTGGAGCGAAGAGTACTTCCAGGCCGATGGGGTACTGAACGTGCGCGACATGCAAACCCTGGCGCCGCGGCTGGGAACGCGGGTAACTGTCCGGGCCATAGTTGGCGGCATACACGACCTGATGCTATCGCGCCAGCCCGCACGGGAGCACGCCTACCGCGAGCTGTTTGCCTGGCTTGCCACCACGCTGGGTGAATAAAGCTTGCCGGGCTTAGGCGGGGGCCAGGCTTTTGATTTCGGTGTAAATCCGGCGGGTTTCCACCACGTCAATTCCCAGGTCGGTACCGAAGGCGATAATGGCGCCGGCAAACAATTCCAGCTCAGTTTGGGCCTTGCCGAAGTGCACATCCAGCTGCAGCGACGTGGGCGTGTGGTAGGGGAAAGTGGCGGCTTTCTGGAAGGTTTGGGCCACGATATTGGTCGGTAGGGCAATGTTTTTGGCGCGGGCAATGGCCTCTATCTCCTGCATGATACGCCGGGCCCGCTCGTGCAGCTCCGGCTCTTCGAGCACCTGCCCAATGGGCTTGTTGTGCCGGGCCGACACTAAGCCAAAGCTGGCAATAAAGAAGAACTTGGTCCAGATAGCCGGGAAGGCATTGGGCTGAAATTCAATAGTAATGCCGGCCTGGGCCAGCAGCGAAACCACGGAGCGAGGGGCGTAGTCGGGGTGCTGAGGGTCGTGGCCCACAATGATTTTGCCGGGGTTGCCTTTGTGCTCCACCACGGCCTTCTGCTTGATGTGGGAGGCGACGTACACGCAGGCCGGTAAGATGATGGCCTGGGGAATAATCCGGCGGATGCGGTCGTAGATGTCCACCCCATTCATCAGGGGCAGCAGTACTGCACCGGCCGAAAGCCGGGGCTTCAGCTCCCGGCATACCGCCTCCAGGTCATATTCCTTTACGCAGATAAGCACTAGGTCGACTTCGCCTAGCGCCGACACATTATCCACGAGATTCGCCGGACTAACCCTGCTCAGGGAATGCTCAGCCGAGAGCAGGGTCAGCCCCTGGGCTTGCACGGTGGCGTGGGTGGCGCCTCGCGCCACAAAGGTGACCCTGGCGGCTAGGTTATCGGCGTAGTGCTGCGCCAGCTTAAAGCCAAAATACCCACCTACGCCGCCCAGTCCTACGACGGCAATTTCCGTTGCTTTCATGGTTGTTTCATTTCTAAAATAGAACATTCACCGGCCGTTTGTGCCAACACCTTAGGAGTGCTTGCCCGGTTTCCAGCCCTGCGGGGCCAGCTGCTGCTCGCCCAGGGCCACGGCGCCGGGCTCCAGGGTGGTGCCCATGGAGTCGTTCCAGCGGTTGAGAAAGCCGAAGAGGCTCACAACGCCCAGGATTTCCACGATTTCGCCCGCGTCCCAGTGCCGGTGCAGGTTGACGCTGAGCGCTTCGTTCATGGCGTTGGGCACGGCGGAGGCGGCCACGGCAAAGTCCAGCGCGGCCCGCTCGGCGGCGCTGAAAGCCGGGTGGGTGGCATACTCCCAGATGTGGTCCAGCTGCTCCTGTGCGGCGCCGTAGCGGCCGGCGGCCAGCATGGTGTGGGCCTGGCAGTACCGGCAGCCGGCGGCGTAGGAGCTCAGGTAGCCAATCAGGCGCTTAAGGGCGCTGCTCACCCGCCCTTGGTTGTGCATCACGGCCTTGTTGAGCTCAATAAAGGCTGTGGCAATGCCCGGGCGGTGCTGCATGGTGAGCACACTGTTGGGGCAGAAACCCAGCGTTTCGTTGAAAAAAGCAGCCAGTGCAGCCACTTCGGGGTTGGCATCGGCAGGCAAAGGGGCAACCAGGGGAGCTGACATGGGCAGGCAAAAAGCAACGAACAGAAAGTGGTTTCAGGGAGCAATGCTACCACTAAAATGGCGAGCAGCGCCGGACGCTGGCGCCCGGTGCGTGGGCTGGGTTCGCCGGTGCTATTATTGGGCAAACGACAAAAGCCTGAATGAACGACACCAATAGCTGAACGGTGCGTACTTCTAATTAAGGCAGTGCGCGTTGCTGACTCCTTGGTCTGGTAGGTGGAGCCGGCATGGCCTGCCAGTTGCTCAATACCGCCCGGCCTGATGTTGTATTAATGCTTGGTTTTTCGAGCTCCCATTTCCACGGCCAGCCATCTGTTTCAACCCATACGCTCTTCCATGAAGCCTTCCGACACCAGCCCCAACCTGCCCGTTGAGCAACGCCCGTTTCGGGTGCTGCTCCTGGCCGGCTCCAACCGCCGCCAGTATAACTGCCCCGGCGTGGATTCAAAAGCCCGCACCCTGATGCTGCGGCTGGCCGAGAGCCTGCCCCAGGAGTGGGAAATCGACATAGAAGACCTGGGCAACGTGTACGGCCGGGCCCGCATCCAGAGCTGCAACGCATGCGTGAGTACCAGTATGGCCCTGTGCGTGTGGCCCTGCAACTGCTACGAGAAAGACAGCAAAGCCGAGCCCGACCTACTGTGGGACCTGGACCTGTACGCCCGCCTCGACGCGGCCGACGCCTGGGCCATCATCGGCCCACACAACTGGTACGGCCCCTCGGCCAACCTCAAGCTTCTCTTCGACCGGCTCGTGTGCATGAACGGCGGCAACCCCAAGGAGGAAACCATTGACCACAAAAACCCCGAGAAGGCCATGGCCCTGGAGCACCAACCCGAGTGGCAGGAGCTCAGCCAGAACCACCTGGAAGGCCGCACTGCTGCCTTTTTCTGCTACGGCGACGAAGGCGGCGACGAGCTCGACGCCGAGGGCCGTCCCAAGCTGCTGCGCCACAAAGAATACTTCGACCCCAAGCAGGAGCCCTTTGAAAACCAGCGCGACGCCTACGCCCCGCTGGTGTGGCAGTGCCGCTACGCCGGCATCGAGGTGCCCGACGCGCTGTGGCGCTACCAGGTATTTGGCGAAGGCAAAAAGTACTCCGACGACCAGGCCGAAGACATGGTGAAGGAAACCGACGGCATGGCTCATTTCGATGACTGGGCCCAGGCCTTTGCCACCTTCGTGCGGCAGAAAGGCAAGGTGCCGCCCGGCCAGTACCGCGCCTGGGGCTACGAAGCCCCCGGCCACACTTGGAACGAAATCAAGCTGGGCTGGCGCGATGTGAGCATGCGGCTGGGCTTGCCGCCCGACGGCTCTTCGCCCGCCGAGCAGCAAAAGCAGGGCTTAAATAAGGACGTTACCCTGCGCCCGGGTAAGTCGGAAACCGAGCGGCAATACCCGTCCAAGTCCTGATTTCGCGGCCGCTTCGCCGTGCTTAGGCCCGTGGCCGGGTAAAAACCTTATTCCGGCAAGCCAACGGGTGGGAGGGCAGGCGCTGCGTCGCAGTGCCAGGTCAGGTTGCGGCGCCCGTCGTCGGCGAAGCCCAGAGACTCGTAGAGTTGTTGAGCGCGGGTGTTGCCGGGCTCGGTTTGCAAGTGCAGGGCCACGAGTCCCGCCGCTCGGGTCTGCTGCTGAAGAAATTGCAATGCGGCACGCCCCACGCCCCGACTACGGGCCGCCGCTGACACGTATAGTTCGTCGACCAGCCCGAAACGGCCCCGCAGCTCAAACGAGAATCCGTAGGTCAGCGCTACATAACCTACCAGCTGTTCAGCCTCTTCAATCAGGAAAAGCTCGCCCCATGCCGGGTGGGCGAGAAAATCGGCTACCACCGTGCGCTGAGTAGCAGGGTGGTAGGGATAACCAAAATGCGCGTAGAAGTTGGCCATCTGGGGCAGTAGAATGTCCAGATCGGCCAGGGTCGCGGTGCGCAGGGTGGGCATGGTCATAACAGAAAGCAGAGCGTGGCGATGAGAAAGTGGTTTGCCGTGGCCCGGCTCCATTGAGCCGGGCCACGGCAAGTCAGTAGGCTAGGGGTGGGCAATGCTTCAAGGCCCGGGTTTGCGAACAGAATCCGCCGCGCTGGCTTGGCGGTGCGTGGGAATGTTGCCCAACTGCTTGCCCTGCTCACGCCCGTAGCGCAAGTGCTTGGCATGGCCGATAACCTGGGCCGAGTAGATGCCGGTGTGTCCGGAAAAAAGATAAGACGCCACGCAGGCCAGCCCCACGTAGATGCCGGCCTGGGAGCCGAACAGCTCCATGCCCATGAGCGTGCAGGCCAGGGGCGTGTTGGCCGCGCCAGCAAACACGCCCACAAAGCCCATTGCGGCCAACAGCGCCACCGGCAGCGGCAACACCAAGGCCAGTGCCGAGCCCAGCGCCGAGCCAATGAAAAAGAGCGGTGTCACCTCCCCGCCCTTAAAGCCACAGCCCAGCGTAAGGGCCGTCAGCACCAGCTTGATAAGAAAATCTTGCGGGGGCAGCGGCGCCTGAAACGCAGCCACGATGGTCGGGACCCCCAGGCCGATGTATTTGGTGGTGCCCAGGGCGGCCACCGCCAGCGCCACCAAAACCCCGCCTACCACCGGGCGCAGCGGCGGGTAGGCGATACGCTTGAAGCCTTGCGTGATGCGGTGGGTGAGGGTGGCAAAACTCCGGGCCGTGAGGCCAAACAAAATGCCAACGCCCACGGTCAGCAGCAAGCCAGTCAGCGTAATGGGTGGCACGTGAAGTTGCGGGTAGTGGGTATGGCCCACGCCCCAGGCCCGCGTTACCAGGTCGGCGCTGGTGGCGGCCAGAAAGCTGGGCACGATGGCATCGTAGCGAATGGCCCCGATTAGAAACACTTCCAGCCCAAATATCGCCCCGGCCAGCGGGGTGCCAAATACAGAGGCAAAGCCCGCGCTGATACCGGCAATGAGCAGCAGCTTGCGGTCGCGGGGGCGCAGGCCGAGGCGGCGGGTGAGCTGGTCGGCCAGTGTGCCGCCCATCTGCACGGCTGTGCCCTCGCGCCCCGCTGAGCCGCCAAACAGGTGAGTAGCCAGCGTGCCGAACAGCACCAGCGGGGCCATGCGTAAGGGAATGACCGTTCGGGGGTTATGAATCTCATCGAGCAGCAGGTTGTTGCCGCGCACTACGTTTTCGCCCAAATAGTGGTAGCTGGCCCCAATCACCAGGCCCCCCACGGGCAACAGCCAAATAACCCAGCGGTGGGCCTCGCGCCAGTCGGTAATCCAGTCCAGCGACAGCAGAAAAAAAGCGGATGCCGACCCCACCAGCACGCCCACGGCGGCACAAATCAGCAGCCAGCGGCCCAGAAACAACAAGTGCGGAGTTTGCTCGATGGCCAGCGCGGGCCGAAACAAGCGGGAAGGACGAAAGGCCACCGGCGAGGAAAGTTAAAGCCAATAAAAAGCCTACGCGCCGCGGACTCGAGGCCCGTAGGTTGCGTAGGAATCATCAGCTCAAAGCCAGGGCTTTGGCGGTTCACGGTGGAAATCCATCACCTAATAATAGGGCGAATATAAGAGGATTGGCGTGAAGCGTATTGTCTACGCTCATCATTCTGGGGTGTGTGGAAAGTAGGCGGCTGGATGGTTGTGCTGCTTGCTGTCTTTGGAACGGTCATGCAGAGCGCAGCATTGTTTGGCTAACACGCAGAAAGCGGCACCAGTCTACGTTAGTATCTGGTTTCAGGTGGTTCTATACGAGGCTCGCTTCTTACTACACTGCCCAGGAAAGAACTAAACAGCAAGCTCCGCGTTACGCTGTAAGCCATTGTTTAAGCAAAGTCGCGCCCCCTGACTCTCGTACAGATTCTACCCCATCCAAACAGAAACTTAATGAAACAGCACCTCATACTCTTCTTTGGTTGCTCCATTGCCTTGCTGTCGTGTTCCCGCCAGGAGGATACAGTTCCTGACCAAACAACCCCTTCCCCAACCGGGGCTCCGGTGGAAACCAACGCCCCCAATGCGAATTATCGCCCGGCTTTCACCGGCCAAACCAGGATAGGTGGCCTCACGACCGCGCCCAGCAGCTACCGGGCGGCCGTCGTCACCTCTTCGTTGACCAGCCCGTGGGGCATTACTTCACTGCCCGATGGCCGCTTGCTGCTGACCGAAAAAGCCGGCCGGATGCGGATTGTCACGCCGTCTGGCACGGTCAGTGAGCCCATCACGGGCTTGCCGGCGGTTAATGCTGGTGGGCAGGGCGGGTTGCTGGGCGTGTGCCTCGACCCGAATTTTGCCACCAACCGGATGGTGTATTGGTCGTTCTCGGAATCCCGTCCAGGGGGCAATCTGACGGCCATCGCCAAAGGTCGGCTAGCCGACAACGAACGGACCATCGAAGGGGCCACCGTCATCTACCGGGCAGAGCCGGCGTACGCGGGCACTCTGCACTACGGGGGCCGGGTGGTGTTTGACCGAACAGGCAATCTGTTGGTGAGCACCGGCGAGCGTTCTGATTTGGTTACCCGGCCCCAGGCGCAATCGGTGTCTTCCGGCTTGGGCAAGATTATGCGCATTACCCGGGAGGGGCAGCCGGCTCCCGGCAATCCGGTGTTTGCGCAAACGGGCGCCCGCCCCGAATTGTACACCCTGGGCCATCGAAACCCGCAGGGATTGGCCATTCATCCCGGAACCGGGGAGGTATGGCAAAGCGAACACGGCCCCCGCGGGGGCGACGAACTCAACCGCCTCCAGGCAGGCGCTAACTACGGCTGGCCGACCATTGGCTACGGGCTCGAATACGGTGGCCAACCCGTGGGCGGTGGGATTCAACAAAGCACCGGCCTGGAGCAGCCCGTTTACTACTGGGACCCGGTTGTGTCGCCCAGCGGCATGACGTTCTACACCGGTAACCGCGTGGGGGGATGGCAAAACAATCTGTTTATCGGCACGCTCAGCGGGATGCACATCATTCGCCTGGTTATTGAAAACAACCGGGTAGTGGGGGAGGAACGGCTGCTGGCTAGCGAAGGCCAGCGCTTCCGGGACATCGCCCAGGGGACCGACGGCGCCTTGTATGCCATCACGGACCAAGGCCGGTTATACCGAATTGACCAACCGTAACGCCCGCAGCGGAAGGCATCGTGCCATGGCTTTCTGCCTTGGCCGCAACAGGAGATTACGGCCAAGGCAGCCCTCATGCAGGAGCAGCTGCGGGTTGGAGGCTCTGAACATCGCCCCTTTGACCTTCTCTGCTAGCCAGGTAATCAATCAGCCCTGTTGGTGGTTATGTATGCCACCTGCCGGTCGACACCATCGCCTGCGTGCTTTAAGCGCACCACGGCCTTGGCAAGGACGTCCCGTTACAACCTCTGGGATTTGCCTGTGGGTAACTGGTCCTCAGCAGCTGGTCCGTATCTCCGTTATCCATGACATCTGATTTTTCTTCTCCGCTGGCCTTTTCCGTGTTGGATTTGGCCCCCATCGCCGCCGGCAGCACGCCGGCTGATACCTTCCGCCATAGCTTGGACCTGGCCCAACAGGTCGAACAGCTGGGCTACACCCGCTTTTGGTTATCCGAACACCACAACATGGCCAGCGTGGCCAGCTCAGCTCCCGTGGTCCTCATCGGGCACATTGCCGGGGGCACCACCACGCTCCGCGTGGGCTCCGGTGGCGTAATGCTGCCCAACCACGCCCCGCTGGTAGTCGCCGAGCAGTTTGGCACGCTGGCCTCGCTCTACCCGGGCCGCATCGACCTGGGCCTGGGCCGCGCCCCCGGCTCAGACCAGGTGACGGCCCAGGCCATCCGGGGCAGCCGCTTCGGTGGCGCGCAGGATTTCCCAAGCGACATTCAGCAGCTGCAGGCGTATTTCTCCGCCGCTAATAGCACCAGCACGGTGCGCGCTATTCCGGGCGAAGGGCTGGACATTCCGATTTACGTGCTGGGCTCCAGCACCGACAGCGCCTACCTGGCCGCCGCCCTGGGCCTGCCGTACGCCTTTGCCAGCCATTTTGCCCCGGGCCAGTTTTTCCCGGCCTTGGAGATATACCGCCAGAACTTCCGCCCCTCGGCGAGCCTGGCCGCCCCGTACGTCATCGCCTGCGTGAACGTGGTCGCTGCCGACACCGACGCGGAGGCGCAGTGGCTTGCCACGTCCCTGCAGCAGTTCATGCTCGGCGTCATCAAGGGGAGGCCCGCGCCGTTGCAACCCCCCGTCGAGTCCATGCACGCGCTGTGGGAACCCGCCCAGCAACACGCCGTGGGGCAGATGCTGGCGTATTCGTTTATCGGCAGCAAAGCCACCCTCCAGCGCGACCTGCAGGAATTCGTGGACCAGACGCAGGTGAACGAGCTCATGGCCGTTTCCAACATTTTCAGCCACGAGGCGCGGGTTTATTCCTATCAACTGCTCGCCGAAGTGCTGCGCGGCATTGCCCCCGCCCAGCCCGAAGCCGGGCTTATTGACTCGGGACACCTGTCGCGAAGCGGACAATAGCCGACAGCCCGAGCATGTGCTCACTTGCAGAAAAGGAAACGAGCGGACCCTCTGGCCCGCTCGTTTCCTTTTCTGCTTTACGCCTCAAAGTGCGGCTGTTTCTTAAATGCCCGGCTCGTTGGAGCAGTCTAGCGACCCGCCACGTCATATCGCAGTAACCGCGCGGGCCGTTATGGGAGTGGGCCGGTGCATGTGCCCTAATGCATGATAAAAAGACTACCGCCAGCCTCCGCCCAGGGAACGGTATAGGTTTACCACCGACTGCAGCCGCTGTAACCGGTCGTTGGCTCCGCCTAGTTCGGCCTGTAGCAAGCTTTGCCGGGCCGTTATCACTTCGTTGTAAGTGGCAAATCCGTTATGCAGCAACTCCTGCGAATAGCGCACGGACTTATCCAGCGCATCAATCTGATGGCTGCGCACCTGTATTTTTTCGAGCGCCGTTTGGTGCAAGGAAAGCGCATCGGACACCTCCCGCCCCGCATTCAGCAGCGTGTTCTGAAAGTTGAGCGCAGCCTCCTGCTGCTGAGCTTGGGCGACTGCTAGCCGGGTGCGGTTGAGGCGCTGGTTGAAGATGGGCTGGGTTAGGCCCGCCCCAATGCTGGCGGCCAGGAAGCCCGGGTTAAATAAATTTGTGAGCCCCAGCGCCGATGGACCTGCGGAGGCGGTGATGGTCAGCGCCGGGTAAAAGCTGGCGCGGGCTACGTTGGTGAACTCGAAGAAATACCGGTAGTTCTGCTCGGCCTGTTGCACGTCGGGGCGGTAAGCCAGCAGCTGGGCCGGCACGCCGGTTTGCAGCGCCTCCACCATGGGTTGGTCTTCCAGCCGGCCCCGGCGAATGGCGGCCGGCGGCAAGGCCAGCAGGATGCTCAGGGCATTTTCCGTTTCGCGGATGTTTTGTTTCAGGTCCGGAATGGTGACTTCGGCCGCGTAGCGCTGGGCTTCGCTCTGCACCACGGCGGCCTCGGTCACCCGGGCAGCCACTTTCAGGGCCCGCATGGTTTGCACAGTCGTGTCCCAGTTTACCACGGTAAGCCGGGTGATGGCCAACTGCTGGTCAAGGGCCAGGAGCTGGTAGTAATAGGTGGCCACGTTGGCCACCACGCTGGTTTGCACGGCCCGCGCCCCCGCCTCCGACTGCAGCAGGCTCGCCAGATTGGCCCGGCGGTTGCTGCGAAGCCGCCCCCAGATATCTATTTCCCAGCCCGACGACAGCCCCAGCCGGTACTGCGTGATTTGGCCGAATTGCCCAAAATCCTGGGCCTGGGAAAGCCGCGACCGATTGACCCCGGCGTCGGCATTCAGGGTAGGAAAGAGGGCCGCCCGGCTTTGCTGGTAGTACGCCTGCGCCTGCTCAATGCGGGTGTAGGCCACCCGCAAATCTAGGTTTTGGGCGATGCCCAGGCCGATGAGGCGCTGCAAAGTGGTGTCCGTAAACAGCTGCTGCCACCGCAGACGGGCCAGGGTGGTGGTATCGGTGGTGGCGACGTCCCGGTACAGATTAGCCGTTCGCGCTACTGGCCGCTGGTAGGGCTTCGTGATGTTGCACGAAGCCGCCAGCAAGCTCGTCAGAAGCGTAAAAAGCCCAAGCCGGCAGGTTCTGTTGTTCATTCTCTTTGTAGTTAAAGGCCCGGTGGGGTGGTGGCCCGTGTTCATGCGACGGGCGCCGTCGCGGGCGCTGGCTGCTGTGTTTGTGCCGCGTTTTCGGATAATGGCGCTTCCGGTGGCGCCCCGCTAATGCGTTCCTGCAAGCCCTGGAAAACGACGTACAACACTGGAATCACAAACACGCCTATGAGCGTGCCAATGAGCATGCCGCCCACCGCGCCCGTCCCAATGGAGCGGTTGCCCGTGGCCCCGGCGCCCGTGGCCATCATCAGCGGCACCAGCCCGAGAATGAAGGCGAAGGACGTCATCAGAATCGGCCGTAGGCGGGCCTGGGCGCCTTCCAGCGCAGCCTGCACCAGCGGCATGCCGTGACGTCGGCGCTCCACGGCAAACTCCACGATGAGAATGGCGTTTTTGGCCAGCAGGCCGATGAGCATAATCAGGGTGATTTGCAGGTAGATGTTGTTGGTGATGCCGAACAGGCTGGCAAAAATGAAGGCCCCGGCCAGGCCAATAGGCAGCGACAGCAGCACCGCGAAGGGCAAAATGTAGCTTTCGTATTGGGCGCTCAGCAGCAGGTACACGAACACGAGCACCAACCCGAACACCATTACGGTTTGGCCGCCGGCCGAAAGCTCCTCCCGGGTCATGCCCGAAAACTCGTAGCCGTAGCCGGCCGGCAGCGTTTGTTCGGCCACCTGCTGAATGGCCGTAATGGCGTCGCCGGAGCTGTAGCCCGCTTTGGGCGAGCCGGTCACGCTAATGGACGTGAAGAGGTTGAAGCGGGAAATGGCCTGGGGCCCGTACACCCGCGTGAGGGTGATGAACTCGGTGATGGGGGCCATTGTGCCTCTGGCGTTGCGCACGAAGATGTTGCTGAGGCCTTCGGGGTTGGCGCGGAAAGCGGCCTCGGCCTGGTACATCACCCGAAACTGCTTGCCGAACTGGTTGAAGTTGGACGCGTACACGCCGCCGTAGTAGCCCTGCATGGTGCTCAGAATGTCGTTGACCGACAAGCCGGCCACCTTGGCCTTGGCCACGTTTACCTCAATCTGGTACTGCGGAAAGTTGACATTAAAGGCCGTGGAGGCGAACTGGATTTCGGGCCGCTGGTTCAGGGCCGCCAAGAAGTCGTTGCCGACTTTCGAGAAAATAGCAATGTCGCGCCCGCTCTTGTCCTGGAGCTCAAAAGAGAAGCCGCTGGACGCACCGAACCCCGAGATGGTGGGCGGGGAGAAGAAGATGATTTTGGCGTCGCGGATGCCGGCCGTTTTCGCAAACATCTTCCCGATTATCGATTGCACGTCCTGCCCTTTGCCGCCCCGCTCTTCCCAGTTTTTCAGGCGCATAATCACCATGCCGTAGTTGCTGCCGGTGCCGCTGATGAGGCCCCGCCCGGTGATTTTCAGGATGTTTTCCACTTCCGGAATGGTGCGGGCAATGGCTTCCACTTCCTTGACAATGGCCAGGGTCCGCTCGGCCGAGGCCGAAGGCGGCAAGGAAATGTCCGACATCACCGTGCCCATGTCCTCGTTGGGCACAAACGCGGCCGGGGTGGTTCGCATAAGGTAGTAGAAGCCCCCGGAGAAAACCGCTATAATCGCCCAGGCCAGCCACTTGCGGCCAATCAGGAAGGAGACGCCCTGCTTGTATTTCTCGGTCGTTTTGTCAAACCCGCGGTTAAACCATGCATAAAACCGCTGAAGCAGGCTCTGTTTTTTATGCTCGCCCGGCTTGTGCGGCTTGAGAAACAGCACGCACAGAGCTGGGCTCAACGTCAGGGCGTTGACGGCCGACAGCACAATGGAGATGGCGAGCGTAAGACCGAATTGTTTGTAAAACACCCCCGCCGAGCCGGCAATAAAGCTCACCGGCACAAACACGGCCGCCATCACCAGGGTAATTGAAATAATGGCCCCGGAAATCTCGCTCATGGCGTCCTTGGTGGCCTCCAGCACCGAGGTATAGCCCTCGTCCAGCTTGGCGTGCACGGCTTCCACCACCACAATGGCGTCGTCGACCACGATGCCGATAGCCAGCACCAGGGCAAAGAGCGTGAGCAGGTTGATGGTGAAGCCGAATAAGAGCAGAAAAAAGAAGGTGCCCACAATGGCCACGGGCACGGCTATGGCCGGAATCAGCGTGGAGCGGAAGTCCTGCAGGAAGAGGAACACCACCAGAAATACCAGCACAAATGCCTCAATCAGCGTGTGGATTACCTTCTCGATGCTGGCGTCCAGGAAGTCGTTGGCGTTGACCAGCGTCACGTACTTGATGCCTTTGGGGAAGGTTTTCGACGCGTCTTCCAGCACTTTCAGGCTGCCTTCGATTACTTCTTTGGCGTTGGAGCCAGCCGTTTGGCTGATGGCTACGCCCACTGAAGGCCGGCGGTTGGTGGTGGTGGTGCTGGCGTAGCTCATGGCTCCCAACTCGATGCGGGCAATGTCCTTGAGCCGCAGAATCTGCCCGTTGGGCGTGGCCTTCACCACCACATTTTCAAACTGCGAGGCGTCCTTCAGGCGCCCGGTATACTTGATGACGTACTGAAACGACTGCCGGCCCTGCTCGCCAAACTGGCCGGGCGCCGCCTCAATGTTCTGCTCAGCCAGGGCCGCAGTAATGTCGGCGGGAATCAGCCCGTAGGTGGCCATCACGTCGGGCCGCAGCCAGATTCGCATGGAGTACCCCATCTGGCCAAATGCGCTGGACTGGCCCACCCCGGTCACGCGCTTAATGAGCGGGATGAGGTTGATTTCGGCGTAGTTCTGCAGGAAGGTCTGGTCGTAGGCCGGGTTGTCGCTGTAGAGGGTGAAAATGACGAGGTTGCTGCTCTGGCTTTTGGCCGTGGTCACGCCCGAGCGGGTCACTTCCTGAGGCAACAAGGCCGTGGCGCGCGCCACTCGGTTTTGCACGTTCACCGAGGCCAGGTCGGGGTCGGTGCCGAGCTTGAAATTAACCGTAATGCTGGCGCTGCCGTCGTTGCCGGCCGAGGACGTCATGTAGGTCATGCCTTCCACGCCGTTGATTTGCTCTTCCAGCGGCACAATCACGCTGTTGAGCACCACGTCGGCGTTGGCCCCCTGATAGGAAGTGGAAACCACCACCGTGGGCGGGGCAATTTCGGGGTACTGCGCAATAGGCAGCGACATCAACCCCAGTACCCCCAACAGAACGATGATAATGGAAATGACGGTGGATAAGACCGGTTGCTCGATGAAGCGTTTGAACATAGCTTCCAGATTAGTAAGGACGCGTGAATACTAGTAATGCGAACCTGCCGGCGCCCCAAAGGCTTATTGTGCCGGCTGCGCGTACACGCTGTCGGCGTTCACGGCTTTGGGTTTGATGGCGGCACCTTCGCGCAGCGTGGCCACGCCCTCGAGCACGATGCGCTGGCCGGGTTTGAGCCCGCGCTCCACCACAAAAAAGCGGCCGTCGTTGTTGGCCAGCACGCGTACTTCGCTGCTGCTGACCTTGCCGCTGTCCTGCACCACGTACACGAATTTCTTGCCCTGGATTTCGTAGGTCGCCTGCTGCGGGATGATGATGGCCGTGTCCACAGTGGTCGGAATGCGGACAATGCCGCTGCTTCCGCTCCGAACGATGTTGCCAGGGTTGCGGAAAACCGCCCGCACCCGCACCGAACCCGTTTCGGTGTTGATGGAGCCGCTGGCCGTTTCCACGCGACCCTGCTCGGGAAACACCTCCCCGTTGGCCAGAATCAGGGTAACCGGGGGCAGGGTGGCCAGTCGTTCTTGTGTGGTAGCGCCTTTGGTGTCGTGGGAAAACGCCAATGCCTGCTTTTCGTTGATGGAGAAGTAAGCGAAGATGTTGCCGATGTTGGAAACGGTGGTGAGCGGCAGCGTCGTGCTACGGCTCACCAGACTCCCGATTTTATAAGGAATAGTACCTACCACGCCATTAACCGGGCTGGTCACGGAAGTGTAGCCCAGGTTGGTGCGGGCGTTGGCCAGCGTGGCCTGCGCCTGCGCCAGCGCGGCTTGCCGCGACTGCAGCGTGAACTGAGCCGACTGCAGTTCGTAGGCGCTGATGATGTTTTTTTCGACCAGCGGCCGCACCTTGTTGACTTCCATCCGCGCTGCGTCAACGTTGGCTTTCGCAATCTTAATGTTGGCCTGCGCCGTCCGCACTTCCTGCTCGTACTGCGGGGCGGTGATGGTGAACAGCACCTGGCCTTTCCGGACGGTGGCGCCTTCGTCCACGTAGCTGCGGCCCAGGTAGCCGTCTATCATCGGACGAATCTCAATGTTTTGTTGTCCCTCAATGGTGGCCGGATAGTCACTATTTAAGGTAGTGGCGCGCCGCGTCAGGGTCAGTACCTGGTATACTTTGGGTGCTTCAGCTGCCGCTGCGGCAGCAGCTTTTTCATCCTTATTTCCGCAGGAGGCGAGGATGGCCAGCACCAGTAGGTGGGCTGCCCCTAAAACCGGGAGTCTTGTACGCATACTTATTAAAGAGCAGCAGAATGGTGAATAAATAATCCGATGCCTACGGAATGAGCCGGTCGGTGCGCAGCTGAGCGAATAAGTCGAAAAAAGAATCCTCGGTGGCCTGGTAAGCGGTGAAGCCCAGCTTCCGGCTCTTCGACATGTCGGTCATTACCTCAATGGGCCGGCCCAGGTCAAGGTCGGTGTGCCAGGCCGAGGCCAGCCGGCTCAGGTCGGCTTCGGCCAGCTGGTAGCGGGACGCCATCTCGCGCCACAGGGGTGCATCACCGGCAATGGCTTCCTCCAGCGGGCGCACCGTGCCATCGAAGCCGGCGGCCTTCACGCCAAACCAAGCAGCCAACCGCGGCCAGAGCCAGCTCCAGCGGAAGTAGTCGCCGTTGGTAATGTTGAAGGCCTCGTTGCGGGCGGCTTCGGTGGTGGCAGCCCACGCCAGCTGCTTGGCGATGATGCGCGCATCGGTCACGTCAGACAAGCCATTCCACTGCGCTTCTGAGCCGGGCCACTGAAACGGCCGGCCCGTTTCCTTGCAGAGGCTGGCGTACACGGCCAGCGTGGTGCCCATGTTCATAAGGTTGCCCACGGCCTGGCCGATGATGGTATGCGGGCGGTGGATGCTCCACGTGAAGCCGTCGCGGGCCGCGGCGGCGTACACCTCATCTTCCTGGGCGTAGTAAAAGTTCTCGACATTCAGGCGGGGCTGCTCTTCCCGCAGGGGAGTAGGGGGCAGGGAGCCGGCCCGGGCGTAGGAGTCAAACGGCCCCAGGTAGTGCTTGAGGCCGGTAACCAGCGCCACGTGCTGCACCGAGTGCTTGGGAGCCAGGGCCGCCAGGATGTTGCGCACCAGGGCGCCGTTGACGCGGATGTTCTCCGCTTCGGTGTCCTGCCGCATCCAGGTGGTTATGAAGACGTGAGTAGGAGCGACGTCGGCTAGGGCAGAATCGAGGCTGACTGGGTCGAGCAAATCGGCAGCTACCGGGCGCAGGCCGGGCTGGTCGTCTTTGGGGTTGCGCGACAGGCCGTAGGTCGTCCAGCCCGAAGCCAGCAGCTCGCGGGCCAGGTTGCTGCCGATGATGCCGCTGGCCCCAACTATTAATGCAATGCTATTCATTTGAAATAAGGAAAGGTGAAGCTCGACGTTCGTGTGGAGCCTGCCACCAATGAATACTCTGTTTCGGAAAGAGTGTTGACCAAACTGGTGCGGGCTATTGGCTGAGCAGGATTGGTTCCCAACTGTGTAGATGGGGTTGATTTCGATGCGGCCGTCGCGACTGCTGACGGACTTTTTGCACCCAAAGAGAGGTAGCCCTTTAGCCAGCCTCGTTTATCTCCCGCATAATTTCTCCAAATAGACGGGCGGATTTTATCCGGTCTTCCGGCGTGTACATAGTGGAAGCTGTGATGAGCTCATCTGCTCGTGTTTCGGCCAGAAACGCCTGTAGCTGCTTCTTCACGGTTTGCTTACTGCCCACAAAGGAATATTTCAGCATTTGCTGCACGACCGGATGTTGCCACATGCCTTCCAGTTCTTCAGTCATTTCCGTGGGAGGCTGCAACGCCTCTTTCGCCCCACCGGTTAAGAGCGCGACAAACATTCGGATTAAGGAAGTAAACTGTTGTTGTGCTTCGGCATCGGTATCGGCCACGTACGCATTGATGCCGACGATGGTATAGGGCTGCTGAAGATGCTGAGAAGGCCTAAACTCATCGCGGTAAATCCGCAGGGCGTTGAATAGGTGGGTGGAGGCAAAGTGGCTGGCAAACGCATAGGGCAGGCCCAGCTTTGCCGCTAAGTGGGCACTGTCGGTGCTGGAGCCTAAGATGTACAGGGGGACTTCGGTGCCCTCGGCCACGGGTGCTCTGACCGTGGCCTGTTTGTTTTCCACCGAGAAGTACTCCTGAATTTTGCTGATTTCCCGGGGAAAGGAGTGGGCGGCCTTCATGAAATCTGACCGGATGGCCTGCGCGGTTTGCGAGTCGGTACCCGGCGCCCGGCCCAGCCCTAAATCGATGCGGTTGGGGTATAAATGGGCCAGCGTTCCAAACTGTTCGGCAATGATGAGCGGCGAGTGATTGGGCAGCATGATGCCCCCGGAGCCCACCCGAATGGTCGTCGTATTTTCGGCAACGTACCCGATGAGCAGGGAGGTAGCGCTGCTGCCGATGTTATCGGAATTATGATGCTCGGCCAGCCAATACCGGGTGTAGCCCTCTGCTTCGGCGGCTTTGGCCAGGGCCAGCGAATTGTTCAGGGTCTGTTTTATCGTGTTCCCCTGCGAAACGATGGCAAGGTCCAAAATAGAATAAGCGACCGGTTGCTTGTGCGTGCCGGGGATGTCGTTGATAGGCATATCTTCTTTTTTGATGGGCAGAACCATAGAGTGTTCGCCGCTACTCGGTGCTGCTGCGGCAAAGTGGTAGGGCTGCCGCACCCCGGCTTAGCCTTGTTCAAGGATTGACCGAGTGCACCGAGCAGTTGACGGCCGGCAGGTACTCACATGATTTCATAAACGCATAAGCAATTGCTAATGCGTTTGGAGAAATAAAAACCAGCCGAGGGCAGCTGGTTGGGATGATTTGTTAGTTAAAGGTTTACTTTGAGCAGTTGCAGGAAGTCCTCCAACTCCCGGAGCTTGTCTGGATTGATGGCCAAATACATGTGGCGGCCTTCTTTGTGCGACTCCACCAACCCCGAATCAACCAGCGCCTTAAGATGTTGGGACATGGAGGGCTGGCTGATGGGCACGAACTCAAACAAATCGACGCATCCCATTTTAGTGCCCCGCGCAATCTCCCGCACCAGGCGCAGGCGGTGCGGGTCGCTCAGGGACTTAGCTAATTTGACCAGGGACTTCGTATCCATACAATTCGACAAAGGTAACACATGCGCATTGGTTTATGTTTGTGTAACCCATCGAGAATAGATTAGGTTCTAGTGGCGCTGCCCTAGCTTATTCAGCACGAGCGCAAAATTCAGTTCCTTCGACCCGCCAAAGAGGCACGATACGCCCTGTCGACGCAGGTAAGCCATGTACTCGTTGCTCACCTGCTCGCTGAGCACGGCAATGATATGGTCTTTGTCGATATAAGCCGATTGCTATCCCAGCTTGCCGTGGGCATCAATGGCGAGGGCCAAGGACGTGGCGTTCGGGTATGACCCTGCCGGGCTGCAGGTTGCGGACCACCCCTTTAGTAAAATCTTGCTCCATTGTCACGCGTGAACACACAGCTAGGCCTGCGCGTCAAAGTGGGCGGCCGTGGTTTCGTAAGCGCTGGTGTCAACTTGTTAATCCCAACGCTGGGTGATGATGCGACCGTCGAGCGAGGTCATCATGTGGCAGATGATGTTTGGTTTCATGTGCTAGTTTGGAGAAGTGCTTCGAGAAACAATAACGCCGAAAGCCGTCAGTCTTCTATGCCACCGGCCATCGTTTACGCTCCCTTCCGATGACATCCAACAAGGTACAGGATGCCAAGCACCAGCCGGTGTAGCGCGTGGTCTAAGACCCAATCAACCACTAAAAAGCCCCGTCGACTTCTAGCCTGGCAGTCGACGGGGCTTTTTAGTTAAGTAAATTACGCCAACCGCTTAGTTCAATGCGGCGCCCACGGCCGTTGCCAGCGAGGTGGTCGGGCGGCCGAGCAAGTGGGAAAGCTGGTGGCCGTCGTCAAACAGGGCTCCTGCGGCGGCATCGGCATCCCAACTGGCTATGGCGTGCGCGAGGCCTTCGGGCAGGCCCACTTTCACCAGCACGGCGGCATAGTCGGCCATCGGCAGGTCGTGGTAGGGAATGGTTTTGCCGGTCTGGCGCGAGATTTCCGCCGCCAGTTCGGCCAGCGTATACGATTCGTCTCCGGCCAGCTCGTAGGTCTGGCCTACATGGCCTTCCTCCGTGAGCACGCGCGCGGTGGCCTCGGCAAAATCGGCCCGGGTAGCCGGCGAAAACCGGCCCTCCCCGGCGCTCCCGTAAATGGCCCCAGTGGCCAAGGTGCCGAGTATTGCCGCGGTATGGTTCTCGGTATACCACCCGTTGCGCAGGATGGTAAACGGCAGCTCGGAGGCTTTGAGGTCGGCTTCCGTGGCCCGGTGCTCCACCGCTAGGCTCAGCGGGGAGGTATCGGCGCGTAGCACGCTGGTGTAAACGACTCGCTGTACACCGGCCTGCTTTGCAGCTTCCAGGACATTGCGGTGCTGCACGGTCCGCTGGCCTACCTCGCTCGACGAAATGAGCAGCAAGGTGCCGACGCCTGCCAGCGCCCCGGGCAGCGTTTCCGGCTGGTTGTAATCAGCGAGGCGGGTTTCCACGCCCAGGTCCTCGGCTTTGGCGAGGTTGCGCACCAGCGCGACGATTTGGGTAGCGGGCACACGAGTTTTCAATTGTTCCAGCACAAGACGGCCGAGCTGGCCCGTGGCGCCGGTGAGGGCAATACGCATGATGTAGTTGGTTAGGTCAAGGATGAATCAAAGGTAGGCTGTATACTTACGCAACGTAAGTACGTACAAAAAGGTAAGTATGAAAAAAAGTGAGATTTCCCTCGCGCCAGCTGCAACAACCCTCTCCAATAAGCTACAGCGCGGCGACCTTTTGGCGGCGGCCTGCCCTTCCCGTGCCGTACTCCAGCACCTTACCAGCCGATGGGGCCTGCTGGTGCTGCTGGTGCTGGATGGCCGCACCTACCGCTTTAGCGAGCTACGCCGCGCCATTGAGGGGGTGAGCGAACGAATGCTGGCCCAGACGCTACAATTACTGGAAGCCGATGGCCTCGTGCTCCGCGTAGCCTACGAAGTGGTACCGCCCCATGTAGAATACTCGCTCACTGCTTTGGGACAGCAGGCGGTTCCCGCCGTGCGCGCCCTGGCCGACTGGGTGGAAGTAAGCATCCCCGCGATTCTTCAGCACCGGGAAAAGCCAGCGAATGACACTTCCGCCCTGCTGTAAAGAGAACCCTCGCTTGAAGTGAGGTCTGCTCTACTCATTGCGTGTCTAAACCACCGTATTTCTGAACTGCTAAGTGACACTTAGAGCAGGAACACACCTGCTGCGTTCACCCTTCGCTGTTGGCTTCAAAATCGTAAAATTGGTGGGTCGTCCAATTGTATTTGATGGACCAGAATGCGGCCCCTCCGTCCACTACCTGGAAGGCTTCGCGCAACCACTGCGGCGTATAGCCGGGGTGTTCTTCGACGGTTGCCGCAAAGAAATGTACATAGAAGCACGGCTGCCGCTGCAGATTGTAGAAGCCAAAGTATTGGCGCTTGTAGCGGTGCAGGTTTTGGTGAATCAGCAGCGGGTAATTGGGCAGAATGCGGTAGCCCGCTAGCACGGGAACCCGGTGCAGGGGCAAGGTGCGCAGGGCCAATTCAACGCGGGCCGCTTGTGGCAGCGTGGGCGTGAAGCGGTCTAGATGGGGCGGGGCGTTGCCTTGCTCGTCGGTGAGTAGGCGGGCCGCGGCGGGAAATAAGCCGCAATCGGCCCCCAGTACGGTATAACGGAGCGCCACCGTATCGGCGCGAGATGACGAGTCCTGCGACCTCGTGCCCAATTCACCGGGGACGGAAGGGGGCGGGTCTGTGCAGCCGAGTAACACAGCGACGAGCAGGGCGCACGGCACGGCCGCTACAAACGAGAAGCGAACCCGGCCCTTCAGTAAGTAGGTCATGGCAGAAGAGTATTCGAAAAGCAGCCACCAGAAAACCAAGCATTCCGTTTTCCAGGCTTGAAAGATAATGGCTCCTTCAACGGAATGCCCGCGTTTACCTTGGGACCGTTTTCATGAACTTGATGCGGTGGTCAGCCCTGGGCAGCAGATATTCCTGCTGCCCGCTTTCTTTGGGCTATGCTCCTGCCACATTTGCGGCCCTACTGCCTGCTGGGCTTGGTGTTCGCCACCATCCCTTCTTTACCTGCTGCCAGCCACCTCCCGCCACAAGCGGCTCTAGCGTCGAAGCGGCCGCCGTTCCAGGTTGGCGATACCGTCTACGTGGCCGCCAGCGTCCTCAACATTCGACCCCGGCCCCGGGCCGAAGGGCCCGCAGAACCCGGCCTCTACGTGGTTCGAAACGCACGAGGGACCGTCACGGCGTTGCCCAATAGCAACTGGGCACTCGTGCTGTTCATGAGCGAAGACGTGGGCGTGGAAGGCTATGTATCGCAGTGGTACCTAGCTAAAGAGAAAACAAAAGCCAGCAAGCAATAGGCTCCTTTTTCCGTACCACTAGCAGGGGCCGGACACCAAGTGCCCCGCAAGCTACTGCGGTGCCAAGGGAGTTTAAGAAACCCGTCTACGATTCAAAGTTTACCAAACGCGCCGAAGGGATGAGTTTCGTGAACCCCCGTCCCGTAGAGGTGAAACCGTGCTTTAGGCAGGCCTGAACAGGGCATTACAAACCGGCATGGACGGGGACTAATTTTGGCTTAGGGTAATTCCACCCCCTCACTGCTATAAAAAGGCCAAGCATGGCCTCCCTCCCGGCTTAGTGGAGCGCGCCGCCCGCCGCCTGTACCGGGGCGGGTTGCATGGCTTCCACCCGCCGCCGGGCAGCCAGCAGAATGAGCAGTGCCAGCACGGAGGTTACAGCCATGATGGCGGCCATCGGCACCGCCGAGCGGGCATTAAACAAACTCACCCCAACCGAGGCCAGCGCGGCCATGCCCATTCGAAGCGCGCCCATCAGGGCCGACGCGCTGCCGGCGTTACGCATAAACGGCGCCAGCGACAAGGCCGAGGTATTGGGGCTGGTGAAGCCTACGCAGCTCAAAAACACAAAGAGCAGCGCCACCGTACCGCCCAGGCCGAGCACCCCAGCGCTGGTCAGCCCGAGAAAGACGAGCGTGGTGAGCGACTGGCACACCAGCGCCCAGAAGACAATTTGTTCGCTCGTGTAGCGGCGCACGAGCCAGCTGTTGACCTGGCTGGCACCAATCAGGCCGACGGAAAGAAAGGCGAATATCCAGCCGTACACCTTGCCGTCGACTTGGAAAATGTCCATGAACACCAGCGGCGAACCGGAAACATAGGCGAAGAGTCCGCTGAACGACACGGCCCCCGTAAGGGCATAGGCCGTGAACTGCGGCTCGCGCAGCACCGCCCAAAAATTGGTAAGGATGGGCCGGGGCTTGAGCGAGAGCGTGGTGTCCGGCGCGTAGCTCACGGGCAACCAGAGCGCACTGGCCAGCAGCAGGACCACCCCGAGTCCTCCTAAGGCCACAAAAACAGCCCGCCAGCCAAACGCATCCGTAACATAACCGCCCAAGGTGGGCGCGAGCATGGGCGACGCACCCACTACCAGGATGAGCAGAGCAAAGACCTTGGCGCTGTCCTTGACGGGAAACAGGTCGCGCACCATCGCCATCGAGGCTACCGCTGCGGCGCAGCTGCCGATGGCCTGCACAAAACGCAGGGCAATCAGCACCTCAATATTGTGCACTGCCAGGCAGCCCAGGGAGGCCACCACGTAGAGCGCCAGGCCCAGGTAAAGGGGGGGCTTGCGCCCATACCGGTCGAGCAGCGGGCCATACAGCAGCTGCCCCGCGGAAATACCCACGAAAAAGCTCGACAAGGACAGCCCCACCCGCGCCACCGTGGTGTTCAGGTCCTTGGCTATGCCTGGGAAGCCGGGCAGGTACATGTCGATGGAAAAGGGCCCCAGCGCCGTGAGGCCGCCAAGAATCAGGATGAGGGAGAAATAGCGTTGTTTGGTCATGTATTAACTGTTGGTCTCCCATGCTGGCAAAGGCCATGGGGTTTAGCCGCCCCTACGCCGGTTCTCGTAGGGGCGGCTGTTGGCGAGGTGCTGGTCATAAGCCAGAAACAGACGTTGTAGTTCAGTTATAGACAAGTGATGCGCCGGTTTTGCGTTGGCGGGGCCAATCTCTGAGCAGCGGGAAGCAGAATGCCAAAACCAGTAATCCGGGGTAACAGGCAACTCAGGTACGCGACGGGTTAGCAGTCAGGATGCTTGCGTTTTCTATCTCAATATCACCGTTCGGCGGTCGGCCACCAGCACCGCAAACACGCCGAGGCCGCCTTGCACGGTGCTGCGGATGCGGGCGGGCTGGGCGAAGGGGTTGCCGTTGGCCGAGACGGCCCCCAGTACGCTCTGCTGGAAGTTGTAATGGGCCTGCTCCAGGTGGTAGAGCGTGGCAACCATTGTGTCCCCAGGCATGAAGCGGTAGGTGGTCGGGGCGGTGTAGGTCTGGCCGTTGAACAGCTGGTCGTTGAGCAGGTAGTCGCCAATCTCATCGTTGGGCTCGCTGATTTTGTTGAGCAGCAGGTAGTAGTAGTCGGCGGTAGCAGCCGGGTCGGTCCAGCGGGTGAGAATATTGGCCCTACGGTCCGGACCGCTCACGCCGTTGAATTCGTAGCGCACCGTGTCAATCGGAATGAAGGAAGGCACAATGGCTGTGCCTGTGACGTGGTGGTTGCGGGTGTCGCGCACGTCCAGGGCGAAGCGCTGGCCGGGCTGCATGGCCAGCGGCGCCGTGCCGATGTGGGTGAAGACCTTGCGCGTGGCCGGGTCGATGCCCGGGGCGAACAGCAGCGGCACCACCTGGCCGTTGGGCAGCGTGAGGCGGACGGTGACGTTCACGGGCACCTGAATCGTGATGCCGTTGATGCCTATCCCCAGGGTAGGCGTCGTGGCGGTGGGCAGCGTGATGGTGGGCTGGTCGGTACCCGTTGCCGTAGGCAGGTACGCCCCCGACTCCACCACCGTAAGGCGCGGCACCTGCCCCGCCTGCAGGTAGCACTCCACCACCAGCTCGGGGGTGTAGGCGGGCAGCACGACGTCGACCTCTTTTTCCAGGTTGCAACCTGCTAGAGTGAGGAGCAGTCCTCCCAGGCCAATCGTGGCAAATAACTGCTTGATAGACATACGCACGGGGTTAGAACTTGAAGTTGTAGGTGACCGACGGAATAATGGGAAACAACGACACCTGCTGCGCCCGGAAGCCGGTGATTAGGTCGGTGTCCCGGTTGCGCATCACCTCGAAGTACACGAAGTAGGCGTTGCGCCGGTCGTAGGCGTTGTACACGCTGAAGGTCAGGTCGCGCTCGGTGCCGAAGCGCACGGGCCGTAGTTTCCAGACCACGCCCAGGTCGAGGCGGTGGTAGGGGATGAGGCGGTAGGTGTTGCGGTCGGGGAACACGGGCACGGCCAGCAGGTCGCCGCCCTGCACGTTTTGCAGCGGAAAGCGGCCGGCCGGCAGCGTGGCCGGCGCGCCGCTGGTGTACACGAAGCTGGAAGTCAGACTGAGGCGGGTATTGAGCTGGTGCAGCAGCACCACGTTGAGGTTGTGGCGCCGGTCGTAGCTGGGCACGTAGTCGCGCCCGTCGTTGATGCCGTCGGTGCCGCGCTGGGGCGGAAACCGCCGCCAGGCCCAGGCCAGGGTGTAGCCAATCCAGCCGGTGGTTTTGCCGCTCTGCTTTTCCAGGTATAGCTCGTTGCCGTAACTCCAGCCGCGGCCGAAAAGAAACTCTTGGTCGAGGTTGGGATTGGCGAAAATCTGGGCTCCGTCGCGGAAGTCCACCTGGTTGGCGGCCCACTTGTAGTACACCTCGTTAGTGAGCAGAAACTTGCCGCCGAACAACAGGAAGCTGGCGCCGGTGCTCACCTGCTGCGAGCGTTGGGGCTTCACCGACAGGCGCGTGGGGTACCAGATGTCGGTGGGCAGCGAGGCGCCCGAATTGCTCACCAGGTGGGCGTACTGGTACATCAGGGCGTAGTTGGCCTTGAGCGACACGGTGGGGTTGAGCGCGTAGCGCACCGCTGCCCGCGGTTCCAGTCCGCCGTAGGTGCGGCCCTCGCTGCTGAAGCCGCTCAGGCGCAGCCCCAGCTCGGCCTGCCACTTGTCGCTGATTTTCCAGTTGTCGCTGGCGTAAATGCCCGCCTCCAGTCCGGGGTAGGAGATGTTGTCGTCGATGTTAAGGGAATTGTCGCCCGTTTCCACCTGCAGGCGGCCCACGCCGAAGGTGTGGTGGGTGGCGCTGCCCCCAAAACGCACCTGATGCGCCGAGTCCAGGGCGTAGTCAAAATCCACGCGGGCGTTGTAGTCCCGAATGGTGGACGTCAGGCCGAAGGAGAGGACATCGACCGCACTGCCCAGCGAGTAGCGGTAGCTGGTCGTGCCCACTTGGGTGTTGGCCGTGAGCTTGGGCGAAAAAGTGTGCTGCCAGCGCAGCGTGCCCAGGGTATTGCCCCACGAGAAATTGGCCTGCAGGTTGCCAAACGAGTTGAACCCAAACACGTCGCGGCCCAGGTAACCGGTGGCAAACACCTGGTCTTTCTCGCCCAGCGTGTAGTTGGCCTTGGCGTTGAAGTCGTGGAAGTAGTAGTCGGGGATGGGTCGCCAGGTCTCGTCGTCCTTGTTGGCCCGGTTGAGGGCGCGGGTGAATACGTCGAAGTAGGTGCGGCGCCCGCTCACGAGAAACGAGCCTTTGGCTGGCGCCGACCTTTGGTTGCCCTTGTTGATGGGTCCTTCCAAACTCAGGCGCGAGGCAATGAGGCCGATGCCGCCGTTCACGGTAAACTTCTCGCGGCTGCCCTCGCGCATCTTCACATCTATCACCGAGGAGAGACGCCCGCCGAACTGGGCCGGAAAGCCCGACTTGTACAGGTCCACCGACTGCACGGCGTCGGAGTTGAACACGGAGAACAGCCCGAACAAGTGGTTCGGGTTATAGACCAATGCGTTGTCGAGTAGCACCAGGTTCTGGTCGGCCGAGCCGCCACGCACGAAGATGCCGCTGCTGCCCTCCCCGCCGCTTTGCACGCCGGGCTTGAGTTGCAGGGTCTTGAGGATGTCAACTTCGCCAAACAAGGCCGGCAGCAGCTTGGCCTCCCGAATGCTGAGGTGCTCAGTGCCCATTTGTGTGGTTTCAAGCTTCTCCTGCAACGTTTGCTGGCCCTGCACCACCACTTCGTTCAACTCATTGGCATTCGGGGCCAGCACCAGGTCGCGCTGCTGCGGGCGGCTCAGGTTCACCTGAAAGGTCTGCGGCAGGTAGCCCACAAAGGACACCGTCACCTGCTGCGGCCCGCTTGGCAGACGGAGGCTATAGCGGCCTTTCTCGTCGGTAGCCGCACCCAGGCCCAGGGCCGGCACGGCCACGGTAGCGCCCGGCAGGGCCGCACCCGCGGGGTCGCGCACCGTGCCCCTGAGCACGTGTTGCGCCTGGGCCCAGCTCTGCCGGGGCAGTCCCAGCGCCAGCAGCGCGCACACCACGAGCACACGAAATCCGGTTAGTTCTAGCATCAAAAATTAATAAGTATAAGTGGCGCCGGACGTGCACTACCCATCCGCTGCTGTAAAAAATAGTGTGCTTCCGGTATCCGCGTTTCGTAGGGGGCTGAATTCAACCAGTTCCTAATCGACAAACAGAAAAGCGGCTGCTAGGTTAGTGAAGGGGCCTTGCTACCTGTGTCGCACAGGATAAGTTCCCTTCATAACCACTGGCCGTTTTGCAGCAGCTGCGCGAAGAACTCGGCAGACAAGCGCTGCCGCAAAGGCTGCTCGATAGTTGTTTAGTAAAAGCATGGACCATGCGCAACTTCTGCAGTTCGGGGTCTAAAAACCGAATGTTGAATTGCTTTTCCACCTGGAGTACCATCTCGACGAATTTGAGCGGGTCAAGCCCGAGGCGGTGTAACGCTTCAAGCCCACCATCGACCACCTCACCGCCGTCTCCAAGCTGCAGAAAGAGCACGCGCCCGCCAACACTTTGGTCAACCTAGCCGCCGCCGTCGAGGACGTCCGCCAGGACCTGCTGCCCCTGCTGGAGGGAACCGGGCAGGACCAAACTCGTCGTCGACGTAGCAGCCCAGCCACCTTTTAAATTCTCGGAGGGTGTACAACCTGCTCAGCAACGACGTGAAGTATTGGCATTCGGACCGCCCGGACGCCCCACGTCGACGTGCGCGGCCCCTCGGTGGTCATCATCATGCTCACCACCTCCCTCAACTCCAAAGGCGTGGCGCAGATGCGCCACGTGCCTATCGACGGCTACCTCACCAAACCCCTCACCCGCCACAAAATTATCCAGGTGCTGCAGGAACACTTCGGCCGCCTGCACTGGCAGCAGAACCCAGTGGTCCTACGCGGGAGCCGAGAATTGACAATGCTTCCTTACTCTTTCGACAGCCAGCCGCGGCCCATGGCGTACCGCACAAGGGCCGCCGTGTTTTTGGCGCCGGTTTTCTCCAGGATGTTCTGGCGGTGGGTTTCGATGGTGCGCTTGCTGGTGAAGAGTTTGTCCGATATTTCAACGTTGGTCAGGCCGTCAGCTATCAATTGCAGCACTTCCCGCTCGCGCTGCGACAGGGCTTTGTCGGTTTGCGCGAGCTCGGGGCTGACAAGCGGCGTGCCCACGAGTTTATCGAGCATTAGCAAGCCCAGCTCGGAACAGAGAAAACGCTTGCCTGCCGCTACGGACTGAATGGCCACCAGGATTTCCGCCTTGTCGGCGTTTTTGAGCACGTAGCCCAGCGCGCCCGCCTTCAGCACCTGGTCGATGCTGAGCTCGTGCTCTTCCATGGACAGAATGAGCACCCGCACGTCGGAGAATTCTTCGCGTAGGCGCCGGGTGGTGGTTAGCCCGTCAAGCACGGGCATGTGCAGGTCAAGCAGCACCACGTCGGCGGGCGTGGCGTGCAGCTGGTCGAGCAGCTCCTGCCCGTTGGCGGCCTCGCCCACCACGGTGATGTTGGGTTGGCCGTCGAGCAGGCTGCGCAGCCCCTTGCGGAGCACCGTATGGTCGTCTACTAAAAAAACTCTTGTCATGCGGAGGGCGCGGCAGAAGTGGAAGGTAAGGGAATACGAATACGTACGTAGGTGCCAAATTTGGGCGAGGAGCCCATATATACTGAGCCGCCAAGCAGCGCCACCCGGTCGCGGGTGGTGCGCAGCCCGATGCCGGTGCTCGAAGCCGACGCGGAAGAAAACCCCACGCCGTTGTCTTCGGCCCGCATCAGCACAAAGCCCGGAACGACTTCGAGCGCTAGGCTGGCTTCCGTGGCCTGGGCGTGCTTCACCACGTTCTGGGCCAGCTCCTGTGCTATGCGGTACAGGGCCACTTGCAGCGGCTGGGGCAGCGGCTGCTGCTCGTCAAGCTCTACGGTGCACACAAACCGCAGGTTGGGGCCGCGCAGGCTGCGGCCAATGTCGCGCAAGGCCGCCGCTAGGCCAAACTCGCTCAGCACGGAGGGCACCAGCTCGTGCGAGAGCGTGCGTGTCTGGCGAATGGCGTCGGCCAGCAACTCGTCGGCCCGGTTTAGGGCCGTTGACCCGTAGCCAGCCCCGAGTTGGTTTAGCTGCAGCTTGGTGGCATAGAGCAGCTGGCCCACGCCGTTGTGCAGGCTTTCGGCGATGCGCCCGCGCTCGGCTTCCTGGGCCTCCAGCACGGCGTTAAACAAGGCCTGCTGCTGGGTGAGGCGCATGCGCAGGTTTTCGGCTTCGAGGCGCCGCACGTCGCTGATGTCCAAGTCCACGCCCAGCATCCGCAGCGGCTTGCCGTCGTCATCAAACGCCCCGGCGGCCTTCACGCGCACCGTTTTCACGGCTTCGCCCACTTGAATGCGCAGCGTTTCCTCAAAACCGGTGCGGCCGGTGGTCAGGCCCCGCACGATGCGCTCGGCCACGGTTCGGTCTTCGGGCAGGGCAAAGTCAAGGTAGGTTTCCGGCCGGATGGGGCTGCCCAGCGGCAGGCCAAACAGCCGGTACATGCCCGCCGACCACAGAAACTCGCCTGTGGCGCGGTCGTATTCCCAGGAGCCGAGGTTGGCTACTTCCTCGGATTGCTGGAGCAGCTGGTACGACTTGGCTTGCTGCAGCTCGGCTTCTTTCCGGGCGGTCACGTCCTGCGCTACGCTCAGAATCTGGGTGGCGGCGCCGGTAGCTGGGTCGCGCTGAAACACGCTTCCCCGCACCTGAAACCAGCGCCAGTTAGGAGTATTGAACCGGACCCGGTAGCTGAATTCTGCGATTTCGTGGTCGGCAAGGGCCGCCGCACGGGCTAAGTAATCGGGCCGCAAGGCCGCGTCGTCGGGGTGCATCTGCAGCAAGGCTGTCTGTTCCTGAAGCGAGAGGTGCGGCAGCTCTTCGTGCTTGAAGCCCGGGGCATCCAGCGGGGCCCGGTTGAGGTACAGCACCCGGCCCGAGGCCAGCTCCGTCACCATCAGCAGGTCGGGAATGGTTTCGTTGACGCGGGCAATGAAGTGGGCCTGCTCCTGGCTTTTCTCCTCAGCCAGCTTGCGTTCGGTAATGTTGAGGTTGATGGCCACCAGGCCATCGTCCATTTTCACGAACTGGCAGGCGTACCACTTATTAATGCCTTCGTAGGGGTAGAAGTATTCCCGCCCGGCCGGCTTGCCGGTTTCCAGCACGCCCAGCATTAGCTCGTAGATGCCGGCGAGCTTGATGCCCGGGTATTCCTCGGCGTACAGCTTGCCCTCCAGGTCGGTGCGGCCGGTTTCTCGCGCCAGCTCCTTATTGGCCATGGCAATGCGGAAGTCCTGCACGGCGCTGGTTTCGTCGCGCACCGCCTTCAGCACCGACATGGAAATCAGGCTCGTGTCGAACACCGACTGCAGCAGCTCCTGGCTTTCGCGCAGGTCCTGCTCTCGCTGTTTGCGGACCGTGATATCGCGCGAAGCCAAGATAATACCGTCGCCGAGGCGGGTGTACTGCACATCGAACCACGCCCCGGTATCGTCCGCCTGGTCGCATACCTCCAGGCGCTGGAACTGGCCGGTTTCGATGACCTGGGTGATGGTTTGCCACACCCGCATTTCCCGCAGGCCCGGCAATTGGTTGGACAGGAGCAGGCCCGGGGCATCGGCGGCAGGTAAGCCCAGCCACTCGCTCGCCGCCTGGTTGGCAAGCACCACGCGCAAATCCACTACCTGCCCGTTGGCGTCGCGCACGGCCTCGTAGTAGCCCAGCTGCAGCTGCACGGCCTCAAAAATGGTGTTCAGCCGCTGGTGGCTGCCCTGCAGGGCCTGGGTGCGCTCCGCCACCAGCGCTTCCAGCGAGGCCGTAAACGCCCGCAACTGTTCTTCGGCCTGCTTGCGCTCGCTGATGTCCACGATAAACTCCATGCATTCCGCGGTCGGGCCCTCTCCCTTGAGCCGGGTGGGTGCGCACAGGCCCCACCAGCGCGAGCCGTCCGGGCGCACAAACTGCGTCTCGTAGGGCGCGGTTTCGCCCCGCTCGGCCAGCTCCCCCGCGGCTCGCTCCGCCATGTCCCCAAACTCGGGGGCCGCCAATGCTTTCCAATTGAGGGTGAGCAGCTCTTCGCGGCGGTAGCCGCTCGTGCGCACAAACGCCTCGTTGGCCGCCGTCATGCCCCCGTCCAGGGTGAAGTAGAGCTGGCTCACGGTGCTTATGGAAAACGCCTTTTGCAACAGCGCTTCCGACTCCCGCAGGGCTGCTTCGGCCCGCGCCCGCTCGGCAGCCGCCCAGGTGCGCTCGGCCGTTTCCTCCAGCAAGCGCAGCTCGTCGGCAGTCCAGGCGTGGGCCTCGGGGAAGTGCACCGAGAGCATCACCACAAGCCGGCCGTGCTTGACCAGCGGCACGTTGGCCCAGGCTCGGACATGCACTTCCGCGTAAGCGGCCTTTTCCGCGTGCGAGATGCCCGGCTGGGTGGTCACGTCGTCGCGCCAGCTGATGCGGCCCGCTTCAAATTCAGCCGCTATTTCGGAGCCGTAGTCGGCAATGTGGTAACACAGCCCCAGCCGGTTGGCCACGCCGGCGGTGCAGTCGGTGGCCACTACCCTCAACTCCCCACAGCCAGTGGCCTCGGTGAAGTCTACCCGGCTGGCGCCCAGCTGGGCCCGCAGCACCTGGCAGGCTGCGTTCTGAATGGCGGTGGGTTCGGCCAGGGGCCGGAGCGCGTCGCTGAGCTGGAGCAGGTACTTCTGCTGGGCCTCGCTTTGCTGCAGGGCTTCTTCGGCGCGCTTGCGCTCCGTGATTTCGCTGAAGATAACGGCGACCCGCCGGCTTCCCTCGCCGCCGAGACGAAACGCATAGCCGTCGTACCACCGGTCCTGGAGTCCGGCCATGCGGTTGCTGTAGCGGCTGGGTTCGCCCGTTAACGCGACGGTGCCGTATTTTTCAATCAAGTATTCCCCGATTTCCGGCACGAGTTCGCGCACTGTTTTGCCGGCGGCGTTTTGAAGTCCGGTTAATTTTTCAAACGCGGGGTTGGATTCGAGAAAGCGGTAATCGACGGGTTTATTCTCCGCATCAAAAAGCATTTCGATGACGTGATAGGCTTCGTCCATCGTCTCGAACAGCGTGCGGTATTTTTCTTCGGAATGGCGTAGCGCCGCATCGGCCCGGTGGCGCTCCAAAAACTCCGCCGCCGTCCAGGCCAGCATGTCCAGCAGCCGCAGCTCGTGGTCGCTGGGCCGGTGGGGCTGGCGGAACTGCGTGCTGATGACGCCGATGGTCTCACCCGTCCGGCTGGTCATGGGGGTAGACTGCGCAGCGCGAATTTCGTCGGCGTAGGTGGCCGCGCCGGCCTCGGTGCCTTCCAGCCCCTCGAAACCCACCGTCTCTTCGATGATGAGGCGCTGCCGCTGCACGCGCGTTACCTCGCAGCCGGTTTTCAGGCCTTCGTACCGAAAGTAGGAGATAAAAGGGCTGTCGTCCGGGTAGCCCTGCCACACGAACATCTCCAGCCGCGCCCCGTCGGTGCTGAGAAACTGCACGCAGCCGCGGTCGGTGCTGGTGAACTCGCAGGCCAGGGCGAGCACGTCCTGAAAGGCCGCTTGGACATCGTTATGGTGGGCCAGCCTCGACTGCAGCTCGTACAGGCGGCGCATTCCCGCCAGGTCGGCCTCGGATTGGGCTTTGCCTTCCTCCAGCGCCTGTTCGTGCTGCTTCCGTTCGGTAATGTCCCGAAACACCACGGCCACGCGCCGGCTGGTCTCGTCGCCTACTTTAGACACGTAGAAGTTGTACCACATCTTGTCTGGGTCGGCGTATTGCTCCAACCGCTCGCTGATGCCGGTGCGGGCCACGCGACCGAAGATGTCGTACCAGTAGGCCTCGTAGGCTGGGTCGATGTCTTTGAGCCGGCGGCCGGTGAAGTCTTCCCCCACCATGCGGCCAGCGGCGGGGTTGGCGTCGAGGTACAGAATGTCGATGGGCTGGTGGTGCTCATCGAACTCCACCTCAACCAGGAAATAGCCTTGGTCGAGGGCCATGAACAGCGTCCGGTACTGGTCGGTGGCGCGGTGGGCCAGCTCCTGCTGTACGCGCAGTACTTCGGCTGCGGCCTGCTGGCGCTCCGTAATGTCCTGCACCAGGCCCAGCAGCTTGACGGGGACGCCCGCCTTGTTGCAAATGACGTTGCCGTGAGCTTCCAGGGTGCGCAGCTGCCCATCGGCGCGGTAGATGCGGCGCACGTATTGGTAGGGCCGCTTTTCGGCGATGGCCTGTTCCAGCACCTGCATCACCGGGCCCACATCGTCGGGGTGGGAGCGGGCATCAATAAAGTCGAGGCTCGGAGTAAAAGCCCCGGGCTCTTCTCCAAACAGTCGGTACATGCCTTCAGAAAAGTGAAAGCTCATGGTGGCCAGCTCCGCCTCGTAGCTGCCGGTGTGGGCTACCACTTCCACTGCGGCCAGCAGCTCGCGGGTGTGGCGTTGCTGGGTGCGGTGCTCCTGCGCCGTACGGGCGGCCTCTTTGTTGGCCGTGACGTTTTCCCAATACACCCACTGGCTGCCGTCGGCGGCCGGCGCGATGCGCAGCGCTATCCACTGCTGGGTGTGAGGCAGCCAGTACGTGGCGTCTGGCGATGCGGTGGCGGGTTGCGCCAGGGCCTGCAGCAGCTCGGGCGGCAGCACGGCGGGCTGCACCTGCGCCGGCGCGTGGCCCAGCACGGCCGCGGCGGGCACGCCCCACAAGGCTTCGGCCGCAGGGTTGAGCATGGCCAAGGTGCCATCGGGCGCCAGGCCCAGCACGCCCCAGGGCAGGGTTTCGAGCAGCAAGTTGGCATCGAAGCCAGGGCCCTGCGGGGATGAGGCCGATGAGGTATAATTTGGAGATGGAAGCATGGGGGCGGGCATGAGGAGGGTGGTAACTGATAGGCAGCCCCCTACGGCCCCAGCTCGCATGGCTTTGCTTAACAAGCCAGGCAGAGCAATAAAAAGTACCAAAAGGTACGAAAAATAAACCGGTGTTTAGCTGCTCCGTTCCTGTTGGCGCTCACACATTTGGAGGATTTCCCCAGGCCCTCATTCGGCATCACTACTTTCCCCAAAAACCACTTAAAAAATCCTATCGGGAGGCCCCAGCAGGGTTTAATGCGTTTGCTGGAATGGTCTACTCGGTGGCTTGGGCGCGGTGGGCTACGGCCTGGAGGACCTTTCCCACGGGCGGGGCAGCCCGGGTCAACTCGTTCAGGCTCTGGGTGCCGTCGACGTAGGACTGGAGTTCGGCGACGAGCCGGGGGTGGGCAAGGCACCGGCCAGGCCGGCAGAGAGGTGGATTTCGTCTTTGCGGTAGCGCGCATCGTTGTGCCCCTGAGAACTCATGGCCGTCGCCATGGCGGCTCCGGCGCTGGTGCCGGCGATGACGAATCTCTCCGTGTAGTGGCGCTCGCGCAGCCGAAGCAGGAACTGGGTGCCGCCGAGCACGGCGGTGAGGCGGAGCGGGTCGCTGCCGGTGAACAGGACGTCGCTGGCCCGCTCGAGCAGAGCCAGCGTGTCGGGGTGGTTAGCGTGCTCGCGGCTCTGGACGTTGAGCACTTCGACGTGCTGGATGCCCAGGGCGGTGAACAACTCTATCTATTTCTAGGGAGTTGGTGGTGCTATTAGGTGCTATTAATAGTGGTGGGGAGTGCTGGGGCTAGAAACCAGGGCGTCCCGCCGAGCTTTCTTCAGTCATCAATCTATAAATCGACAAGATAAAAAAGCACTCGCGGCCGTTAACCTCCCAGTCCTGCCTTTTCAGGTACCGGGCGAGGACTGCTGGTACAAGGTTTCGTTTTTAAAGCGCACCAGCGCCAGCACCACGGCCTGCTCATAGAGTTGCCGGCGGTCAACGGCATTATCGGTCAGCAGGCCGATGGCGCCGGCGGCTTGCTTGGAGTTCGACTGCTTGAACACCAGGTCATCGGCGTGGCCAAGCTCCATGCCCTGCGCGACCAGGTCTGCGATGACCGGCGGTAAAAAGAAGGTGCCGGAGCGGGCTTTGCCCAGCCCGCTCCGGGAGCGCACGACCACCCAGGCAAAAGCCCCTAATTCGGCGGCCAGTGTTTGCACCCCGCCCTCAATCCCTATCCAGAAATCCGCGGTCGGGTTGGCCGACACGGCATGATTAACCCGGTTCAGGGCACCGGTTAACGTTTCCTCATCCGACAAGGGCTGGCTGGAGACGTCCGAGGCTACGACCACCGAAACCACCTGGAACCGCAGGAGCGGAAACATCAGCTGAAAACCCGCCCGGGCCGCCGCTATTTTCACGGGGTTTCCGGAAGCCACGGCTATCGTTTGTTCATTTTCGTCCATGGACCAAAAAATATAGAGTACAATAAAAAAATAAAGCCGGCTCCTTATTGGAAGCTCCCGCTACTTATGCCGTACCGGCTGGTACGAAAGGCAGAAGCCAAAATTATGAAGCGTCGCGCAGCCCCCGGTCGGGCCTTTCGTACGTAAGCTCTTAACAGGCGTTCAACCGTAGCCGGGAGGGCGCGTAAGAGGGCAAGCCGGCTTCCTTGCGTTACCAGCAGCAGCCAGTAACTTATTTTCCTTTTTCCCGCACCGATGCCAAAACTGCTGCTTCTTCTCGTTGGCCTTGCCCTGCTCGCCGCTCAGCCCCGTCCGCTCACGGGCCCACAGCTGGTGCAGAAGTCCATTGCCTATCACGACCCCAAAGGAAAATGGTCCACGCTCAAGACCCGGCTGTATTTCCAGTCGACCACAGCCCAGGGCAAGGTCAACACCTTCGAGGTGGAACTCGACAATGCCACCGGCTATTTCTGCCACATCAGCCACCCCGGGGGGCGCGAAGTGGTCAAGGGCGTGGTCAACGGGCAGGAAGTATTGCTGCTCGATGGCAAACCAGACTTCACAGACGAAGACCGCAAGCAGTTTCGTCTGGCGGCTGGGGCGGCGCAGGGCACGCGCAACTTCTACACCTACCTCTACGGCCTGCCCATGAAGCTGCGCGACGCGGGCACGCGGGTGGCCGAAGAAGCGCCCATGCAGTCGCTGCTGGGCAAAACCTACCCCACCGTGCAGGTGAGCTACGACCCGGCCGTGGGCCAGGATACCTGGTCCTTTTACCTGAACCCGCGCACTTACGCGCTACAGGCCTACCGCTTTTACCAGCACAAAGAGCCCAACGACGGCGAATACGTCGTGCTCGACCAGGAGTTGGTAGTAAGCGGCGTGAAGCTCCCCAAAGAGCGGAAATGGTACCTCAACAAAGATGACTCCTTCCTGTTCACCGACCTGCTGCTCAAGGCCGAGCCCTTGACCACCCGCCGGCTGCCGGCACCTGAGCCGGCCAATGCCACGAAAAACTAGGAATAAGCCAAACGCCATGGATTTGAAAAACAAGAAAGTATTGATTACCGGCGGCAGTGCCGGCATCGGCAAGGCCATTCTGGCCGAGCTGGTGCGCCGCGGCGTACAGGACGTGGCCGTTGTGGGCCGTCGAAAAGAGCCGCTCGACGCGCTGGCTACCGAATTTCCCGCCGTCAACTTCCTGCTGCTGCCCGGCGACGTAGGCCGGGCCGCCGACCTGGACCGGGCCGTGGCCGCCGTAACCGAAGCCTGGGGCGGGCTCGACATTCTCATCAACAACGCCGGGGTGGTGAGCGCGGGCCTGCTCACGGAGCAGAGCGACGAGGACGTCGTCAACCAGATAACCATCAACCTGACAGGCCTGATTCTGCTCACCAAAAAGTGCCTGCCGCTGCTTCAGCAAAGTCCGGAAGGGGCTATCGTGAACATCTCCTCCGGCTACGGCTACATTGCCATGCCCTTCTACAGCGTGTACGCCGCCACCAAAGCGGCCGTGGGCCAGTTTTCGGACGCCATGCGCCGGGAGTTGCACCAGTACCCCCTGCACGTGATGACGGTTTATCCTTCGGCCACCGACACTGACATGATGAAAACGGCCGTGGTGCACAACATGGACTCGGCCGAAGACGTGGCCCGCGCGGCGCTGGAAGGGCTGCTGATTCGGGAAATCAACGTCATCCTGGGTGGGAAAGACCGGGAAGAGCAGATTAAAACGAACTTCTTGGAGCCGAAGAAGATTGACGCGTTTGCGGCCGCCAATTATGAGGCCCTGCGCGAACGCACGCAAACCCACCGCTCCATGTAGGCTTAGGCTCGGCCTGGCGCAGAAAGCTGCGCTACGCGCGCCGCCATGCTGCCGCAGCACCTGCGAGGCAACATGGCGGCCGGATTCCACGGCCCCGTCGAGCCGTCCCCATTCGCTGACGGATGCTGCGGCCCCGTGGAGCGTGCCCGCCCACGCCAGCTGCCACAAGCGCGGGGCCCTGCAGGGGCATCGACAGAGGCGGCAGTTCGTTGCCCGACTCGCTGGTGAGCGCGTTCCGCGCCCAAGCCCGCTCGTGGTAGGCCAAGAAAAAGGCGGGCCGAGATTAACGCGGTCCGGTGGGCCCGAATACGTCGGGACGGGCGTAGTGGCCGGTGACGTCCAGCGCCATTTGCTCTTCGGGAATGCGGGCCAGGTCGATTTCGGCCGTCAGGATAGTCTCCACGTCGTACACCGGGCCAGCCAGGATGGCCCCGTCGGGCCCGATGATGACGCTGCCGCCGTTGAGCACCACCGCGTCGGGGTTGCCGAGCAGCTCGCCGGCCGGCTCGAGCTCGGCGGGCAGGTCGCGGGCGTGCATAATGGCCCCGCAGGCGATGACGAAGCAGCGGCCCTCGAAGGCGTAGTGGCGGCTGGCCACCAGGTTCATTTCCTTTACCTGCGGCCAAGCCGCTACGTGGATGTCTTCGCCGGAAGTGTGCAGCGCGTGGCGGGCTTGCGGCATCCAGTGCTCCCAGCAGACGAGGCCGCCCACCCGGCCCACGGGCGTGTCCACGGCGTACAGGCTGCGGCCGTCGCCCTGCCCCCAGATAAGGCGCTCGGTGTAGGTGGGCATCAGCTTGCGGTGGTGGTGCAGCAAGGTGCCGTCGGGCCCAAAGGTGAGCATGCTGTTGTAGAGCGTGCCGCGGCCAGCGCCGGCCAGCACCCGCTCGTGCACACTCATGTTGAGCACTACGCCGTGGGCGCGGGCGGCCGCAGCCAGCTTCTCGGTCACGGGGCCGGGCACCACCACGCTGTTTTCCACCAGGCGGCGGTACACCTGCTTCACCGGGGCCGAATCCCACAGGTTCACGTCGCGGCAGCAGTCGAGCCAGGCCGGGTAGCCGGGCAGCCACGTTTCGGGAAACACCACCAGTTGCGCGCCCTGGGCGGCGGCTTCGGCGATAAGCGTCTCAGCTTTGGCCAGCGAGGCGGCGAGGTTCAGGTAAACGGGGGCTGCTTGCACAGCCGCAACGGTCACACGCATACGTTCAATGAAATACTAATACGAAAAAAGCGGCCCATGCCTTTGCCCAGACATGGGCCAATAAAAGAAACCAGCCTATCACTGCGTAGTACGACCGTCGTTAATTGCGGCCGGCCATTACCCCGCCGTCCACGTCCCAGACCGCCCCCGTCACCCAGGCGGCTTGTTCGGACAGCAAAAAGCAAATGGTCTGGGCCACGTCGGTGCTCTGGCCCACCCGCCCGATGGGGTGAAAGGCGTTGAAGCCCTGCAGCGCCGTGTGCACCTCGGCAGGGGCAATAAAGGATTCGTAAATCGGCGTTTCCACCACGGCCGGCGAGACGGCGTTGACGCGGATGTTGTAGGGCCCGAGCTCCATGGCCAGGTGCTGGGTGAGGGCGTGCAGCCCGGCCTTGGCCATGGAATAGGCCGACGACGGCGTGGCCAGCACCGCCTGCTGGGCCCACATCGAGCCCACGTTGACAATGGCGCCGCGGCGTGCCTGCATCATGGGCCGCACCACGGCCTGGGTGAGCAGAAAAGTGGCCCGGTTGAGTTCATGATAAGTATCGTAGTCAGCCTCGGTATGCTCCCAGAAGGGCTTGGGCGTGAACACACCGGCCGCGTTCACCAGCAGGTCCAGGGCAGGTTCGGCGGCTAGCTCGGCGGCAAAGTCCTGCACCTGGCTACGGTCGTGCAGGTTTAGTTGCCGGGCCGTCACGTCGCCGTGCGTCTGCAGCTCCTGCGCGGCGGCGTCGAGTTTATCCGCGCGGTTGCCGACGATGCGCACGACGGCGCCGGCCTGCGCCAGCTGCTGGGCCACGGCCCGGCCGATGCCGCTGCTGCCGCCAATGATGAGTGCCGATTGACCGGCGAAGTTGTTTGCCATGTTAGGTGGGGTGGGGAATAGTTTTTTTTTGGTAAAAGTAAGCCAGTTGATAACCGACCAGTCACGGAACGTACCCGCAGCCTGAACTAGACTTGCCGCGCCCCGCGAGCTTCGGCGGCAGTATAGCACGCCGCGCCCAGCAGCGTCAGGTCTTTAATCAGAAAGCTTCCCGTGTCGCCCGGCACCCAAAGGCCGTCGACAACGGCAAACGCGCCCGGCGTGGTGAAGAGGAAGGAAACCGTAGTAAGAAATATTACCACTGCACCCAAGCTTCCGAAGTACGACAGCCGCGGGACCACGGGACGCAGCGCCATCAGCCCGGCCACCAGAATTTCCGTGCTGCCGACTAGGTTCGAGACCGTGCGTACGCTCAGCACCTCGTAGAGCCAGGCAAAAAGGGGGCTGTGGGTGAACAACGGCTGGATGGCGGCCGCCTCAGTGGGCGTAAACTTGAACAAGCCAATCCAAGCCAGCACCAGCACCAGGCTGTAGCGCAGCAGAAAGACGCCGACGCGCGCCAGCGGGGAGGCGGTGGGCAGAGTCTGGGCCGGAGCCAAATAGGGTAGGGGCGTCGTGGGTTGGTCGACCAGCAGGGATTCTTTCATGGCCAGCAAGGGGAACGGGTGATTGGTTTCGATGGACGCGCTGTCTTCACATCCCTTACAGCCGGCCCAACTCTTTTTTTCGCCTGCTTCCGGGGCCTCTACGGGCGGGTAGCCCGCGCCACCTGTTCGCCTTGGCTCTTGTAAGGATTGGCACCTGACCACGTCCACCCACCTGGAAACACCACTGTTTCATTTATTCCTTTTGCTATGAAACGCATTATGTTGGCGGTAACGCCTTTGCTTACTGCCGTCACGGCCCTGGGCCTGATGAGTTCCCGCCCAGTGGACCCGGCAACGGGGCCTGAACCCGCGCCCCCGGTGGCGGGGCCTCCGGCCCGGGTGCCGGTGGTGGTAGAATTATTCACGTCGGAAGGCTGCTCCAGCTGCCCTTCGGCCGATGCCGCACTGCGCGAGCTGGAAATGGCGCAGTCGGTACCCGGCGTCGAAGTCATTGCCCTGGGCCAGCACGTCGACTACTGGAACCGCCTGGGCTGGAAAGACCCGTTCTCCTCGCCCCAGTTCACCGAGCGCCAGCGCTGGTACGCCGAAAGTTTTAGGGAAGGCAACTACACGCCCCAGGCCGTGGTAAACGGCCGCTATGAGTTCGTGGGCAGCCAGCGTCAGACCCTGGCCCGGGCCGTCACGCAAGCGGCCCAGGCCCCGCGCGCCACCGTGACGCTGGCCCGGGGCGCCGACGGCAACCTGAACGTGCAGGTCAGTAACCTGCCCGCCGGCACCAAAGCAACCACCGTGCAGCTGGCTCTGACCGAGGCCGGCCTGTCCTCAAAGGTGGGCCGCGGCGAAAACTCGGGGCGCTTGCTGCAGCACGCCGGCGTGGTGCGCGCCCTGCGCCCGCTGGGGGCCGTAGCCGCCGACGGTACGTTCGCGGCTTCTGTCCCGCTCACCCTCGGCGCCGGCTGGAAACTGGCCAACATTAAAGCCGTGGTGCTGGTGCAAGAAACCGCCTCCCGCCACATAGTGGGCGTGGCCAGCCTGCCGCTGGGTGGCCCCGTGCCGAATTAAGCCCTGTTCCTGCCGGGCACCGCGGCCCGCTCTGCCATCCCGGCGCCCCGATGGCGGAGCGGAAGAATCTGCCCTCGGAAAAGAAGAATCCCGTAGGAGAGGATGCCGGAGCAGCTACTCCGCTTTGCAACGACGCCGACGCCTTATGTTTCATCCCACTTCCAAGCCCACGTCCGATGAACCCCCAGCCAAACAGCCCATCCAGCCGCGCAACCTACCTGCCCAAGGGAGAAAGCGCCGTTTCCTATCCACTGCAAACCACCGCGCTGCTAGTCATTGACCCGGTGAACGACTTCCTATCCGAAGGCGGAGCCGGCTGGGAGCTGACCAAAAGCACGGTCGAACTGCACGACGTGGTGGGCAACCTGAAAAAGTTGATTGCCGGCGCCCGCGAGCGGGGCATCCCGGTGCTGTTCGGGCCCATGGCCTACACCAAAGACGACTACGCCACCCACCAGCTCCAGCGCCGCAGCGGCATCAACCGCATCATGTTCGAGAAGAAGATGTTTCTGGCCGGCAGCTGGGGCGCCGACTTCCACCCCGACCTGCAGCCCCTGGGCGACGAAGTGGTGCTACTGCCCCACAAAACCTGCGACGTCTTCACCACGGATTTGCCCGCCCAGCTGCAGCGCCTGGGCACCACCCACCTGGTCATTGCCGGCATGGCCGCCAACCTGTGCTGCGAGTCGACGGGGCGGCGCGCCGTGGAAGAAGGCTACGACGTGACCTACATCAGCAACGCCATAGGGGCCGAGAGCATGCCGGCTTACGAAGCCGCGGTGCTGGTGAATTTCCCCCTGCTCTCCAACGCCGTGCTGGAAGTCGCCGAGTTTCTGGCTGCCGTGGACGCCGCGGCGCCCAGCGCGCTGGCTGCGCAGCCGGGGGACCGGGTCTTCGGGTCCGACCACCTGGAAATCGGCACCATCGGCCACGTCGTGGCCGGCGACGACGACACAGAAGGCCACCTCCACGTATCGAGCGGCCTTATTTTTCACACTGACACCTACATTCCCCTGGATGCGGTCGCCAAACGGTCCGGTACAGACGTGTTCATTAACGTCCCCAAAATTGTGGTCGGCACCATGCCCTGGAGCCAGCCGCCCACCCCCGCCGGGCGCCGGGCCAAAAGCGGCCCGCCGGCCCAGGAAGCCGGCGCTCTGTACGGGTCTCGGTCCCCGTCAGCGCTGGAACGGCCGGTTGGAACCACTGATGGTTCCCCGCCGGCAAGCGCGGGAGCAGAATAGCTCGAAGGTTTTCTGCGGGGGCCCGTGCCGCATTGCCTTTAGTGCGTGGGTCCCGGCCGGGAATCGAGCGGGCGCTTTGGCCTTGAACCTTCGTTTTTCAACCAGCTGGTTTAAGCCGATGTGCTTTTAAAGAGCAGCTACCTGCAAACCCAGCATTTGAACCAAACTTTTCACCAAGGCCATGTCTTGGCTGCCCGCTGTGCCAGTCTGCGCGCCCATTCGCGCCCCACTATTTCAAAGCTTCACCCTGGGAACGCCCGCTTCCAACCGCGTCCTCTGTCATCCCATATCTTAAGCCTAGTTCAGTCAACCGGCTTTTTACTTGATGCGCTCCACCCGCCACATGCCCAGCGGCGGGCCGTCGGCGGCGTTGCTGGTGGCCGGGGGCAAGCGCAGCAGTACGACGGGTGCGGCGGGCCGGGTAGGATGGTCGGGCGAGGTGAAGGCCGGGCCGCTGTCGGTGCCAGCGTCGTAGGTGCGAGCGGCAACCGTGCGCAGCGTTGCCCACTGGCCATCCGCGCCCAGCATGTTTTCGTTTTCGAGGGCCACAAACCAGTCGGGGCTGGGTGCAATCATGGTTACTACTGTCAAGAGCGGGTGCCCAGCGTCGAGGCGGACGGTGTCGGCGAGCTGGCCGGGCGAGGCGGTGCTGCCACGCCCGTCGAGCAAGCCCAAGGCGCGCCCATCGCCGCGCCAGGCAGCTATCTCGGCCCGTAGCGCCGTGTTGTTGCCCCGCTCGGCCATGTTTTGAATGCCTGTGGAAGCAAGCCTGCCAGGCTGAAAAAGCAGTTCCTCGGCGCGGTGCGAGGCTCCCATCAGGGGCGAGAAATGCGCCCCGACCGGAAAGTTGGCGTGCGTCGCCGCGCTCCAGCTGGCCTCAAACGTCACGCGATACAACGTTGGTCCCGCGTCGCGGGCCGCCACGGCGGGCTCCGGAGCGGCGGTTTCTTTCTGGCAGCCCGCTCCCGCCAGCACTGCCAGCAGCGCAAAGGTTTTGAGTAAGCGTGGTAGGGCTAAATTCCGGTCGTGCTCCATGTGAAGGTGCTAGCTGTGAACGTACTATGAGGAAAGGAGCCGATGTCCGTGGCTGCCCGTAACGGCAACGGGTCAGGTGGCGCGCAGTCCGCCAGGGGCGGGGGAAGCAGTAGCGCGGCCATCAGGAGAAAAATTGGGTGCCTTGCCAACGGGAATGGTTTGTTCCAGTAGACGCAGCGGTCCACATATCCTTACAGCCGGCGCCGAAAAATGGCGGGCCCGTGTTGGTTCGCAGCAGCTAGAAGGGGGCGCACGAGGTAGAGCAGGCCCGGTTCTGGATGGCGTGTGAGCCCCCGCCGGTTGGGCAGACAATCATGACAACCTGGCCGACCATCCGCTAAACCAACCGCGCCATGGTGCCGACAAAGGAAGAATTACTCTGGGCCAGGTGCCCGAATTGGTTTACTGGGCCGCTTTTCCGTCCCAGCCGGCGTTGCGCACCAGCAGCTCCAGCCTGGCGCGCGCCTCGGCGGAGAGCTTTTCGGCCGAGGCCTCGCCGCGCCCAAGGCGCCGGGCCAGCTGGGCCACCAGTGCAGTCTGGTGGGCGTAGCGCCGGCAGAGCACGCACATCAGCAGGTGAGCCCACAAGCTCAGGCGCTGGACCAGGGTCAGAGGGCGCTCGGCCCGCTTTTCGATGAGCAGGGTGGCTTCGTTACAGTTAAAGAGGGCAGACATAGCAGGGAGGTGCGATTGTGCGGTTAAGAGGCCGAAAACCAGTGCTTTTCCAGGCACTTGCGCAGCTGTAGCTTGGACCGGTGGATGATGACCCAGTAGTTGGACGCAGTGATTCCTAGTTCCTGACAAATTTCTTCGCTGGACACCTCCTGTACGTAGCGCAGGTTGAACACGGCCTGCTGCTGGGGCGGGAGCTGGTCCTGGCAGCGTAGTAGCTGCTGGGCCAGTTCCCGCCGTTCCAGCTCGGTATCAACCGCCGCCCACTCGCGGGGCTCCTGGCCCTTTTGCCAGTGCGCGCGGCCATCGCTTTCGAAGTGCGGGCCGTGGCCGGCCTCGTCGCCGGCACCGGGCAGCGGCACGAGCGGGCTACGGGCCTGCTGGCGGTAGTAGTCGACGAGCTTGCGCCGCAGAATTACAAACAGCCAGGTTCGCTCCGAGGCTTCCTGCCGGAAAGAAGCCAGCGCGCCGAGCGCGCTCACGAAGGTTTCCTGCACCAGCTCCTCGGCTACCGTCGCCGAGGCCACCCGGTGGCGGGCAAAGCGAAACAGCTCGTCGCCGTAGCGGCTCAGCCACAGGGCCGGCTCCGGGTCAGCGGCGGAAATCGGAGAAGCAGGGGGCATGGGCAACAGCCTGAAACCAGCAAGAAGAAAAAACAAGGTTTGACCAGCACCAGCAGGCTCCTTGCCTCAAAGGTAGCAGCCGGGCTACCACTCGGTGAGTGCTTGCGCAGGCAATGGCATCCATCATTCCCTGGGGCAGGCAGCAGTAAGGAGCCGCCGCATTTCCGTGCTCCGGCTTTATCGAACCGGAGCCCTGGTCCCTGGCGCTGTTTGTTACGCTAGCTTGGATGGCTTTGCGGCAGCGGAAGCAGTTGCCAATCCCCTGCCGTGGCCGGGACCTGCCGCAGAGAGCCTGTTGAATAGTGCGCACTTATTCGCTTAACTTCTGGACTAAGCTTTAAACCAGGGCCTGCGTGGCTTACACTTAGTAAAAGCAAAGCAGCGCTTCATGGTAGCTTAGGTATTGGTGACTTTTTAGCTTGTTGATGATGTGAAGAATGCCTGTTCCCGTTTTCGTCCCGGGTCTGCTAATCCGTATTAACCGGCAGGTGCTTTCGTCTACTCTGCGGTGCTGAGTTAGTCAATTACCTCACGTCCGAGTAGCTTCCGCACCCAGTTGCGCAATCCACGAATGCGGGAGTTGGCGTAGCACTCCTGGCAGTGGCTGAAGTTCCACAAGCAATCCACCGTATCCGTTAACAGGTGAAAAAGCAGGCCCACGGCGACAATTTGCGTGGCCGGCAGCAGGAGCAGCAGCGCATACACCGGGATGGCATAAAAGGAGTGCAGCGGGTGGTACCCCACGCTGCAGCGCAGCGGGTCGAAGATGGGTTTGGCCAGCAGGTGGTCCAGGTCTATGGCCATCGTGGCCAACAGAATCAGGTAAGCGGTTTGCCACATCCCGGGAAAAAACACCAGCGCCAGCACGGCCGGGAAAACAAAGTGCAGGCCATAATGCACCAGGGTTTGGGCGCTGAAGAGCTTGGGGGATGCATACTGGCGGGGCCCGCGCGGTGCCATCAACCGGGTGGTGCTGCGCACGGTATCCCCTTCCATTGCTTTTACAGGCCTCTGGCCCGGCTCGCTCGCCAGTTCCTTACACTTACCGGGTTCACGGTCCGGCGTGCCCGCGTCCGGAAGCCGCACTTCCGCCTTTAGCCGCTGCTGCGGGATAGTGGGCTTCTCCGGGGCGGGGACGACAGTCACCGAGTCAATGCTTGGGGCCGGCTGCGGGTGGCGGTACCCGGGGACAGCTGGAAACCTAGGCACAACAGCCGATGACCGGCAGCCGGCCAAGGCCAGGCCGGCGACGATAGCTAAGATGAGGCGGAAAACAGGCAAGGAGAGCATGCTATTTCTTGTTGCCACGGGGTCGACTACGGTGCGGTTACCATCTCCAGAGAATACGCTTAGCCCAGCCCAACCCTCCGGTTTATACACCGTTGGCCTTTTTGCTTGCATAATTTCGACGGCTACAGCAACGCGTCCAGGCTGCGCCGAGCGTGGCTGGCGGGCCCAAGCCGCTGGAATTCCGAGGGCGTCAGGCCCGTCACTTGCCCAAACTGCCGCGAGAGGTGGGCCGGGCTACTGTAGCCCAGCTGCTCGGCCACCTGGGCAATGCTCAGCTCGCCGTAGCCGATGAGCTCCTTGGCGCGCTCCACCTTCTGGCGGATGATAAACTTCTCAATGGTTAGGCCTTCCTCCGCCGAAAACAGATGGGACAGATAGTGATAGTCGCGTCCCAGATGCTCGACTAGGTAGTCCGAGTATTTGAGCAGGCGCGGGCCGGGCGCGGGGTAGTGAATGAGCGTGACCAGGAGGGTTTTGATTTGCTCCACCAGCTGGGCCCGCGGGTCTTCCAGCAGGGCAAAGCCCGCCTTTTCCAGGCTGGTGCGCACGGCGCCCAGGTCCGGGTCCCGGCCGTCGGGGGTGCTCACGTCGGCCTCGCCCAGCACCACGCGCTGCACCTGCAGGCCCAGCGCGCTTAAGTCTTCCCGCACCACCCGGATGCACTGGGGGCACACCATGTTCTTTATCAGCAGCCGGTGGGTGCCGGGGGCGGGCAGCGCATAGCCAGCGCGGAGTTCGGTATTCATAAGCTTCCCTTATTTAACGACCAAGCTGCCGCGCAGCATGCCCATGCCGCAGGTAAACGTAAACGTGCCCGCCTGCTGGGGCAGCAGTTCCACCAAGGTCGTCTTAAAAGCCGGCAGGTCGCGTCGGATGCTGAAGTCAGGCATCAGCAGCTCCTCGGAGCAGGAGTTTTCCTCGTCGCGGTAGAAGCTCAGCTGCACGGGCTTGCCGCGCTCCACCTCAATTACGTCGGGCGAGTAGCCACCCTTCACGGTGATGTCCACCTCCTGCACCCCGCTGGAGGTAGAAACGGCGCTGGCCGTCTGCCGGGCCGAGAAGAAGAAGTACCAAATGACGAAGGCGCATAACGCCAGCCCCGTCAGGGTCACGATGATTTCAGTGGTATCCATAACGTTAATTCTTGATAGGAGTGAAGCCGCGCAGCCGCAGCGAGTTGGTGAGCACTGAAACCGAGCTCAGGGCCATGGCGGCCGCCGCCAGCATGGGCGAGAGCAGAATGCCGAAGAAGGGGTACAGCAACCCCGCCGCCACCGGGATGCCCAGCGTGTTGTAGATGAAGGCGAAAAACAGGTTCTGCTTGATGGTGCGGATGGTCTGGCGCGAGAGGTCGATGGCCGTCACCACCCCTTGCAAATCCGAGCGCATGAGGGTGATGCCGGCCGCCTCCATGGCCACGTCGGTGCCGCCGCCCATGGCCAGGCCGATGTCGGCCTGGGCCAGCGCGGGTGCGTCGTTGATGCCGTCGCCCACCATGGCCACGATGCGGCCCTCGGCCTGCAGCTCTTTGACCTTGCCGGCCTTGTCCTGGGGCAGCACCTCGGCAAAGTAGCGTTTGATGCCTACCTGCCCGGCCACCTGCGCAGCCGTCTGCGGGTTGTCACCGGTCATCATCACCACCTCAATGCCCATGCTCTGCAGCCGCCTGATGGCCGCGGCCGAGGTGTCGCGCACCGTGTCAGCCACCCCGATAACGCCTGCGGCGCGTCCGGCCACGGCTACGTAGAGCACCGTCTTGGCCTGCGCCAACAGCTCCTCGGCTTGGCGGCGCACGGCCGGGGCGAGGCTGATGCCGGCCTCATCTAGCAGACGGAAATTACCGATGAGTACCGCCTGCCCGTTTACGGACGCCTGCGCTCCTTTGCCTTCAATTGCTTGGAAACCCGTTGCTGGAATCACCGCCGTCTGCTGGGCATCGGCGTAGCGCACCACGGCCTCCGCCAGCGGGTGCTCGCTCTGCCGCTCCACGGCCGCTACCACCTGCAGGAGCTGCCCCGCGTCCTGCCCCTCGGCTGGCACAAAGTCCGTCACGGCCGGCTCGCCGCGGGTGATGGTGCCGGTTTTGTCCAGCAGCACGGTGTTCACCTGGTAGGCTTTTTCCAGCGCCTCGGCGTTGCGAATCAAGACGCCGTGCTCGGCGCCCTTGCCGGTGCTCACCATGATGGCCGTGGGCGTGGCCAGCCCCAACGCGCAGGGGCAGGCAATGATGAGCACGGCCACGAAGTTGACCAGCGCCAGCGGCAGGCGCGCTTCTACGGGTGCTAAATCGAACCATAGCACAAAGGTCAGAATGGCAATGACCACCACCGTGGGCACGAAAATGGCGCTGACCTTATCGGCCAGCCGCTGAATCGGCGCCCGGCTGCCCTGGGCGTCTTCTACCAGCTTCACAATCTGGGCAAGCATGGTGTCAGCCCCCACCTTGGTCACCCGGAAGCGGAAAGAGCCTGTCTTGTTGAGCGTCGCCCCGAACACCGGGTCCCCGGTTTTCTTCTCCACCGGCAAACTTTCGCCCGTGAGCATGGCCTCGTCCACGGCCGAGTGGCCTTCCTCAATAATGCCATCAGTAGCGACCTTTTCACCGGGCCGCACCACGATGACGTCATTCAACTGTACCTGCTCAATCGGCACATCTACTTCCTGCCCGCCGGGCCGCACCACCCGGGCCGTCTTGGCCTGCAAGCCCATCAGGGCTTTAATGGCCGCCGAGGTCTGCGTTTTGGCGCGCAACTCCAGCACCTTGCCCAGCAGTATCAGGGCGATGATGGTGGCGGTGGTGTCGTAGTACACCTCGGGCATGAGGCCCCGGCGCATAAACCAGCCGGGCACCACCGTGGCCGCCAAGCTGTAGAGAAAAGCCGCCCCGGTGCCCACGGCAATGAGCGTGTCCATGTTGGCCGCCCGGTGCTTGAAGCCGTTCCAGGCCGAGGTAAAGAACTCCCGCCCGCTATACAGCAGCACCGGCAGGGTAAGTACCAGCAGGCCGTAGTTCAGCCACTGCATGTTCACGTGGGCCATCAGCGCGGGCCAGAGCATCAGCATGCTCAGCGGCATAATCACAATGGCCAGTCCCGTCGCCACCCAGAAGCGGCGCTTGAGCTTTTGATACGCCAAGGCTTTCTGCTGGTCGATTTCGGCCTGCCGGTCGGCGGCACTGGTGTCGGGGGCCCGCTCGGTGACGCCGTAGCCGGCCTTGACCACGGCCTCTTTCAGCGCGGCTGGCGAGGCCTGCGTGGGCAGGTAGTCGACGGTGGCTTTCTCGGTGGCGAAGTTGACCACGGCCCGCTGCACGCCCGGCGTGCGGGTCAGCGACTTCTCCACGAAGGACGCGCAGGAGGCGCAGGTCATGCCTTCGATGTCCAGGGTTTCGGTTTTGGTGGTTGGTTCCATAAAATTCACGGGCCTATTAGCTGGTCTTAGGGTGTTTAAGCCCCGCCGCGCAGCCTTAAATCATTTCTACAAAGGAACGGGAAGTCCAGTCCGGAGTTGGTACGGAATCTCTCCTAAAACTTGCATAATTTGAAGCGCCGCCCAGGTCGTGCAAGTTGGCGTCCAGTCAGTGGGCGGCACCTTCTGCCCACGCTTTACGTAGGCGGCTGCTAGCCATTCCCCTGTAACGCTTCCCTGATTTCCCATGACTGATTCCCGCTTTACCCGCCGCGACTGGCTCAAGACGGCCGCCTTGGCTACCACCCCGGTGCTACTGGGTACCCTTCCGGTGGCGGGGAGTGCCGCCGTGCCGGCAGCCGGAAAAACGCCGGCGCTCACGGCCGCTGAAATTGCCGCTATCGAGGCGGCTATGGGTAAAAAAGGCACCTACGTAGAAGCCCAAGCCACGCACACCACGCCCTTGCCACGCAATGACTTAAAAGTGACTATCAAAGGCGAGCCGGTGCCCATTGCCTTTGGGTTTGGCGGCGGGAGGGGATGTCCAACGGGACTATTGCTCGGAGGTGCTCTATCTCGCCCAGCACAGTGACCAAGTATTTAGCTGCTCTAGCCTAAAAGCGCTTGTGCGTCTGCTACCTTTTTTGTTTGGACAATAAAAAAGGCCATTTCCGTAATGGAAATGGCCTTTTTCGCAAACGGTAGCGGTCTGGACGGGACTCGAACCCGCGACCTCCGCCGTGACAGGGCGGCATTCTAACCAACTGAACTACCAAACCGTTTGCCTTGGTGGAAAAACCGTGTGTTTTTCCGTTTTGGTGATGCAAAGGTAGGGGATAAAAACAACGGCCTGCAAGCATAGGGCCAAAGTTTTTCTGAAAATGGGTGGTTGAGAAAGGTTGTTGGTTGTTTTTCAGGCTCATTAATTTTTCTGGGTTGCCGCTGCTACGGATGTTTTACCTTTGCCATCCGACCGGCGAAGGGCATTTTCTGGCGGGAAGAGCATAGCTTCGTGCTCAGCTCCGTCGGCTAAACCTGTTTGCCTGCTATCCATCCGTCTTTCCATCCGAAATATTCTGTAGTCCATGCTCCTCGATTTTGAACAACCCATTGCCGCCCTCGAAGGCAAACTCCTCGAAATGCAAAAGCTGGCCGAGGAGAGCGACGTCGACGTGAGTGAGGCCGTTGTGGCCCTGCAAGCCAAAATCAAGGCCCTCAAAAAGGAAACGTACGCCAACCTAACCCGCTGGCAGCGCGTGCAGCTCTCCCGCCACCCCGACCGGCCGTACACGCTGGATTACATCGAAGGCATGGCCAATAAGTTTGTCGAACTGCACGGCGACCGCACCGTGGGCGACGACAAGGCCATGGTGGGCGGGTTTGGCGAGATTGAGGGCCAGAGCGTCATGTTCATCGGGCAACAAAAGGGCCACAATACTAAGCAGCGCCAGTTCCGCAACTTTGGCATGCCCAACCCCGAGGGGTACCGCAAGGCCCTGCGCTTGATGAAGCTGGCCGAGAAGTTTAATGTACCCGTCGTCACGCTCATTGACACGCCCGGCGCCTTCCCTGGCCTGGAAGCCGAAGAGCGGGGCCAGGGCGAGGCCATTGCCCGCAACCTCAAGGAAATGTTTATGCTAAAGGTGCCGGTAATCTGCGTCATCATCGGTGAGGGCGCTTCAGGCGGAGCCCTGGGCATTGCCATTGGCGACCGGGTGCTGATGCTGGAAAACACTTGGTACTCGGTTATTTCGCCGGAGTCTTGCAGCAGCATTTTGTGGCGTTCCTGGGATTACAAAGAGCAAGCCGCTGAGGCGCTGAAGCTCACGGCTATCGATATGCAGAAAGCCGGCCTAGTGGATGGCATCGTGAAGGAGCCCCTCGGCGGAGCTCATACTGCACCAGAGCTAATGATTGACACCTTGAAGAATACCCTGCTGAAAACGCTGAAGGAGCTATCTGCCATTCCAGCATCCGAGCGCATCAGCCAGCGCATTGACAAGTTCTCGGCCATGGGCGTGGTTGTGGAATAGTCTTTTATCATTTAACAATTATCACTTAATACTCACTGTGTCTGCAGTTTGTGGAATCAGATAATTGTTTTGCTCCAGTGTTAAGTGTTAAATGACAATTGTTAAATGAAAATCCACACCCTCAACACCGGTTTATTTAAACTAGATGGCGGCGCCATGTTTGGTGTAGTGCCCAAGAGCATGTGGCAGAAGCTCAACCCGCCCGATGATAACAATATGTGCACTTGGGCAATGCGTTGCCTGCTGATTGAGGACGGTAGCCGGCTGCTGCTGATTGACAATGGCATTGGTGATAAGCAGGATGAGAAGTTTCGCGGCCATTTTTACTTGCACGGCGACGACACGCTGGAAAAATCATTGCGCAAGCTGGGCTTCACGAGCGCTGACATCACGGACGTCTTCCTGACGCATCTGCACTTCGACCACTGCGGTGGCTCGGTGCTGCGCCAGCCCAACGGAACGCTGCAACTGGCCTTCCCGAATGCCACCTACTGGAGCAACGAAGCGCACTGGGACTGGGCCGTAACCCCTAACCCACGCGAGAAGGCCAGCTTTTTGAAGGAGAACATTCTGCCGATTCAGGAAAGCGGGCACTTGAAGTTTGTAGACCTGCAGGCCGGCGTGCCCGCAGCGTTGCCGCAGTTCCGCGAAATCATCATGGCCGATGGGCATACCGAGAAAATGATGGTGCCCGTGATGGAGCACAAGGGCCGCACGCTGGCTTATATGGCCGATTTGCTGCCTAGTGTGGGCCATATTCCGCTGCCTTATGTGATGGGCTACGACATGCGCCCGCTTATCACCTTAAGTGAAAAAGAGGCTGTGCTGCGCCGTGCTGCCGATGAAAACTGGGTGCTGCTGCTCGAGCACGACCCCACCAACGAAGCCTGCACCGTGCAGCACACAGAAAAGGGGGTGCGCCTGGGCGAAACCCTTCGCTTGGCTGATTTGTAAGCCTGACTGTAAATGTTGAGACTGGTTTTGCGTATCGCCCAGCAAGGCTTTTGTTGGTATTGTTGTGATGCCGGCACATAGCGTTCCCGGAAGGGCTGTTCATCAAAAACTAATACCATGGCCCAACTGGGTTTGGCTTTATCGGGGGGCGGCGCACGCGGCATAGCTCATTTGGGTGTGCTGGCCGCTCTCGACGAATTGCAGCTGCCAGTGGGGCAGTTGGCCGGGGTGAGCTCCGGAGCCATTGCCAGCGTGTTTTATGCGGCGGGCTTTCCGCCCCAGGAGATTCTAAAGCTGCTGCTGGGTACCAACCTGTTTCGGCTGACGCGGCCAGCCTTTAGCCGGTTTGGCTTGCTGCGTCTCGATGCGGTGGCAGAATTGATAGCCCGGCAGTTGGGCTCCAAAGCCAATTTTGAGGACCTGGCTCTGCCGCTCACGCTCGTCGCCACCGACCTTATGGCAGGAGAGTCGGTCTATTTTAGCACGGGACCATTGTTGCCGCCGCTGCTGGCATCCTCGGCTGTGCCCATTGTGTACCGGCCCGTAGAATTCCAGGGACGGCAACTGGTCGACGGCGGCTTGCTCAACAACTTGCCTATTGAGCCGCTATTAGGTCAGGACGACATACGGGTGGTGGGAGTGAACTGCAACCCCATCAACCCCGCCGCTCACATCCCCAATTTTCGGAGCCTGATTGAGCGGACCCTGCACTTGGCCATCAACGCCAATACCACTTCGCGCAAAGCCCAGTGCCACTTGTTGCTGGAGCCGACCGAGTTGCGCCATTACCGGCCCTTGGGCTATAAGCACGGAGCAGTGCTCTTTGACATCGGCTACCAATACACGCTTGGGCAAGCTGCTGCCCTTCAAGCCCTGCTTTAACCGCGGGGCATACAAGCTTGCCCACAACTTGCCATCTTTGTACCCTGCCGGCTTTTCTAGTGGCAGCATCGCCTGACTTTAACACCACCAGCCTATCCAAATGCCCGCCCGCAAAACCTCCGCAACCTGGTATTACATCGCCAAATTCGTCTTCTGGGTGGCCGGTTGGAAACTGGGCGAAATCCATAATCCGGAAATTAAGAAAAGCATGATGATTGCGGCCCCGCACACCAGCAACTGGGACCTCATCATGGCCCGGGCTGCCTTCTACCTGATGGACGTGGACGTGCGTTTCACCGTGAAGAAAGAGTGGACCGAACATTGGCTGCTCGGCGGCATGGTGCGGGCCGTGGGGGCCTTGCCCGTAGACCGCAGCAGGAACAACAGCCTCGTCGACGGCATGGTGAAGCTATTCGCTCAACATGAGGAGCTTGTGATTCTCATCACCCCAGAAGGCACCCGTGCCTACCAGCCGCGCTGGCGCAAGGGTTACTATTTTGCTGCCCTGGGCGCAGGTGTTCCCATTCGCCTGGGTTACCTCGACTACAAGCTTAAAGAGGCTGGTATTGGCGAAGCGGTGTACCCAACGGGTGACTACGAGGCCGACGAAGCCAGAATCAAAGCCTTCTACCGCACCAAAACCGGGCGCTTTCCCGAGAAGGGAGTGCGCTAGCCACGTGCTTGGCCTTATCTTCCTGCTATGGAAAAAGTCTTCACCCTGCTTTGGATACTCTTTGGTATCGGAGTTTTCGTGTTTCGCTTGATAATGAAGGCGCGCGAAAACACCGTGCGGGAAAGCCAGGAACGGCCCCGCCGCCCCGGCAACACTGCCCCAGAGCTTCCCACGGCTACTTTTCAGGAATTGCTGAAACAGATGCAGTCCCGGAATGCCGGGGAAACAGCTACGGAAGCCCCTGTGCCCGCCCCGCGTCCCGCCGAAGTACTGCCAAAGCCCACGGTTACACGCACGCCAGGTGGCCGCTTGATGCCCCGGGAAACTGCCCGGCCAGCGCGTTCGCAGGAACGCACCACCGTGCGCCAGGTATCGCTTGAAGCTCCGGCCACGGCCCGCCCACATACCCACTTGGGGCCGCCCGTGCGTCGTTCGGCTGCTTTGCCCCGCGCTTCGGCAGAAGCACCCGCGGTACGCAGCCGGCAGCCCACCGATGCGCCCGCCGTTTCTCCACTAAATGAAACCGTTCGCCAAATGCTCGCGCGTCCAGAAAGCGCACGCGCGGCTTTTATTCTTGGCGAAATCTTTCAGCGTAAGTACTAGCCGCGGCTGGTAACGTAAAGAAAGGTAGGTAGCTTATGAAGTACCTGTTTTAGTTTTGCGTCAAAGCGTAAGCCACTAAGTTGGCACCCATGCGCAGAGCCGCATCGTGGGCAGCCGGCGAATCTTCTGGGTAAGTGCCCACATCCTCCCAGCCGTTACCGAGGTCGCACTCGTAGCTATAGAAGCACACCAAGCGGCCTTTGTAGAGCAAGCCAAAGCCTTGGGCCCGTTTTCCTTCGTGCTCGTGCACCTTGGGCAAGCCCCTCGGAAAAGAGAACTTCTGGTGGTAGATGGGGTGGGAGAAGGGAAGTTCTACAAACTCCAACTCGGGAAACACCTTCTTCATCTCGGGGCGGATGAATTTGTCCAGCCCGTAGTTGTCGTCGATGTGCAGGAAGCCGCCGCCAATGAGGTAGCGCCGCAGGTTCTTGGCCTCCGAGGCCGTGAAGGTCACGTTGCCGTGGCCGGTCATGTGGATGAAGGGGTAGGTGAGCAACTCGGGGGCGTCGAGCTCCACGGTGGCCTCCTCGGGGGCAATGTTGGTTTTCAGAGTCTGGTTGCAGAACTGAATGAGGTTGGGCAGCGAGGTTTTATTGGCATACCAGTCACCCCCGCCACCGTAGTGCAGCTTGGCAATTTTAAAGCTGTAGTTGGGGCCGGCTGCGGTGAGAGACAGCAGCAGAAACGCCGATAAAAGGAAGTTTTTAAACATATTTCTGATTGGCAGGTCTTGCCCGCCCTTTTTACAAAGTAAGACCTGCCGCGCAAAGTTCAGGCTTGTTGCAGAGACCCAGCCCTCTGCTAGGAGTTGCAAGCGGCGATTTCTGCCTTCGTGCCCTTACTTCGCGGTGGAGTTTCAGTTCAGGAGCACCGCAAAGGCCCACTAAAATGGCGAGTGAGCAGCTAATTCAGTTCCTGCAAAGCACCGGACGCATTGCCCCGCAACAGGCCCGGGAAATCGCCAGCAGTTTTACGGGCAGACGCGTCGAAAAGAATGATTTTTTCCTGCGAGCAGGTAAAGTCAGCGACGAGTATTTTTTTATGGACACTGGTTGCATGCGAGCCTATGCCCACAACCCAGCGGGCGATGAGGTAACAACCGCCTTTTATGGCGGCGGGCAGGTGGTGTTTGAAGTTTCGTCGTTTTTCAATCGAATTCCTTCGCAGGAAAACATACAGGCCCTCACCGATTGCACGGGGTGGTTCATCACCTATCAGCAGCTAAATGGCTTGTTTCATTCGCGGGAGGAGTTCCGCGAGTTTGGCCGGTCGCTACTGGTGAAAGGCTACGCAGGGCTCAAAAGCCGAATGCTCGCCATGATTACCGAATCGGCCACGGTGCGTTATGAGCGGCTCTTGAAGGAGAGCCCGGAAATAGTGCAGCATGCGCCACTCAAAATCATTGCGTCTTATCTGGGTATCACCGATAGTTCCCTGAGCCGCATTCGGGCCGGGACAAAAAATGCTTCATCGCTGTGATTTCTTGTCATTTGGCAAGTGGCTCTTCCGGGTAGTCAAGTTCTTTTATGTAGCAAATCACCCACTTACTGCGCAACACGATGGAGAACTTACCCGCCTACGTTGGTATCACCTTCGGGCTCACTACGGGCCTGATGGTTTGGCTTTTCTACCGGGCCGCTAACAAGTCTCGGCGCCTGCTTGGCGTTCTGCTGATGTGGCTACTGGTTCAGGGAGTGGTGGGCTTGAGCGGCTTCTACACGGTGACGGATACACTGCCGCCCCGTTTCCTGCTGCTGGTCGGCCCGCCGGTACTGGCCATTGCAGCGCTTTTCTGCACAACGCGGGGGCAAGCATTTTTGGATGGGCTTCGAATCGATATTCTAACGCTGCTGCACGTCGTGCGGGTGCCGTTAGAGATGGTGCTGTATTGGCTGTTCCTACACGGAGCGGTGCCTGAGCTGATGACCTTTGAAGGCCGCAATTGGGACATCTTATCGGGCTTAAGCGCGCCGATTGTGTTTTATCTCATCTTTTCTAAAAGGCAGCTGGGGCGTAAGGCATTGCTAGCTTGGAACTTCATTTGCATGGGCTTGGCGGTGGCCATTGTGGTAAACGCGGTGTTGTCGGCGCCATCTCCATTTCAGCAATTCGCTTTCTCGCAGCCCAATGTGGCGGTTCAGTACTTCCCTTTCGTCTGGCTGCCCGCCTGTGTAGTGCCCCTGGCTTTGCTGTCCCACCTGGCCGCTATTCGGCAGCTTTTGTTGCAAAAGACTGCAGTGCCGAGTACAGTGCGGGCGGCAAATAGCCAAGTAGTATCAGCGGTTAACTAACAGCTAGCCCCAGCCGAAACAATCTTCAGCTTTGGGTACACGAAGTAGAGACGTGAAGGGGCACATCTCTACACCGGGTTATAGCATATATTTAGCTTGTAGCTGTAGTGGCGACAAAGCTACTGCTTGAGTTGAGTATGGACTCAGGCCAAAAGTTTGCTAACAATTTTCAAGACTATGAAAGGCATTAGCAAATTGGGAGCAGTAGGCTTTGTACTGTGTTTGCTCACACTAATCGGTAACGATTGGTTTGGCAAGACAATGTTCGCCAACGCACTAACCGGCAAGCTGTCTGACTTCGCAGGGCTATTCGCATTTCCGTTTGTTTTCTCGCTGCTGCTTCCACGGTACGTGAAAACCGTGCATTGGACAATAGCCTTATTGTTCCTGATGTGGAAAAGCGAAGCAGTACAACCGCTACTTGACTTGCTCAACAGTTGGGGGTTGCCGATTGGCCGCACTGTGGATTACACCGATTGTATGGCCCTTCTGAGTGTGCCGGTGTCTTATTTTGTTATTGGCAGGGCACCTTCACTACAACTCAATCATCGCCAGTTTACGGCGGTGATTTGTATATCGAGCGTGGCGTTTATGGCCACCACCATGGCCAGAATACAAACTAGGAAATATGTTGGTATTAACAAAGAATACCGATTTGCATTTTCGCAGCGTGAATTGGTTTCTCGGCTGAATTTGCTGCAAACTCAATATATTAACCGGCTTAGTGGTGACGTGGACTTCGACAGCGGAAGTAACATCTATTACTACCATCCTACGGGTGACACGCTGGCCGTGCTGCTTGATTACCGCCGCGTTCAGCCCGGCGACACCCTGCGCCTGCGCAACGCCCTAGCTGAAATCCAGGTTTCGGGAGATAGTGCCACCTCAGTATTAAAGCTGGTTTCAGTGCGCTATTTTTTTAAACCGGGTGATAAACAAAACGAAGAAGCTTACAAAACGCAGGCGGTGAAGCAGTTTGAAAGGCGCATTGTGAAAAAAATCAAGAACTCTCGTTAAAATAGCTGCTCGTGATTGCGCCTGCCTATTCCTAGTATAGACATCTGCCTGCTTATAGCTGGCACCAATAGCCTCGTATTTTAATGTCGCAAGCTGAAGGTTTACGAATGAACGATACGAAACGTAACCTTACGCCATCATCACACCTGCAAAATAATAGTTAGTTGTAAGCCTTTTCCCTGCTAATATGCACGGTAAATACTGCTGCCAACGCCGCCGTTTCTGTTCGCAGCCGGGAACCGCCCAGCGTTACGGGCCGAATGCCGCGGCTTAGCGCCAGCGCTATTTCCGCAGGCGTAAAATCACCCTCCGGCCCAATGAGCACGCAACAGCCCGCTCCAGCCGCTGCCACCTGCGCCAGCGCCGTGCGTTCGCCTTCCTCCAGGTGGGCAATAAAAGTGGTTTCGGGAGTTGCTTCTGCTACAAAAACCGCGTAATCGGTCATTTCATCCAGCTGCGGCAGCCACGCCTGGCCCGATTGCTTCATGGCGCTGATGGCAATCTTTTCCAGCCGCTCCAGTTTCAACTCACGGCGCTCGGAGCGGGCGCTGCGCAGGAAGGTGATGCGTTCCACGCCGACTTCCACGGCCTTTTCCACGAACCACTCCATGCGGTCGAGGTTCTTGGTGGGGGCTACGGCTACGTGTGTGAAGTAGGAGCGGGGCGCCACCGTTTCGTGGTGGCCAATGCGCAGCTGGCAGCGCTTGGGGTTGGCATCGGCCACTGCAGCAGCGTAGCGGCCGCCGCAGCCGTCGAGCAGCTCCACGGCATCGCCCACGCTGAGGCGCAGCACGCGGACGGCGTGCTTGCTTTCGTCTTCGGGCAAGGTGAAAGTGGGGCCGTTGAGGTCGGGAGCATAAAAGGTGTGCATGGGGCAAAGAACGGCATTGAGCCGCCATGCTGGGTTGCCGAAACTGCGGCCTGGCTCCGTAGCCAGGCATCGTTATCCATTAGCAGTTGCCACAACTCCTCTGTTGGCCGCGTCGTAACCTAAGTTCCACATCACTTCCTTTCCACACTTTCATGAAACCTACCCTCAAAAAACTGCAGGACCAAGTCATGGTCATTACCGGCGCTTCGTCGGGCATTGGCCTCGTCACCGCTCGCTTGGCTGCCAAGAAAGGCACGCGCCTGGTGCTGGCCGCTCGCACCGAAGATGCGCTGCGTCGGTTGGCCGATGAAATCAACCAAGCCGGTGGCCAGGCTATTTACGTGGTTGCCGATGTAAGCCAGCAAGACGACGTGCGCCGCATTTCGCAAGCTGCCATCGAGCGCTTTGGTGGTTTCGATACCTGGGTGAACGATGCTGGCGTATCGATTTACGGCAAAGTAGAAGAAATGCCCATCGAGGACATGCGTAAGCTATTTGACACCAACGTGTGGGGCTTGGTCTACGGCTCGCTTGAGGCTGCCAAGCACCTCCGGATGCGCGGTGGTGCCATTATCAACATCGGCAGTATCCTGTCCGAAACCACGGCCATTCACCAGACCATCTACAGCGCCAGCAAGCACGCCGTGAAAGGCTTTACCGACGGCCTGCGCATGGAACTGGAGCTAGATGAAGCGCCCATTCATGTGTCGCTGGTGAAACCGGCTGCCATTGACACGCCTTATACGCTTAACGCGAAAAACTACATGGACCACGAACTGCAGCATGCACCGCCCGCGTATGCCCCCGACCTCGTTGCCGAGACTATTCTGCATTGTGCCGAAACCGGCCATCGCGAAGTGACTGTTGGCGGTGGCGGCAAGATGATAAACGCCATGAACCACTACGCCCCCGGCCTGACCGATTTGTTCATGGAGAAAGTATTCTCTAAGCAAACCAAGTCGGACCGCCCCGCCGGACCCCGCAGCAATAACGGCCTCGACCACGGCAACGCCCGCCTGAAAGAACGCGGCAACTACCCCGGCCACACCCGCGAAACCAGCGTCTATACTTCGGCTACTATGCACCCGTTAGTGACAGCTGCGGTTATCGCCGGCGCAGGTGTAGGACTAGCTGCTTGGCTCGGACGCTCTACCACCAGCAAGGGTGGCACTGCGAAAGCCAGCAATGGCAATGACAGCAACGGAAAAGCAACAAGCGGGGCCGCAACACCCTCCATGCCTCCTAGAGGAACAAACGCCGTCGGCTAAGGCGTGGCCTAATTTGGTTTACTCCTTGGCTCCAAGAAGCAGCTATGCACTGCGTGGCAGTAGCACTAGCTCATTTTTGGGTTCAAATTATTCAAGCCTAACAAAAAAGTCCCGCCGACCACTAGGTCGGCGGGACTTTTTTGTTAGGCTTGTGCTACTTAAGCTACCGTAGCTTCAGCGGCCACTTTCGCTTTGGGCGCACCAGCTAAGATTTCCTCGCTCGCAAAGTCAGCGTACTTCTTGAAGTTTTCCACGAACTTCTCGGCGAGGTCGGAGGCCGTTTTGTCGTAAGCGGCTTTGTCGGCCCAGGTGTTGCGGGGGTCAAGGATTTCGGTGGGTACGCCGGGCACCGCGCCGGGCACTTCCACGCCAAAAATGGAGTGCTTCGTGAACTTCACCTGGTCGAGCTGGCCGTTCAGAGCTGCCGTAATCATCGCGCGGGTATAAGGCAACTTCATGCGCGAGCCTACGCCGTAGCTGCCGCCGGTCCAGCCGGTGTTGATGAGCCACACGTTGATGTCGGGGTTCTCGTCCATTTTCTGGCCCAGCATCTCAGCGTACTTGGTGGGGTGCAGGGGAAGGAACACGGCGCCGAAGCAAGCGGAGAACGTAGTCTGAGGCTCGGTTACGCCCATTTCCGTGCCGGCCACCTTGGCGGTGTAACCCGACATGAAGAGGTACATGGCGTGGCTCTTGTCGAGCTTGCTGATGGGAGGCAGCACGCCAAAGGCATCGGCAGTGAGGAAGAAGATGTTCTTTGGCGCATCGGCCACTGAGGGCTCAATGGCGTTGTCGATGAAGTTGATGGGGTAGGCGGTGCGGGTGTTTTCCGTTACCGACTTGTTGGCGTAGTCCACGGTGTGGGTGCCGGGGATGAAGCGGGTGTTCTCCACGATGGAGCCAAAGCGGATGGCGTCCCAAATCTGGGGCTCTTTCTCCTTGCTTAGGTCAATCACCTTGGCGTAGCAGCCGCCTTCAAAGTTGAAGATGCCGGCGTCGGGCGTCCAGCCATGCTCGTCGTCGCCAATGAGGCCGCGGTTAGGGTCAGCCGACAGAGTGGTTTTGCCAGTGCCCGAGAGGCCGAAGAAAATGGCGGTGTCGCCGCTTTCGCCCACGTTGGCCGAGCAGTGCATGGGCAGGGTGCTTTGCTCGTGGGGGAGCAGGTAGTTCAGCACGCCGAAGATGCCTTTCTTCATTTCGCCGGCGTAGCCCGTACCGCCAATCAGAATCATCTTCTTGGTGAAGTTGAGGATGGCGAAGTTGGGCTGGCGGGTGCCATCTACGGCCGGGTCGGCCTCAAAGCCGGGAGCGCAAATGATGCTGAAGTCGGGCAGCCAAGTGGTATCCGCGCCCTCTTCGGGGCGCAGGAACATGTTGTAGCAAAACAGGTTGTGCCAGGCCTGCTCGTTCACGATGCGCAGCTTGAGCTGGTAGTCGGGGTGGGCGCCAGCGTAAGCTTCACGCACGTACAGCTCTTTGTCGGCCAGGTACGCCACCATTTTCTGGTGCAGCTGGTCAAACTTATCGGCGTCGAAGGGAATGTTAATATCACCCCACCACACGCTGTTTTCGGTGTTGGCGTCCTTCACCACAAACCGGTCTTTGGGTGAGCGGCCGGTGAATTTGCCCGTATCAGCCATCAGCGCGCCCGTGTCGGTGAGGTGCCCTTCGCCGTTGCGCAGCGCGTGCTCAATCAGCTCGGCTGGCGTCAGGTTGAGGTGTACAGTAGCCGTTTCGTTGAAGCCAAGTGGCTGCAAACGATTGTGGTGCGTGGTAGCAAGGGTGGAGGCTTCTTGCATGGTGAGAAAAGTGTTGGGTGGGAGTTTTCGTGTGTGAGGGCACAAAGGTAGAATTATTCAGTCTGTGAGGAGTGAAACAATTCGTTCCTTTAACGGGACAAATTAAACCTTGTCTAATTGATTCGTTATTTTTGAGCAGCAAAGACGGCGCTATGCCCCTGAAAAGGCAGTAAAAATTTAACAACCGGCTTCGCTTAGGTTTCCTTTGTCCCTACTTTAGTCCAAGACTATGCCTACCGACATCGCCCGTTTCAATGGCATATACGGCGACAGCAAAGCGCAGATTTCGCACGACTATTTGCAGAGTCAGCTCATTGTGCCCCGGCAGCGCCTCACCAACTGGGGGTTGAAGCCGCACCTGCATGAAAATCTGTTTCAGCTCTTCTTTCTCGAAGCCGGCCAGGCCTCATTTGAAGCGGCCGAGCCCATTGACTTGAAGACCCCGTGCCTCGTCATCATCCCGGCCAACACCGTGCACGGCTTCACCTTCAGCCCCCAGGTGAAGGGCCGCACGCTCACCCTGGCCGAGGCCCTGCTCGATACCATTCTGCAAGCCACACCCGGCGTGCTGGTCGAGCTTAACTCCGTGCACATCCTGTCCGATTTTAATTCCGAGGTGCGGTTTGCCGATTTGCTCGCGCTCGAGCAGCAGATTCATGAGGAAATCTACTCCGAGCTGCCCGGCAAGCAGCTCGCATTGAATGGCTACTTCAAGCTGCTCTTCGTGAAGATATTTCGGCTGCTGCAACACAACCGCCGCAAAGAAGAGAGCCCCAACCGCGCGCTCCATTACTTCCGCGAGTTTCAGAAAGCTATTGAACGCACAGCGCCTTTTGAGAAAAAAATATCACAATTCGCTCAGGAACTGCGAATCACGCAGGTGCACTTAAACCGTATTTGCCAGGCTGTGAAAGGCAAAACGGCGCAGCAGATTGTGCAGGCCCACACCATCCGCAAAGCCCACAACTACCTGCTGTACACCTCGCTCTCGGTAGCCGAAATTGCTTACGAGCTGCAGTTCGTCGACCCGGGCTACTTCACCCGGTTTTTCCGGAAGCAAACCGGGCTTTCGCCCGGCGCTTACCGCGCCAAGGCTTACCGCAACGATGCCCCGCTCAAGTCGTCCAAGCCCGGCCTGCCCGACTGGAAAAGCTTACCCCAAACTTCATAATGCCGAAACTTTCCTAGATTTACCGTCCCCGCATTGCGCTGGGGGCCATCCTTCTTTTCATTTCCCCACACTTAACCTTCCCTAATGCAACCAGCCTCTGCTCTACGCGAGCAACCGCTAAAATCGGAATCCACGAGCCACCCCCGCGGCTTGTACGTCCTGTTCGCCACCGAAATGTGGGAGCGGTTCAGCTACTACGGCATGCGGGCTCTGCTGTCGCTGTACATGCTCAAGGCCCTCCTGATGAACAAGGAGATGTCGTCGCTCATCTACGGCAACTACACCTCGCTCGTGTACCTGACCCCCTTGCTGGGCGGCTACATGGCCGACCGCTACTGGGGCAACCGCCGCTCTATTCTGGTAGGTGGCTTGCTGATGGCCGTGGGCCAGTTCAGCCTGTTTGCTTCCGCTTCCATGTACTCGGCTGGCCAAACCGCCGTGCCGCAAGCCCAGCTGCTATTCTTTTTCCTGGGCTTGGGTTGCTTGATTTTTGGCAATGGCTTCTTCAAACCGAATATCTCTTCCATGGTGGGCTCGCTTTACCCTAAAGGCGATTCCCGCGTTGATGCGGCCTACACCATTTTCTACATGGGCATTAACCTGGGCGCGTTTTTCTCGCCGCTGGTGTGCGGCACCCTCGGCGACACCGGCAACCCGGCCGATTTTAAGTGGGGCTTCCTGGCTGCCGGCATCGGCATGCTCATCGGCAGCCTCACCTTTGAGCTGCTGAAAAACAAGTACGTGGTAACCGCCGAAGGTGCTCCCCTCGGCGCCCGTCCCGAGCGGAACACCCCCGAGCAACTGGTAGCCAACAACGAAGTAGTGCCGGTGCAAACCGATGCTCCGGTTCGCGCCGAAACCATTGCTCAACCCGTTCCCAAGAGCTATGCCAACAAAGTGCCCATGCTACTGGGCCTGTTTATGATTGTGTACGCCGCCATTGCCTGGCTTATGAACCACGACTGGATTGGCGCACTGGTGTTCTCCGCCATGATTGTGGCTCCGATAACCATCCTCACCGATACTTCCCTGACTTCCCGCGAAAAGCAGAAAATCTACGTCATTTTCATCCTCAGCTTCTTCGTAATCTTCTTCTGGGGCACATTTGAGCAGGCCGGCGCTTCGCTCACCTTCTTCGCTGATGAGCAGACTGAGCGGCAGGTCGGAAATTTTCCTGGTTGGCTCACAAGTATTGTTACTACGGTACATGACTGGTTTTATAAGCCCAATCCCAACCTGGCAATGCCAGCTTCCTATTTCCAGTCCGCCAATGCTTTGTTCATTATCGTCTTTGCGCCCATTTTCGCTGTGCTATGGACCTGGATGGGCAAGCGTGGTATTGAGCCTTCTTCCCCACTGAAAATGTCTTTCAGCCTCATGCTTATGGCGTTAGGTTACCTAATCATTGCCTTCGGCGTGAAGGGCGTTGACGCTTCCACTAAAGTGAGCATGTTCTGGCTCCTCACTATGTACCTCATGCACACGTTCGCTGAACTGTGTTTGTCGCCCATCGGCCTGGCGCTGGTGAATAAGCTGGCCCCGGCCCGCTTCGCCTCGCTGCTAATGGCCGTGTGGTTCCTGGCCACCGCCGCCGGCAACAAGCTGGCCGGCGTGCTGTCGGGCCTGTATCCTCCCGGCCCCGGCGAATTTGCCAAAGCAGCTAAAGAAGGCATCAACCTGCCCGCCATCCTCAACGGCACCACGCAGGCCACTGCCGATGTAACGGCCAAGCTGGCTTCGCTGGAGCTGACTTCAAACTGGCCTTCATTCCTGGGCTTTCAAATCACCAGCCTCTACGACTTCTTCATGATTTTCGTGGGGATGTCGGCTGTCGCTTCGGTTATCTTGTTCGTTATCTACAAGCGCCTCTTCACCATGATGGAGGAGCCAGCAACAGCACCGGCAGTTTAGCGGTATGAATGCCTGATTCTTAATCGAGCTTACTGAAAGCCCCCTGATAATTCAGGGGGCTTTTTTATGCGCACTGTTTTGAATAAGCCGCGCTGGTATGCAGCCGTTTGCGGCGACTGAGTTGAATGGAAAGTGGGGATTGACAAGAATATTACTTGTTCCGGGCTCCGGGGTGGGCAGTAGTACCAAGGCAAAAGGCCGCCTGCATGATGCCGCTTTGAGTCCGGCTTATTAGCTTGCCTTTCTGCATTACCACCTTACTTCATTGCTCCGCCATGAATAATAAGAAAATCCTGCTACCCGAATCTGAAATGCCACGGCAGTGGTACAACATCGTGGCCGACATGCCCACCAAGCCGTTGCCACCGCTCCACCCCGGTACCCACGAGCCCATTGGGCCGGAAATGCTGGCCCCCCTGTTTCCGCCCGCACTGATAGAGCAGGAAATGACACAGGACCGCTACGTCGACATTCCTGACGAGGTGCGCGATATCTACCGCATCTGGCGTCCCACGCCGATGTTCCGTGCCTATGGCCTGGAGCGGCTGCTCGATACGCCGGCCAAAATCTACTATAAATACGAGGGCGTGAGCCCGGCTGGCTCGCACAAGCCCAACACCGCCGTGCCCCAGGCCTATTATAACAAGCAGGCGGGCGTCACGAAAATCACCACCGAAACCGGTGCCGGGCAGTGGGGCTCGGCCCTGAGCTTTGCCTGTCAGCATTTTGGCATGGAATGCGAAGTATACATGGTGCGGGCCTCCTACACGGGCAAGCCCTACCGCAAAGTCCTGATGAACACCTGGGGCGCTACGGTGTATCCGTCGCCTTCGGACCGTACGGTGGCCGGGCGCGGCATCCTGGCGCAGCATCCCGACTCGCCTGGCTCCTTGGGGATTGCCATTTCGGAAGCCGTAGAAATGGCCCTGCACGACGAGAATACCAAGTATGCCCTCGGTTCGGTGCTCAACCACGTGCTGCTGCACCAGACCATCATCGGGCTTGAGTGTGAAAAGCAACTGGAAATGGCGGGTGACTTTCCCGACATTGTGGTGGCTCCCTTCGGCGGTGGCTCTAACTTCGCCGGCATTGGCTTTCCTTTCCTGCGCCACAACCTCAAAGAAGGCAAGAAAATCCGCTGCATCGCAGCCGAGCCCACTTCCTGCCCCAAGCTTACGCGTGGGGTGTTCCGCTACGACCTGGGCGATACAGTGGGCATGACCCCGTTGCTGCCCATGTACACCCTGGGTCACGACTTCATTCCGGCCCCCATTCACGCCGGGGGACTGCGCTACCACGGCGCGGGGGCCATCGTGAGCCAGCTCCTGCATGATGGCCTGATTGAAGCCCAGGCCCACGACCAACTCAGCTGCTTTGCAGCCGGCATTCAGTTTGCCCGGTCCGAGGGAATTATTCCGGCGCCGGAGGCCAACCACGCCATTGCTACTGTCATCCAGGAGGCTTTGCGCTGCAAAGAAGCCGGCCGCTCCGAAACCATTCTCTTCAACCTCTGCGGCCACGGCCACTTTGATATGGGTGCTTACGAGCAGTACCTGGCGGGCAACCTGGTAGAACATGAAGTGACACAAGCGGAAATCAACGCCTCCCTGGCCACACTTACCACACCGCTTATTCCAGCCTGATGCAAGCGGTATTATACCATAATCCTTAAACACAAAAAAGCCCCGCTGGCATTGCCAGCGGGGCTTTTCATTGCTAACAGCGAAGGGCTGTAAGCGGCTTGACTTACATCATGCCGCCCATGCCACCCATGCCGCCCATACCACCATCGCCGCCATGGCCATGGCCGTTGTCTTTAGGCTCGGGCTCGTCCGAAATAACGGCTTCGGTCGTCAGCAGCAAGCCGGCGATGGAAGCAGCGTTTTCGAGGGCGAGACGCGTTACTTTAGTTGGGTCGATGATACCAGCGGCCACCAGGTTTTCGTAGCGGTCTTCGCGGGCGTTGTAACCGTAGTCACCGCTGCCTTCGCGCACCTTCTGCACTACTACCGAGCCTTCGCCACCGGCGTTCTGCACGATGCAGCGCAGGGGCGACTCGAGGGCCGTACGGATGATGTTCACGCCGGTGCGCTCGTCAGCGTTGTGGGTGTCCACAGCGGCCAACGACTCAATGGCGCGCACCAGGGCAACACCACCGCCGGGTACCACGCCTTCCTCAACGGCGGCGCGGGTAGCGTGCAGGGCATCGTCAACCCGGTCTTTCTTCTCTTTCATTTCCACCTCGGTGCTAGCACCGATGTAGAGAATAGCCACACCACCGCTCAACTTTGCGAGGCGCTCCTGCAGTTTCTCCTTGTCGTAGTCCGACGTGGTGGTTTCCATCTGAGCCTTAATCTGCGAGATACGGCTCTGGATGTTCTCCTTCTCGCCCTTGCCGTTGACGATGGTGGTGTTGTCCTTGTCGATAATAATTTTTTCAGCCGTGCCCAGGTACTCCAGGGTAGCGTTTTCGAGCTTGTAGCCCTGCTCTTCGCTGATAACGGTACCGCCCGTGAGGGTAGCAATGTCTTCCAGCATGGCCTTGCGGCGGTCGCCGAAGCCAGGAGCCTTCACAGCAGCAATTTTCAGCGAGCCGCGCAGCTTGTTCACTACCAGGGTAGCGAGGGCTTCGCCGTCCACATCTTCCGAGATGATGACGAGGGGCTTGCCGGTCTGGAGCACTTGCTCGAGCACGGGCAACAGCTCCTTCATGGTGCTCACCTTCTTGTCGTAGATGAGAACGTAAGGCGAGTCGAACTCAACCTCCATTTTCTCGGGGTTGGTCACGAAGTAAGGGGAGAGGTAACCGCGGTCAAACTGCATGCCTTCCACCGTTTTAACTTCGGTTTCGGTGCCACGCGCTTCTTCTACCGTGATAACGCCTTCTTTGCCCACTTTCTCCATGGCATCGGCAATCATCTTACCAATTTCGGCGTCGTTGTTGGCCGAGATGGTACCTACCTGAGCAATTTCAGCCGAGTTTTCAATCTTCTTCGACTGAGCCTTGAGGTTGGCAACAACGGCGATAACCGCCTTGTCGATGCCGCGCTTCAGGTCCATCGGGTTGGCACCGGCGGCCACGTTCTTCGAGCCAGCAGTGTAGATGGCCTGGGCCAATACCGTAGCAGTCGTGGTGCCGTCGCCAGCCTGGTCGGCCGTCTTGGATGCAACTTCTTTCACGAGCTGGGCACCCATGTTCTCGATGGGGTCGCGCAGCTCAATTTCTTTGGCTACGGTCACGCCGTCCTTGGTGATGGAGGGCGCGCCAAATTTCTTGTCGATGATGACGTTGCGGCCTTTCGGACCGAGCGTCACTTTTACGGCGTTGGCCAGTTTGTTCACACCGGCTTGCAAGCGGGCGCGGCCTTCGGTATCGAATTGGATGTTCTTAGCCATTTCTGGGTGATGTAGTTATTAAGTAATGTGGTGTTTTGAAATTTTCGCTGCGAAGCCTATGGCTTACAACACGGCGAAAATGTCCGACTCGCGCATGATGAGAAGGTCCTCGCCATCGACGGTGATTTCAGTGCCGGCATACTTGCCATAAAGCACCTGGTCGCCCACCTGCACCTGGGGCTTGATGAGGGAGCCGCTGTCAGCGGTTTTGCCTTCGCCCACGGCCACTACCTCACCGCGCTGCGGCTTCTCCTTGGCAGTGTCAGGAATGATGATGCCGGACTTGGTTTTCTCCTCGGCGGCGGCGGCGCGAACAATAACGCGGTCGGCCAGCGGTTTCATGCTAAGTGCCATTCTGTGTGTGTTTGGATTGAATTGAATGAAAAATCAGGGTGTACGCCCCAGTGTCACTTCCCGTGCCAGCCCCGTAAACCTGACAAAATGGGCAGCTTTAGGAACTCAAACGTGGCAGAGTTGGCCGATGGCAGTGGTTAAAGCGCCAGCGAAGCAGTGGCAGTAACCCTGCAAGGTCAGGCCCCCAGACAACGGCGAAACAACGAAAAAAGCCGGTGGCTCTTTGAGGAGCCACCGGCTTTAGCGGTACTTACGCAAGATGTGCGTTGCGTTTATTCTTTGTTGCCGGCAGGGGCCGTGCTAGAATTGGGCTGGTCCGGATTGGTAGCGGGAGCACCACCGGGAGCAGGAGCACTGCCAGCAGGGGCACTAATACCACCGGGGGTTGCTGCGCCGGGGGAAGGGGCCGACGTGCCCGGAGCAGGGGCCGGTGCAGGCAAACGCGTTTCCAGGGCGCGCTGCTGGTTCACGCTGCGGGTCGGGCCAGCATTGTTCGTGGTCAGCATGTGCGTGCCGAGCGACAGTACGACTAAGCCAATGGCAAAGCCCCAGGTCAGTTTCTCAAGCAAATCACCGGTCCGCTTTACGCCCATCATGCTGGCGGCACCACCGGCACTGAACTGGCTGGAGAGTCCGCCACCCTTGGGGTTTTGGGCCAGCACCACCAGGGCCAGCAAAAAGCACACGAGAAGAATTAGAACGATGATAGCAGTGTACATGAGGAACTAAAGAAACTGAAAGGCGAATTATGCCGGGGGTTGCAAAGATTGTATTTGGGCCGCAAAGTACGCCATTTTTTCCGGCTGTTTCACCATCAGCTTCTCATAAATCTCAATGGCTCGGGCAGTTTTGCCTTGCCGGACGAGGATACGCGCCAGGCTTTCGGAGGCCAAATCGGACTCGGGGCGGCTGCTCCGCATGCTGAGGTCGGCTTGCACGCCCGAGGGGGGTGGCAGCATAGCCGGCCGCGTGAGGCGGGGCTGGCGGCGCAGGAAGTTGTTGATAAGGTCGAGCGACGAAGGCAGGGCAGGGGGCGGAGGGCAATGCGTGGCCCAGTGGCTGAGTAGCAGCGGGTCGGGCTCAAAAAAGGCACCTGCAGGGGGTAAAGGTGCTGCTGGTGGCTGGCCTACAGCTGCTTGTATGACAGTGGCATCTGCAGCTTTGTCGGTTAGTAAGTCGAGCAATTGCATGGAAAAGCCCAGGCGGCTGCTTTCTCCGAAAGCATAGCCAATGGCCTCGTCGCCGGTGAAGGCAGCCGGCGTAAAAACAGGGGCCGCAGCGGATGCTGTGCCATATAAGGCCGGAATTTCCGGCAGCGGCTCCACGCTGCCCAGGCTGCGGGTAACAGCAGAGGCAGCCCATTCATCAACCAGGCCGGGTAGCTCATACGTAGGACGGGCGGGCGGAGGAGCCTCGGCCAATCCAAACTCAAACCGAGCTTCTCCTACTTCCACAGGTGGGCGCACGGCTGGCGCCTGTGCGGGCAGCAAGTCTTCCTCTGTTTCAATCGCCTCCTGGGCTTCCGGGAAAATATCGGAGCCGCCTTCAATTGCAGGAATATCAGCCCCTTCTACCTCTAGCAGCAGGGCCACATCAGTTTCCGGAGGGCTTGGTGCTGATTCCGCTTGGGGTCCTTCTGCCGGCGGCTCCTCTACAGATGACTCCTGTGTCGGCAATTCTTCAACCGGCGGCTCTTCTGCTAGCGGAGTAGGAGGAGCAGTTTCATCAAGCGCAGGCGGGCTTACCGGAGCTTGTTCCTGAACCGGTGCTGGCTCCACTATGGGCAGCGGCGTTGTTGGGATGGCCTCGGCGCTGGGAAGCGGAATAGTGCTCTCGGCCTCAGGCTCGGGGTGCACAGGGGCAGTTTCCTGAGGAGCTTGCTGGAGGACGGGTGTAGTCTCAGCAACAGGCGCTTCCATCTCAGTATCGACAAGCAAGAGGGAAGAAGGCGCTGTCAGGGCTGCTGGCGTTACTTCAACAGGAACTTGCTCAAAGGAAGGCTCTTCTGAGGCTTTGGTGGGCTCAGCGTGCTCGATGAGGCGGCGTAGCAGGGTCCGGTCGGCGGCGTAGGTGGCGGCCCGGCGCAGGCGCTGGCCTGCCAGCATGGTGCCTTGGTCGTGGGCGGCTTTGGCTAGCAGCAGGTGTGCCGTTTGGCAATACGGAAAGGCTTGGGCCAATTGTTCCAGCTCGCGCACTTCGGCCGGGCCAATGGCCGAGGTGTGGTCCAAAACATGCAGAAGCGTGGCGCGAGTCACGGGTGATGGGGCGTCTTTTAAGAGGAGCAGCTTTAGAATTGATTTCCTAAAACCTGCGCTGCGAACAGATTAACGGGGCGCAACATTACGCTAATTTACGCAAATGTGCCCGCAGCAACGGCCGCGGTTACTTGAAAAATCAGCGTTTGGCCTGTCGATACTCGCTCAACCAAGCCGCAACTGATTCGGCCGTTACCAGTTAGCCACCGACTTGTTAAAAATGTCGGTGATGATTTTGGTGGTGGTGGGGCGCACCGCATTGGGGTCGCTGTTTATCGTAGCGATGTTGCGGCTGCCCGGGAAGTCATCGAAATTCTGGAAGAGCTGCTCGAAGCTCTGCTTGTCGTCCTTGGTATTGGTGAACCGGATGCTGACCTGAATGGTCAGGCGGTTGGCGCCTGCCTGGTCCACGCCATTCACTTGTTGAATCGAGGCGGGCGCAAAATCATAGGCTACGATGTTGCCTTCAAACTGCAGGTCACCGTCGCGCGGCACAAGCTTCAGATTGGTATTCTGCTGGAAATAGTCCTTCAAATCCTCCGTAAAGCGTTGTGTGAGAAACGCCGGACCCTGCGGCGAGTTGTTCTGAATGGTGCCGATGGAAATGGTGCGGATAGACGGGTCAATATTGGTGCCATTGAACGAGTAGATGCCACAGCCACTCATTAGGCTGCAGGCTACAAGCCACAAGCTGCAAGCTGCGATTATAGACCGTTTGGCCTGTAGCCTGTAGCTTATGGATTGCAGCCCTGCTTTATACTTGCTCCAAGTCATATTGCTTTAGTTTGCGGTACAGCGTGCGTTCCGAAATGCCCAAGTCGTGCGCGGCGTACTTGCGCTTGTTGTTGTGCTTTTTCAACGCCTTCAGAATCATTTCCCGTTCCTTCACATCCAGCGAAAGCGTTTCTTCTTCGGTTTCGTGCGAGATATCTTCTACCGGCGCCTCTTCGTCGTCGTACTCCGACGCGGGCTCGTTTTTGTAAGGGTTGGGCGCGGCGGGCAGAAAGTATTCAGAACCCTGACCGCCTTCGAACGTGCCAGATGGCGCGGTATTGTTGAAGAGGTGGCTGTTCTGACGCAGCAGCTCCTGGGCTTCGTGCGGCCGCTGCCCGGTAGCCAGTTCCAGCACCATTTTCTTGAGGTCCGTCATGTCGCGGCGCATGTCGAACAGGATTTTGTAAAGCAGGTCGCGTTCGGAGTAGCCAGCCGTGGCGCTGTCGGGGGCTCCCTGGCCCAGCAGCATGGGCAGACGGCTCACCTGGTCTTGCGGCAGGTAGGGGGCGAGGCGTCGAGCGTCGAGCTCGCGCTCGGTTTCGAGCACGGATATCTGCTCGGCAATGTTTTTTAGCTGGCGGATATTGCCTGGAAAGCGGAAGCGCGTAAGCGCCTGCACTGCGTCGGGCAGCAGGGTAATGGGACGGGAACGATAACGCTCGGCCGAATCTGAAGCAAACTTGCGGAACAGGAGGTAGATGTCTTCGCCACGGTCGCGCAGGGGCGGCACCGTGATGGGCACCGTGTTGAGGCGGTAGTAGAGGTCTTCCCGGAAGGTGCCGGCTTGCACGCGGTCGAGCAGGTTCACGTTGGTGGCGGCCACCACACGCACGTCGGTTTTCTGCACCTTGCTGCTGCCCACCCGGATGAACTCGCCGTTCTCAAGTACGCGTAGAAGGCGGGCTTGGGTGCCGAGCGGCATCTCGCCGATTTCGTCCAGGAAAATGGTGCCACCGTTGGTTACCTCGAAGTAGCCCTTACGGGCCTCGTTGGCACCGGTAAAAGAACCCTTCTCGTGGCCAAACAGCTCCGAATCAATGGTGCCCTCCGGAATGGCCCCGCAGTTGATGGCAATGAACTGCCCGTGCTTGCGCGGCGACAAGGCGTGGATAATCTTCGAAAACGACTCCTTGCCCGACCCGCTTTCGCCGGTAATGAGCACCGTCATATCAGTCGGCGCAACTTGCGCGGCCACCTGAATGGCATAGTTCAGCGCCGGCGCGTTGCCGATGATGCCGAACCGGAGCTTGATGGATTGAATTTCTTGCGTAGTCAAGGTTGGTAGCAGTTCGTGGAAAAGGCGAAAAAAGCAAGTGGCTTAGGTTAGGCCTTCGTTGGGCATTAAACAGCTTCGCCCAGCATTGTGCTAGCGGTGCTGCTGTGCACCAATACATTTACATAGTCACCCTTCTTGAAGTTTTGCTTTGGGAAGATGACTACTTGGTTCTGGCTGTTGCGCCCGCTCAAATGCTCTTTCGAGCGCTTCGAAAAGTTCTCGACTAACACTTGGTGTACACGGCCCACGCCGCGCTGGTTGCGCTGGGCACTGTGAATCTGCTGCAAGTCGATAATTTCCTGCAGGCGGCGCTTTTTCACTTCCAGTGGAATATCATCAATCAATTTCCGCGCAGCCAGGGTGCCGGGGCGCTCCGAGTAGAAGAACATGTAGGCCATGTCGTACTTCACAAACTCCATCAGGCTGAGGGTATCCTGATGTTCCTGCTCGGTCTCGGTGCAGAAGCCCGAAATCATGTCGGAGCTAATGGCGCAGTCGTCGCCCAGAATGCGGCGGATGGCCTGCACCCGCTCCTCGTACCAAGGCCGGTCGTAGGTGCGGTTCATGAGGGCCAGCACGCGCGAGTTGCCGCTCTGGGCCGGCAGGTGAATGAACTTGCAGATGTTGTCGTAGCGCGCCATGGTGTGGAGCACTTCGTCGGTAATATCCTTGGGGTGCGAGGTGGAAAAGCGCACGCGCAGCTCGGGGCTCACGAGGGCCACTTTTTCGAGCAATTGGGCGAAGTTGACGTGCTCGGTGCCGTCAGCCGAAGCCCACTTGTAGCTGTCCACGTTCTGGCCCAGCAGGGTTACTTCTTTGTAGCCGGCCGCCACCAGGTCGGCAGCTTCGCGCAGGATGCTGTGGGCGTCGCGGCTCCGCTCGCGGCCGCGGGTGAAGGGCACCACGCAGAACGAGCACATGTTGTCGCAGCCGCGCATGATGCTGATGAAGGCCGACACGCCGTTGGAATTTAAACGCACCGGTGTGATGTCGGCGTAGGTTTCTTCCCGGCTGAGCAGCACGTTCACGCCCTTTTGGCCGCCATCTACCTGGCTGATGAGCTGGGGGAGGTCGCGGTAAGCATCGGGCCCTACCACGAGGTCCACGATTTTCTCTTCTTCCAGAAACTTGCTTTTCAGGCGCTCGGCCATGCAGCCGAGCACGCCCACCAGCAGGCCGGGGTTTCGCTTCTTGTGCGAGTTGATTTGGGAAAGACGCATGCGCACCGTCTGCTCGGCCTTCTCGCGGATGGAGCAGGTGTTAAGCAGCACCAGGTCGGCGCTGGCTAGGTCATCAGTGGTATCAAAACCCTCATTAAACAGAATACTCGACACGATTTCCGAATCCGAAAAATTCATCTGGCAGCCGTAGCTCTCGATGTAGAGCTTGCGCTGACGCCCAGTGCGGGTGGCCGCACTTACGCGCACCTCACCGCTGGGCGTAGCCTCAGGTGTAGGCGTCTCTTTATCTAAAAAATCAAGGGTTAACAGGGCTTGGGACATAATATAAGCGCATTTCGGCGGAACACAAAGATACGGCAGGCTAAGCTAAAATGACAGAATGGCAGAACGTCTTTGGGGGTTGGCGAAGCTAATTCCCCTCCGTATCAAGGAGGGGAGTTTTTCGTTCAGCGCTCCGCAATGCTGGCGCCTAACACTTCCAACAGGGCTTTTGCTTTAAGCAAGCATTCTTCGTATTCCCGCTCAGGGTCAGAGTCGAAGGTGATGGCGGAACCCACCTGGAAGCTGAGGTAGCCGGTGTCGCGGCGATATTGGAGGCTGCGAATGACGACGTTGAACTCGAACTCGCCGTTAGGCCATACGTAGCCCATGCTGCCGCTGTAGAGTCCGCGCCGACTGCTTTCGTACTGCTCGATGAGTTGCATGGCGCGAATTTTTGGGGCGCCAGTCATCGAGCCCATTGGAAAGGTTGCGCGGAGAATGTCTTCCAAGAGGGCGTCGGACCGAAGGTCGGCAGCTACGGTCGAAATCATTTGCCAGAGGTGACGGAAGGGATAGAGACCAAAAAGCTCGGGCACGCGCACGGTGCCTGTTTGGGCCACGCGGGCGAGGTCGTTGCGCACCAAATCCACAATCATTAGGTTTTCGGCGCGCTCCTTCTCGTCGTGCAGCAGGGTTTGGCGCTGCTGCTCGTCTTCGGCTGGTGTAGCGCCGCGGCGGATGGTGCCTTTGATGGGTTGGGAAACGATTTGGGAGCCGTGGCGCAATAAAAAACGCTCGGGCGAAGCACAAAGTAGGTAGTGGTCGTGCCAGCGAACAAAGCCTGCGAAAGGAGCAGGCGAGGCCTCCACCAGGCGCCAGAAAACATCAGCCGGGGCAAGGGCAACGTTTTCAGCATAAAATTCCTGGCATAAATTGAGCTCGTATACTTCCCCGTTCAGAATGTCTTCCCGAATGGCTTCTACTGCCCGCAAGTAGTCGGCTTTGGCCAGCCGGGGACGCAGGGTGGGCACCACCGGCGCATTAACACGAGGCAGCTCTTGGGTTAGAATCTGCTCTATTACCCCCAGCGTTTGCCCGTGCACCTCTACTACATCAGCGCGCCAGCACAGCCAGGTGTCCGGCTTGAAAAAGTGTAGCTTCGGCCAGTCAAAGCCATCAAAATTCTCGCTGGTTAGCGCCTCAATGTCGTTCTTAACCTCATAGCTGATGAAACCGCAGTGCAGCTCCGCTGCTGCCGTTTGGCTGTACAACTGGCTTAGGTCAGCAAGGCTGCCTATGGTTGCTGCCGTGGTTGGCGCTACAGCTAAAATGCGGTTGAATGGCCCTTGAGGATAAGCCAGGTCGTTGGGCTCATAATACGCGCAATAGGGGAATCCGGCAGCCCAGTTTAAGGCCCGTACGCGAAAGTCCGCAGGCAATTCGGTTAGTGGAAATCGGAGGCAGGCGGAAGCAGAGGGTGAAGCAGACACTGGAAATAAATGAAACGGCGGGCACGCCGTGAAACAGCCAACAGCGCAAAATGGCTACTTCAGTTCCCGCAGGGCGAGGTTGGCTTTGGCATCGGTGCTGTTTTTATACTCGTGCCAAGGGTAGCGCAACGCTTTCTGAAAATAGGAGCGGGCCAGCGCGGGGTTTTTGGATTCCTGGGCCATGTAGCCTAGCTGCAAGGCAGCCTGCGGCGCAAAATAATAGGGCGCGGCATCGCCCGACACGGCCAGCGTGCGCTCGTAGGCGAGCTTGGCAGAGTCGAGCACCCCTAGGCCCTGGTAGGCGCGGGCCCGGCGGTAAGGCTCTTCAATCCGGTCGCGCAGGAGCGTGGCCGACGTTGCCTGGAAATTGCGAAGAGTGGCCAGCGCCGCCCGGTGGTAGCCTCCATCAATCTGCAGGCGGGCGCGGGTCAGGATGGGGTGAAGGGCCTGGGCCTGGTGGTAGTAGTGTTGGGCGTAGTTGTCTTCCTCTACATCGGTGGGGCCGGGCTGATTAATTTGCTCGCGGTACCGGGCCAGCGTGGCAGCAGGCTGTCCGCTCAGCCACGCCGCCAGGTACAGCTTAAAAGCAGTGTCCTTGCGGTAGTGCTGGCCTTTGTTTTCACGCAGGAAAATCAGGTTCTCGCGCTCTGAATTGGCGTAGTCGCCTTTGTAAAGCAGCAAGTCGGCCGCCATGTGGTGTAGGTAGGCCACCGGCAGGTATTCAGGCCCGGTGGGGCGGCTGCGGTAGGCCGCCAAGGCCGCCTCGCCGTGCCGCTGTCGCTTTTGCACGCTCATGAGCAGGTAAGAATACAGCAGGTTGTCGAGGTGTTGCGTGTGCAGACGCTCAACCAAGCGCAAGGCCTCTTCGGGCTTTTTGTAGTAGCTCTCCCGAATCAAGGTGAGGTAAATCTGGCTTTCGGTTTGAAAGTCGTTGGGCTGAGAAGCGGCCAGCGTGAGATTTTTCAGTCCCACGCCTACATCAGCGCTCAACCCCAGCAGGGTCAGAAGCCAGCGGTAGCCTTCCGGCAATGAGCCCACTGCAAACTGACATATCCCTAAGGTTTTGCGAGCCGGCGCAAACGAAGGGTACCGCTTCACCACTGCCTGCATCTGATGAAAACCGCTGCGCAAGTGAAACCCACCGGCCACCAGATGCCGGAACAACAGCTGGCTCAGGCCTAGGTGCAGGGTGATTTCGGCCCGGGCATAGTCGCGCATGGCACTGGCCGGGGCCCGGCCCAAAGCCGATAGGCGAGCTTCCTGGGCATTGGTTAGGGCTGTGTATCGGCCGGCATCCTGTGTAATGATGAGCTCGGCAAAATCTGCACAGTTGGCCACCAACAGGGGCGAGGGGGCCGTAGGAGTGGCAGCCAGCTCCGTGCGCAGCAGCTCCCGCGCTGGGCCCAGGCGCAGCTTCATCACTTCGGCGTAAGCCCGGCGGCTGGCGGCGGTGAGCTGACCGGCACTGGCCTCAGTGTTCGCTACTTGTTCTGGTTGGCTGACAGCTTGGGGCGGTGCAGGAGGGGCAAAGGACGCGAAAGCCAGAAAACCACCTGCACACGCCATTGCTCGGCGCCAGCGCCTAAGGGCCAGCGTCCGTTTGAAAGGATGCACACGCGATGTTGTTTCAGCCACAATTGCCATTAGCTATTCAACAAAAAAAGGAACGACACCGGGCCGTTCCTTTTTCATGATTTCAATCGGTAAGCTTGGTGTTTGGACTAGCCAAAGGCCTTGCTTAAACGGCGCGGGCTTCCACGTCGGCCAAAATACGGCCGCAGTGCTCGCACACGATGATTTTCTTGTGGGAGATAATGTCGGCCTGGCGCTGCGGGGGCACCGTGTTGAAGCAGCCGCCGCAGGCGTCACGCCGCACCAGCACCACGGCTAGGCCGTTGCGCACGTTGCCGCGGATGCGGGTGTAGGCCGTGAGCAGGCGTTCTTCCACCGGTTTGGTGGCTTCCTCGCGCTGGGTCATGATGCCGCGCTCTTCTTCCTCGTTTTCAGAAACGATGGTTTCAAGCTCGCTTTTCTTGTTGTCGAGGTCTTTGCGACGCTCTTCCAGCTTCGACTTCGTACCGCTGATTTCGGCGTTTTTCACGTCAATCTGGTACTGAGCCTCTTTGATTTTCTTGTCGGCAATCTGGATTTCCAGACGCTGCAATTCAATTTCCTTGGCAATGGCTTCGAACTCGCGGTTGTTGCGGACGTTCTGCTGCTGCTCGTCGTACTTTTTGATGAGCGACTCAGCGTCTTTGCTGGCTTGCTTGCGGCTCTTGATGAAGTCGTTCAGGCCCTGAATTTCTTCGTCAAACTTCTTGACGCGCACTTCATAGCCAGCAATTTCATCTTCCAAGTCCTGCACTTCTTCGGGCAAATCGCCACGAACGCGCCGGATTTCATCGAGCTGCGAGTCGAGGTGCTGCAAGGTGAGCAGGGCTTCGAGCTTGGCGGCTACGGGAACGTCGGCGTGAGCCACGGCGGCACTATTAGCAGTCATATTGAACGGGGTTCGTAGGGGTTTCAGCGATTAAGACCGCAAAAGTACGTCCAAATCCGGCCGTTAGCAAATCCCTGAACACCTCGTAGGTGAACTGCTCGCTCTCAAAATGGCCCACGTCGCAGAGCATAAGCCGCCCTTCGGCCCCAAAAAACTCGTGGTACTTCACGTCGCCGGTCACGTAGGCATCGGCCCCGGCCGCCCGCGTGGCGCCAATGAGGAAGGCGCCCGCACCGCCGCAGATGGCCACGGTTTTGATGTCCTTCTCAAATGGCGTGTGCTTTACCACGGGCACCAGCAGCTGCTGTTTTAGCATGGCCCGGAACGCGGCTGGCGACATGGGAGCGGGCAGTTCGCCCACCAGTCCAGCCCCAACATCCTGGTGCGTGTTTTCCAGTTTAACTAACTCGTAAGCGACTTCTTCATAAGGATGCGCGATGCGCAGGGCACGCAACACAGCTGCTTGCCGGTGCAAGGGCAGCAACACTTCCACCCGCAGCTCGGGCACGGTTTCGGGCTGATTTTGGGTGCCGATGGCCGGAATGGTGCCGGTGCCAGGCGTGAAAGTCCCAGTGCCTTCGGCCCGGAAACTGCACTCCGAATACTGCCCAACCTGGCCGGCTCCCGCTGCATATAGGGCGGCCAGCACGCGGCTGGCTACGTCGGCTTGCTGGTCTTCGGGGCGATGGGGCACGTAGGTGATAAGCCGGGCCAGGGTGCCACTTTGAGGGGCAAGCACGCGGGTTTTGGTAAGGCCGAGCTTCTCGGCTAATTTGTCGTTCACGCCACCGCGCACGTTGTCGAGATTGGTGTGAGCGGCGTAGATAGCCACGTCGTTTTTAAGCGCCGCGATGATGGTTTGCTCGACCTCATTGGCGCCGGTGAGCCGCTTGATGGGCCGAAAAATGACCGGATGATGGCACACTACCACGTTGCAGCCCCGGGCCAGCGCTTCGGCCACTACGTTGGGCGTACAGTCGAGCGCAATTAACACGCCCCTTATTTCGGCCTGGGGGTCGCCGCATTGCAGGCCGGCGTTGTCGTAGCTTTCCTGGTAGGCGAGGGGGGCGGCGGCTTCCAGCAGGCGGGCCAAATCTTGAACGGTGGGCATGGATGCAGGGAACGGTTGGCGGTGAAGGACACTGCAAATAACCGTCATTTAAAGCTTGCCCTCTAGTTCTTGCGTTTTAATACTCAATCTTCAGCGTTGACCAAGCGGCCGAGCTCGGCGACGTACTTGGCCACATTTGCCTCTAAATGGGCGCGCCGATACTGCATGAGATAGCGCGGGTGGTCGAGTACGATGATGCGGTCGAACAGGCCCAACTCGTCGTTCAGCCGTTTTAGGTAAGTGCCATTGCGTTGGCCCAAGCTCACAGCTACATCGGTGCGCAGGCCCAGCTCCGCTACCTGTAGCTTTAGGGAAAGCTGCATGTCAGGCCAAAGAGTTTTGGTGAGGACTGGGGAGTCATAATAATTATAGTTCAGCCCCTGCCTCAGCAAAACCAGCGGATATATCGAACTCAAATAGAAGTGACGGTAGAAGACTTCCGGGCCGCCCAGCGCTGCTACCACGCGGTAAACGAACTGAGTCGACAACTCGGGACGCTGTCGGGGAAGGCTGTGGTTGATGCCGCAAAACTCAGTTAGTGCGGCGGGGTCGGTGAAGGCTACGCCGGTTCGGCCCATGCCCAGCCGGCCGGGGTTGATGCCTAGGAGGGCTACGCGAGGGGCGTTATCGGCGTAAAATTTTTTGCCAAACTGCTCGAAAAGCTCCTGCACTGGCGGCTCGCGGAATGGGCTTAGCGTCTCCACTCCTTCGGGCAGGTTTGCTGGTAGGGGGAAGGTGGTGAGAAAGCGAAATAGCTGTTGGGCGAGGTCAGGCATAAACTTATGATGGAGAGGGAGTGGCCGAGGTGGCCGCGAAACCACAACCAGTGGCAGCACAACAAAAGCCACCGCACACGGGCCCATATTGAGGTAGCTCAGCCGTGGGTTGAAGACCGCGTCCGTGCCCGATGGCGGGCGAAGAATGCACACGTCGAAATTTAAACAAAATACTGCCTGCTAACAGGCGTGGTTGCTCAGTATTCAGCCAGTGTTTCGAAGAGCCTGACGCTACCAATTTCCGACTTGTCTCCGATGAGAAAATCCTGCTGGCCGAACACGCCAAAACAGGCCAAAAGAGTTAAAGTTTTTACGGTTGAGTTTGGTGTATATGCCTCATAATTAGTGATTAAGGGTTAGTACTTAAATGCGTGCGGGTTAATACCTATTTGTCGTCGGACATTAAAGCGGTGAGCTAAAAGCCAGCGTAGGGGAGGAAGTTATCTGCCTTTTCAACCCCCCTTTCCATATTTTATGAAAAACCAACCAACTGCTCCGCTGGCCGATGCGGACGCAACCGCACGCCTGCTGACTAGCCCGGTAGCGCGACGCTCGTTTTTGCGCTACACGGGTACCAGCCTCGCCTTGGGCGGCCTCCTGCTGGCCGGGTGCGACGACGATGACCCGCAAATTGACCCCAATGCCAACCGCCTCGACGTAGGCTCGGGCGACACCGGCATCCTGAACTACGCTTACGCGCTAGAGCAGTTGGAGGCGGCCTTCTACACGCAGGTGGTGGCCGGCGGCGCGGGCTCGTACTTCGCCTCGGCTTCGGCGGCTGAAAAAGCCATTATGACCGACCTGCGCGACCACGAAGTCATCCACCGCGATTTTTTCAAGGCGGCATTGGGGTCTGCAGCCATCAAGACGCTGGAGGCAGACTTCAGCGGCATCGATTTTAACGTGCGCGCCGCTGCTACGGGGGCTACCCGCATGGGCGTGCTTGACGCTGCCAAAGCATTTGAAGACTTGGGAGTGGCTGCCTATAACGGAGCCGGACGCTTCATCAGCAGCAACGACAACCTAGTGCTGGCCGGCAAAATCGTTTCGGTAGAAGCCCGGCACGCCGCCCTCATTCGGGAGTTAATCGCGCCCAACACGTTTGTGGCCGACGACGTGGTGGAAATCAGTGGGACCAATGCGAAGGGCACCGAGCGCTCGAAGCGCCCGCAGGCCGTGCTCGAAACCGCCAATAATTTCCTGGCCGCTAGCTCCAAGCTCAGCGCCAACAGCTTCGTGTAGAGCTGCCGCCGTTTTTCTCCCAACTTCAACTTCCGCTATATCATGGATTTTTTTCAAATTATCGACGACATCGCTAAAGTCGACCCCGAAGTATATGACCGGTTCGATTCGCGCCGCGCGGCTTTTCGCAATTTTTTGGGCTTCGGCAAGAAAGTGACCGCCAGTGCCCTACCCTTGGCTGTGAGTACTTTGTTTACCAAGGCCTACGGCCAAACCACCACCTTGCCCGCGCCAGTGCGCGATACCCTGAACCTGGCCCTGCAGTTGGAGTACCTCGAAAAGTATTTCTACCAAACGGTGCTAGCGTCCAATATCCTTAACGCCGAGCAAACCCGGGCATTTGAGATTATTCTCAACGACGAGAACTTGCACATCAGAACCTTGACTGGGGCGCTCGGAACAGCAGCCATTCCCGACCCCACCCGCGCCGGCTTCGACTACACCGGCTCACAGGGCGGCCGGCGGGCGGCACTTTTCCCCTCACTGGGCAACACTTTCACCAACACGGGCGAGTTTCTGCTGGCAGCCAAAAACTTTGTCGACACCGGCGTGCGGGCCTACAAAGGCGGCGCCCCCAACTTGAACACGAGCACCACCAAAGACCTGCTGGAAGTGGCCCTCAACATTCACTCGGTGGAGGCCCGACACTCTTCGCGCATCCGTTCGTTTTTGCGGGGCGGCGTACAAAACGTGGGGGCTCCCAAAAGCTGGATTATGCCCAATGAAACGACGACCACCCCGCCGCTGCCCAACAACGGCGTGCCCAATGCCCCGGCTTCGGTAGGCCCATACCTTGCTGGCAACCCCGCCACCGGCGCCACGCCAGCAGTGGCTTTCCCGGCCGAAAACAATGCCACACAAGGCGCAGCGCCCGGAGTAAACGTGCAGGGGCTAACGCCCTCGGGTGGCTCGGCTACGGCCGGCGCCGAAGCCTTCGACGAACCGCTGGACGCGGCTACGGTGAAGGCCATCGGCAAGAACTTCGCCACCAACCCCGCGGCACTGTTCAACTAGGCTTAGCCGTGCTAGTCACGAAAAGGGCAGCCCCAGCCGGGTTGCCCTTTTTTAGTGCCTACGAGAAGCGGCCGGTGTCCTCCAGCGCCGGGCAGCTTTTGCTGCTGCGTAGCCTGCCCAGCTTAAGCCGTACTTTTACGCGCCCTTGCCTTGGCTCTTTGCCCCGTATGCAGTCCGTTCTGGCTTTTTTACTGTTGCCTTTTTCTTGGCTTTATGCGGCAGTGCTTGCTGTTCGCAACCGGCTTTATGACGTCGGGTGGAAGCGGTCAGATGCTTTCGGTGTGCCGCTGCTCAATGTGGGCAACCTGCGAGTAGGCGGCACTGGCAAAACTCCGCATGTAGCGTGGCTGGTAGTAGAGTTGTTGCGCCAGGGCCAGCGGCCGGCCATATTGAGCAGAGGCTACGGCCGAAGCACCCACGGCCCGCGGCTGGCCGGACCCACCGATTCGGCGGCCACCGTGGGCGATGAGCCGTGGTACTACTTCCAGCAATTTGCTACGCAGCTTGTGCCGGTAGCAGTGGCCGAGGCGCGTCGGCTAGGAGTGCAGCTACTGCAGCAGGCCCACCCAGAAATTACCGTCATCGTGCTTGATGATGCATACCAGCACCGCGCCGTACGCCCCACACTCAACGTGCTGCTCACGGAGCTGGCCCGACCCTTCTACTCCGACCACGTACTGCCTGCGGGCCGCTTGCGCGAAAGCCGGCACGGTGCGCGCCGGGCCGATGTAGTCATTGTGACCAAATGCCCGTCCGATTTGTCGGACGCAGCCCAGGCCGAAGTAGCACAGCGTGTCCGGCGCTACAGCCGCCCAGCGGCGCCCGTACTTTTTTCCGCCTATGGGTATGGGCAGCCGCAGCCACTGACGGCCGAGCCAGTTGCTGTGCCTGCCCAATTAGCGGCGGGCAACTATGAGAGGGGCGCGGGTCTGCCAGCGCTTCTGCTTACTGGCATTGCGCAGCCTGGTCCGCTGCATGAGTACCTTGAAAGCCAGGGCTACGCCATTCAGCACCATGCTGTATTTCCCGACCACCATAGCTTCCGGCCCGCCGACTTGGTAGCCTTGCGAGCGCATTGGCAGCCGGGCTGGCCTATTTTTACCACCGAAAAGGACGCAACCCGTTTGATGGCTCCCGAACTACGGGACGTGCGGGCGGGCTTGCCTTTCTATACCATTCCGGTGCTGGTGGCATTTTTGGGCAATGGCGGTGCGGTTTTGCAGCACCTTCTGCCCAGCAGGCCAGCACTGGGAACTTGATTTTTACTTTGACTCAGCCGTGCTTTTTGTGTGCCGCGGCTTATACACTACCCGTTTGAAGGCTCTGCAACGAGGATTTTTGATGACCTGGCCGCGGCTCCAGGCGCTAGCCGGACTGTTGGTGCTGGTTGGGTGGTTGGCAGGCCCTCGTGCTGCTGCCCAGGTGCTCGACGATTCCACCAAGGTTGTGTACGGCCCGAAAACCACGCGCATCATCTACGAGGCCGAAATACTGCGTGATTCTACTTCGGGCACGCCCCTCGATACCACGCTCACGCGCTGGCCACAGAACCGGTTTTGGTTTCACGACACCACGTTTCAGCAAGACTTAGGCGCCGTGGGCACAGCTTCGCGCCCCTTGCTCTACCGGCCCAATCTGCAGCTCGGAGCCCGGTATGGGCGCAATGTCTTCGATAAGTACGCTCGCGATGCCACTACTGTGCCTTACTACGACACGAGGTCGCCGTACTCGTTTTTTCGAGTGCTGCAGTCGGGTGCTGGCGAGCAGGTCTTTGAGTTCAGCTACAGCCGCAGCCTGCGCAAAAACTTCAGCGTAGGCGTGTCCTACGAGCGGATTGCGTCGAACAAGATTCTGGCGGCTCGCTCTTCCCGCGATGGCTTGGTCGAGCATTCCAATCTGCTATTCTTTAGCCGGTTTCAGACCGAGGACGAGCGGTACCATCTGTTGTTCAACTTTACCAACGTGCGCCACCGCGGTATCGAGCAGGGCGGAATCTGGCCGGTGCCGCCTACTGACACAGCCCCCGGCCAGACCAGCCCCGAGGACTTGTTCAACTACGGCCGCGAGCGGGTGTACCTCAATAATGCCGTGAACAACGAGGACCGCGACCAAGTATACTTCACCCAAACCTACCGGCTGCTGGGGCGTGGGCTTACCGTTTATCACACCTTCGACGCCAAGCGTCAGTACAACAACTACTCCGACTCGGAGCTGCGGCGGCAGGAAAACGGCGCGCTGTTGTTTTACCCTAACACACCGCCATACAACGTGAACGCCACCATCGACCGGGCCGAGTTTCGGCAGGTCGAAAACACAGTGGGGGTACTGGGCCGCACCAATGCCGTGGAATACCGCCTGTACGCCCGCGACCGCATCGCGGGCCTCAACACCAAGCGGGCCGATTCCTCAACCGTGGTTGGAAATCCAATAATCAACCTGACGCAGGCTGCCAGCCCACGCAGTTTCAACCAGGTTTTTTTTGGGGGCACTGCCGCGTTTAACTACCGCACCATATATGCCGTGGAAACGGCCGGCGAAGTGCTGGCTTATTCCTTTGGCAATCCCTACCCCAACTTTCCGGAATACTGGCTGCGGGCATCAGTCCGCACGGGGCCGCTTTCAGGCGAGCTTTTGCGCAGTTCCTATTCACCCACGCTCACCCAGCAGCAGTTTGTGGGCAACCACTACCAGTGGAACCACCTCCCCGGCAGCGACAATGACTTTGATAATACCAATACCACGCAGCTTACCGGCCGCTTGCGCCTAAAATTGCCCAGCCTGGGGCGCCTCACGCAGCAACGTTTCGAAGCCAGTGTCAGTGGGGTGAATATTAGCAATCTGGTGTATTATGGCACCGATGCCAAGCCAGTTCAGGAAACGGAAACTGCCCGCAACCTCCTTATCGGCAGAGCCCGGCACCAGGTGCGCTTCGGGCGGGTAAACTTCGATAACGAAGCCACTTACACCCGCGGCGGCGACGTCGATGGTATTCGCATACCCGCGCTCGTAACTAACACCCGTGTGTATTATGAGAGCTATATATTCCGCAAAGCGCTGTTTAGCCAAGTCGGCGCCGAAATGTATTATCAGTCCAGATACCGGGCGTTTAATTACAGCCCTAGCACCCAGCAGTTTTACCAACAAAACACTTTCACTATTCGCAATTACCCGGTAGTAGACGTGTTTTTCTCGGCTGACATCAAAGCCGTAACTGTATTTCTAAAGGTGGCTTATGTCAATCAGGGAATTATGGGCGACGGCTATTTCACTACGCCTTATTATACTGGCTATCCGCGCCGTTTTCAATTAGGGTTGAGATGGGACTTCTTTAATTAGAAACACGAAAATGAAAGAGAAAACCATTCTGAAATTAAAGCTGAATACTGACCCGCGCTGGGTAGATATTGCTGGAAAAAATATTGAAGATATCTTAGTTGACCACGCATGGTGCGAGCAGAAGGCCGCGAGCACGGGCATCAGCATGATTATCCATTATCCGGAGAAAACCCGGCTGGTTGATGAGCTGACAGACCTGGTGGCCGAGGAATGGAGCCACTTCGAAAGAGTGCTCCTGGAGCTGCGCAAACGCGGTTTTGAGTTGGGCCGGCCCCGTAAAGACGAGTACGTGGTGCAACTGCTGGCCCACGTGCGCAAAGGCGGCGCCCGCGAGCGCCAGCTCATGGACCAACTGTTGGTTTCGGCCTTAATTGAGGCACGCAGCTGCGAGCGTTTTAAACTGCTATGGCAAAATATCGCCGACCAGGAACTGAGTAAATTCTATTACGAATTAATGGTCTCGGAAGCAGCGCATTTCGTGAGCTACGTTGATTTAGCCAAGGAATATTGTGACCCAAAACTGGTTGACGAGCGACTGCAGGAGTTGCTGAAAATAGAGGGCGAAATTGTGACGAACCTGCCCGTGCGGGACGACCGAATTCATTAAAAGCAGAGGTGCGCCAAGCAGAACGAGGTTTCGCAAGGGTTGACAATTAATCAACCCTTGCGAAACCTCGTTCTGCTTGGCGCACCCTTGCCCTATTCAGCCGGAAGAATGGCGCCGCGCACTTCCCCAAACCCAATGCGCACGCCATCTTTCTCAGCGTAGCCGCGCATGGTTACGGTGTCGCCATCAAGCAGAAATTTGCGCTCTGAGCCGTCGGCCAGGGGCACGGGACGGGTGCCACGCCACGCCAGCTCCAGCATCGAGCCCAGCGAGTCGGGCGTCGTGCCGCTGATGGTGCCGGACGCGTAGAGGTCGCCAGCTTCGAGGTTACAGCCGTTGGAAGCGTGGTGGGTGAGCTGCTGGGCCATGCTCCAGTACATTAGGCTGAAATTGGAACGGCTGATGGTGGTTTCGGGGCCGCCCGCCGGCGCAAGGCCTACTTCGAGGTTGATGTCGAAGTTGTGCTCACCGCCGTGGTTTAGGTAGGGCAGGGGCGTGGGCTCCTGCACAGGGCCCGCCATGCGGAAGGGCTCCAGGGCATCGAGCGTGACCACCCACGGGGCCAGACTGCTGCCAAAGTTCTTGCCCAGGAACGGGCCCAGGGGCACGTATTCCCAGCTTTGCAGGTCGCGGGCACTCCAGTCGTTGAACAGGCAGAGGCCAAAAATGTGGTCTTCAGCTGCGTCAATTGGCACTGTGCTGCCCAGGGCGGTGCCGGTGCCCACCACGAAGGCCATTTCCAGCTCAAAGTCGAGCTGGCGGCTAGGGCCAAATGTGGGGGTCGTTTCGTCGGGAGCCTTGCGCTGGCCGTTGGGGCGACGGATGGGGGTGCCTGATACCACTATGCTGCTGGTGCGGCCGTGGTAGCCAATGGGCAGGTGGCGCCAGTTGGGCAGCAGGGCATTGGCGGGGTCGCGGAACATGGTGCCCACGTTGGTGGCGTGTTCGATGCTGCTGTAAAAGTCGGTGTAGTTGTTGGGCTTCACGGGCCGGAGCATGCGCACTTCGGTTTGGCGCAATAGGCAGCTGCGCATGGCTTCTTCGTTGTCGCGCAGCTCGGGGGCATCGTGGCGCAGCAGCTCACTCACACGCTGGCGCACAGCGCGCCACGCGGGGCGACCCAGCCGCAAGAAGGCGTTGAGGGAACGCCGGCGAAACACCTTGGGCTGGGCTTCCCCCAACTCGGTCAGGTCCTCAAAAAAGCCGTACTGGCTGGCAGCATAAAGGTCGAGCACATAGCCGCCGATGGCCACTGCCAGGTGCGGCCCCCGCTCGTCGGTTTCGAACACCCCAAAGGGGAGGTTTTGGATAGGAAAGTCGTTGCCGGGCGGAATGTCAATCCAAGAGCGAAGTGCAGGCGAGTTCGGGGAGGTAGCCATGGGGGTGGGGTGGGGTGTGCTGGCAAAAGTAGGGCAGTAGGCCGCTAGTGCGCTGTTCTGCTTTGTTTGGTGCCCGTTTTTTCTAACATTGCCACCTCCTTTATCGGCCAAATTCACATGATTCATCCTGACACCGAATTGCGCTTCATCAGCCCCGAAATCGGCTTAGGCGTGGTCGCCACCAAGCTTATTCCCAAGGGCACTATCGCTTGGATATTCGACTCTTTGGACCAAATTATTTCGCCGCCATGCTTTGAAAGGATGGACCCACTCCAAAGAGTATTTCTGGATAAGTATTGTTACCGCGACCACCACGGGAACTATGCGCTCTGCGGCGACCATGCCCGTTTTGTCAATTACAGCTTTCGCTCGAGCTGCATGAGCACCGCCTACGACTGCGAGTTGGCCGTGCGCGACAGTTTTCTTGGTGAGGAATTGACCGACGACTACGGGTACCTCAATCCCAGCGAGCCGTTCTACTGCGTGCCCGAGCCGGGCTGTGCCCGCACCCAGGTATTGCCCGACGATTTGCTGAATTACCATGCTGAATGAAACGCGCAGCTGCTGGATGCCTTTCAGCATTTCACCGGGGTAGCGCAGCCGCTGCTGCGCTTGCTGGCCCCCGAGTACCGAGCTCGCGTGCAGGCCGTAGCTGCCGGCACCGCCCCGATGGACTCCATTCTGCAGTGCTACTACGATGCCCGCCAGGAGCTAAAGTTGAGCGGCCAGGTGCTTGGCTAATACCAAAGCAAAGGGAAATCGTGAGAAACACTGGGTGGCAGTGCTTAAACACAATAAAAAAATAATTGCAAAATTCCGGGTTTAGGGAAGACTTTAATGTCCTTAATCCCAGGCAAACAATATCGTTTGAAATGCCCTTTTTATTCATGTTTAGCGGGTATTTGAATACTGGTTTAACGACTAGATTATTCTAGGATTTGAATAAAATTCGGGCCTGTAATGAGCAATTCTAAAAAAAGCTCCTTTACATTTGTCCCACAATTCCTTCCAACCAAAGGGTTGTTTTTATACAGAGGCGTGGAGAGACAGGCTCGACGAAACGCCGGCAACCAACGGGGCATCCGCCCCGAAACGGTGCCAAGTCCTGACCATATAAAAACAAAAGCCATGGACTTATTACGTCCCCTCCGCATTTCACCAACCACCTCACTTGCTGCAAAGCAGTGTTGTTGTGCGTCGAGCGCAGCCGCGTGTATGCGGCGGGCCGGTCGGGGATGTTGGGCTTAGTAAGCTTTTAGATTCCTCACCGGCCGTAGTGACTACCGCAGCAAAGTAGCAGCGGGGTCGCGCACGTTTGTTCTGGCCGTTTGCGGCTGCGGGCCAACGTGTTAGTGTCTGCCAGGTGGCAGGCGCAGGTCAATTCTTTCTTTTTCCGGGTAATTCTGCGGCTTTGGGCCGAGCGCCGCTGTGCACCAATGGCAGCCCGGCCCAGCAGCGGAATGCTGCTAAGGCTGCCTTCTGTCTCCTGCTCGGGAGAGAAGGCGCTGGAAGCCAGCGACCCTTTCTATTCCCCTTAATCCTCTCGGGTCTCTTCCGCGTCGCCACTACGTGACGGCTGGCAGCGCGGGACCCACCACCCCCAACTTATAAATCTGATGAAACCAAATACGCTTCGGCGGGTGCTGATTACCCTGCTCTGGGGAGGGGCCACCGCCACCAGCTACGCACAGTCGGAAGGCGGGCCGCAAGTGAGCGGCATTGTTACTGACGCCTCCAGCCATACGCCTTTGCCCGGTGTTACGGTGATGGCCAAGGGCAGCAGTGCCGGCACTACCACCGACGCGAATGGCCAATTTGCGCTGCACGTTTCGGCAGGCTCTGCACTCATTTTCAGCTACGTAGGCTATGCCAAAAAGGAAGTGCAAGCTGGCAGCACGCCACTCGCCATTGACCTTGCCCCAGACTTGCAGCAGCTCGCCGAAGTAGTAGTGACGGGCTACAGCGAGCAAAACCGCAAAACGCTCACCAGCGCCATTAGCTCCGTGAAGGGCGATGCGCTCAAGGACATTCCCGCCGCCAGCCCCGACCAGCTGTTGCAGGGCAAGGCGCCTGGCGTGCAGGTATCGGCCAATTCGGGAGTACCGGGCGGCGGCATTTTCATCCGCATACGGGGCAGCAACTCTGTGAATGCCAGCAACGACCCACTCTATGTGGTCGATGGCGTGTTCATCAACAACACCAATCTCATTGCTACGGGGTTGGGCAACCAGGTATCCGCCAACCCATTGGCCGACCTGAACCCGCAGGACATCGAGAGCATTGAGATTCTTAAGGATGCCAACGCCACCGCCATCTACGGCTCGCGGGGCGCCAATGGGGTTGTGCTCATCACCACCAAGCGTGGCAAAGCCGGCGACAAAACCAGCATCACCTTCAACACCTACCACGCGCTGTCGAAGGCGGCGAAGCAGTACAGCCTGGTGACCGGGCCAGAGCTGGCAGCGTTGGAAAATGAGCGGTTTTTGAACGACGGCGGCAACCCTTCGCAGCTGCCTTTCCGCGCCAAGGCGGCTGGCGGCCGGGGCCTACCAGAAGAACAGCAGACTTACGACCGACTCAGCGACGTTTTCCGCACGGCCCAAACGCACAGCTACGAGCTGTCGGCAGCCGGGGGCTCAGCCAAAACCCAGTTTTACATAGGGGCGGGGTACTTCTCCCAGGAATCCATCGCCCGGCCCAGCGCCTTCAACCGGTTTAGCTTGCGCGTAAACCTGGATAACTCGGTGACGGACAAGTTGCGCATCGGCACCAGCACCGCGCTGGCCCGCACCCACCGCAACGTGAGCAGCAATGATAACAACCCCGTGGGCGTCATCAACTCGGCTCTGTTTCCGCGCACCAATCTGCCGATTTACAACCCCGATGGCAGCTATGCCAAATACGGTTCGTTCGACAACCACCTAGCCCTCATCAACAACCTGAACAATGACGCTGTGGGCTCGCGCGTCATCTCCAATGTGTACGGGCAGTATGCGCTGCTCAAGAACCTGACCCTGCGCAGCAGTTGGAGCATCGACTTCAACGACATGTACGAGAACAACTTCAACAACACCCTGATACTGGCTGGTCAGCCCCGGGGCACGGCGTCCTCGTTTCTGTCACGCGACATCACCTTGCTCAACGAGCAGACGCTGAATTACAACGTCAACTTTGGTGAAAACCACTCGCTGCAAGCCCTGGTGGGCAATACGCTGCAGCAAAACACCTTCCAGCGGACCAGCCTGGCGGGGCAGCAGTTTCCCGGCAATGACTTGACCACCATTGCTTCGGCCGCTACCCAAACGGGTTCTTCGGCGCGCTCACAGGCTGGGCTTGTTTCGTTTTTCGGCAAAGCCACTTATTCCTTTAAGGAGCGCTACACCGCCGATGTAAGCGTGCGTGCCGATGCCTCATCCCGCTTCGGGCGCGACAACCGCTGGGGCTATTTTCCGGCTGTGGGCCTGGGCTGGCGCCTGGGCGAAGAAAGCTTCATTCAAGATTTGAATATTTTCCAGGAGCTGAAGCTGCGCGGCAGCTTAGGCCGTACGGGCAACCAGGCCGGCATCAGTGACTTCGCATCCTTGGGCCTGGTGCAGGGTGGAGCCAACTACCTCGACCTGCCGGGCACGGCCCCGCTGCAGCTTGCCAACCCCAACCTGAGCTGGGAATCGACCCAGCAGTGGAACGTGGGCCTCGACGCGGCGGTGCTGCAAAACCACTTGCTGCTGGAGCTTAATTATTACGACAAGTACACCTCAGGCCTGCTGCTGAACGTGCCGGTGCCGCGCAAAACCGGCTTCTCCTCGGTAGTAGAAAACTTCGGCGCTGTGAGCAACAAGGGCATCGAAGTACAACTTACCGCTAGCTGGCTACCCAAAACCACCGCCGTGCAGTGGAACACCACCTTCAACGTGGCCCGCAACGTGAACAAGATTGAAAAGTTGGCGGCCCCCATCACCACGGGCTCGCGCGATATTTTCCGGTTGGAAGAGGGTGCCCCGCTCTACTCGTTCTGGCTGTACAACCAGACCGGCGTGAGCCGCGAAAACGGCGACGCCCAGTACGAAGACGTGAACGGCGACGGCCGCATAACCGTGGCCGACCGCAAGCTGGTGGGCAATGCTTGGCCCAACTATTTCGGCGGAGTTACCAACTCAGTCAACTTCAAAGGCCTCGATTTTGGCTTCACGCTCAACTTCGAGCAAGGAGCGAAAATCATGAATATGAACCGCTTTTTCCTGGTGCACGGCGGCACGCAAAGCAACATTGGCTACCTAAGCGAGCAGCTGCAGCGCTGGCAGAAGCCCGGCGATGTCACCGAAATCCCGCGCCTGACTTCGGTAGCGTCCAGCAACAACTACGGCGGCGTAGTACAGAACCTGAGCGACCGGTACCTAGAAGATGGTTCTTTCCTGCGCGTGCGCACCCTTTCCCTAGGCTACACCCTGCCCAAAGAAACCATTGCCCGTGTGCACCTGAATTCGCTGCGGGTGTACGTGCAGGCCGCTAACCTATTCACTTTCACGCCCTACTCGGGCCTCGACCCGGAGGTGAACTCCCAAAGCGGCGTAAGCAATACCAAAAACTTCGACTGGGCCACCGTGCCCCAGCCGCGCACTGTGCAGGTGGGCGTGACCGTCGGACTTTAATCCTATCAATCAAGATGAAACAGACCATCACCTGCCTGCTTGTTGTTTCGCACCTGGCTGCGGCTTCTCTGGGCCTCGCGGCCTGCGACAGCCTGCTCGAGCCCACGCCGGCCCAGCAGCTCCCGGCCGATAAGGCGATAACGGACGCCGGCAGTGCCCGCGCCGCCACCATTGGCGTCTACGACCAGGTGCAGGCCTACTACCGCCTCAATTGGCCCGTTCTCGGCTTCCTGCCCGGCGAAAACGTGCGCTTCAACGGCACGCTGAACCAGTTTTTACAAATCGACCAAAACCAGCTCAGCGCCGACAACGTGCTCATTACCGAAGCCTGGACGCAGATGTACCAGGCCGTGAACGGCGCCAATAACCTGATTGCTGCCCTGCCGGGTATCAACGACCCGCTGCTGCCTGCTGCCGAGAAAAACCAGCTGCTGGGCGAAGCCCATTTCCTGCGGGCATTGGTGTACTTCGACCTAGGCCGCGGCTGGGGCGGCGTGCCCTTAGTGCTTACGCCTACCCGCACCAAGGAAAATGGGCAGGGTATCCGCCGCAGCACCCTGGCCCAGACCTACGACCAAGTGCTGGCCGACCTGACCCAGGCCGAAACCTTGCTGCCCGACGGTGCCACCCGCAACCGTGCCGTGAAAGCCACGGCCCGTGCCCTGCGCGCCCGCCTGCACCTCTACCGCCAGCAGTGGGCCCCCGCCGAAACCTATGCAACGCAGGTTATTGGCAGTAGCAATTACCGGCTGGTTACGCCTTATCGGGCTTTCTCTACGGCGCCCTTCCTGAGCCAGGAATCGGTATTTGAGCTTACGTTCAGCAATTCCGACGCCAACACCATGTGGAACAATTGGTTTCCCAGCGCGCTGGGCGGGCAGTTTAACTTCCAGCCCGTGCCCGCTGCCATAGCGCAGTTGAACGACCCCGCCGTGGGCGGCACCCGCTCCGCTTTGTTAGCTTCCACAATTATTGCCGGGTCCAGTGTCACCTATGGCAACCTCTATAGCCGTTCGGCCCAACGCGACGACCCCAGCTACGTGCTGCGTCTTGCTGAGCAATACCTCATCCGTGCCGAAGCGCGTGCCCGCTTAGGCAAACTGCCCGAGGCCATTGCCGACCTGAACGCGGTGCGCGCCCGGGCCGGCCTGTCCTCAACCACCGCCACTACCGCTGACCAGCTCCTGCTGGCCATTGAAAACGAGCGAAAAATAGAGTTTGTCTTTGAGGCCGACCGCTGGTTCGATTTGGTGCGCACCGGCCGCGCCGGCGAGGTGCTCGGCGTCACGGACCAGCGCCGCTGGCTGTTTCCCATTCCCTTCAACGACCTAGTTGCCGACCGCGACCTGGAACAGAACCCCGGGTATTAATTCTTAATGCCCCAGTACTTCTTCTGAGCACCCATTCTCATGTTGAAATCTTCTTTTGCAATTGCTCTCTTGTCGCTTGGCCTGGGCTTCACGGCACCGGCTGTGGCCCAGACCAGCTACTACTTCCCCACGGCCCAAGCCGGCAGCTTCGATGCCAAGGTGCCCACGCCAGAGCAGTTTTTGGGGTATCCTATTGGCTCGCACTACACCCGCACCGACCAGATTGTAGCCTACCTGCGCGAGCTGGACCGCGTGTCGGACCGAGTGAGCCTGCGGGTGCTCGGCACCACGTTTGAGGAGCGGCCCCAGGTGGTAGCTACTATCACCACGCCCGAGAACCAGCAGAATCTGGCTAAGCTGCAGCAGGCCCGCCGCGCGCTCGTTGACCCCAAGCTGGCGGCGCCCGACTACCGCAAGCTGCCCGTGGTGGTGAGCCTGAACTTTGGAGTGCACGGCAACGAAAGCTCTTCTTCGGAAGCAGCCTTGTTGCTGGCATATTACCTCACGGCGTCTACCAGCCCCGAAACCCTGCAGTGGCTGGAGCAGTCCGTCATCACCATCGACCCGCTGGAAAACCCCGACGGCCGCGACCGCGCCTCGCACTGGTTTGACCAGAATAAGTCGTGGCCCAATGTGACCGACCCGCTCGACCGGGAGCACACCGAGGCTTGGCCCGGCGGCCGTACCAACCACTTCTACACCGACCTAAACCGCGACTGGCTGCCCCTAACCCAGCCCGAAAGCCGCGCCCGCATGGCTTTCTTCCACGAGTGGTATCCCAACGTGATGATAGACTTTCACGAAATGGGCACCAACGGCACCTATTACTTTGAGCCATCCAAGCCCTTAAGTACCGAAAATGACCTCATTCCACGGGCTACCTACGAGGTGCTGAACGTGCACATGGCTAAGTACTTTGCCAAGGCTCTGGACAACCTGGGCTCCCTGTACTGGACCAAAGAGCAGTTCGATAATCTTTCGCCCATTTATGGCTCTACTTATCCGGATTTTCAGGGTGGCGTGGGCATCACATTTGAGGTGGGCAGCTCGCGCGGTTTGGCCCAGGAAGGCACAAACGGCGTGGTGACTTTCCCATTCACTATTCGCAACCACGTGGCTACGGGCCTGGCCACCGTGCGTGGGGCGGTGGAAGAAAAAGAGCTTTACCTGCGTCATCAACGCGATTTCTTTACCTCGGCTCTGACCGATGCGCGGAAGTTTCCGACCAAAGCCTATGTCTTCGGCAACGCCCAGGATGAAACGCTGACTAACAAGTTTCTGGAGCTCCTGCTGCAGCACAAAATTCAGGTACACGAGCTGAGCCAGAACGTGACCCTCGATAAGCAGCGCTTTGAAAAGGTCAAGGCTTACGTGGTGCCCACCAACCAGCCGCAGTACCGCATTGTGAATTCCCTGTTTGAAGAGCTGACCACCTTTCACGACAGCGTGTTTTACGACGTCACGGGGTGGAGCCAGGCCCACGCCTATGGCTTGGCCGTGTCAAAGCAGAAAAATGCCAGTCTGGTGCAGGGGGCTGCGGTGCAGGCTCCCAAAACGTTGACCGGCACTGTGCGCGGTGGCCAAAGCAGCTATGCCTACCTCTTACCTTGGTCGGACTACAACGCGCCCCGTGCTCTCACTGCCCTGCAACGGGCCGGCCTCGTGACCAAAGTCAGCTTCAAGCCCTTCAGCGCGGGCACGGCCGAGAGCCATACCGATTTCGGCTATGGAACGCTGGTGATTCCCGTGGCCACTCAGCAACTCCCAGCCGACTCAGTGTTTCAGATTGTAAGCCGCGTGAGCCGGCAGAATCAGGTTGCGTTTACCAGCGTGGGCACGGGCTTCAGCCTGAGTGGCATCGATTTGGGGTCCAACAACGTGCGCACCGTGCCCGAAACCAAAGCGGCAATACTGGTGGGGCAAGGCACTAATGCTTCGGAAGTAGGCGAGGCCTGGTTTGTGGCCAGCCAGCAACTCGGGCTGCCCCTGAGCCGGATTGAGGTCGGCAATTTTGGGCGGGCGCCCCTGGGCCGCTACACCAGCATAGTGCTGGTAGGCGGCAACTATGCAACCCTGGACAAAGCCGCCGTGGACAAGCTGCGCCGCTGGGTGCAAGAGGGAGGCACCCTTATCACCCTAAAAAACGCTTCCGAGTGGGCCATCAAGCAGGGCATTGTCAAAGAAAAGCTGCTGACTTCTGCCAATGCTGGCTGGGCCGATACCACCGCCACCGCCAATGGCAAGCCAGCTGCTCCGCGCCGGGCCGACTTTGTGCAGCAGGAGCAGGAGGGGACCCGCGCTATTGCTGGCTCCATTTACATGGCCGATATCGACATCACCAACCCCATCGGCTTCGGACTAACGAGCCGCCGCTTGTACGTATTCCGCAACGGCACCACCTTCCTAAAGCCCAGCCGCAACCCCTACGCAACCGTGGTGCAGTACAACGCCAAACCCTTGGTGAGTGGATATGTTTCTCAGGCTAACCTGCGGCAAATTGGCAACTCCGCTGCGGTAGTAGTAAGCAAGACAGGGGCCGGGCGCGTAGTGCTTTTTGCCGACGACCCCAACTTCCGGCACTACTGGCACGGTACTTCCCGCCTGTTCATAAATGCCCTGCTGCTGGGTTCGCTGGTGAATTTGCCGGAAGGCCCCGCCGCAATCTCGGCCGAGGAAGAATAGGCAGCCGGTTAAGCAACTGGTCGGCATCAGCCGCGCAAACTTGAATTGCGCATGGGTATAGGCTTTAGCGCAATAGCCAGCATACTCGTGCACAAGTAACCGAATAAAACAGAACGGTCATGCGGAGCTTGTCGAAGCATCTCTGCCACGAGAGTAACTCAAATGTGAGGTAGAGATGCTTCGACAAGCTCCGCATGACCACCTTTTCGGTATTAATATTTTTGCGCTAGCACTTAAAATTTAATGCCTCCGAAACAGGCCCCTTCTCATTGGAGAAGGGGCCTGTTTCGGAGGCATTAAATTTTAAGTTAGTAAGCTACTACCGGGCTTCTACTGCTATGATTTCAGGCACGGCTTTCTTCACCGTGTCTTCAAGGCCAGCTCGCGTCATGGTCGACATGGGGCAAGCCCCGCAGGCCCCTTGCCATTCAAGTTGGAGCACGCCTTCCGGCGTGATGTTGGCTACGCGCACGTTGCCGCCGTCGGTGGCCAGGTAGGGGCGCAGGGTGTCCAGAGCTGCCTCAACACGGGGCATCAGCGGGTGGTCGAAAACAGGGGCGGAGGTTGGGATGTCCAGAGACATTATGGATTCATTTGCACGACGGCCGTTTTAGGGGCCACGTTGTTTCGAATACTAACTTGGCGGGCTACTGCCTCAGCCAAGTCAGAGAAAAGGCGGCCGACCACCGACTCGGGGTCCAGTACGGCGGGTTGGCCCTGGTCACCGTTCTCGCGGATGCTCTGCACCAGCGGCAACTGGCCCAGCAGGGGCACATCGTGTTGGGTAGCCAGGCGCTGACCGCCGTTCTCACCAAAAATAAAGTATTTATTCTCGGGCAACTCGGCGGGCGTGAACCAGGCCATGTTCTCAACAATGCCCAGCACGGGCACGTTGATTTGCGGCTGGCGGAACATCTGCAGACCTTTCTGGGCGTCGGCCAGGGCTACTTTCTGCGGCGTCGTCACGATGACGGCTCCTGTTACCGGCACGGTTTGCACCAGCGTGAGGTGAATGTCAGAAGTGCCAGGCGGCAGGTCGAGCAGCAGGTAATCCAACTCGCCCCAGTCTACTTCGGTGATAAACTGCTTTAGCGCCGACGAAGCCATAGGGCCGCGCCACACAATGGCCGATTCGGCCGGCGCCAGAAAGCCGATGCTCATCAGCTTTACTCCATATTTCTCAATGGGGCGAATTAGATTTTTACCATTCGGACCCTGAAACACATGGGGCGCTTCGTTCTCGACTCCAAACATAACGGGCATGCTCGGGCCGGAAATGTCGGCATCCACCAAACCCACTTTAGCACCGGTAGCCGCCAAGGCTACCGCCAAGTTGGACGTAACCGTGCTTTTGCCCACGCCGCCTTTGCCCGAAGCAATGGCAATGATATTTTTTACGCCGGGCAAAAGGTCCCCGCGGTTGTTCCGCAGCGTGGTCACACGCGATGTCATCGTGATAACGACGTTCGCATCTTTGTCCACCATCGTGTGTATGGCGCGCTCGCAAGCGTCGTGAATGAGCTGCTTAAGCGGGCAGGCAGGAGTGGTCAGTACCACCGTAAACGCGACGGTCAGGCCGCTAATCTCTATGTTCTCAATCATATTGAGCGTAACGAGGTCTTGGCCCAGGTCGGGCTCTTCCACGTAGCTCAGTGCTTTGAGAACTGCTTCTTTGGTTATGGTCATGTTGCAAGCATCGCGCCCGGAAATGGCGCGGTGCAAAGATAACCCCGGAAGCGCCGGCCGGGTTCGCACGGCATGGATATTGCTTTTTTATGAACTCATTCAATTAATTGCAATAAATCCAGTTTTGCCCCCCATCTTTACCGTCTCATTGTAGTCATCATTTTTTATAACATTTGCATTCTATCTCTACTTCTTTTTTACTCCGTCCTTATATGCAGCACGTTGACAAAAATCCAAGCATCAGCCACGAAGAGCTAAGCTGTCTTATTGATATGTTCGCCGAGGAGGAGCAATTAGTCATATTCGAGCTTGTGGTACCCGTAGGTGCCAAAGTTCCGGCTCCCCGCCAGCACGTGGAAATGGCAAAGCTGGTCGTTTCCCAGACTTCTATAACTAGCACCGTACCCGCTAAAGCTGCCGCCCCGCTTCGGGTTAATAACACGGCAATGAGCGCAGCGTGGTGTGTTACTGCTACACTGACCGCCCCGCAGTCGGCCCGGTAGCTCCGAGCCGACTGTCTTGTAAGGAAGGTTGCACTATTTCAGGTATTGCATCTGACGCGAAGCCAGAAGGCCGGCCGGCACACTGAGTTCGCCAGTGTGCGGGTCGATTAGACCGTTGCGCTCGTCTTCGATGTTGGTGGCCTGGGTGTACACGTCGCCGGCGATGGGGCGGCTGCGCAACTCCTGCTTGAACGCGCGAATGCTGTTGGTGCGCGACTCGGCGTCTTGCGGTCCCCCATAATCGGGGAAGCCGAAGCCGCCCCATTCGCTCACTACCAGGGGCACCTGGCGCCGGTAGAAGAACGGGTCGCCCACGACCAGGGGAAACGCGGCCGTGCCTTCCATTTCGCCACCCACCAGGCGGTCAAGCAACTCTTTCCACCGGGCCAGGTCTGGCGTGTAGAGGTGGGCCGTGAGCAGGTCCGACTTCAGGCGGCCCCTGGAAGAAATGTGGTGCCAGCCGTCGTTATCGACTACCAGGAATTGCGGATACGAAATCTGCATGAAGTGGTAGGCGTCCACAATGTACTGGCGCGTTTCCGGGTTGGTGGCAATGTCCTGGGCACCCCAGTCTTCGTTGTACAAGCTCCAGATAATAATGGAGGGGTGCGTTTCGCTCAAGGTCACGAGCCGCAGCAACTCGGCGCGGTGATTTTCGCGGCTGCGGGGCGTGGAGCTGTGCGGGCTGGGTACCTCCACCCACAGCAGCAGGCCCAACTCGTCGGCCAGGTTGTAGATGCGGGGGTCGACCCCCGCAATGTGCACGCGTACCAGATTGCAGCCTAGTGCCTTCATAGCGTGCATGTGGCGCTGCATCTCCTCAAAGGTGGCCTGGCCGGGCTGGTACAGGATGCCGTCGAGGTAAACGGCCTCATTGTTCAGGTACACGTAGCGCCCGCGGGATTCAATTTTGCGCAGGCCAAACAGTGTTTCAATCTGGGCTTCGTACCCTTCGCTGTCGATGAGCTGGGCCACGAGTCGGTACCGGTGCGGGGCCTCCGGCGACCACAGCTCGGCGCTGGGCACCTCCAGCACCAGGCGCTGCTGCCACTGACCGGGTTCGAGGTACAAAGGGAAGTCGGAAGACGCCAGCGGCTCTGTCCGACCGTGAGTTTGCGGGTCAAACACCTGCAGGCGAATGGTGTAGTGCCCTGGGTCGTGAATGCGCAGCGTCATGTTGAAGCGCACCAGTTGGTCTTCCACGATGCTGACCACACCCACACGGGAGCGGAGGCGGTTGCGCTCCACCACTTCCAGCCACACACTGCGCACGGCCCCTGTATAGGTTTGGTACCAGATGCCGCCGCGCTTGTACACGTGCGACTCCTGCTTGCCACGGGGCGTTTCAGCATCCATGGTGTCGGCAATGCGCACGGTAAGCCGGTTTACCAGGTGCAGGTTGTTTTCGTCGAGCTCGTAGGTAAAAGAGGTGTATTCACCGTAGTGCACGTCTTCGCCTTCGATGGTTTTAAGGAGCTGTCCATTAAGCCACACCCGGGTTTCATAGCCGCAGGCACCAAAAGTGAGCTGTAGCATCGAGCGGGCCTGGGGCTCGTCTACCTCGGGCAGGTTGAACTCCCGCTCGTACCACACCACAACCTGGTCTTGCCAAGCCGCGGAGCCTTGCTGGCCGCGCGCCTGCGCGAGGTGCTCTTCCACCGAGCCGGGCCACTGGGCCGTGTGCTCGTAATTATGACCCAGGGCCCAGTTTTCGCTTAATCCAACGTCGGCATCGTCGTGGGCAAAGCGCCACGTGCCATCAAGCAGCACGTGGTTGTTCATGCGCAGAACCGCTCGAGGCAAGGGGTTTACAGCAGGCTCTTCAGTCTGAACCTCTTCGGTGCGAATTGCAGAGAGTGAGTAGTTGGATGAATGCAGGTCTTCCATGCGGAGCGAAGGAGGGTGAGAGGGCAGCAATGCTTTGACAGATTCAAAGCTCAGCCTGAAAGCATCTAACGGCCCAAACGGCCGGAATGATGCAACAAGCCCAAATTGTGCCCCTATTAAGTGACCTCCCCCGAAAAAGAGCTGTTTATTTGACCTGTATAAGGGCCGCTGAGCCGCTAGGGTTGAATGGCCATTGCTAGCCCTGCGCCACCCCCCGCCACATAGGTCGGAATCAGGAGCATCTTTTGCGCCAGGCGCTGGGGCAATAGCTTGGTAAGGGCGGGGTAAATGTGCCAAACCGTTTCTGCCGACAGAAATCCGACGGCTGCTCCGGCCAGCACATCGGTAGCCCAGTGCTTGTTGCCTAGCACCCGCATGGTGCCGGTGGCGGCGGCCACAGCGTAGCCGCTCACGCTCAGCCACGGGTATTGGCGCCCGTACTGCTCATGCAGCAGGGTGGCAGTCAGAAATGCCTGCGAGGTATGCGACGACGGAAATGACGTTAAGTCACGGGCGTTGTCGGGGCGGGCCGAGGCAGTGATGCGCTTCATGTTACTTACCACCGTCCCGTCCAGCTCATGCGCAAGCAAGTAGATAATGGTGAACCCGGCTGCCGTGCGCGTGCCCTTGTGGCCGGTGGCCAGCATGGCGTAAGCAGCTGCGAGCGGCGCATGGCGGGTATAGTCGTCCAAGCCTCTGGCGTCGAATTTTGGAAAGAACTGCCGCGTGCGCAACTGCATGTCTTGCTTGGCTTGGCATAGGGTGTAGCTGTACACCGGGCTGTGGGCTAATATGCCCACTCCCAACACAACCGAAGGCACCAACACGCGCAAAGCAGCCGAGCGCAGGTGCTGCTTGTGCTCAATAATTTTTACGGAGTCGGCAGCAGAGAGAGGAATGCGTACCTGCGCTTTAGCAAGTTGTACTTGCGAGATAAAAACGGACCAGGGAAACAACAAGAGCAAAATGCTGCGGATATGCATAAATTATAATTTGACCAGAGTTGTGGCCATGAAAGTTATGCATTTATTGGAAATAATTTAATGTAGAGTGGTGGAATGAATAAATTTTTTATTTCAATTATGTTAAAAAAGCCCGGCCACGATTAGCAATAATCGTGGCCGGGCTTTTTTAACATAATTTAGGTTGTTTTGCTAAAACAGCTTTATGGGTGCTGTTCATCATCAGCATGCAGCAAAAGCCGTACAGCACCCCCGTCAGCATACCGAGAATAAGCAAACGAATAGGTGTTGCCAATCATATGGAAGGCATGGCAGGAGCCAGCTAAGTACAGGTCCACTAGGCCGCTTAGGTCTTTTGCTTCTTTTTCTTGGCTGCCGGAAACAAAATGTTATTCAAAATCAGCCGGTAGCCCGGCGAATTGGGGTGAAGGGACAAATCGGTGGGGTCTTCTCCCACCAGGTGCTGGTAGTCTTCGGGGTCGTGGCCGCCGTAGAAAGTCCAGGTGCCTTTGCCCAGGGTGCCGTGGATGTAGCGCGCCTCGCCGGTTTGCTTGGTGTCGCCCATTACCACCACATCGGATTTGATGAGGCGCTTTCGGAAGGCCGTGGTTTGGCCCATAAACCCGTGGATGGTCTTCTCATGATTTTGGCACAGCATGGTAGGCACCGGGTCGTACTTGGCCGAGAAGGTGAAAAGCGAGAAGTAATCGTTCTGCTCACCGAGGCCGCGCTCGTTGGGCTGCATGTCGATGTTGGAGTACTCGTACTCGAAGGGGTTGCGCACCAGCTGGAAATTCTCGAAAGCTAGGCTGCGGTTATAGTTGAGCTTGGACTGGGCCGCAGGGTCGGCGGGGTCACCGTCGTACATGCTTTCAACCATGTCGACGCCCAGGCCGGCCAAGGCGATGTCGTAGCTATCGGTAGCTGAGCACATGGCAAACATGAAGCCGCCACCGGCAATGAATTCCTGCATCTTCACGGTAACGGCGCCCTTCATCTGGCTCACCTTGGCAAAGCCGTTGCGCTTGGCGGTGGCTTCGGCGTCGCGCTGCTGCTGCTGATACCAAGGATAGTTGCGGTAAGAGGCGTAGAATTTGCCGTACTGGCCCGTGAAATCCTCGTGGTGCAAGTGCAGCCAGTCGTATTTGGGCAGGGTGCCGGCCAGTACTTCGTCGTCGTAAATCTGCGTGTAGGGAATCTCCGCGTAGGCAAGGACCATGGTCACGGCATCGTCCCAGGGCTGCTTGCCCTTGGGGGTATAAACCGCAATTTTGGGCACTTTCTCCAGCTTCATTACGTCCATGTTGGCGTTGGGGTCGGCTATTTCCTGGAGAATGCTGGTATACTCGGCCTCACTGATTACCTGGAAGGTAACTCCGCGCACGGCGAGCTCATTTTCGGCCCCGGCGGTAGACTCAAACGCGAAAGCGCCCCCCCGGTAGTTTAGCAGCCAGTCGACCGGTACCTCGCGCTGGAGCAGCCAAAAAGCAACCCCATAGGCTTTCAGGCACTCTTTTTGGGTGTTATCCATGGGGATGAACACGTGGTTGGCACGGGCCGCTAAGGGGCCCGCTACACCGGCCACAGCCACGAGCAGAGAGAACAGAAGACGCTTGAGCAACATGATTTTTGAGAGAAAGAAACGCATTAACCCAACGGGGTTGCGGCGCCGGTGGTTCAAGTTAAGGCTCGGTCGCCGAACTTTGGAACCGGTGGCGCGAAGCCTTGGCTTCGTGTTTGGCCCCATCTCCCACTTCAACGGCCGTTCAACGCCGCGAAGCTCTGGCTTCGCACCACATACCAGCCCATGAGTCCTTTCGAAAACGTCCGCGAAGCGTTCCGCTCCATTCGGGCCAATTTGCTGCGCACCATTCTGACGGCGCTGATTCTGAGCATCGGCTTGTTTGCCTTGGTGGGCATTCTGACCGGTATCGATGCCATGAAAAACTCGCTGTCTGAAACCTTTGCCAGCCTCGGCGCCAATTCCTTCGACATTCGTGCCAAGGGCTACAGCAACCGGGGGCGGCGCGGGGGCGTGCAGGCCAAGCAATACGCGCCCGTCAATTATCTGCAAGCCAAGCTCTATAAGAAAGCCATGGGCGATGATGCCCAGGTGGGGGTGTCCGCGTTCATCGCCGGCGCCGTGGAGATGAAGGCCAACGGCACCAAAACCAACCCCAACATGCAGGTGGTGGCCGGCGACGAAAACTACCTCAAAATCCAGGGGTACAACCTGGCTAGCGGCCGCATCTTTTCACAGGCCGAGCTCAGCAACGGCGCCAACGTGATGATAGTAGGCGAAGAGATTCGCCTGAAGCTGTTTCCCCGGCAAAGCCCGATTGGCCAGTACGTGTCGGCCCTAGGGCGGCGCTTTCAAATAATCGGCCTGCTCGAAAAAAGCGGGAGCAGCATGGGCGGCGGGGGCGCCGACCGCCTAGCCCTGCTGCCACTGGAAACCGGCAACCAGATGCCCCGGCAGCGCGCCCTCACCTATGACATCAAAACGGCAACCGACGAGCAGGGCACCCTCAACTTTCTCATTGGCCAGGCCACTGGCGTGATGCGGGCTGTGCGCCACGACAAGCTGGGCCAGGAAGACAGCTTTGTGGTTGAGAGCAGCGAGTCTTTGGCTTCCGACCTGGATGCTATTTCGGGCAAGGTGAAAATCGGCGGCAGCATCATGGCATTTATTACGCTGCTTGGCGCCAGCATTGCCCTCATGAACATTATGCTGGTTTCGGTGACGGAGCGCACGCGCGAAATCGGTATCCGCAAGGCGCTGGGAGCAACGGCCGTCCAGATTCGGCAGCAGTTTCTTATCGAAGCCATTGTAATCTGCCTGCTTGGGGGCACGCTGGGCATAGTGCTGGGCGTGCTGGGCGGTAACGGCGTGGCCAAGTTTGTGGGCTCCGGCTCCTTTCTGGTGCCGTGGGTGTGGATGATTGCGGGCCTGGTTATCTGTGTGGGCGTGGGGCTGGCCTCGGGCTATTACCCCGCCAGCAAAGCCGCGGCGCTCGACCCCATTGATTCGCTCCGCTACGAGTAGCGGAGTCCCAGCCATTACGGGCCCCGGCATGAACTACCATTGTTGGTAGGCACGCCGGGGCCCGCTTCGTTTATGCGAGATTTGAAAGGCGGCTAAAACTATTTTTATACATTTGCGCAAGTACTCATTTGTGCAAACACCATGGCTGCCCCCATTCCCGTTCCCATCGACCAGCGCTTTGCCCAACTTATCCAGCAGTTTGGCTTGACGAAAAACAGCTTTGCGATGTCGCTGGGTAAGACAGCAAGCGTAGTCCAACACCTCATTGACGGCCGTAATAAGCCGGGCTACGACCTGCTCTGCAAGGTTTTCGAGATTTACCCAAATGTATCAAGAGACTGGCTGCTGCTCGGCCGGGGCCCCATGTTGGTAAGCAGCGAACCTGTTCCTAAGGTCGCGCCTCAAACCACTCTGCCGGCTGCGGAGCCTGCCCTCGAGCCTATCGATTTGGAGGAGATTGAAGTGCCGCTGCATCGCCGTTCGGGCCCCGGCGTGGCGGGTACCCGCCTGCAGCCCACCGAAATTGCGGCTACGTTGGCGCTGGCTGCCGCTGCAGCTCATCCTGCTCGGGCAGCGGCTCAGGCCCCCGTTGAGGCAGCACCTGCCGAGCCTGTCCTGAAGTCACCCGCCGTGGCGGAGGCGCCTGCTTTTGCGGCTGCCACCGCCACGCCCGCTCCCAACTTCGAGCCCCAGGTGGCTACGCCTGCCCAAGCATCGGCTGCTTCGGAGTCTGGCGCTTTTGTTGCGGCTGCGCCTTTGGCACCAAGTTCCCCCGCCGCCCCCCTGCAGGCAGCTGTGGCGGCGGTACCGGGGCCAGGCCCCGAAACGTATGTGGCCGCAGCGCTGCATGCGCAGCACCTGCAGCACCAGCTAGCCTTGGCCGAAGTGCGCAATCAGCACCTTCTGGAACAGCAACAAATGCTGCGCGAAATGCTCGCCATGGCCCGGCAAGCTATGGTTTAGGCCAGCACGCCCATTTCTTCAGCCTCCATCAGCCCCAGGGCATTGACGCCGGCCAGTCGCAGAGCTTTCATTTCGCCCACCAATAGCGGGTCGTATTTCGCGGCCACGCGGATGTAGTTGGGCGTGAAGCCTTCTATGCGGCCATCGGTTACGTCGTCTTCAAACAGCACATCGGTTTCCAGGCCCAGGTGCTGTTCGTAGAAAAAGCGTTTTTTCTTTTCTGATAAGCTGCGCAACTGCGTGGTGCGCTCGTGCCGCACCCGGTCTTGCACCCGCCCAGGCAGGGTAGGCGCCAGCGTGTCAGGGCGTTCTGAATAGGGAAATACGTGGAGGTAGCTGATAGGTAGCTCGTTGAGGAAGTTGTACGTGTCTAGAAAGTCGGCGTCGGTTTCGCCCGGAAAGCCCACAATTACATCGACCCCAATGCAGGCGTGCGGCATCAGCTCCTTGATGCGGGCCACCCGGCTGGCGTAGAGGGCGCGGCGGTAGCGCCGGCGCATCAGGCCCAGAATTTTATCGGAGCCACTTTGCAGCGGAATGTGGAAGTGCGGCATAAAGCGCGCCGAGGCGGCCACAGTATCCAGGATATCGTCGGTGAGGAGGTTAGGCTCGCAGCTGCTGATGCGAAACCGGCGAATGCCCGTTACGCCGTCCAGGGCCTGCACCAGTTGGGTGAAATCTTCTCGCCGCTCGCGCTCGGGCCCCTGCAGGCCAAAGTCACCGAGGTTGACCCCAGTCAGCACTATTTCTTTCACGCCGGTTTCGGCTAGCTTTTCCACGCGCTCTACTACGCTGGCAATGCTGCCCGAGCGACTGGCGCCCCGCGCCAGTGGAATGGTGCAGAATGAGCAGGAGTAATCGCAGCCGTCCTGCACCTTTAGGAAAGTGCGCGTACGGTCGCCATACGAATGGGCCGCGTGAAACTCGGTAGCTTCCGAAATGGGGGAGGCGTGCACCTGCCCCGGCTGGCCGGCTGCAGGCTTCTTGAAATCAGCCAGAATGTCGACAAGCTGAAACTTCTCGGCTGCCCCAAGCACTGCGCTCACGCCGGGAATGGTGGCGATTTCCTGAGGCTTAAGCTGTGCATAGCACCCCACAATGGCTACGAAAGCCTCGGGATTATGCTTCAGGGCTTGCTGCACCACTTTCCGGCACTTGCGGTCAGCATGGTCGGTGACGGAGCAGGTGTTAATAACGTATAAATCGGCCCCGGCTTCGAAGGGGAGTTTCTGAAAGCCTTTCTCCTCGAACTGGCGCCCAATGGCCGAAGTTTCGGAGAAGTTCAGCTTGCAGCCGAGGGTATAAAATGCAACAGATTGGGGGGTAGGCATAGTCCCGCAAAGGTACGAACGAAGCCGATGGCGAAAGAACGCCGTTCGAACAGGTAGCACCTGATTGTGCTACGAACTAGCACAGGCGAGGCTCAACCTCGCATATGCATTACTTTCAATTTGCCTTACTTCTTCGCAAAATCGTCCAAGGTAAGCTGCTGCATGGCCTTGCCCAGTTCAAGCTGTATGTTGGTCACCTTCTCGTCGCGGTCAGCCACTTGCCGGCTCACGTTGTCAAAGGTGACGGAGCCAGTGGGCGACACTGAGCCAAATCCATTGTTAAAACAATAGTATGCGAAGGAAGGGGAGTTGGCAGCCAGCAGGTCGCGGCTCCAAACGAATCTGGTGGAAGGCAAGCCCAGCTGCTGAAGGAGCGTGGCGGCCACGTCTGTCTGCGAGCCAATGGTTTCTACAACCCGTCCCCGCGCTTCGGCCCGAAGCGCGCCCCCGGCCAGCAGCAGCGGAATGCGAAATTTTTCGGGACTGCGATTGGCGGAGTTGCCCGGCAGGTGATGGCCGTGGTCTGCCACTAACACCAGCAGCGTATTGGCGTACCAGGGCTGTTTTTTAGCTTCCTGCAGAAATTTTCCCAAGGCGAAGTCCGTATAGTAAACTGAATTGCGGAACATCTCCTCCTCGGTTTCGCCCGGAAACCTGGTTTTCATGGGCACCTCGAATGGCTCGTGGCTGCTCAGTGTGAAGGCCGTGATAAAGAAGGGCTGCCGCTGTTGCCGGGCATCGGCCAAAATGCGGTTGAAGAGGGTTCCATCGTGGGCGCCCCACTTCGAGTTTTGCTCGGCCAGGGAGAAATCGGCTCGTTCGGTAATTCTTTCATAGCCGGCCGTTTGCAGGTAGCCCCGCATGTTGGCAAAGGCGAGCTCGCCGCCATAATAATAATGCGAGCTGTAGCCGGCTGCTTCCAATGAGCGGTTCAGGTGCGGGAGGTGCTCGTTTTTTCTCGGAAACTTAATGATGCTGGTGGTAGGCTGGTTCGGATAGCCCGACAGCAACGACACCAACCCTTTTTGGCTACGGTCGCCGGCCGCGTAGATGTTATTAAAGAGGACGCCCGTCCGCGCTAAGCTGTCCAGCGTGGGGGTAACGCCAAGCTCTCCGCCCACGCAACCCACTAGCTTGGAGGTAAAGCTTTCGAGAATGATGAAAAGCACATTGGGCCGAGGAATAGTGAGCAAGGAGGGAGTAGGCGCAGCAGCAACCGGAGCTGCTACCGCCCGCGGATAGACGGCCGCGACCAGCCGCCGAGCGGTGCTGTCGGGCATGAAGGCTGAGGGCAGCTGCTCGCCCGAGCGCAGAATAAGGGCACTTACCAGGTTCCAGGGGGCATTCAGGGCCGAGTGATTGGCAAAGGCGACGCGGGAAAAATACACGTCGCTTTGGTTAACGGGAATCTGTTGGGTACCTCCACGCAGGGGAATTATTAGCAAGGCCGCGTATAAAAATGACGCGAGGGCCGCACGGCCCCTGGCAAACCATTCTGGCAGGGGCAGCAGGCCGCCCACCACAAGCTTATATAAACCCCAGCTACTAACGAGCAACCCCACGAAGAGCGCTGCAAGCAACGCCAGGGGCGCACTTCCGGCCGAAGCCATCATTTCCTTCGGAGAGTTTAGATACTGGAGCGGTGTGTCATCGAGCCGAAAGCCCCAGGTTCGGTATAGCTCCAGGTCAATGGTTATCAGCAGCGTCAGAAAAACGCCCACGGCTATGGAGTAGGCCTTGATAATGCCGGCCAGCGGAAAGCGTGGCAACAGGCTGCCTACTATAATGGCCACAAACGGCAGCAGGCAGACGTAGGCTGCAACGGAAGCGTCGAGGCGCAGGCCGTAAGCAAAAGTGCCCAGTACTGTGCCGAAAGGAAGCTGTAAGGTGGCTGAATTGTGATACGCCAGAAAACAGGTACGCCCTAAGAAAAAAAACAGGAGCCAAAAGAAGAAGTAGCGCGGCTGAAACGCGAAGCGGTTTTTCACCTCACAAAGATAGAGGCCTCATATAACTGGCCGGAAACGTAAAAAATCAGTTTGTTTATCAATAATGTGTACTAAATTTCGAAAGCAGGGTTCTATATAGGGTCGTTGCTGCCTGAAAGTTGCCTTTGAAATAAAAACGACCTTTTATTTTGGGGTAGTATTAACGAGAAACTGATTCTTGTTTTATCTTTGCCCTCAGAATAGCGACCCAATAGTTCAGATTACATCCCGTTCGGTTACCCCCCTCATGGCAATTCTCCGCTTCAAAGCATTAGAACTCGTTAATCAGCGTACTCCCATTACAGTAGTTCCTGCTGCTGCGCGTCGTTCCACCAGCTTTGGACAAAACGTGTTCAACCTGGAAGCCATGCGGGCAACCATGCCCGGCGATTATTTTAAGAAGCTGCAGTCGGCCATAAAGCAAGGTGCCAACGTGGAGCGCAATGTAGCCGATGCGGTGGCTTCTGCCATGAAGACCTGGGCCATGGCCAAAGGTGCTACGCACTACACGCACTGGTTCCAGCCCCTCACCGGCTCGACGGCAGAGAAGCACGATTCTTTCTTCGACCTGAACTCCGACGGACGTCCGATTGAAAACTTCAAAGGCTCGGCGCTGGTGCAGCAAGAGCCCGATGCTTCATCGTTTCCGAACGGTGGCATTCGCAACACGTTTGAGGCCCGCGGCTACACCGCCTGGGACCCCACCTCGCCAGCTTTCATTATCGAAACGGTAGGTGCCAAGACGCTTTGCATCCCAACGATTTTTGTGGCTTACACCGGCGAAGCGCTCGACTACAAAGCCCCGCTGCTGAAGTCACTGGCGGTGCTGGAAAGAGCTGCCCTGGATGTATGCCAGTACTTCGACAAAGACGTTAGCCGGGTAAATACTACCCTGGGCATCGAGCAGGAGTACTTCCTCGTAGACAAGGCGCTGTACGATGCGCGGCCTGACTTGGTGATGACCGGCCGGACCTTGTTTGGCCACGCGCCCGCCAAAGGCCAGCAGCTCGACGACCATTACTTCGGCTCGATTCCGGCACGTGTGCATGGTTTCATGCTTGAGTTCGAAGAAGAAGCCAACTTGCTTGGCATTCCGCTGCGCACCCGTCACAACGAGGTCGCCCCGAACCAGTTTGAGTGCGCTCCCACGTTCGAAGATGCCAACCTTGCCATCGACCACAACCAGCTGTTGATGGACGTGATGGACCGCGTAGCCGAGCGTCACAACTTCAAAGTGCTGCTGCACGAGAAGCCTTATGCCGGCGTAAACGGCAGCGGCAAGCACAATAACTGGGCGTTGAGCACCGACACGGGCGTCAACCTGCTCGCCCCCGGCCGTCGGCCGAAGGAGAACCTGCAATTCCTGGCCTTCTTCATTACCACCATTCAGGCCGTGCACCGCTACGCCGACCTGCTGCGCTCAAGCATTGCCTCGGCGTCGAACGACCATCGCCTGGGTGCCAACGAGGCCCCCCCGGCCATCGTTTCGGTATTCGTGGGCTCGATGCTGGATTCCGTGCTCGACGAGCTGGAGCGCACCGCCAAGCTGCCGCTCGACAAAGGCGACAACATCTACCTCAAGCTCGGCATCGATAAGATTCCGGCCATTCTGCTCGACAATACTGACCGGAACCGGACTTCGCCTTTTGCCTTCACCGGCAACAAGTTTGAATTCCGCGCCGTAGGTTCTTCGGCCAACTGCTCGTCGTCGATGACGGTGCTCAACACCATTGTGGCCGACCAGCTCATTGACTTCAAGAACTCTGTTGATTCCCTCATCGACCAAGGGAAGAAGAAGGAAGTAGCCATTGTGGAAGTGCTGCGCGAGTACGTCATCAGTTCCAAAGCCATCCGTTTCGAAGGCAACGGCTACTCTGAGGAGTGGAAGCAGGAAGCCGAGCGTCGTGGCCTCAACAACATTGCCACCACGCCCCAGGCCCTCGACGCTTTGGTGCGGGAAGACGCCGCCGAGCTGTTTGCCCGCCACGGCATTTTCTCGGAAGTGGAGCTACACGCCCGCCACGAAATCTTGCTGGAGGAATACCAGAAGAAAATTCAGATTGAAAGCCGCGTACTGGGTGATTTGGCCGTAAACCACGTTATCCCAACCGCGCTGTCCTACCAGACCAAGTTGGTGAACAACGTGCGCGGCCTGCGCGAGCTAGGCCTCGACGATGAGAACAGCCAGGTCACGGTTGACATGATTAAGAACATTTCACGCTACGTTGCCACCATCAAAACCAATGTAGATGAGATGACCGAAGCGCGGAAGCAAGCCAATAAAATCGGAGACGCCCGCGAATTAGCGGTAGCTTACTGCGAAGAGATAAAACCAAAATTCGACCCCATCCGCCGCGCTGTAGACAAGCTCGAGCGTATGGTGGCCGACGAGGACTGGCCCCTGGTGAAATATCGCGAACTTTTGTTCAGCCGATAAATCAGGGGGCGGAATCGGGTCCGGTGTTGGGTGGGAATTCTCGCCGCGCCCCGGTTTTGAAAGAGCCATCTCAGGTGAGATGGCTTTTTTTGGAGAGCGGCCGCAAACGTTTGCGGAAAATGTTTTCCCGCCATTAGATGTAGTGTACCTCCACCTTATGCAGAGCCCGAGTAAGGGCCCGCAGCTTTTTCCGCGTTTAGTGGGCTTTTGGCCGTTTTAGGGCGCTCCACCTTCTCGTTGGCTGGTGCCGCCAGCAGCAACGGCAGACGCGGTGTTACGCCTTGTTCATCATCGAGCACTTCGACACTGCTGCCGGGGTCGGGGACTAGCATTTTCCAAGTGGCACTGCGTAGCTCGTCAAGCTTAGCAAGTGCCTCGCCCACAGTTGCGTTGGCTTTTATCTTGTCAAACAGGCCCGTCTGGTTGCCCACCATGATAAGCTTCTCAACCACGAAAGGCATTATCCAGCCCACCACATTGGAGGCGAGCGCGCCGCGCAGCCCCAGGCGCACCAACAGGGTCACCGTCATGCGCTCGACTAGAATAATGCGGGCGGCTGGTAAAGCTTTATCGGCCAGGAAGTCAGCTACAAGCTTTAGGTTGCCTTTTTCTACTTCGGCCCGCAGCACGTCCTGAACGCTGTCGAGGGCGCGGGCAGCCAGCTGCCGAAACAGGCGGCCCGTTTGCCAGGCCGCTAAACCGGTGAAGCGCGCGGCGCCAACTAAAGCAGGAATAAAAAGGGGTTTTCTCACGTGGAAGTAGCCTAAAGCAGCATAAGTTGTAGTGTCAAAGGAACGTGCCAGCGGGCATTAGAGTTTGCTGCAGTTGTTAGCCGGGGGTGCAGTCGTTGTGCGCTGACTGATTTTTGCGGTTGGGCGGTTGTCGCTTTTTATCATATGTCCGCTCTGTTGCCGGATAGAATACCGCTTCAGAGCCAAAGACGGTTTTTAACGTTGGTTTTTGGGCCAGGTCTTGCCCCGCCGTGGCGAAGATGGTCAGATTACCGCCTGGTTCGGCACTTGTAACGACATTCAGGAGCAGCGCCAGATGCGCGAGCAGCTCAAGGCCACCTACTCCGATTTGGAAGCCAAGGTGATGTTTCGGGCACTTGATTAGGAGCATGAAACACAGGCTTTGAAGCAGCTGGGTGAAAGCTAGACCTACTTTACGTTAAGAATAATATGTAAAACGGCTCCGAAGAGCCGTTTCTCGTTAGGGAACTATGCCAGTAGCACTGGGTAATTACCAAACGCAGTTTTCTTTATGAATGCCATTGTCATCCAGCAGCCCGGCGGGGCCGAGGTTTTACAGCTGCAACAGCTACCTAAGCCGAGCCCCGCTGCCCACGAAGTTGTCATAAAAGTGCACGCCGCGGGTATAAACCGCCCCGATGTGATGATGCGGCAAGGGAAGTATGCCGGCAGCGGCGACGTTTCGGGTATGGTGCCCGGCTTGGAGCTGGCTGGCACCATTGAAGCTAGTGGCGCTGCGGTAACAAGGTGGCACCTGGGCGATGCTGTGTGCGCACTGCTGCCGGCAGGTGCTTATGCCGAATTCGCGGTGGTTGATGCCCGCCACTGCTTGCCCGTGCCTGCGGGCATGAGCATGACGGAAGCCGCTGCGCTTCCCGAAACGGTATTCACCGTGTGGCATAACGTATTTCAGCGAGGGGGGCTGCAAGCCGGCGAAACGTTGTTGGTTCACGGCGGCAGCAGCGGCATTGGCACCACGGCCATTCAACTAGCCAAAGCGCTGGGCAGCCGAGTGGCCATCACGGCCGGCGACGAAGCCAAGTGCGAGGCCTGCCAACAGCTGGGCGCCGATTGGGCCATCAACTACAAAGCCAAGGATTTCGAAGAAGTGCTGAGTGCCGAGGGCGTTGACGTGGTGCTTGACATGATAGGTGGGGAGTACACCGCCAAAAACCTGCGTCTGCTAAAAGACGATGGACGCCTCGTCTTCATCAATGCCATGCAAGGGGCCGCTGCCGAGTTCAATGCGCTGGATATAATGCGTCGGCGGCTTCACATTACCGGCAGCACCCTGCGGCCCCGCTCGGCTGATTTTAAATCAGCCTTAGCTGCCGAAGTTGAAAAACACGTGTGGCCGCTGCTGGCTGCGGGCAAGTTCCGGCCGGTTATTTACAAAACTTTCCCACTCTCTGAAGCAGTTGCAGCGCATCAATTGATGGAGAGTAGCGCGCATATTGGGAAGATTGTCCTGAACATAAATGACTGATGTATTAACTTAGACAGCATAGTGAGCGTCATGCCGGGCGCAGCCGCAGCTTCTCGAGAGCAGTAGTAACAAAATCGGCTGTCATAACTGGGCCTGCGAACCGCAGGCCCAGTTATGACAGCCGATTGGTGGGCGAAGCGGTGTGTTCAGGCCCTTAGGTCGGTCCTATGCCCGCTTCCACTTGATAGTGCAGCCAATGGCTTTAGTAGAGCTGGTAGAGGCGGGCTTGCCGGCCATGATTTCGTTCATGGCATTCTCTACGTACTTCGTCTTCACCATCTTAGCATCTTCGGAGTTGTCGTCGATGGCGCCGATGTACGACACCACAAAGTCATCGCCCTGGCGCTTGAGTACATACAGGTGGGGGGTGCGGGTGGCACCGTAGGCTTTGGCTACCTGCTGGGTTTCATCAATCAGGTAGGGGAAAGCGTACTTTTTGGTCTTCATGGCCTCAAAGGAGTCGCCAGGAGCTACGTTGGGGTCGTTCGGGTTGATGGCCACCACGGGGTAGCCCTGTGGGGCGTACTTCTGGTTGAGCTGAATAATCCGGTTCTCGTAAGCCTTGGCGTAGGGGCAGGTGTTGCAGGTAAACACCACGATGTAGCCTTTAGCCGCCTTATTGTCGGCCAGAGATACCATTTTGCCGTCGATGTTCTTCAGCTTGAAATCAGCGGCTTTGTCGCCCACCCGGTATCCTTCGGCCAGGGGGCGGAACATGAAGCTGCTCAGCAGCAGGGCAAAGCAAAGGGTAAAGTAAGGGAGGGCCTTTTTCATGAGATAAAACATTAAGGGTTTAGAGGAGAAAATTACAGGAAATTTTGGAGGGCCGCGGTCAGCTCGGCTTTCGAAAGCTCTTTTTCGAATGTAGCGCGTTTTTTTGTCTTGTTGTTGACAATCAGGGTGAAGGGCAGGGAGCCTGACCACTTGGGGTCAACTTTTTCCAGCCAGGAGTTGGGGTCACTCTCGTTCAGCACCACTACTTCCGATTTCAAGCCCCGCTGCTTCACGAAAGGCTTAACTTTCTTGTCCAGCTGCGAGGCGTAGTCGAGGCTTACCAGGAGCACTTTGACCTTTTTGTTGGCATACGTGGTGCGCACTTGCTCGAAGTTGGGCAGCTCTTTCACGCAGGGGCCGCACCAGGTGGCCCAAAAATTCACCACGTAAGTGGTATCAGTGGGACTAGCCAGGCGCTTTTGCAGCTCCGGAAACTTGATGACCGCAACCTGTTGGGCAACGCTCGGCGACGCCACCAGCAGGCTAAAGCCAAGCAGATAGGATTTTATTCGTGGCATAACATAAGGGAATAGAGAAGCAAAGTAGCAGCCGCTACAAAGCCAAGGCTAACGAATAGACAACCAAGCAAGTCATAAGTTGCGGGAACAAAATAGGAGAGGGCCCGCCCCGAACCGCTTTACCTTTGTGCTACGGCGCAACTTTCGCCCTCCGACCATAGTTTTTGGGTTATGAACAAAACGTATTGCCCCAGCCTGACCGAATACAAGCGCCGCGTAGCCCGCGTGGTTAACATTGGCGAGGTGCCGCTGGGTGGTAACAACCCCATTCGGGTGCAGAGCATGACCACTGTTGACACCATGGACACCATGGGCTCGGTGGAACAGACACTGCGCATGGTAGCGGCTGGCTGCGAGTACGTTCGCATTACGGCTCCTAGCATAAAGGAGGCCCAGAACCTGCTGGAAATTAAAAAGGAGCTGCGCAAGCGCGGCTGCAACGTGCCGCTCATTGCCGACATCCACTTCACGCCCAATGCTGCTGAGCTGGCCGCCCGCATAGTAGAGAAGGTGCGCGTGAACCCCGGCAACTACGCCGATAAAAAGAAATTCGAAGAGATAGAATACACCGATACGACCTACGCGGCTGAGGTAGACCGCATTAGGGAGAGGTTCCGGCCGCTGGTTAAAATCTGCAAGCAGTATGGCACGGCCATGCGCATCGGCACGAACCACGGCTCCTTGTCCGACCGCATTCTGAGCCGCTACGGCGACACGCCGCTGGGCATGGTGGAGTCGGCGCTAGAGTTCCTACGCCTCTGCGAGGAAGAAAACTACTACGACGTGGTGCTGAGCATGAAGGCCAGCAACACCCAGGTAATGGTGCAGGCCTACCGCCTGCTGGTGCAAAAGCTGGACGAAGAAGGCCTGCAGCCCTACCCGCTGCACCTGGGCGTGACCGAGGCCGGCGAGGCCGAAGACGGCCGCATCAAGTCGGCCGTCGGTATTGGCACACTACTGGAGGACGGCCTCGGCGATACCGTGCGCGTGAGCCTTACCGAAGCGCCTGAAGCCGAAGCACCAGTAGCCAAAATGCTGATTGACCGCTATGCCAACCGCGCTGAGCTGGCCAAGCCGATAGCGCCGCTGGCGGGCGAAATGCCGATTAATCCGTTTCAATACATCCGTCGCATCACCCGCGAGGTGGCCAACCTGGGCGGCCAAAACGTGCCCCGCGTTATTACCGACCTCTCGCGCCTGCCCAATCTGGAGTACGCCGATTTGCGGGCGGCCGGGCACTTGTACTCGCCGTTCCTCGACAAATTCCAGATGTCGGACCTGGGAGCGGATTACATCTACACCGGCCAGCGGCCAGCGCCATTCATGCTGCCCAACGGTCTGAAGGAGATTGTGGACTACGCCGCTTGGCGCGACGCCGGGCACCGGGAAGAGCATTTTCCCGTCTTCACGCCGGCCGAATACGCCGTGACGGCCGTGCGCCACCCGGAGTTAAATTTTGTGTTCCAGAACCTGGCCTCGCTCACCGGCCCAATCCTCGATAAGCTGCGCGCCGATAGCACAGCCGTCGTCATTCTCTACTCCGACAATGCGCACGCCATGCCAGAAATCCGGCGGGCCTTCTTTGAGTTGATGCATGCTGGCGTGACCTGTCCCGTGGTCATCAACCGCCAGTACCCGGCCTTAACCCCCGAGGAAACTCAGCTTTACGCCGCCACCGACGGGGGCGGACTCCTACTCGACGGCTTGGGCGACGGCATTGTGCTCAGCACCGAGCTGCTGCCCGAGCGCAGCAAGGAAGAATGGCTCACGACCCTCGATAGCCTCAATCAGCTGTCGTTCGGCATCCTGCAAGCGGCCCGCACCCGCATGAGCAAAACCGAATACATCAGCTGCCCCAGCTGCGGCCGTACCTTGTTCGACCTGCAGGAAACCACCGCCATGATTCGCAAGCGCACTGACCACCTCAAGGGGGTTAAAATCGGCATCATGGGTTGCATCGTGAATGGCCCCGGCGAAATGGCCGATGCCGACTACGGCTACGTGGGCGTGGGCAAGGGAAAAATCTCGCTCTACCGTGGGCAGGAGGTCATTAAGAAATCGGTGCCCGAAGAAGCGGCCGTGGATGAACTGATTGAACTTATGCGCGAGGATGGCCGCTGGATTGAGAAGGAGGTTTTGGAAGAGCCCGTGGGAGTATGAATCCCTATCTGAACTGAGCGTGTAGAAACCTGAAATCAGTGGCCAAGCGTTTGCTATCCCTTCCTGAACTTGCATTGCTGCTTTACATGCTACGTGAAAAGCCTGACTCAGAGCGCTTTCTTTTCCAGTTGCCAACGATAGAAGTTGAGGATATGAATGACGGGGGAATGGGAAGCTTGCGGTTTGCTAGTTCTAAGCCAAACCGAAAAAGAGGTTCAGTTACTGCTGCGCTTCAGTTTAATGACGACGACGGTGTTCCGGTATTGGTCGCTCTTTACCTGGATAAAGAAGGCGAGTTATATGAGCTAGATAGTTGGAAAGTCAATTATTCTCCTTTAATAAGGATACCTAATTTCTAACGTTCGCTATTTACACTTATCCTTGCGCCGCGTGTCGATGATGTGAGCAATTTTCCAACCATCGGCGAGCTTCACTAACTGAAACGAGTTGTAGCCGCAATGGCTGAACGTGTCGCCGATGTAGAACTCGTAGGGCGTCCAGACGCTGGCCAGGTTGGCGTCAATTAGGACCTTGTCGAAGGTGATGCGCTCGTCCCATACTTTGGGGTGGGGCGTGCCCACTGCTTTTAAAAAGCCGTTGATGTTCTCAATTTGTAGGGTGGAGGCTTGGCCGGCTTTACCGCCAATGGTGTGAAACACCGTGGCCGGTGCTAGGGTGCGGCGGACCGTGGCGCTGTCGCCCCGCCGCATGCCGTCGAAGAAAGTATTGATGGTTTTTTGAACCTCGGCAGTCTCAGAGGAGGCACTCTGCGCGTGAGATGCGAGGCTGACGCAAAGCGGTAAGGAAAAGAACAGAGGGGTAATAATTTTCTTCATGTCGAGGGATATTGTGGGGCAAGGGCAATAAGCTGGGTAAAAAGGTGCGCGAGAACTAAATTGGTTGCTTGCCTTAGCTTTGCCAGCACATGAAAGTAAGCGCTTCCCAGGACAAAATGCTGGGCCAGTTTCCGGCTGATGGCTTTGCCATTGTGCCCGGCCTATACGAGCCGGCTGAAGTAAAGGCATTGCTTCATTGCATCGAGAGTGCGCCAGGCAGCGGGCCCAATTTTCGGCGCAGCCAGGAGTTGTTTGCCATTCGGAACGTGGTAGGTGAGGTGCCGGAATTGTGGCCGCTCCTGGATACGACCGTCCTGCGCACGCTGCTGCGGCAGCTTTTTCCGGACGGTTGCCACCTTGTCAAGTCTATCTATTTCGATAAGCCGGCGCTGTCGAATTGGTTGGTGGCCTGGCACCAGGACTTGATGATAAACGTGGACCGCCGGGCCGATGTCCAGGGGTTTGGCCCCTGGACCAGCAAATCGGAGGGAATATCCGTGCTGCCGCCTGTGGACGTGCTCCAGAATGTATGCACGATTCGTATTCACCTTGATGATTGTGACGCCAGCAACGGGGCGCTCAAGGTCGTGGCTGGCTCCCACCAGCACGGGGTTTTATTACCGGCTGCGTTGCCCGCGCTCACTCCCGCAGCGGTAGTATGTGCAGTGCCGGCCGGCGGAGCCATGCTCATGCGGCCACTGCTATTGCATGCTTCAAATCGAAGCATTAGCAACCGGCCGCGGCGCGTGGTGCACCTGGAATTTGCCTCGGTAGAGTTGCCCGGGGAGTTGGAGTGGCGGGAGCGACGGCTCGTGCAAGAGAGGTTCTAAAAGGCTAAATTGACTCAGTCATTCCTGATTTCTAGCATGGTATGATTTGATGCATAAAGGTGAGCAATTGGTGAGATATAACCCTTTGGTTCAAAGCATTAATATTTGAAATCACAAGGATAAATCACTGAAAATGAATGAGAAAATATCTGGCAAAAGCAAATCATTCTGACCTGCGCTTTGTTACTTTACTGAACCAAAATACCACGCGCCATGAACGGTAAAAACCTTTTTAACTTCGGTCCGGTCCTCGGTTATTACTTCCGCGGCAAAGACCCCAACCGCAAAACCAACTTTAACATGAAGACCATGCACTTCATCAATAAGCTCAGCTTGGCGATGTTTCTGGTGTGCTTGGTGGTAATGTTAGTACGCTACGTATTCTAATTGCCAGGTCGATGAACATCGAGGAATTTCGGGATTATTGCATGGCCAAACCCGGCGTGACGGAGGAAACACCCTTTGGTCCCGAAACCCTCGTTCTGAAAGTGGGCGGTAAAATTTTCGCCCTCACTGATATTGACACCTTCGGCAGCATTAATCTTAAATGTGACCCTGAGCGAGCCATAGAACTACGCGAAGCTCACGACTACGTGCTGCCCGGCTACCACATGAACAAGAAGCATTGGAACACGGTGCTTATTGATGCCGGCGCTCCCGTTAGGCAGCTTCGCGAGTTGATTGACCACTCCTATGAGCTAGTGCTGGCATCATTGCCAAAAGCAGTTAGTGTGGAGTTGTAGCTGCCGATTTAGCTGCTAAACATGTTTCTTATTTCGCGCTGCACCCGGCGCTTGTTTAATAAGTAAAGGCCTCGCCAATTAGTTGGCGAGGCCTTTACTTATCAACGCTGATATCTATTCAAACTAAACCTTTCAGTTTGCAGTCCAGAGAGTAGCGAAACAAAGGTCTGCACTGCCAAACATCCCGCTTCGCCAATAAACCGCCTGTCATGCTGAGCTTGCGAAGCATCCTGTAACGCAAGCACTAATCGTTTGTCGGGGAGAGGATGCTTCGCAAGCTCAGCATGACAGGCGGTTTAAGGTCTGCTACTGACCTACCAGGAATACGGCGTTGCCAAACAGTAGCTTGCCGCCTTGCCAGAAGGCGCGGAACAGGGGATTATCGCCGAGGTAAACAACCTCGCCCTTGCCGAGCTCCTGCGTGCCTACTACGAACGTATCCGTGAGCTCCTTGCGGGCCTTGGCGCCGATGAAGCCGGCCGAGTAACTGTCTTTTTTAATCACGCCGACATTCCAGCCGCCTTTTTCCATGAAGCGGTAGTTCAGTGGCGTGCGAATCAGGGCAAAGTAGGTGTCGCCGTAGCCGAAGGCAAGCGGGTGCGTGTTGTCGAGCTGTACCCGAAAAACGCTGCCTTGCACGGCTTCGCCGGCTTCTTCACGGTCGGCATCGCCGTAACGGCGAAGCAGCTTGTAGGGATTGGCTTTTGCTTCCTTTTTAATAGCAACGGAGTCAGCCGCTTTGGTTTTAAGCAAAAAGTCCTTCTTGGAAGAGAGGAATTTGGCGGCTCCTTCCAGGGCGATGAGCTTACCGCCGTCGCGCACCCAGGCCTTCAGGCTTTCCAGGGCCTTATCGGGGTAGATATCGGCGTAGTTTCCGTTGGGCAGAATCAGAACGTCGTATTTCTGCATCGACACGCGGCTGAGGTAGTCGCTGCCCAGTACGGTGATGGGGTAGCCGAGCTGCTGCTCGAAGAAGTGCCATACTTCGCCGAAAGCAGTGGCGTCGATACCAGGACCGGCCACTACGGCCACATTCGGCTGCTTCACGAAGTGCACGGTGCCCGAGCCGAGGTCGCGGCCGGAAGTAGAAAATCCCGATTTCACGGCCGTAACAACCGTGCCGGCCGAGTCGGCCTGGGCGCGCACCAGCTGGTCGAAAAGCGGGCCCATGGCCTCGTTGCCGGTCCGGGTGATGACGAGGGTGCCGGGGGCAAACTTCTGGCCTTCGGCTTCAAATTCCTTGCTGGCGTAGCGCACCTTGACCTTTTGCTGCAACAGGCGGCTTAGGAAGCGGACATCCTGCAGGCTGTTCCAGCGAGCCAGGTAGGCGTAGGGGCGCTCGGCGGGGGCGGCCGCACTGCCGCGCACCATGGCGGGGTTGGGCGTGGCGCCGGAAGCGTCGAGGCGGCCGGGGAGGGCGTAGGCTTTTACACCAAAAGCGTAGGGCAGAGCCCAGGAAGTGATGTCGTAGGTGAGAGAGTCTTCTAGCTGCGGCCGGGGTTCAAACAGCACTTTTGCTAGCGTAGACTTGGGCTGATACATGCTCACCACCACATCGCGTGGCTCGATTTGGACGCTTTCAGTTTTGCCAGAAGTGTAGTTGTAGCCGCGGGTTTTGGTGCGCTTGGCGGCGTAGCCGTAGCTGATTTGCTGGCGGTCGAGGTACTGCGTAAAATTGCGCAGCTGGCCCGGGTCGTTGCCGGCCGAGACAACGTAGGTCTTGAATTCGCCTTGAGGCTTGTTTTTGGCGTTGGTGAAGTAGGCCTGGAATTCGCGCAGCAGGTCATCATGGCGTTCGGCCGTGGCTTGAATGGTGGCGCGGCTGGCGGAGTGGTGGTGGGCAATGCGCTGGCCCAGGGTGAGGGTGTCACCGTCTTGTCGAGCATAGGCCACGCCGGCGGGGCCGCCGCCGCCCTGCTCATAGGTCATGCCGATGGCGCCGTTGAAGGTAGGCCAGGTGTCGCCGTAGGTGGGAGCAAACAGGTCGTAGGTTTCGCGGGTGAAATAGAGCCAGTTGTTTTTGTCGAAAGCCACCTTGTTGTAGTCGCCCAGAATGTCCTGAAACTTGCGCTGCCAGGGCGTAATGTCGGCGTGGAAGGGCTTGGCAGCGGGGGAGAAGTAGTAGGTATTGTTCGGCCCCATCTCGTGGAAGTCGGCGTGCACGGCAGGCAGCCACTGGTTATAAAGCACAATGCGCTGCTTCGACTCGGTCTGCGTTTGCCAGGCCCAGTCGCGGTTCAGGTCAAAATAGTAATGGTTGTAGCGGCCACCGGGCCAGGGCTGGTGGTGCTCCCAGGAATCGGGGTTGGCGTTGGTGGCCTGGTTGTGCACGCGGTTGTACCAGTTGGCGTAGCGGTCGCGGCCGTCGGGGTTCACGCAGGGGTCTACGATGACGACGGTATTTTTTAGCCATTCCTGCATTTGCTGGTCTTGCGGGTTGGCCAGGTCGTAGAGCACTTGCATCACGGCCTCGGAGGACACGGCTTCATCGCCGTGCACGTTGTAGCTCAGCCAGCACACGGCGGGCTGCTGGCGCTGCCCGGTGCCGGATTCTAAGCCAGCGAGTTTAAGGTTATTGTGGCGCACGTCTTCCAGGCGGCCAAAGTTCTCGGCGCTAGCTATCTGCACCACTTCCAGCGGGCGCTTCTCGTAAGTGCTGCCGTAGCGCACCAGCTTCATGCGGCTGGGCGTGTGGGCCACCACGTGGTCGACGTAGCGCAAAATTTCGGCGTGCGTGGTGAAGCGAGAGCCCAGCTTGTAGCCCAGAAACTGGTCTGGCGTAAGCAGCGAGCCAGCAGTTGGTGCTGAAACACTTTGGGCTTGGCTTTCAAAAGAAAGCGAGAGGCTGAGCAGCCAAAAACCCAGAATGCGCAAAGCATGGAGCGGGTGGTAGTTGCCAGAAACTAGGGAGTTCATCAAAATGAGCGTGTGCGTGAAGAGTTAAGAATTTGCTGCCTATACACAAAGATGCAATGCTGAACTTACCAAATGTGGACCTGTAGAATGCTTACCATCTATCAGAAGCAGCAAGCAGGGGAACCTGCAGATAGGCAGCTAACAAGCATGACCCGCGGCATTCGGGCTTCATGCCTTAAGGCATAGTGGAAGGTAAAGCTGGGCGAAACATGCAACGCAATAACTGCGTTGCAGCTAAACGAATAAGCAAAAAATTACTAGCCAATCCTGCTCTGCAATGGACTCTCCGAAACACAATCCCGATGCCGCGCTTTCCCAGCTTGTGCGTTACGTCCTGACCATCGGCAACATGAAGGGCCCGGAGTCCATTGCGCAGGTGCGTGAGCAACTAACCGGCCTGGGCTTCGTGGTGGACCGGATAGGGGAAGGCGAAGCAGAAATTGCCTCAACCCACAACAACGGCCCCGGCCTGGATGCTATCCGAGCAGCTCTCGAAGCCAGCGGCTATCAGCTAATTGAAGCAGACACCAAGGTTGGGTGAGGGTTAGCCATCTTAAAAATAAAGGCCCGCTGCTTGTGCAGCGGGCCTTTATTTTTAAGATAGTAGAGAGCAACGCTATTTCACCACCAATCTATTGACCCACTGCTGTCCGTCGGGGGCCTGAGCCACTACTACGTAAACACCGGGAGCTAGCCCGGAAAGCAGTAGTCTGGCGGCAGGTTGACGGGTCGTGCGGCCCATTGCGTCGGTAATGGTTGTTAGGGTACCGGAGGGGAGGGTCGGCAGCACCACGGTCTCGTCGGTAGCGGCAGGATTGGGGTACAGGGCTAAGGAAAGGGCCGCGCGGGCCGCTTTGGTGGCCGTAGGTGTAGTCACGCTGCCCAGGTGAGCCACAAATAAATTGCCGGGCGTAGCACCATTGCTGGGCACAGCACTTTGGCCCGTGACGGCCACCGTGCCAAATAAGCCCGCACCGCCCAAAAATCCGCCGACTGCCAAATGGTTGGTGCCGTCGAGTGATATGGAAAAGGGTGCTTCATCGCCGGTGCCGGCAGTCTGCTGGGTCCAGCGTAGCCCGCCGTTGGCGGAGTAACTCGCCACCACGCCGTCGAACCCGCCTGCCCCGTTGAGGGTGGTGGTGCCCAAAGTGCCTTGGCCGGTATAGTGTCCTGCCACGTAAATATTGCCAGCCGCATCGGCGGTTGCGGCCCGGTAAGCGGCCCCTTGGGTGGCGCCAATGCTGCGGACCCAAACCGTGGTTCCGGCAGCCGGCTCCACTACCCACAGAAAGCCCATGGGAGTGCTGCTGACTGCCACCTGCTGCCCGGCAAACGTGCCGGGTGCTGGCACCATGCCCGGCACCACTACCCGGCCGCTGGCGTCGAGGGTTATGCGACCCGCAAAGTCATGGCCAGCGCTACCGCCCCTTGATATCCAGAGGGGTGTGCCCTGGGTGTCGTATTTTACCACCATTGCGTCGAAGCTGCCGAAGCCTAGGGGCATCGGGATGCTGCCAAAATCGCCCGCGTTGGGGTTGCAGGTCCAGGTGAGGTAGCTGGTGCCGTTGGGCTCAACGGCCAAGCTGCTGTAGTGAAACTGACCCGGCGTTCCGGCCGGAACCGGGGTGCGGCCGCCCTGCTGCACCCACAGCGGAACGCCTTGCGGCGAAACTTTTACCAGAAACTGGTCGACCGTCACGTCCATGCCCACGATGGGTGTTGTGACGTTGAACTGGCCAAAGGTGGCGTCGATTCCAAAGGTGCCGCTAACGTAGGCATTGCCTGCCGCATCAAGGGCCAAGTCTGAAACGATAAGAAGGATAGAGCCGCTGCCAATTTCATCTACTTTCAGCACCTGGCCCTGGGCGCTGAGATGAGCCAGAACGAGGGAGGTACCAAAGCCGCTGTTCGTGAATGTGAAGTTACCTAAGGTGGTGCCGTCGCTGGCCATGCCCACCAGGGTCACATTGCCCGAGGCATCGAGTACAACTTGCTGAAATAATTCATTGGCTGTGCCTGCAAGTTGGCGCGACCACAGCAGGGCGCCGGCTGCGTCGTACTTGGCCACAAAGCCGTCTACGCCACCCGCGCTGGTGAGCACGGTGCCTGGTGCCAGGGTAATGGGTTGGGTGAAACTGCCCGTTACATAGGTATTGCCTGCCGCATCGGTGGTAATCGAGCTGGAAGTGGAAGTGGCGCTGCTATTCAGCGAACGGGCCCAGGTCCAGGCCGGGGCGCTTTGGGCCTGCGCCCCCAGAGAGAAGGCGCTCAGTAACAGTGGTAGAAGTTTTTTCATGAAATAAATGAGTGTGGAATAAACATTCAAATATACCAGTTTGGCTTATTAGATTTTCATTGAATTTTAGTTATCTCATCTAATCGATTTAGGATATTATTAAACAAAAAAGCCCGCTGAATTTTCAGCGGGCTTTTTTGTTTTGCATTTTAGCAATGATGATTACACTACCACATTCACCATGCGGCCGGGCACCACAATCACCTTCTTGGCCGATTTGCCTTCGCCAAAACGCGCCAGGAAATCTGTAGCCAGCACGGCGGTTTCAATCTCCGAGGCCGTGGCCGCCGCCGCAAACTGCAGCTGCTCGCGCACCTTGCCGTTGATGGCAATTGGGTACGTCACCGTGTCTTCCACCAGATATTCCTCGCGGAACTCGGGGTAGCTGGCGCTGCTGATGCTGCCGGCCTCGTGGCCCAGCTCCTGCCACAGCTCCTCGGCCAGGTGGGGGGCGTAGGGGGAGAGCAGAACTGTCAGCGGCTCCAGGATAGCGCGCTTATGAGAGTTGAGGGCCGTCAGCTCGTTCACGGTAATCATGAACACGCTCACGGAGGTATTAAAGCTGAACTTGTCAATGTCTTCCTGCACCTTCTTAATGGCCTTGTGCAGGGCCTTCAGCTCGGCGGGGTTCGCAGGCTCGTCGGTCACGGCCAGTGGACCGTCTTCGGGATGGAAGAGGCGCCAGAACTTCTTGAGGAAGCTGCCCACGCCGCTGATGCCGTTGGTGTTCCAGGGCTTGTACTGCTCCAGCGGGCCAAGGAACATTTCGTAGAGACGCAGGGCGTCTGCACCGTATTTGCCGATAAGCACGTCGGGATTAACGACGTTGAATTTGCCTTTCGACATTTTTTCTACTTCCCACCCACTCACATAAGTCCCGTTGTCTTCCGTGATGAATTCGGCGTCCTTGTAATCAGGACGCCATTTACGGAAGGCATCCATATCGAGAATGTCGTTCTCAACAATCGATACATCGACGTGCAAAGCAGTAGTTTCGTACTGGTCTTTCTTTCCCAGTGTGACGAATTTATTGGTGCCGTTGATGCGATACACGAAGTTCGACCGCCCCAGAATCATCCCTTGGTTAATCAGCTTCTGGAAAGGCTCGTTGCCGCTCACGAGGCCTAAGTCTTTCAGAAACAGATACCAGAAGCGGGCGTAGAGCAAGTGGCCGGTGGCGTGCTCGGCGCCGCCCATGTAGAGGTCCACGGTGCCCCAGTACTGCTCGGCTTCCTCGCTGACGAAGCGGGCTTCGTTGGTGGGGTCCATGTAGCGGAGGTAGTACCACGACGAGCCTGCCCAACCGGGCATGGTGCTCAACTCATAGGGGTACTGGTCGCGGTAGAGCCAGTTTTGGGCGCGGCCCAGAGGCGGCTCACCGGTTTCAGTGGGCTTGTACTCATCGATTTCGGGAAGTACCAAAGGAAGGTCGCTTTCGGCGATGCCATAGGCGGTGCCGTCCTTGTAGTAAATCGGGATGGGCTCGCCCCAGTAGCGCTGACGGCCGAAAATGGAATCACGCAGACGAAAGTTGACCTTGCCGCGGCCCAGGCCTTTCTCTTCGAGGAAGGCGATGAGCTTTGGGGTGGCCTCCTTATAGGTGAGACCGTTGATGATGCCTGAGTTGATGTAGCGGCCTTCCTTGGTGGGGTCGGCTTGCTGGTCGAGGCCCTGCTGGGCATCGGAAATAGCCGGGATGGGCAGGCCAAAATGCTGGGCAAACAAGTAGTCGCGCTGGTCGCCGCTGGGCACAGCCATCACGGCGCCGGTGCCGTAGCCGGCCAGCACGTAGTCAGCCAGCCAGATTTGCACGGGCTCATTGTTAACCGGATTCAGGCCGTAGGCGCCGGTGAAGACACCGGACACGGTTTTGGTGTCGGCCATACGGTCGCGCTCCGAGCGGCGCTTGGTGGCGGCGATGTACTCGTCCACGGCGGCGCGTTGCTCGGGCGTGGTCAACTCATCTACCAACTCGTGCTCGGGGGCCAGCACCAGGAACGTAGCACCGTAAATAGTGTCCACCCGCGTGGTGTAAACCTTGATTTGGGCGTTTTCGTGGTCTTTTACCGGGAAGGTGACTTCAGCGCCTATGCTCTTGCCTATCCAGTTGCGCTGCATTTCCTTCACGGCATCGGGCCAGTCGATGGTGTCGAGGCCCTGGAGAAGGCGGTCGGCATAAGCCGTGATGCGCAGGTTCCACTGGGGCATGAGGCGGCGCTCGACGGGGTAGCCGCCGCGCTCCGAGACGCCGTCTTTCACTTCGTCGTTGCTCAGCACGGTGCCCAGACCGGCGCACCAGTTCACGTAGGTGTCTTGCTGGTAGGCCAGGCGGTAGGGGTGCACGGCCGCCAGCTTTTGGTGCTCAGTGAAGAGCTGCCACTGGCCGGCGGTGAACACCTGGCGCTCATCGGCATCGCCGGCGGCGTTGATGCCTTCGCTGCCGCGCTCGGCAAAGCGGGCGGTGAGCTCCGTTAGCGGCTCGGCGCGGTCGGTGTCGAGGTTATACCAGGAGTTAAACAGCTTGAGGAAAATCCACTGCGTCCACTTGTAGTAGCTGGCGTCGGAGGTGCGGATTTCGCGCTCCCAGTCGTAGCTGAAGCCCAGGCTGCTGAGCTGCTCAATGTAGCGGGTGATGTTCTCGCGGGTAGTCTTTTCGGGGTGCTGCCCGGTCTGGATGGCGTACTGCTCAGCCGGCAGGCCGAAGGAGTCGAAACCCATGGGATGCAACACGTTGAAGCCCTGCAAGCGCTTGTAGCGCGTCACGATGTCGGAGGCTATGTAGCCCAGGGGGTGGCCTACGTGCAATCCGGCCCCAGAAGGGTAGGGAAACATATCGAGCACGTAGTACTTGGGCTTCTCAGAGTGGTTGTCGGCGTGGAAGGTGCGGTGCTGCTTCCAGTGGGCCTGCCACTTCTTTTCAATTTCTTCGGGGCGGTATGCGGGCATCTTCGGCGGAGTTTATTCGGGAGCAAAGGTAGGAGGTAGCGGAAGTAGGGCGAACTTTGTTGGAGGTAGAGTTCTGTGCGCATTTGAGGGCACGTTATGCTGAGCTTGTCGAAGCATCTCTACCGCAGAACTAATCAAAGCCAAATGCAACGAAGCGGTAGAGATGCTTCGACAAGCTCAGCATGACGTTCTGAAAAGCCAGTAATTGATATCTCGCCCCTGATGGCCCGCATCCCCAAAGAACTAGTCGACCACATTATTCAAACCGCCGACATCGTAGAAGTAGTCGGTGACTTCGTGCAGCTCAAACGCAAGGGGCAGAATTTGTGGGCTCCCTGCCCGTTCCACAACGAAAAGTCCCCGTCTTTCTCCGTCAACCCGGCCAAGTCACTCTACAAGTGCTTTGGCTGCGGCAAGGCCGGTGGCGTGGTGCAGTTTGTGATGGACGTGGAAGGCACCAGCTACGTCGAGGCCCTGAAATACCTGGCCAAGAAGTACGCCATTACCATTGAGGAAGAGGAAAAAACGCCCCAGCAGCAGCTGGAGCAGAACGAGCGGGATTCCCAGTTCATCGTTTCCGACTGGGCCAAAAACCACTACCACAAGCTCCTGCTCAACTCCGAGGAGGGCATGAGCATTGGCTATGGCTATCTCAAAGAGCGCGGCCTGAACCTGAGCACCATTCAGCAGTTCGAGCTGGGCTACTCCCTCGATAGCTGGGACGACCTGCTGAAAGCCGCCGAAACCGCCGGCTACGAGAAAAAATACCTCGAGAAAACTGGCCTGACTGTCACTAAAACCGACGACCAGGGCCACGACACCGGCCGGCGCTACGACCGGTTTCGGGGTCGTGTGATGTTCCCCATCCACAACATCAGCGGCCGGGTGGTGGGCTTCGGGGCGCGCACCCTGAAGCGCGATGACAAGATGGCGAAGTACCTCAACTCGCCGGAGTCGGACATTTACCACAAATCGGATGTGCTCTACGGTCTGTTTCAGGCCCGGCAGGCAATCCGGACGCAGGAAGTTTGCTACCTGGTGGAGGGCTACCTCGACGTGCTCAGCCTCTACCAGGGAGGCATTAAAAACGTGGTGGCCTCTTCGGGTACCTCGCTCACCGAAGGCCAGATTCGCCTTATCAAGCGGTATTCCGATAACGTGACGGTGCTGTATGACGGCGATGCGGCTGGCATTAAAGCGTCGCTGCGCGGCACCGATTTGCTGCTCGAAGGCGGCCTAAACGTGCGCGTGGTGCTATTCCCCGACGGCGACGACCCCGACAGCTACATTCGCAAAGTCGGCGACAAGCGCTTCACCGACTACATCGAAAACCAGAGCCAGGACTTCATCTCATTCAAGACCACGCTGGTGGCCCGCGAGGCCAGCAACGACCCGGTGAAGAAGGCCGAGGCCATCCGCGACGTGCTCCACAGCATTGCCAAGGTGCCCGATGCCATCAAGCGACAGGTGTTTTTGCAGCAGACTTCGGCCACGTTCGGCATCGACGAGCAAGTGCTTATCACCGAATATAACAAGCTGGTGAAGTCCCCAGCAGCCAAGCAAAGCAGCGGCGGCAATGCCGGCAACTACGGCAACGGCGCCGGCAGCGCCAACACCGGCTATCCGCCCAGCAGCAGTAGCCGCCCGGCCCCGGCCGCCCGCCCAATGTCGGACGAGGAAGAGGCCGAAATGCTGATGTATGGCGGCCACGAGGCGACGGTAGAGATACTCGGGGCGGGCGTCAGCTACCAGCCCACGCCGTCGGATGCCGAGAAGGAAGACCTGCCCGACATGCTCCAGGTGTGTGAGCGGGAAGTGCTGCGCCTGCTGGTGCTGTATTCTTCGCTCGAAGTAGAAACCGAAGTCAGCGTGGCCGCTTACCTGCTCAATCAGCTGGAGGATGCGCCCTTCAAAACGCCGCTCTTTGCCGAAATGTGGGAAATCTGCCGCCAGGAGCTCTTGGCCGGCCGCTTCCCCGACGCCCGCATGCTGGCCCAAAACGAGCGGGCCGACATCCGGAGCCTCATCACCGACCTGGCCACCGAGCGCTACGAGCTGAGCCCCAACTGGCGCACCAAGGAAATCTACGTTTTCAACGAAGTAGACATGCCCAAGCTGGCCTGCGACAACGCCGTGCTGCGCCTCAACAAGGTGCACGTGCAGCGCGAGCTCGACCGGGCCATGGAGCGCCTGCGCGTTCCGGGGCTCGACGACGCGGAGATGTTCGAAATTCTCGGTCAGATTAAAAACCTCAAGCAGCTCGACAACCAGCTGGCCGGCATGCTAGGGACGGTGATTCCGCGGGGTGCCTGATTTATTTAAGATATATCAGGCAACATTTAACTATTCATTTAGCCAGCGCTGCTGCCTTACGATAGGATTGTTGATGGCTTAGACTAATATGAGTAAATGCTGAACGACAGAATATTACATGGCCTCAACTTCAACCGGTTGCTTCTGGCCATTGTGCTCTCCGTGCTAAGCCTGGTTATCGGCATGAGCGGCTTTATGTACATCGAGGGCTTCAATCTGATTGAAGCTTTTTACATGACCGTCATCACCATTTCGACGGTCGGTTTTGGGGAAGTGCATCCGCTCTCAGACCCCGGGCGGGTGTTCGTATCCTTTTATATCCTCTACAACCTCGTGTTGGTGGCCTACCTTGTGTCGGTCTTGTCTTCGTTTATTTTTGACGGCGAGCTGCGTAAACTATTCCGAATGTATCGAACCGACCAGGAAATCAAAAGCTTCAGCGGCCACGTTATCGTTTGTGGTTTTGGCCGCAACGGGCGTCGTGCCTACCAGGAGCTTCGGGCCAATGGTGCCCGCGTAGTGGTGGTGGAAGAAAGCGAGGAGCTGATGAAAAACCTCACCCAGGGCCGTACCGGTGAAGATTATAATGGCGACGGCATGCCAGGAGGCAACATCTTTTCGGTTTCAGGCGATGCCACTTCCGACCTAGTCCTTATTCAGGCAGGCGTGGAGCGTGCATCGGCCCTTATCACGGCCCTGCCCAAAGACGCCGACAACGTTTTTGTTGCTTTGTCGGCCCGCGCCCTCAATCCGAATCTGAAAATCATTGCCCGCGCCTCGCTCAAAACCTCGGAAAGCAAGCTGCTCTCGGCCGGAGCCGACTCGGTGGTGATGCCCGATGAAATCGGAGGCTCGCACATGGCCAAGCTGGTGGTGCGGCCGGAAGTGATTCGTTTCCTCGACCTCATATCCGGCCTCAGCGCCGACAAGCTCCGCCTCGAAGAAATGGCGTACGCCCAGATTCGACTTGAGATGCGCGGTCTCAGTATCAGGGAGATGGACGTGCGTTCCGTCACCGGAGCCACCATTATTGGGCTCCGGCAAGCTACGGGCTCACTGCTCGTGAGCCCGCCGGTTGACTACGTGCCAGCGCCGGGCGACGTCCTGTTGGTGCTCGGCAGCGAGGAGCAGATTGAGAACTTTGAGGTACGCTTCCGGCAGTTGTAGCCCGGTGCGGCTACTTCCGGGCGCTTCCTACCTTTATGCCAGCCATGCACATCCTGCAACTCATTCCTCGCGTTCCGTTTCCACTTACTACCGGGGGAGCTATTGCCATGCACGACGTGGCGGCCGGCTTAGTACAGGCCGGCCACCGGGTCACGATGCTGGCCATCAACACGCCCAAGCATCACCAGTCCGCCACTGCCCTCGACCACCTGGGCCCCAATTTTCGGTTGGTGACGGTGGATATTGATACGGATATTTCGCCGCTACGAGCCCTGAAAAACCTGCTTTTTAGCCGCCAGCCCTACATCGCGGAGCGGTTCATCAGCCCTTCGGTGGGAGAGAAGCTTGTGGAGTTGTTGCGCACCGAAAAAGTTGATTTGGTGCAAATGGAAGGCACATTCGTGGCCTGGTACGCTGAGTATTTAGGCCGCCAGCAGAGCCCCGAGCTGACGGTGCCCCCGCTGGTTTTGCGTGCGCACAACCTCGAACACACCATTTGGAAGATGCTGGCCGGGCGAGAGGCTAACCCCGTCAAGCGTTTCCTGCTGCGCACCATGGCCCGCCGGCTCGAAGTGTTTGAGCGCCGCCACCTGCCCCAGTTCGATGCCGTGGCGGCCATCACGCCCGACGATGCCCAGCGCCTGCGTGGCATTGGTTGCCCCGAGCCGGTGGAATTCATTCCGGCAGGCGTGGAACTGGCCCGCTTTCAACCAGACCCCAGCGTCACGCTCAAGCCGCGCACGCTCTTCATGATAGGCTCGCTGAACTGGCTGCCTAACCTGGAAGGCCTGGAATGGCTGCTGCGCGAAGTATGGCCCGCTTTCCACGCCGAAATGCCCGACGTAGAGCTGCACATTGCAGGCAGCGGCACCCCCGACAGCCTGCTGATGCCCCGAACCGACAACGTAGTCGTGCACGGCTTTGTGAAGTCGGCCCCCACCTTCATGCAGCAATATGAGCTGATGGTGGTGCCGCTGCTAAGCGGGGGCGGCATGCGCATCAAAATCATCGAGGGCATGACAATGGGCAAGCCGGTGCTCAGCACCCGCCTCGGCGCCGAAGGAATTGCCGTGCGCGACGGACACGACATCGTGCTGCGCGACTCGGCCGAAGAATGGCTGACGGCCCTGCGCGCATGGGCCTGCGGCGAGCTGCCGACCGCTCAAATTGCGGCCGAAGCTGCCCGCACCGCCGCCGACCTCTACGACAACCGTCGGGTAACGCAGCGTTTTTTCGACCTCTACCAACGGCTGCAGCCGGCCAAGTCCTGATGGGTGCGGGCTTGCTGATGGTGCTGTTTTGGGGTTGCTTGCTGCTGGTCGGGCACAGCTACGTCCTGTTTCCGGTGCTGCTGGCCCGGCTGGCCCGGGGCCGGCGTCAGAACAGCAACGTGTATCTCCCTACCGCAGCCGAGCTGCCTGCCGTCGATATTCTACTGGCCGCCCACAATGAGGAGGCGGTGATTGAAGAAAAAGTGCGCAGCACGTTTGCCACCACTTATCCGCTCGACCGTCTCCGACTCTTGGTGGGCTCAGATAATTCTTCGGACCGAACCAACGCCCTGTTGGCCGCACTGGCCCAGCAGTACCCGCAGCTACGCGTGGAGGTATACACCGAGCGCACGGGAAAACCCGGCGTCATCGAGAACCTGGCGCAGCAGGCAACCGCACCAATTCTGGTGCTCACCGACGCCAACGTGTTTTTTGCGCCCGACACGCTCTATCACCTCGTCAAGCATTTCCGGCAGCCGGCCATTGGCCTTGTGGGCGGGCACATTATCAACCCCGAGCACCGGGCCGAGGGTATTTCCGGGCAGGAAAAAGCCTATCTGGAGCGCGAGAACCTCATCAAGTACCAGGAAGGGGTGGTGTGGGGCAGCATGATGGGAGCGTTTGGCGGCTGCTTCGCGGTGCGGCGGGCCTGCTACCATCCAGCGCCCGCTGATTTTTTGGTTGATGACTTTTATATCACGCTGGCCGTGCTGCGCGACGGGTACCAGGCCATCAATGAGCTGGATGCGGTGTGCTATGAAGACGTGTCGGACCGCCTGCCCGAAGAATTCCGGCGCAAAGCCCGCATTTCGGCCGGCAACTTCCAGAATCTTAAGGAGTTTCGGGCACTGTTGTGGCCCCCTTGGCGGGGAGTAGCGTTTGCGTTGTGGTCGCACAAGGTGTTGCGGTGGTATACGCCGGTGCTGCTTCTGGTGCTGCTGGCAGCCACTGCGGGACTGGTGGCCAGCGGAAACGGGTGGTTTTTTCAGCTAGCCCTGGCCGGACAGCTGGGGTTGCCGCTGCTGCTGCTGCTGGATGCAGCCTTGCGCCGGGCTGGCAAAAACCTGCGCTTGCTGCGGTTCATTACCCATTTCTACAGCATGAATGCAGCTCTTTTAGTGGGCTTCTGGCGCTATTTGCGGGGCATCAAAACCACCATTTGGCGCCCTACCCAACGCTTCCAGCAAGGTTAGCCAGGGGCAGCGAGCGCTGCCTCGGCCTAAGGGGCTAACTTTGCATCGGCCCTCGTTGTTATGGCCCGAAATACCCCATCCATGCTTGATACCATCGAATCCGCCATTGCCGATATCCGCGCTGGCAAGGTTGTCATTGTCGTCGACGATGAAGACCGCGAAAACGAGGGCGACTTTATTTGCGCCGCCCAGTGCGCCACTCCCGAAATCATCAATTTCATGGCTACGCACGGCCGCGGTCTGGTGTGCGCGTCCCTGCCCGAGCAGCGCTGCGAGGAGCTGGGCCTCGACCTGATGGTGGGCCACAATACCGCCCTGCACGCCACGCCGTTCACGGTGTCCGTCGATTTGCTGAAGAACGGGGTGACCACCGGCATATCGGCCTCCGACCGCAGCAAGACCATCTTGGCCCTCATCGACCCCAGCACCAAGCCCGAAGAGTTGGGCAAGCCGGGGCATATTTTCCCGCTCAAAGCGCGCAAAGAAGGCGTACTGCGCCGGGCCGGCCACACCGAAGCGGCCGTCGACCTGGCCCGCTTGGCGGGGTTCGAGCCGGCCGGGGTACTGGTTGAAATCCTGAAAGAAGACGGCGAAATGGCCCGCCTGCCCGATTTGGAAATAGTAGCCAAAAAGTGGGACCTGAAACTGGTTTCGGTGCAGGACTTAATTAAGTACCGGCTGGCGCACGAAAGCCTCATTCATCGCGACATTTCGGTGAAAATGCCCACCCAATGGGGCGATTTCGACCTGTACGCCTACACCCAGCGCAGCAACAATGTGCAGCACCTGGCTCTGGTGAAAGGCGATATCAGCGGTTCCGAGCCGGTGCTGGTGCGCGTGCACAGCTCCTGCGTCACAGGCGACATTTTTGGCTCATGCCGCTGCGACTGCGGCCCTCAACTCCATCAGGCCATGCGCCAGATTGACAAGGAAGGCCGCGGCGTAATCGTCTACATGAACCAGGAGGGGCGGGGCATTGGCTTAATCAACAAGCTCAGGGCTTACAAGCTGCAGGAACAGGGCCGCGACACCGTGCAGGCCAACGAAGAGCTGGGCTTCAGGAGCGACGAGCGCGACTATGGCGTGGGCGCCCAAATCCTGCGCGACCTGGGCATCACCGAAATGCGCCTGCTCACCAACAACCCCCGCAAGCGCACCGGTCTCGTAGGCTACGGCCTCACCATTGTGGACACGCTGCCTATCGAAATCAACTCCAACCCGCACAACGAAGCCTACCTCACCACCAAGCGGGACAAACTTGGGCATGAAATCATGCGCAAAGTGCCTGGCGGTGAGCCAGAAGCTGCATAAGAAAAGAATACTTAAAAGAAACCCGATAATGCTCCTGTCTTGGAAGCATTATCGGGTTTCTTTTTTCTGCACAATTATGAAACGTTGGTTTTTGGAGAGCCTCTGGCTTATGGGAAGCGGGGTTGCCAGTGCCCAGCCTAGCACCGGCATTCGGCAGGATTTTAAACTTGGCCGCGGGGTGCTTGCGAGTGGCGATACCCTCGATGGCCCCATCTCGATGCGCTCATCGCCGATGTTTTGCAACTCACCCGGCCCGATGGCGGCGTTCGGACGTTCGTAGCTGCGCAGGAGGTAGCGTTTGGCGTGCAAGGGCAGGTTGCGGTGCCCCAGCGCAATCGTTGTCGTTGTGCTGCCATCACTTATGATACCACCGTAATTCGGCTGTTTCGGACGCTAGCCTGGCAACCAGAGCGCCTGGACCTGCGCCCCGAGGCTACCTTTTGAGCAGCTGAGCGAAGGCCCCGTGCTCTTACTGCGCCGTCAAACGTGCGTGCGGGTTATGGGGACGATGGACAATAACAGGCCCGCCCCGGTGGTGCTCCTGAATGGAAGGAATTCGGGAGGCCAAAATCCCATTCCACCCGCTTCGCCGCCAACGCGATACCAGGTCAAGCCCGTCCCGTGGGATAATTTTTACTTGGCATGGCCTTCGGGCAAAATTATTCCCCTCCGTAACGTCAAAAAGGCCTGATGGCGGCTTTCCCGCAGCAGGCTCAGCAATTGCAGGCTTATGCCAAGGCCCTGGGCCTTGGCATAAGTACAGCAGCGGAACTTCACACGAACTAGTGAGTTATGTGATTTCGCTGACAAGTATCGGCAGCCGTTGAGAAGCCTTTTTTAAAGTGAAGCTAGTGAAAAGCAGTTCAGGGCTTTGCTGGCAAGTTGGCTAACTCCTGGCGCAACATGGTCAGCAAGGATTGCGCGGCGTATTCCACGTTCAGAGCCCGGCCGCGGTCCAGGACGTATTCTTTGCTGATGGTTTGGGTAGCGTCGGCGTAGGCCAGGCAGACGGTGCCTACTTTTTTGGTCTCGGTGGCTCCGCCGGGGCCTGCAATTCCGCTGGTGGCCACGGCTACGTCCACGCCGAGGCGACGACGGGCCCCTTCGGCCATCTCGCGTACGGTGGCTTCGCTCACGGCACCATATTGCGCCAACGTCTCGGTCTTAACGCTCAGCTCTTCCTGCTTGATGTCGTTGTGGTAGGCCACTATGCTGCCCCGGAAATAGCCCGAGCTGCCCGGCACGCTGGTGAGCCGGTGCGCCACAAGGCCCCCGGTGCAGCTTTCGGCAGTGCCAATGGTCAGGTTCTGGGCCAGTAGCAGCTTGCCAATAGCAGCTTCCAATGTGGTTTCTTCTTCGGCAAAGATGTACTCGCCAATGCGCTCGCGCAGCGCGGGCAGCAGGGCTAGCATGCGGCCGCGCAAGTCGGGCAGGCCGTCGTCGGAGCCGGTGAGGCGGAGGCGCACGGCCCCGAAACTAGGCAAATAGGCCAGCTTGATATTGACGGGGAGAGCTTCTTCCCAATCAGCAATTTTTGCGGCTAAAAACGACTCGCCCAGGCCGGCCGTCATCACCACCACGTGCTCAATGGGCGCGATGTGAAACCGGGCTTGCAAACGCGGCAGCACGTGGTCGGTCATCAGCCGCTTCATTTCAAAGGGCACGCCGGGCATGCTCACGAACACCGTGCCCTGGTCCTCAAACCACATGCCCGGGGCAGTACCCACCGCATTGTGCAGCACTTCGCAATTGGCAGGCACCATGGCCTGCTGGCGGTTTACGTCGAGCATGGGGCGCTGGAAACGCCGGAATATTTCTTCCACGTGGAGCAGCGTGGGCTCGTGCATCACCAGCTCCGAGCCGAAGTAGCGGGCCAGCACGTGCTTGGTCAGGTCGTCCTTGGTGGGGCCCAGGCCGCCGGTGATGAGCACTACCCGGGCCCGCTGACGGGCTTGGTCGAGTGCGGCTACAATCTCATCGGCGCGGTCCGAAACCGAAGATATTTGCCGCACCCGCAAGCCAATTTTACCCAGCTCCTGGCCCATGAAGGAAGAGTTGGTATCCACTACTTGTCCGTAAAGTAGCTCATCGCCAATGGTCATTATTTCCACATCGGGTGGTGCGGTGAAGGCCGGAGTGAACGCAGCAGGGTATTGGACCGGGGTGGAAGCAGGCATACTGAGGAGTTAAAAATAGGTTTGGCCGCAAAATTGTCTGCAATTTGCATAAGCGGCGGTCCAAGGACAGTCATAGGGGCTATCCGGTTTTCCCGTCGCAGCTGTTTATTTCATGTTCACTCGCATTGCCAGCGCCCTGCTGGTAGCTGGCCTTCTGGCCTCGACGGCCCCCGCCGCCCACGCTCAAACCACTGCCGCCAAAAAAGCTGCGGCTCAAAAAGCTGCGGCTCAAAAAGCAGCAACGCAAAAGGCCGCTGCCAACAAAGCAGCCGCTGCTAAGACCGCTGCTGCCAAAGCTGCGGCAGAAAAGGCGGCGGCGGCTGCCGTTCCGCCTCCCGCCCCGCTCACCGAGGCCCAGGCCAGCGCGGGGGTGAAAGAAGCCCTCAACAAAGGCATCATCAAGGCTGTGCAATTTGCCTCCGAGCCCGATGGTTTTAATACCAACGATGACATCCACATTCCTTTCCCGGAAGATGCCATTTTGATGAAAACCACCCTGAGCAAGTTTCCGGGCATGAACACCCTCATTGCTACCTTCGAAACCCAGCTCAACCGGGCAGCCGAAGCTGCCGCGCCCAAGGCCAAGGACATTTTCCTGAATGCGCTAGCCAACATCAGCATTACCGACGCTCTGAGCTTGGTTACCAGCAGCTCGACGGATGCTGCCACGCAGTTTCTGCGCCGGGCCACTGAAGCGCAGCTGATAGCCACGTTCCGTCCCGACATCAGCGCCGCCATCGACCAGGTTGGCGCTGGTGCGGCCTACGCCAAAATGACCAACCAGTACAACCGCATCCCCCTCATGACGCCCGTGCAAACCGACCTCACGGCTTACACCACGCAGAAAGCCGTAGACGGCTTGTTTATCCTGCTGGCCAACGAGGAAGGCAAGATTCGCAAGAACCCCGCCGCTCGCACCACCGACATCCTGAAGCAGGTATTTGGCCGCAAGTAGAACCCGCAAAGTGTTGCGCATTGAAAAAGCCCTTGCTGAATTTTCAGCAAGGGCTTTTTTGTAATGGTTGTCTTTACACAAGAGCCTAGAAGTCGTCGCTGTCGAAGCTGCTGCCACGGCGGCTGCCGCGGCCGCTGGCATACCCTTCGTCGGCATCGTCGTCGTCATCATCGGCAAACTCGTCTTCCTCATCGTCAAGGCTGGTGAAGGCACCGCGGTCGGCATTTTCTGCACGCTCGGCTTCCACAAACTCCTCCTCTGTCATGTTGGCCAAGTCCAGGGCTTCGTCGTGGGAAGAGCCCGTGTCGGTCCACATCAGGTAGTCGGCATATTTGGCCGAGAGGCGGTCTTCGGAGCTGCCAAGAGCGGCGGCGCCGCCTTTGGCAGCGTAGGAGTCTAGGATATCGTCGTCGGCGAGCAGGTCGTCGTCCAGGTCGTCGTCATCAATCATGGCCAGGGCGGATTAAATTGAGGTGGAGAATTGTGGTTAAGGCGGCCGCGAAGATACGGCCCGGGCGATTTTTCGGCTGACTATTTACCCGAATTTTACGCGTAAAAAGTAAGCTCAAGCCTTGCATTGAGCTTGTTTGAGCTGAAATGTACACCTTGTTTCCGCCAATAAGTTAAGAAGTTGGCGCAGCGCCCCAGCTTAATCTTTGGTATGGGTATTTTGAAAGTCGGTCACCAGTAATTGTTCATCACAGAACGCGTATTCAGCCGGCACATTGGAGCTCAGCAGCAGAGTGCGGCCTTGGCGGGTAGCCTGCACGTGTTCTTGGTACCAAGCCACACCTGTTGCGTCGAGGTTGGTAGTAGGTTCATCGAGCAGCAGCAGGGGGGCCTGGGCGTACAAGGCCAACGCCAGCTTCAGGCGCTGCTTCATGCCTGATGAAAACTCGCGCACCAGCCGGTGGCGGGCTTTCTCGAGGTACATCAGGTCAATCAACCCATCGAGGGTGGTACCGGGCCGCAGCGCTTTGAACTGAGTATGGAAGTGCAGTAGCTCCACCAGCGTCAGCTCTTCCAGCAGTTCAAGATATGGCGCGGCGTAGGCCAGGTGCTGGGGCAGGTCTTCCACGGCCACGGGCTGCCCGGCCATTGAGAAGCCCAACGTGCCCTCAGTGGGTAACAGTTGGCCCGAAATCGTGTTTAGCAACGTGCTTTTGCCGGCACCATTGGGCCCTAGCACCGCGGTGGCGCTGCCGGGCCGGAACGTGCGCGTGAGGCCTCGGTATATCCAGTCGCGTTGGAAGCGCTTGCCCAGGCCGGTGGCAGTAATTAGCAAGGTGAAGTTAGCGGTTAGGCGTTGTCAGTTGTCAGAAGGAGGGCATTCTGGCATTAAGCCGTAACTCAAACGCAGTGCGAATAACCGACAACACCAAGCCAGGAGATTATTCCGCCTCGCCCCCATCGGGGCGGCCGCGCTTGGGGCCTTTGATGATGCCGCGGGTAGCCGCACGTACGAAGCCCACGGCCGTTTCGCGCTCGGGCGAAGCTGGGAGCTCCTGCTCAATCTGAGCCAGGGCGTCGTGAGTGTTAAACCCGCCCAGGAAAAGTGTGCGGTAGAGCTGCTGCACCATATTGATGGACTCTTCGGAGAAGCCCCGACGGCGCAGGCCCACCGAGTTGGCGCCAGCGTAAGAAAGTGGTTCGCGACCAGCCTTTACATAGGGAGGCACGTCTTTGCGCACCAGCGAGCCGCCCGAAATCATGGCGTGGGTTCCAATCTTAACAAATTGATGTACTGCTGAAGAGCCGCCTATAATGGCATAGTCGCCAATCTCAACGTGGCCGGCTACCTGCACGGTATTGGCCAAAATGCAGTGATTGCCGATGATGCAGTCGTGGGCGACGTGCACGTAGGCCATAAGCAGGCAATGGCTGCCCACGCGGGTTTCGCCCCGGTCGATGGTCCCCCGGTTCACCGTCACGCACTCCCGAATCACGGTGTAGTCGCCGATAACGGCAGTGGTTTGCTCGCCGGCAAATTTGAGGTCCTGCGGCACGGCTCCTACCACGGCCCCCGGGAATATCTGGCAAAACTGCCCGATGCGGGCCCCGCTCATGACGGTAACGTTCGGCCCAATCCAGCTGCCTTCCCCAATCTCAACATCAGCCGCAATGGTCGTAAACGGTTCAACGGTTACGCCAGGGGCAATACGAGCGGAAGGATGAATGTAGGCGAGGGGGGAAATCATGTACTCAAAAGTCATGTATCATTTAACATTTAACAGGTCGCTGCAACATCGTAAACTTGAGGCAAAGCAGCGATTGTTAAATGGTAACTGTTAATTGTTAAATGAATTAAGCGTCTTTGCGAACAATGGCGGCGCTCATTTCAGCGTCCATTACCACTTTGCCATTTACGAAAGCCTGACCCCGCATCTTGGCAATGCCCCGCTTAATTGGTGCTAACAACTGACAATGGAATAGGATTGTGTCGCCGGGCAATACTTTTTTGCGGAAGCGGCAATTTTCAATGCCCAAAAAGTACTGCCAGTAGTTCTCGGGGTCGGGCACGGTGTTCATTACCAGGATGCCACCGGTCTGGGCCATGGCCTCCACCTGAAGCACGCCGGGCATGACGGGGTTGCCCGGGAAGTGGCCCTGGAAGAAGGGCTCGTTCATGGTCACGTTCTTCACTGACGTCACCATGTGGTCGTCGAGATGGATAATTTTGTCAATCAGCAAAAAGGGGTAGCGATGGGGCAGCACCTGCATAATGCGGTTGATGTCCATCACGGGCTCGCGGTTTGGGTCGTACACCGGCACGGGGTTGCTGCGGGCTTCGAGCATCTTTTTCTTGATGCGCTTGGCGAAGGCCACGTTGGCCGCGTGGCCCGGGCGGGCCGCGAGAATCTGGCCCTTTAGCGGGCGGCCCACGAGGGCCAGGTCGCCCACCAAGTCGAGCAGCTTGTGGCGGGCTGGCTCGTTTTTGTGGCGCAGGTCGACGTTGTTGAGAATGCCTTCCTTCTTGACCGAGACACGGGGCTTGCCCAGCATTTTGGCCAGGTCGTTGAGCTCCTCGTCCGTCACGACGCGGTCTACCACCACAATGGCGTTGCTGAGGTCGCCGCCGCGGATGAGGTTGTTCTTGTAGAGCATCTCCAGCTCGTGCAGGAAGCAGAACGTGCGCGAGGAGGCTATTTCTTCGCCAAACAGGCCAATATCCGTGAGGGTGGCGTGCTGCGAGCCCAGCACCGGGGAGTTGTAGTCCACCATCACCGTGAGGCGGTAGTCGGACAGGGGCAAGGCCGCAATTTCGACACCGCGGGCATTGTCGACGTAGCGAATGCTCTCCGGAATCTCGTAGTAGTTACGCAAGGCGTTCTGCTCTTCCAGTCCTACCGTTTGGAGAGCCTTGATGAACTCAGCCGAAGAGCCGTCCATGATGGGTGGCTCGGGGCCTGAGAGCTGAATGAGCACGTTGTCGAGCTGCATGCCCACCAACGCCGCCAAGGTGTGCTCCACGGTGTTGATGCGGGCCCCGTTTTGCTCGATGGTGGTGCCCCGGCTGAGGTCTACCACGTTGTCCACGTCGGCATCCACGACGGGCTGGCCGGGCAAATCCACGCGCTGGAATTTGTAGCCATGGCCCACCGGCGCGGGGCAAAACGTCATGGTGGCTTCTACGCCCGTGTGCAGTCCGATGCCGCGCACCGTGACGGGCGCCTTGATGGTATGTTGCTTGTCGTTCATTCTGGTCAATTGTCAGTTGCCGGTTGTCAGTTGTGCGTGTTTCAAAGACAAAGTCTTGGCGACTGACAACGAGCAACTGGCAACTAAGAAGCCGCAAAGCTAGGGCTTTTCCGTCGCGCTTTTAGCCTTCTCCAGCCGCTCCACGCGTTGCTCTAATTCGGGCAGCCGCCGAAAAACGATTTGGGCGCGTTGGTTCTGCTTGAAATCAAAGGCGGTAGAACCCTGCAGAATCAGGCCTTCCTGCTTCACGTTCTTGCCCACGCCCGACTGGGCCGTGACGGTGGTTTTGTTGGCTAGCGTGACGTGGCCGGCCATTCCGACCTGCCCGGCCAGCACGCAATGGTCGCCAATCTTGGCCGAGCCAGCGATGCCCGTTTGAGACGCAATAACCGTATGCTGGCCGATTTCCACGTTGTGGGCCAACTGCACGAGGTTGTCAATTTTACTGCCTCGGCCCACGCGCGTGGAGCCCAACGTGGCGCAGTCGACCGTGGCGTTGGCCCCGATGCTCACGTAGTCTTCCAGCACCACGTTGCCAATCTGCGGAATGGCCTTGTAGGAGCCATCGGGCTGGGGCGCGAAACCAAAGCCGTCGGAGCCCACCACCGCACCGGCTTTTACCACGCAAAACCGGCCAATGACGGTGTCGGCATATATTTTGGCCCCGACGTGAATGACGCTGCCTTCGCCAATTGTGACCCGGTCGCCGATGTAGGCATGCGGGAAAATGAGCACATTTTCGCCCAACTTGCAGTTATCACCGATGTAAGAAAAAGCTCCCCGGTAGTGCCCTGAGCCAATTTGGGAGCCTTCGCCGATAAAGGAAGGCTGCTCGACGCCCCGCTTGCCGGTGCGAGTGGCCTGGGCGTAGAATTCCAGCAGCTGGCTAAAGGCCGAATACGGGTACTCAACCCGGATAAGAGCGGGCTTGATGGCCGAGCGCAACTCCTGGGTGTTGGCTACGATGACGGCGGAAGCGCCGGTTTCGTATAAAAAGGATTCGTATTTATTGTTAGACAGGAAGGTGAGGGAACCGGCCTGGGCTTCTTCTATTTTGGCTAAGCTGGAAATGCGTTGGGTGGCGTCGCCTTCCACGGTGCCGCCGAGGACTTCGGCGATTTGCTGAACAGTAAATTCCATAGCGGGCAAAATTAAGGCTAGCGGGCTTAAAGGCCGTCATGCTGAGCAGAGCCGAAGAATCTCGCGTGTGGTATGCGTGTGGTAGTAACTCAATTGTGAGGACGATGCGAGCGAGATGCTTCGGCTCCGCTCAGCATGAGGTTATTGGTATTGATGCTCACGCTACACAATCTCCTTTGGGTAGCAGATATAAAACTTTTCGACGCGCTGGCTGAGGGCCCGGATATTAGGCAAGTCGGAAGCTTCCATTACGTTCACAACGTCGCCTCTTTTGGTCAAAATTTCAATCGGCTCCTGACTTTCGGCGTTGTAGGCACTGTTGCTGAGGCGGCCGGATATCATGAGTAGGGCGGCTTCGGCGGGCGGCAGGTTGAATTTTTCTTCAATCAACTCTTGAATGCCCAGGCGAAACTCCTCGTCGAAGGGCTCAGGGGCGAGCACAATTTTGAGCAGGTTACGGTGTAGGATGCTTTTGGCAAGGTAGCTGAGGACCTTATCGGGGTGACTGGCCCAGTTCTTTATTGCCGACCAAAAGTCGTGGTCGTCGAGCTCCACGAAGTGGCTGAGTATTTTGTCGTCGCGCTCAAAATCGTCCAAGCTCACGGCCCGGCCCAGAAAATAACCCAGGCAGCTGTTAGCGGGTACGTCTACGCCTTGGCGGGCCAGGTCGCGCGCGCGCTGCACCACCCGAATGACCATTTGTTCGGCGCTGGTCACGGTTTTGTGCAGGTACACCTGCCAGTACATCAGGCGTCGGCTAACCAGGAAATTCTCGACCGAATACACGGCTTTTTCTTCCAGCACCAGCCGTTCGTCGTGCACGCGCAGCATTTTGATGAGGCGGTCGGCGCCGGGCCGGCCTTCTTCCACGCCGGTGTAAAAAGAGTCGCGGTTGAGGTAATCGAGGCGGTCCATGTCGAGTTGGCTGCTCACCAGCTGATGAAAAAAGGGTCGCTTGTAGCTGCCGCGGAACATCTCAATGGCCAGGGTCAGGCGGCCTTCAAACTCAACGTTGAGGCGCTGCATCAGAAAAAGCGAGAGCTGTTCGTGCGGCACATCCTGGAAAATGGCGGTTTCCAGGGCGTGGGAGAGGGGGCCGTGGCCTACATCGTGCAGCAGGATGGCCGCCAGCGCAGCTTCGCCCTCGGCCGCCGAAATCTTCACGCCCTTGTCTTTGAGCGTGCGCAGCGCCAACGACATGAGGTGCATGGCGCCCAACGCGTGGTGAAAGCGCGTGTGCAACGCCCCGGGGTAAACAAAGCCAGTGAGGCCCAGTTGCTGAATGCGCCGCAGCCGCTGGAAATAACGATGCTCGATGAGGTCAAACAGCAGCTCTGTGGGAATGGTGACGAAGCCGTACACCGGGTCGTTAAAAATTTTCTTTTTATTCATATAAAGCGTTAGCTATAGGCTAACGGGGCGAAGAACCAAGACTTCGTGGTACAAAAGAACGACAGCCCGGTGGGGTTTATGCGATTGTGGGGGACTGACTGCCATTTTGCGCAACCGAATTGGGCAGATGTGAGACCTTTGGCCTACCGCGGGGCTCACTGTTCAGCTAACGACAATTGAATAACCAAACTGCCTCGTTTACGGTAAAGCTTTAAGGTTTGGCCGGTGGGTAGGGCACTAGGGTGCTCATTCTACCGTTTACTCCCTACGCTGGAGCCTAAACGCTTGGCAACATTCACCCACGGACGCCTCGTGCGCACCGTATTTCTGATTCGCCACCTTTCTCTTGGCGCTTTACTATGCAACAAACTACAATTCTTTGGGCCGACGATGAAATCGATTTGCTCAAGCCCCATTTGTTATTTCTTAAAGAAAAAGGCTACGATGTGACGCCCGTTAACAGCGGCGCCGACGCCATCGAGCAAATTCAGGAGCAGAGCTACGACTTGGTGTTTCTCGACGAGAACATGCCCGGCCTCACTGGCCTGCAAACCCTTACCGAAATCAAAGCCATCCGCCCCACGGTGCCGGTGGTGATGATTACCAAAAGCGAGGAGGAGCACATCATGGAATCGGCCATCGGCGCCAAAATTGCCGATTACCTCATCAAGCCGGTGAACCCGAGCCAGATTCTGCTTTCCGTTAAAAAGGTGCTCGACAACAAACGTTTGGTGAGCGAAGCCACCAACAGCGGTTACCAGCGCGATTTCCGCCAGCTGGGCATGCAGCTTTCTGACCGTCTTTCGCCTGCCGAGTGGGCCGAGGTGTACAAAAAGCTGGTGTACTGGGAGTTAGAAATTAACGAGACCGAAGGCAAGAGCATGGCCGAGGTCTTCAACATGCAGAAAGACGAAGCCAACACCTACTTCGGTCGTTTCATTACGGAGAGCTACGAAGACTGGGTAAATGGTGACGACAAGGACGCGCCGCTTATGTCGCACCAGCTATTCAAGGACCGGGTGTTCCCTACGCTGAAGGCCACTGGCGACACGCCTGTGTACTTCGTGCTGATTGACAACCTGCGCTACGACCAGTGGAAGGTGCTTGAGCCCATCATCACCGAGATGTTCACCGTGGACAGCGAGGAGATGTATTACGCCATTCTGCCCACTACCACGGCGTATGCACGGAATGCCATTTTCTCGGGCATGATGCCGTCTGAAATTCAGAAGAAATACCCCAACCTGTGGGTGACCGACGACGACGACGAAGGCAAAAACCTGCACGAGGCCGAGTTCATGGAAATCAATTTCCAGAAGAACAACCAGAAGGTGAAGCACAGTTACCACAAAGTGACCAACCTGCAGGCCGGCAAGGACCTGCTGGGCAAGATGAGCAACCTGCACAACAACTACAAGTGCAACGTCATCGTGTACAACTTCGTGGACATGCTCTCGCACGCCCGCACCGATATGGCCATGATTCGGGAGCTGGCGGCCGATGAATCGGCTTACCGTAGCATCACCCGCTCGTGGTTCCTGCACTCACCGCTGTATGAGATGCTGCAAACCATTGCCGACAAGAAAGGCAAGCTCATTATCACCACCGACCACGGCACCATCCGCTGCAAGCGCCCCTACAAGATTGTGGGCGACCGGAACACCAACACCAACCTGCGCTACAAGCACGGCAAAAACCTGGGCTTCGACGACTCGCGCGACGTGTACGTGGTGCGCAAGCCGGAAAGCATTTTCCTGCCGCGTGAAAACGTGAGCACGGCGTATGTATTCACCATTGGCGACTACTTCTTCGCGTACCCCAACAACTACAATTACTACGTGAACTACTACAAGGACACGTTCCAGCACGGCGGTATTTCGCTGGAGGAATGTATCATTCCTTATGTGACGCTGACCGCGAAGGGCTAATAGTTAGTGCTAACGCAAAAGAAAAGGGCCACCTCAATCGAGGCGGCCCTTTTCTTTTGATTGATTTATTCGTGGCTTCCTAGTTGTGATGATAATAGCGCCGCCAGCACCAAGATGGCCGTAAAAAGTAACGGCTCGTACTCCCTTGATAACGTCAATGTTTTCGATGTCTTGTGGGCTGATGCTCTTTAGGGTTTCGCTGTCAGCTATTTTGCCATCAATCACATAAAGGGGTTCTTGATGATTCTCATACCAGCTTAGTGGAGGGCCATACCGGAAGGAACGTTTTCTCAGCGAATCAGAAGCTGCTGTATTGATTGTAATACGAGGTGCCTGCACACCGACCACGTCCACTGCTTTAGGAGAAATTGTTAGTACAGCTTGCGCTGTAGCTTCTGAAGGGTGCTGCAAACCAATTAGAAGGCAAGCAAAGACAAGGTTACTCTTCATGGAGGTAATTTTCATTGACAAGCATCATATGCTTGTCAATGAAAATTACACACGATAATATCCGCTATTTAATTTTGTCCAAAGCAGCCCGCAGCCGCGGCAGCGCTGCTAAAACCGACTCCACTGTCTCAGCACCAACCGAGGCGCGGAACCACGGCTCCGAAGCGGGCGAACCAAAAGCACTAAAAGGAACAAGCGCCAGCTTAGCCTCCGAAATCAGGTAAGAGGTCAGCTCCGCGGTGGTGGCTAGTACCGTGCCGTCGGGCGCGGTGCGGCCGAGTACATCGATTTTGGCGGTAAGGTAGATAGCGCCAGCAGGGGCCACAGCATCAACGGGATAGCCTTGGGACTGCAGGTCTTTCAAGCCTTCGAAAAGTGCTTGCAGTGAACCTTGCAGCTGGGTTTTCATATCGCTAATAAAGGAGTCGACGGCGCCGGCTTCCGGGAGGAAATGGGCAGTGGCCACCTGCTCGGCTTTGGGAGCCCAGGCGCCTACGTGTCCTAGGATGGATTTCATTTTATCGATGATAGCCGTGGGGCCAAAGCTATAGCCCACGCGCACGCCGGTAGCGGCAAAGCACTTAGAGATGCCATCGATATAAACGACGTAAGGGCGCAACTCGGGCCGCAGGCTAATGGGGTCGAAGTGTTGGGTTTCGCCGAAGGTCAGCAGCCAGTAAATCTGGTCGTAGAGAACGTAGAGTGGTTTTTCATCGGCGCCCCGGCGCTTGTTTTCGGCCAGCACCAAGTCGCAGATTTCTTCGAGGCCGGCTTTGGTAAACACCGTGCCCGTGGGGTTCAGCGGGGAGCACAGAGCCAGCAAGGTGGCCCCCGGTAGGTGAGGAGCCAGGTCGGCGGCGGTGGGCATAAAGTCGTTTTCCGGCTGCGTGGGCACGGCCACCTGCGTGGCACCAGTGAGGTGGCAGTAGTGGTTGTTGTTCCAGCTCGGCAGGGGGAACACCACCCGGTCGCCGGGGTCGACCAGGGCGCGGTAGGTAGCGTAGATGAGGGGGCGAGAGCCGCCGGCCACCAGAATATCGTTCGGGCCATAGTCCAGCCCCTGACGCGTCTTCAAAAACTCGGAAACCGCCTCGCGCAATTCGCCCATGCCCGCCGCAGGGGGATAATTGGTGAGGCCTTGCTGGTAAGCCTGCGTAATGCCCGAGTTAAGCTCGGCCGGAATGGGGAAAATCTTGGGGTCGAAGTCGCCAATGGTCAGGTTGCAAATGTTGGCACCCTGACGCACCTGCTCGCTTACCTGGTTGCCAATTCGAATAATCTCGGAGCCGCTAAGGCCGGCCGCCATCTTTGAAACTTGCATAAGAAAAACTTGAAAAGAAATGCCACACTGGCCCGCGAAGGTATTTCAGCGCGAGCAAATTGCCTGCATCGGGCTGGTGTACTACTGCTTTTCAGTTACGGGTAAGATGATGAGCCGCTCATCGCTAGCAGCCAAAGAAGGGCAAGAAAGGGTCATCGCTGCAATATGCATCGAGGCATTGCGCAGGAATAATTGCCTAGCTGTGGTCGCAAGCTTTCAATTGAAGCAGTCCTTGGGTTTGGGGCGCAGGTCCCCGTTTTACTGCCCGCCGGCCCGTCGGAGCTCATCATCGGCGCCCACGATTCGCTTGCGCGTGGCGGCTACTTTGCTGTTGCCGAAGCGGTAAGTTAACGCGGCTGTCATCACCAGGCTATCCTGCGCGAAACGGAAGGTCTCGGAAAAGTTGGCGTAATCCGACGTCGCCCGGAGGATGTTAGTGTAAAGAATATCCGTCAGATTCAGGCGAAAAGAGCCTTGCTTGTTCCACAGGCTTTTTTGCAGGCTGGCCCCCACTTGTCCACGCGCCCGAGCATCCTCAAACCCCCAGATTTCACGCGACTGAAAGTTGCCGTTCAGCTCGGCTGCCCACCCGCGGGGCAGGGTGAAGTTGTTATTGGCCGAGAACAAAAAGGCCGGCCGACTGCGGTCAAGCTTGGTTTCAGCCAATTCGCCCTGAAAGCGGGAGTAATAGAATACCCCGTTGGCGTAGAGCGTCCACCATTTGGTAGGTTCGAGCGGTGCGGTAAGGCTGAGTGCATAATAGTGCTGGGTGCTCAGGTTCACGTCGCGGTTCACCACCAGGCGGCCGCCATCGGGGGAGGGCTGCACCACGTTCACAATGGGCCGGTCGGTTTGGGCGTAGGCTAGGGCGGTGATGAATTTCTGGCGGTAAGTATGGGTCAGCTCAACGTTGTAGCTGGTTTGAGCCACCAGAGTGGGGTTGCCCGAGCGGTAGGAAGTGATGTCAAAGTAGGTGCGGAGCGGGTTGACCTGCCCGTAGCTAGGACGGTCGATGCGGCGGGCTAGTGTTGCCGCTAGAGCATGCCGCTCGCTAAGCGTGCGTTGCAGCGAAGCGCTCGGGAAAAGCTGCATATAATTCTGCCGGAGCGAACCAGCACCCTCTATGGCGGCTAGGGTATTGGTCTGTTCGGCGCGCAGGCCCGCTTGCAGGGCCGTTCCGGCGCGTATGCCCCGCACGCTTACGTAGGCCGCATTCACGTTTTCCTCGTAGCGGAAGGGGGTCGAAATAACATTGTCACGCGTGGTGGTGCCATTGGTAATGCGGTCGAAAACCACGATATTATCCGAGACTACCCGAGTAGCCTTTACGCCCATTTCCAGGCGAGCCCGGTGGGGAAGGGGCTGGCTAAAATCAGACTTCAACGCCTGAATGGTGAGCTTGCTCTGCTGGTCCCCCAAAAGCACGCTGTTGGGAAATGCGGGCTGCTCGAAAACCGTGCGTAGCTCCTGCAGACGGTTGATATCGTAACGACCAAAATCGGCATCTGCCGTGAGGGAGCTTGCATTGGCCGAGTCGGCGAAAGAGTGGCGAAGGTTGAAGTTTAGCGTGCCATTGGGCCGGTTGATGTCCTGCTCTGACCTGGAATAGTAGCGGCCCGAAACATCGTTCTCTTTGTTGTAAATCAAAGTTTTGTTGTCCGTGCCGGCGTTGGTATCGCTAAGCAGCGCGGTAGCTGATATTCCCAGCAACGTTCGCCCCGTCAGCGCTAAATCCAGGCCTGTCTTGGCGCTGTGGGAGCGCAGGTGTGAGCGCTGCTCGTTGGCAATGACACTGCTGGCAAAGGGCAGCTGAGGCGTGGCCAAGTACTGTCGGCTGAAGTTCTGCAGCACAAATCCTCGGCGTTCGGTATAAGCGTAGCTGCCGTAGATGTTGGTGTTCTTGCTGCGGTGATTCAGGGACAGTCCGCTCGTGAATTTGCCATACACCCCGCGGCCGTAGCTGATGTTGGCACTGCCGTTGGTGCCCAGGCGCTGGTCTTTCTTAAGGTTGATGGCGATGATGCCCGCTCCACCCTGCGCATCGTATTGAGCGGGCGGATTGGTAATGAGTTCGATGGTTTGAAGCTGCTCGGCGGGCAGGGAGCGCAGAAAATCGGCTAGTTCCCGGCCCGTGAGGGGGGTGCGCTTGCCGTCGATGATGACCAACAGGCCCTGCCGCCCGCGCAGGCTAATGTTTTCGTAAGAATCCAGCGTTATGGCGGGGGCGCGGCCCAGCACATCCAGCGCAGTGGCTCCCGAGGAAAGCGGGCTGTCGGCTACGTTAACTACAATGCGGTCGCCCTTGTGTTCGAAAAGGGGCTTGCGCGCCGTTACCACCACATCTTTGAGGGCGGTGGCCTGGCTGGGCACTAACTGAATGCTCGGCAGGGCCAGGCCAGGCGCTGTGACTTTAAACGCCGGGCTCCAGTACCGATTAAAGCCCACTTGTGCCACCGATACAAGGTAGGTGTCACCCGCTGCATCCAACCGAAACGCGCCTTGCCCGTCGCTGAATTCAGTTTTCACCACCGATGAGTCGGCGGCCAAGTGTAGCGTAACCGTAGCAAATTCGATGGGCCCGCCGGTGCTTTTGGCAATCGACCCGGTTACACTGGCATACTGCTGAGCCCAAAGGGTTTGTGGCGATAATAGCACAAGGCTAAGTAGTAGCCACCGCATGCTGGGAGAAGGCACGGGCACGCACCGAGTTGGGGCGAAATTGAACATGTAATGATAACTGGGTAGAAGTTGGAAGTGCAATTGCAAACCAACTAGCGGCTGGTTGCTTCGCTTAAGGTAATACTAAAAAAGGTAGGTACATGCACGCACTGTACCCCCTTTTAAGTGAACACGTTAGAGCACGTGGCGAAACGTAAAGGTGGAGCACAGTCGCCAATAATCCAAAATGGGATGTGCTATTGCTGCACAGCAGGTAAATTTGCCACATGCTTCCTGTAACTATCCAAGTTCCTACTTTGGCCAGCCTACCCGCTGCCGCTCATCAGGTACAAGTGGCCATTGCCAAGTCGGGGTGCCAGGTGGTGGCTTTTGAGGGCGAGATGGGAGCTGGCAAAACCACACTCATTCGTGAGTTGGCGCGCACCCTAGGCATCGGCGACGACGTGAGCAGCCCCACCTTCGCCCTGGTCAACGAGTACCGCGACGGGCGCAACCAGCCCGTGTACCATTTCGACTTTTATCGCATTGATTCCATCAACGAAGCCGAGCGAATAGGCGCCGCAGAGTACCTCGATTCCGGGTATCTTTGTTTGGTGGAATGGCCAGCCCGCGTGGCTGAGTTATTGCCGGAGCCCCGGCTTGAGGTGCGCCTGGACGTACTAAGTGCCGAAGCCCGGAGCATTCAAATAACAGTTATTACTTAATAATTAACATTAATGCTTGCTGATTAGCGTTTTAATAAGGCACTTGCCCCATGCGGCATTCTTGTTGCAAACCCGCTAATTGATAACTGTTAACTGAAAACATGGCCGAACAGCTTCCATCTGGTTTTGAGTCACTGGCTACGAGCCGCGCCTATTTCACCCAGGAGTCGATGCTGGCCGTGGAAACGCGCAAGCGCAAGCTCTTCATTGGGTTGCCCCGCGAAACCTCGCTCCAGGAAAACCGGATTGGCCTGACGCCGGAAGCCGTGCAGCACCTCGTAACCGAAGGCCACGAAGTCCTCATAGAGGCCGGCGCCGGGGAGCCCAGTAAATACGCCGACCATGCCTATTCCGAGGCCGGTGCTCAAATTGCTTACTCGGCCGAGGAAGTGTTTAAGGCCGACGTACTGCTAAAAGTAGCCCCGCCCACACTCGATGAGATAGAACTGCTGCACCCTGGCCAAACCCTGATTTCAGCTCTGCAAATGGGCTCCATGACCCAGGAGTATATCTCGGCTCTGACCCGCAAAAAAATTAATGCCATTGGCTTCGAGCTGATGAAAGACCCCAGCGGCGCACGCCCCGTGGTGCGGGCCATGAGCGAAATTGCCGGTTCCACGGTCATGCTCATTGCCGCTGAATACCTGGCCCGCTCCAACGAGGGCAAGGGCATTATTCTGGGCGGCATCACGGGCGTGCCGCCCTCGCAAGTCGTTATCCTGGGGGCTGGTACGGTGGCCGAGTACGCCGCCCGAGCCGCCACTGGCTTGGGGGCCGAAGTAAAAATATTTGACAACCACCTCTACAAGCTGCGCCGTCTCAAGCACAACCTGGGCATGCAGCTTTACACCAGCACGCTCGACACGTTTGCCCTCAGCCAGCAAATTCGGCGCGCCGATGTGGTGATTGGGGCCCTCACCGTGGAAGACGGCCGCATACCCTTTATGGTATCGGAAGAAATGGTGGCCAGCATGGCGTCTGGCTCCGTTATCATCGACGTGAGCATCGACCAGGGCGGCTGCTTCGAAACCAGCGAGATGACCAGCCACAGCAGCCCCATCTTCCGCAAGTACGACGTGGTACACTACTGTGTGCCCAATATTGCCTCCCGCGTGCCCCGCACCGCCACCAACGCCCTGAGCAACATCTTCACGCCCATTCTACAGGAAATCAGCCAGCACGGCGGTATCAACGAAGTGCTGTTCACGAATGAGCACTTCCGCAGCGGCGTGTACATCTACCGCGGCTCGCTGACGAATGCGGCAATTGCGAAGAAGTTTAACCTGCGGTACAAGGAATTGGGCTTGTTGATTGCAGTACGGAATTAGATTAAGTAAAAGCACGCTTTGCCTAAAAATCATGCGCTATTCAGAGTCGGCAGTAACTCTTCTGTTGGCAGTTTTTTTGGTTGTAATAAGCCGAATGGGCAAGAAAAGCCACATGTGATTGGCTATCAAGACGAAATAGTTGCAAGCAATTATCACACTGTCCTAGCCCAAAGAGAAAAAACTTACGCGGAAAGGCAGACTAATAATCTGGGCAAGTTATTGGCTTCAATTCCATTTGAAGTAAGAACCGACAACAAAAAGGAATTCGAAAATGGAGTTATTCCATGGACCGTTATAGAAAGTCCGGAGGAAGATATTCCGCACCTCATTGACGGAAACAAAATAGTTGTTCCAAAAGGCAAGGCAACACTTATAATTGACTATCCATTAACGAATAGATTTTACATTGATTTAGAATCCCGAAAGGGGCTCACCAGAGTTCAAATCCTTCGCAGTGTCAGCAAAGCATATTATAAACTGTATCAAGAGGAAGAACAGACCGCTACAGTCAAAACTATACCCATCAACGAGAGAATCACAACTTACAACAGAAACCAAACGGATGGCAAGTATGGTATTTGGGGACATGACATTGCTGACTTGGTATTAGCAGAAGTTCTACTTTATAGAACCAGTGATGGACGAATTATACTGTCATTAAATATGCAGTCTTGACACTGAGGAGTAAAGAAGTTGTGTTATAATAATAACAAAGCATTCCAGGTTTCCACCAGCCACCCTTCGGCCAGCAACTGCCCGGCCAATTGTAGCAATTGCTTCTTCAGTTCCGGTACATCGTCGTAGTAGCGGTTAAGCAGGTAGGCTAGCATAGTCTCGTTTTTAAACGCTTCCACTTCGTTAGGTGTGGGGTATAAGCCCATGATTTCTATTTCAGAGTGAATCAAATTGCAGGGCATCAGGCAACAACTTGGCAACTTTTCCCTCCTGTACTTTCCACGCTTTATGCCAATAAGCCCAATGGAGCTCACGTCCCGGCAGCTGCTTGAATTTACGGCCGCCGTAGCCTGCGAGGCCATGAATCGCTCCTTCGAGCAATATTTCGTGCCGTTGGTTTTCGATGCAGCCAGTTTCGAGCGCCGCTTTCGAGGCGAAAATGTGGACGCAGAAGCCAGCAAGCTCTGGTTTAGAGGCGAGGAGCTGGTGGGGTTGGTGCTGATAGCGCGCCGGGGCTGGAACAGTCGGGTAGCCGCCATGGGCCTGGTGGTAGAAGCCCGGGGGAAAGGCTATGGCAAGACGATGCTGCGCGCGGCCATCAAAGAGGCCACAGCACGTGGCGACCGTAAGCTGCTTTTGGAAGTATTCGCGCCCAATGAGCCCGCCCGCCGCTTATACGAGGGGTTGGGCTTTCGTAATACCCGGTTGCTCACGAGCTTTAACTGCCCCATCGACCGCGCCCAAAGCTCCCCGCCGGCCCTAACCGAAACCGACCCGCGGGAGGTAGCCCGCAGGCTAAGTGCAGAGGTCGATGCCGAGCTACCTTGGATGTTTGCTCCCGAAACACTTGCGGCAGTGGCGCCTCCCGTTCGGGGTTTTCACCTGGAGGGAAAGGCGTTTGCCATTGTACGAGCCGACCCCCACCGCACCTTGCTGCTGACGCTGATAGTGCCCAAAACCTGGCGTGGGCAAGGGTGGGGCACCCGGCTGCTGCACCTACTCGAGGGTTCCTACGCGGACCGGGCATTCATGGCGCCCTCGGTGGCGCCTGGCCCGTTTGCTATGTTTTTGGCTGCGCGGGGCTGGCAGCCGCAGGCCCTCACGCTGTTTGAGATGGTGTTGCCGCTGCCCCAAGTGGTGGGCAACTAAGCGCGATAATTTCAATTGTCAATTGTGCTGGCAAGCCTGGGCCGCGCTTTAGCTTGCCGGCAACTCAAGCTGGAGTGCTTTCCACGCTTCTACCTGCCGCCCCTCGGCCAGAAACTGACGGCTCAGCTGCACCAGCTGTTTCGCACGCTCCGGTGCGTCGTTGCGGTGTTTATTCAGCAGGTACGCCACCATGGGCTCTGCTTTAAAGGCTTCGATTTGCTCGGGTGTGGGCAAGGCATCGCGCTCGATGTTGGCCAACCGGCCCAGCTCATTGCCGGTTAGCACGTCGCTGTTGCGAATATGGTCCGGCAGCTCATCGAAGCCGATGCCGATGTGGCGATTGGGCTTGGGTGCTTCGAAGAGGCTGGCGCCACTAGCGCGGCAATACCAGTCGCCGCCCAGGCGGGCCACTGCGTCGAGCTTGAAGGGGTCGATGCCGATGGCATCGGGCAGAAGGATATCTTGGCGGAAATGGGCCCTCACCACCCGGCAAATGATAAGATTGCCCGCGCCGTTGTTTTGGCCCAGCTCAATAATCTGCTCGACAACACATTCGAAGGCGGCGGGGGCCTCCGCCACGCGTGGCGGCCGCACCCGCTCCGAGGCCAGTTCGGTGAGGCCAGCTTTTGTGAATTCGTTTACGCCCTTGTCGTACTCGGTGCTAGCCAGAGACATTTGCTCTACCAGCGCAAAATCGCAGATGTTGATGACGACTTCCGGCACTTCGCGGACATTTTGCAGCGTGTGCTTTTGCGTGTTGTCGCGCACCCGATTGGCTGGCGAAAACACCAGAATGGGCGGATTGGAGCTGAAAGCATTGAAGAAGCTATAGGGGCTGAGGTTCACTCGTCCTTCGGCATCGATAGTGCTGGCGAATGCCACCGGGCGAGGGGCTACTGCTCCCACCATAAAGGGGTGCCATTCGCTAGGCTTCAGGTCGGAGGGAGTCAGGGAGTGGAAGACGGTTTCGGGTGAAGGCATATAATTAGGAGCGAAGCAGTGGTTGACCCCGCATGGCTCGTCAAAGCTAGAGCCGTTTTAATGTTCTATTCCCAAGAAGGCTCATCTACGCCCTGGCCTTATACCCGTTATGAATCTGCACCAAGTAGCTTTAGCCGTATGAAAGCACTTTTTCTGCTGCTCACATTTGCTACACTTGCTTCCTCGGCTACGGCCCAGACGGGTACCGGCCTGGCCCATGCCGATACGGCCCGGCTACGCCGGCATTTGCAATACCTGACCACTACTTCCAGCCCCCGTAATTACCAGCACCCGGTGGTGCTCGACACGGTAGCGGCTTATCTGAGCCAACAGTTGCAAGCAGCAGGGGCCCGCCTTTCGGAACAGCCTTATGTGGTGCAGGGACAGACCTATCGCAACGTTATTGCCACGTATGGCCCCGAGGCCGGGCCGCGGCTCATAATTGGGGCGCACTACGATGTGTGCGGCGAGCAGCCCGGTGCCGATGACAATGGCACCGGCGTGGCTGCGCTGCTCGAGGTAGCCCGGCTGCTGGGGCAGCATTCTACCCCGCTGCCGTACCGCATCGACTTGGTGGCTTACACCCTGGAAGAGCCGCCTTTTTTTCGCACCAAGCACATGGGCAGCTACGTGCACGCGGCCAGCCTGCAGGAAGCCGGGGTGTCCGTGCGCGGCATGGTAGCGCTCGAGATGCTGGGGTATTTCGACGACCGGCGCGGGAGCCAGCGTTACCCGCTTTGGCCGCTGAAGTTTGTCTATGGCAGCCGTGGTAACTACGTCACAGTGGCGCAAAAATTTGGCAATGGCAGCTTCGGACGGCAGTTCGCCAGGCACTACAAGTACGCGGCAGCTCTGCCAGTCAAGCGCTTTAAAGCCCCGACTTGGCTGCCTGGTATTGATTTTTCAGACCACCTCAACTATTGGCGTTTTGGATATTCCGCCGTGCTCCTTACCGACACGGCGTTTTACCGCAACCAGAGCTACCACGAAACGACCGACACCGTCGCCCGGCTCGACATGCGCCGCCTGGGGTTGGCTGTAAATGCCCTGCTGGCTACCGTGCTGGCTGATAAGAATTAAGAGGCGTAGATAAATGGTTATTTGCTAAACTGGTATATGTTTGCTCAACAGATGTAGCTTTAAGGTGCTTACACTCTTTATTCCAATCTATGACCAGTCCTGACTGCCCAAAATGCGAATCAGCAGAAGCCACCAAAAGCGGCGTGGTGAACAATCGACAGCGGTTTAAGTGCAAAAGCTGCGGCTATCACTACACGGTGGCGAAGATGGGGCGAGAAGTAGATAGCTACTACGTAATTAAGGCCTTACAACTTTATATTGAGGGCGTGAGCTACCGCGAAATAGAACGCCTGCTGGGCGTGAGCCACGTGAGTGTAATGAACTGGGTAAAGAAATACGGCGTGCGCGCCCCGCGACAAACCGAATACCACCCCACTTATAAAATATTTAACCAGAATGAATTGGCTGCTTTTTTTCAATTGCCAGGCAATTTGAAAGGGGCCGGAATGGTAGTAACGGAGTTGGGTGATAAGTTCATGGTCATTCGCTGGGAGCGATTCCGGGCAGGGTAGATAAGCTGAAGAAGCAGGAAGGCTATAGATTTTAGCAAAAGTATAGTGGTAGTGTAGCAAAGGGCGCGTGGGGGCTGCTACTTAGCCGGCGCAATATTCATCTGGGCACGAGCCTGGTCTGAATGGTGCTGTCTCATCTTTCTCTTCTCACTTCTTTCATCACTTATGAGAATTCCCCGCTACGCTGTGGCCCTAAGCGGCCTGATGTTAGCCGGTGCTGGTGCCTCATTTGGTCAGGTGACCCCCCCAACGCCTCCGGCGCCAGTGGGTACGCCTCCGCCAGTGGCCGAGCCGGCTCCCGCACCCACGACCACGCCAATTCCGGCCGGAAACAACCCAGTGCCCTCGGGCCAGCAAACACCCTCGGCGCCAGTAGCACCGCCAGCGGGCAGTGGTGCCACCCCCACCCCCGTAGAGCCGGTTTCTTACGGCGCAGGCATGAAGGTGAACCTCTCGCCCGACGGCAGCAAATACCTGCGTTTTCTTACCTGGCACCAGGTCTGGGCGCGCTACACCGAGAACAACACCGGAACCTTGCGCGCGCCCGGCAAACCGCAAGACGACCAGCTGGATTTCGTGCTGCGCCGCTCCCGCTTTCTGGTGCTGTCGCAGCTGAACCCGCGGTTCATGACGTACGTCCACTTTGGTATTAACAACCAGACGGCCGTGAGTGGGGGCGTGAACCCTGCCACGGACGGTAAAAAGCCCCAGCTTTTTATTCACGAAGCTGTGGTGGAGTACAAGGTAAACCAGTACCTGAGCCTGGGAGGGGGCATGCACTACCAGAATGGTCTTTCGCGAATGACCCGGGCCAGCACGGTCAACTTCCTGACCATGGACGCGCCCATCACCAACTGGCCCGTCATTGAAGCCATCGACCAGTTTGTACGCGGCATCGGCTTCTATGCCAAGGGCCGCGTGAGCAGGCTTGACTATGCGTTTAGCGTGAACGAACCTTTTCTGACCAACCAAACGGGCGCCTTTAGCACGCCGGTTGGCCTGGGCGTGACGACCGGGACGGGTGCTGGCCGGGTAAACACGGGCACCAACACGGCTCAATACAACCCTCAGGGCACCAAGAAAATATACCAGGGCTACGTGAGTTGGGAGTTCCTAGACCTGGAAGCCAACCTAATTCCCTTCAACGTGGGCACGTACCTGGGCACCAAACGGGTGTTTAACCTAGGCGGCGGTTTCTTCTACAACCCGGAAGGTATGGTATCCCGTCCCGGTGGCAGCATCATGAATGCCGCCGCCATCGACGCCGCGCTGGGCGGAGGCATCGGCTCCTACAGCAACGGTGCGAACGGCACGCGGCTGCACGACATCGGCCTGTGGTCGCTGGACGCCTTCTTCGATACGCCCATCAACAAGGAAACAGGAACGGCCTTCACTGCCTACGCTGTGTACTACAACTATAATATGGGTCCGAACCACACGCGTTTTATCGGGCTTTCGAACACCGGCTATGGCACCGACCCGCGCCGTGGCAACGCCATACCGACTTCGGGCACAGGCCACATTGGCTTTCTCGAAGCCGGTTACCTTTTGCCAAAAGCCTTGCTTGGGCCTAAAGTGCGCGTGCAGCCTTATGCCTCGCACCTGCTCGCCAGCTACGAAGGCCTCCGGACCAGCGACGGCAATATCAAGAACGTGAACGTGTTCGACATCGGCTCGAACTTTTACATTGACGGCCACAACGCCAAGGTCACCCTGAACTACCGCCCCCGGCCCGACTTCACGAACGTGAACGACGTGAAGTACCGCCCCGAAATCACGCTGCAGACGCAGGTGGCCTTGTAGGCCGACCCCTCATAATCTCTTATTCAGCCATCTTTTTTGCAAAACCATGGAACAAAGCGTTTCACCCCCGTACGGTGCTCCGGTCGATACCGAGGTTGCCCACGACAATAACACCACGCCGACCAGCAAAATCTGGCAGGTGATAACGGCCTCTTCTGTAGGCACGGTTATCGAGTGGTACGACTTCTACATTTTTGGCTCGCTGGCTACCATCATCGGTCCGGTGCTTTTCGGCTCGAAGGGCAAAATTGAGGACACCCTGCTCGGGGCCCTGGCTGTGTTTGGGGCCGGCTTTGTGGTGCGCCCGTTTGGGGCCGTGTTCTTTGGCCGCATCGGCGATATGATTGGCCGTAAGTACACCTTCTTGCTCACGCTGCTCATCATGGGCGGGGCCACGTTCGTGACGGGTCTGATTCCGAGCTACGATAAAATCGGGCTGGCAGCCCCCGCCATTGTAGTGGTGTTGCGCCTGCTGCAGGGCCTGGCCTTGGGCGGTGAGTACGGCGGCGCCACAACGTACGTGGCCGAATACTCGCCTGACAATAAGCGGGGCTACTACACCAGCTTTATTCAGATTACGGCCACGGCCGGTTTGTTTCTGTCGGTGCTCGTGATTTTGGCTACTCGCAAGATTGTGGGCGAAGAAGCCTTCAAGGAGTGGGGATGGCGCCTGCCTTTCCTGCTGTCGGGTGTGCTGATTGTGGCCTCCTACTACATCCGCCGCAAGCTGGCCGAATCGCCACTGTTTGCCAAAGCCAAAGCCGAGGGCAAAACCAGCACCAACCCGCTGCGCGAGTCCTTCGTGAACCCCGTTAACCGCCGCCTGGTGCTCATCGCCTTGTTTGGGGCTACCATGGGCCAGGGCGTGGTGTGGTACACCGGCCAGTTCTACGCCTACTCGTTTATGCTCTCCACCCTTAAAATGAGTATTGTGGACGCCGCCATTGTGTTATGTTCCGCTCTGGCATTAGCCACGCCCTTCTTTGTGTATTTCGGTAGCCTCTCGGACCGCATCGGGCGGAAGAAAATTATCATGACCGGCCTGCTGTGCGGTGCGCTCTTCACGGTGCCCATCTTCTACGGCCTGAAGCAGTTTGCAGGGCCGCTAACAGAGAAAACTGCCGCGGTTCCAGCCACCGTCGACGCCACTGGCGCCGCCGTAGACGCCGTGCCTGCCGTAATGCAGTCGGCCTCGCCGCAGCTGCTGCCCATGATTCTGCTCACCTTCTGCCTAGTGCTGTTCGTGACCATGGCCTACGGTCCCATTGCCGCTTACTTGGTCGAGCTATTTCCGACCAAGGTCCGCTATACCTCACTGTCGCTGCCTTACCACATTGGCAACGGCGTGTTTGGTGGCTTTGTGCCGTTCATCGCCACGTCGCTTACGGTGTGGGCTGCCACCCGCCCCGAGGGCACCTTTGCCAAGGAGCACAGCATTTATATGGGCCTGATTTATCCCGTTGTTATTGCGCTTATATGCTTCTTCATCGGTTCCATCTACATGAAGGACGTGCGCAACGTGAAGCTCATGGATGACAATCCGTCGACTACCTGAGGGTTGACTCGTAGCTCCTAAGCGTGAAATAAGCCGCTGGCCTGTAGGGCCAGCGGCTTTTCCGTTAAATTGGAGGGCTACTGCAACCACCGTCACGCCCCCGCCATGCCCACCGAGCCCCTCTTGCCCATGCCCAACCGCACGCGCCCCGAAGATGCTGAGATTCGGCGCGGGCAGCGCCTCCTATTTCTGGCTGTTCTGTTTGGATTGATGCTCAGCTTTCCCCTGTTGGCCGTGTTCGACCACGACGGCCGCGTGGGTGGGTTGCCTTTGGTCTACGTGTATATTCTGGTGATGTGGGTCGCCATTGTGGCCGTGACGGGCTACTTGGTCCGAAAAATTGAATAAGCAACGCGTTCCGACGGGGAAGGAGCTCACCCCAGAAAAGTGCTCCGGATACGTTTTATGCCGGAGCGCCAGATGCGGCTAACTGTTTACTCTTAACTGTTCCGATGTCCAAGCTGCTTGTCATCGCTTTTTCGTTTGGCTACCTGGCTTTGCTCTTTGGCGTAGCCTATGCCGCGGAGCGCCGCTCAAAAGCGCACAAAAGCCTGGTGAGCAACCCGTACGTCTACGCCCTGAGCATGGCCGTGTATTGCACCGCCTGGACATACTATGGCAGCGTAGGGCGGGCCGCGAATCACGGCCTCGAATTTGTGGCCATTTACCTTGGACCCACCTTGCTGGCCCCGGTTTGGTGGCTGGTATTACGCAAGATTATTAGGATATGCCGGCAACAGCGGCTAACCTCCATAGCCGACTTTATTTCGGCGCGCTACGGCAAGAGTGCTGCCTTGGGGGCGCTGGTAACGGTGGTGTGCGTGCTCGGGGTGGTGCCCTATATTGCATTGCAAATCAAGGCTATTGCGGCTTCGTTTGTGACCATGACAGGCAGCGGCGCCGGGGTAGAGGGCCCGGCGGCGGCTACGGCTTTATACACTACGGGGGCCCTTGCGGTCTTCACCATCCTATTCGGGGTGCGCTCGGTAGAAGCCACCGAGCGCCACGAGGGCATAGTACTGGCGGTGGCGGTCGAGAGCCTGCTGAAACTGGTGGCGTTTCTGGTGCTGGGCTTGTTTGTCACGTTTGGCTTGTTCGGCGGCTTCACCGATTTGTTTGACCAGGCTGCGGCGGTGCCTGCCCTGCGGCAGCTGTTTACCCTGCACGGGGCCGGCGTAACGGGCAGCGGCTGGCTGACGCTGCTTATTCTCAGCATGTCGGCGGTGTTGCTGCTGCCCCGGCAGTTTCAGGTCTCGGTGGTCGAAAACGTCGACGAGGACCACCTGCGTAAGGCCATGTGGCTTTTTCCGCTCTACCTCATCATCATCAACATTTTTGTGCTGCCCATCGCCTTTGGCGGCATGCTGCGGCTGGGTAGCAGTGGCATCGACGCCGATACGTTTGTGCTGGCCCTGCCGCTGGCAGCGGGGCACTCTTGGTTGGCCCTGCTCACGTACCTGGGAGGTATTTCGGCGGCCAGCAGCATGATTATCGTCGAAACCATTGCCCTAAGCGTGATGATGAGCAATCACTTGCTCATGCCCCTGCTGGTGCGGGTACCCGCAACGCGGCCCTCGCTCCAAACCCGCTGGTTTGCTTATTTGGGCCGGGTGGCGCTGCAAAGCCGCCGCCTGGCCGTGGTGGCGGTGCTGCTGTTGGCCTATGGCTATTATGCCGAGGTGGGCAAGCAGCTACCGCTGGTGAATACAGGTCTGGTTTCGTTTGCAGCGGTGGCGCAGTTTGTGCCGGCCGTGTTGGGTGGCCTCTATTGGAAGGGCGGCACCCGACGCGGAGCCACGGTAGGGCTGCTGGCGGGCTTTGGTATTTGGTTTTATACGCTGGTATTGCCCACGATAATTGGGTCCGGTAAGCTGCCTGTATCCATCCTTACTGAGGGAATAGGCGGCCTGGCGGTGCTACGGCCCTTTGCTTTATTTGGCCTAGAAGGCCTCGACTACCTCTCGCACGGCCTGTTTTGGAGTTGGTTTTTTAACATTGGGCTGTATGTGGGCATTTCGCTGGCCAAGCCGCCCACTGCTCTCGAGCTGCGGCAGGCCGATGTGTTTGTCGACGTGTTTCAGCGCCGCAGTCTGGCCGAGGAGGTGGCTGGCTGGCAGGGCCTCACGCCCTTCCCCGATGTGCGGGGCCTGCTGCTTGGCTTCCTGGGAAAAAAGCGCACCAACCAAGCCCTGCGAACCTTTGCCACGCGGTTTCCCGACGCCCTGCCGCTTCCCACTGACGGGCCTCCTTCGGCGGGCCTGCCGCTTCCGGCTGCCTCGGCTGACCCGCGCCTGCTCACCTACGCCGAAAAGCTGCTGGCCGGTAGCCTAGGGCCGGCCTCGGCGCGCATGCTGGTGGCCTCGGTAGCGGGGGAGGAGCAAATCAACTACGACAACGTGGTGGGCATTCTCCGAGAAAGCCAGCAGCTGCTCGAGGCCAACCGCCAGCTCCAGAAACAGTCGCGCCAACTGCAGCGCCTCACCGACGAGCTACGCGTGGCCTATGACCAGCTTCAGGCCCTGGACCACCGCAAAGACGAGTTTCTATACACCGTCACGCACGAGCTGCGCACGCCGCTCACCAGCATTCGGGCGCTGGCCGAAATCCTGGCCGACAACCCCGAATTGGAGGAAGAAGAACGGCAGCGATTCCAGCTCACCATCAGCCGCGAGGCAGAGCGCCTGACCCGCCTCATTTCCCTGGTGCTCGACCTGGAGAAGTTTGAATCGGGCCAGGCCACGCTGGAGCGCCATCCCGTGCCCATGGCCGAATTGCTCGACGAGGCCGTGGAAGCTGTGGGCCAACTGCTGCGCGACAAGCACATCGCACTGGAAGTGGCCGTGCCCCCCGGTCTGCCCGCCTTGCCCGCCGACCGCGACCGCCTGATGCAGGTGTTGGTCAACCTGCTGTCCAACTCCATTAAAGCCTGCCGGCCCGATGGCTCTGGCCGAATTAAACTGGCCCTTACCTATGCCGCACTGCCTTTGCGCACGCACCCGGATGCACCGGCCCACGTCATCACCATCATCATCGCCGACAATGGCAAAGGCATTGCCCCGGGCGACCTGCACCACATTTTCGAGAAGTTTTTTCAAGCCCGCAACCAAACCACCCGCAAGCCGGAGGGCACCGGGCTCGGACTGGCCATCACCAAAAAAATTGTTGACCTGCACCACGGCCGCATGTGGGTGGAAAGCCAGCCCGACCAGGGCGCTACCTTCTTTGTGGAGTTGCCCGTGGTAAGTATTCCCGAACTCGTCAGCTAATGTCCTTTTTCTATCTGCATGCTATCCTTGAGCTATGAAAGTACCACATATCCTAATTGTTGATGATGAGCCTAATATTGTGATGTCGCTGGAATTCCTGATGCGCAAAAACGGCTACCAGGTGGGCATTGCCCGCAACGGCACCGAGGCCATGACGGCCATCGAGCAAACCCCGTATGACTTGGTGTTGCTCGATATTATGATGCCGGACGTCGACGGATACCAGGTGTGCCGAGTGTTGCGCCAGCGCCCCGACCGTGCGGGTACCAAGGTTATTTTCCTTTCGGCCAAGAGCCGGGAACCCGACATTCAGAAAGGCTATGAAGTTGGGGCCGATTTGTATATTCCCAAACCTTTTAGCACCCGGCAGCTCATGGAAAAAGTTCGCGAGCTGCTGGGCGTCGCAGCTTAGCGCTGCTACGTACAATTAACGTGATGCACTATCCACCTCCTCCCAATCCCACCCGCCATGAAACCTGCTTGCTCTTACGCTGCGACCCACGCGGCGAGTTTGGCCGACCCCGCCGCCTTCTGGCTAGCTCAGGCCCATAACCTGCAGTGGGACACACTGCCCACTAAACCCCTCACCCAGGATAAAAATGGCTTCTACCGCTGGTTCCATAATGGCAAGCTGAATACTTCGTTTCTCTGCCTCGACTACCACGTGCAGAACGGCCGCGGCGAGCAGGCCGCCCTGATTTACGATTCGCCGGTAACCAACACCCTCCGCACCTACACCTATGCCGAGCTGCTGGACATGACGGCCCGGTTTGCCGGCGGCCTGCGGGAACTGGGGGTGAACCTGGGCGACCGGGTTATCATCTACATGCCCAACCTGCCCGAAGCGGTGGTGGCCATGCTGGCCTGTGCGCGCATAGGAGCGGTGCATTCAGTGGTGTTTGGAGGCTTTGCGCCCCACGAGCTGGCCGTGCGCATCGACGATGCCCAGCCGCGGGTCATTGTATGTGCTTCGGGCGGCATGGAGTTTGACCGCGTCATTCCCTACAAGCCTCTGGTTGACGAAGCCCTGGCCAAAGCCACCCACCAGCCGGCTCACGTGGTGGTGCTGCAGCGCGGTTTCGTGACCGCCGACCTGCAGCCCGGCCGCGACCGGGATTATCAGGAGCTGCTCCGGGCGGCTCCCATCGCTGCCGTGCCGGTGCCGGGCACCCATCCGCTATATATTCTGTATACCAGCGGCACCACGGGCCGGCCCAAGGGCGTGCTGCGCGACCACGGCGGACACGCCGTGGCCTTGCGCTTCAGCATGCAAGCCATCTACGGCCTAGCCCCGGGCGAAACGATGTTTACCGGCTCCGACATTGGCTGGGCGGTAGGGCATTCCTACATCGTGTACGGGCCGCTGCTGCGGGGGTGCACGTCGGTGCTGTTTGAAGGCAAGCCCGTGCGTACGCCCGACGCGGGCACGTTCTGGCGCTTGGTGGCGCAGCACAACGTGCAGGTGATGTTCACGGCCCCCACGGCCATTCGGGCCATCAAAAAGGAAGACCCGGAGGGCGTGCTTGCCAGGCAGTTCGACCTGCGGGGCCTGCGCCAGCTATTCCTGGCCGGTGAGCGCTGCGACCCAGCCACTTTTGCCTGGGCCCAGAATCTGCTGCAGGTGCCGGTAGTAGACCATTGGTGGCAAACCGAATCGGGCTGGCCCATGCTCGCAACCCTCGTCGGGCTGGAGGGCATGCCGCCGCCCCGGGCTGGCAGCGCCGGCTTCCCGGTGCCCGGCTACGACGTGCAGATTTTGGACGAAGAAGGTGTGCCCGTGCCCGCCGGCACCACCGGGTTGGTGGCCGTGAAACTGCCCTTGCCGCCCGGCTGCTTCCCCACGCTCTGGCGCGACGATGCCCGCTTCAAAGAAGCCTACCTGAGCACTTTCCCCGGTTACTACCTCAGCGGTGATGGTGGCTATCGCGACACCGACGGCTACTGCTACATCATGGGGCGGGTTGATGATGTCATCAACGTGGCAGGTCACCGCCTGAGCACTGGGGAAATGGAGGAGATTCTGGCCGCGCATCCCGCCGTGGCCGAATGCGCGGTGCTGGGCATTGCCGACTCCCTGCGTGGCCAGGTGCCGGTGGGACTGGTGGTGCTGAAAGATGGGCAGGCAATAGGAGAGGAGGAAATCGAGCGCGACCTGGTGAGCAGCGTGCGCGCTCAAATTGGCGCCCTGGCGTGCTTCCGGGCGGTGATAGTGGTGAAACGCCTGCCTAAAACGCGCTCCGGCAAAATCCTTCGTAAAACATTGCGTCAGCTCGCCGACGGCGAGGAATTCGTCACGCCTTCCACCATCGATGACCCACTAATTCTCGATGAAATCAGTACCGCCCTACAACGCCGTGCCATTGGTACCGCATTTGAAACTTCCGTTTAATAGTCAGCTCCAGCCAAGGCTGGCAAGTCACATTCTGCACCTTCATAACACCCTACTATGTCTGACATCATTCCAACGCACTCCCGCGTCCGCAACCTCGAAGAATACCATGCTGCTTACCAGCAATCGGTAGAAGACCCCGACGCCTTTTGGGCCGCCGCGGCCGAGCCCTTCACCTGGCGGCGCAAATGGGACAGCGTGCGCGGGGGGCAGTTCTCGCCCGAGGGCCAAAGCACTTGGTTCGACGGGGCAGTCCTCAATATTACCGAAAACTGCCTCGACCGCCATTTGGAATTACGAGCCAATAAGCTGGCCATCATCTTCGAGCCCAACGACCCCCGCACCCGCCACCTGCGCCTGACGTACCGCGAGCTGCATACCCAGGTGTGCGAAATGGCCAACGTGCTCAAGAAGAATGGCGTGAAAAAGGGCGACCGGGTGGTGCTCTACCTGCCCATGATTCCGCAGCTGGCTGTTGCCGTATTGGCCTGCGCCCGCATAGGGGCGGTGCACGGCGTAGTGTTTGCCGGCTTCTCGGCCTCCGCCATTGGCGACCGCATAAACGACGCCCAAGCCAGCTTCGTCATCACAGCCGATGCCCTCGAGCGGGGCGCCAAGCAAATTCCGGTCAAGAGCGTGGTCGATGAGGCCCTGACGCAGTGCCCCTCGGTGCGCCGCATGCTGGTGGTGGAGCACACTGGCTGGCCCGTGGAAATGGTGGCCGACCGCGACGTGTGGTTTCATGAGGAAGTGCTGGACGTAGAGAAAACCTGCCCTCCCGAAGAGATGGCAGCCGAAGACCCGCTGTTCATTCTCTACACCAGCGGCAGCACCGGCAAGCCCAAGGGAGTGGTGCACAGCCAGGCTGGCTACATGGTATGGGCTGATTACACCTTCCGCAACGTGTTTCAGGTGGAGGAAAACGATGTGTACTGGTGCACTGCCGACATTGGCTGGGTTACGGGGCACACCTATGGCTTGTATGGCCCGCTGCTAGCAGGCAGCACCACGCTGTTGTTTGAGGGTGTACCCACCTTTCCTTCGCCGGGCCGTTTCTGGGAAGTAATCGACAAGCACCACGTTACCATATTCTATACCGCGCCCACGGCCATCCGCTCGCTCATGGCCGCACCCATCGACCACGTACTGGCCTACTCGCTTAGCAGCCTGCGCATTCTGGGCTCGGTGGGCGAGCCCATCAACGAGGAAGCCTGGCACTGGTACCACCAGCACGTGGGCAAGGGCCGTTGCCCCATCGTAGACACGTGGTGGCAAACCGAAACTGGCGGCATCATGATTTCTGCCATGGCAGGCATCACGCCTTCGGTGCCGGCCCGTGCCGGCCTGCCGCTGCCCGGCGTACAGCCCGTGCTGCTAAACCAGGACGGCACCGAAATCGAGGGCAACGACCAGGAGGGCTACTTGGCCATTAAGGGCAGCTGGCCGGGTATTATCCGCACTACCTGGGGTGACCACGAGCGCGCCCGCCAGACCTATTTTCAGCCGTACCCCGGCTACTATTTCACCGGCGACGGCGCCCGGCGCGACGAAAAAGGCCTCTACCGCATCATTGGCCGTGTCGATGACGTCATCAACGTGAGCGGCCACCGCTTCGGAACCGCCGAAATCGAAAGCGCCATCAACGAGAGCGAATTTGTGGTGGAAAGCGCCGTGGTGGGCTACCCCCACGACGTGAAAGGCCAAGGCATCTACGCCTACGTCATCTGCCAGAACGGGGTGCCTACCACCGACATCGACATTCAACGCACCGAGGCCAGCATCATCGAAGCCGTGGTAGCCCACATTGGCCGCATTGCCAAGCCCGACAAAATTCAGCTGGTTTCGGGCCTGCCCAAAACGCGGTCGGGCAAAATCATGCGCCGCATCCTGCGCAAAGTGGCCGAAGGCGAAACCAGCAACCTGGGCGACGTAACCACGCTGCTCGACCCACTGATAGTAGACGAAATTGTGGCTGGGAAGAAGTAAGCATTCATGCCAAAACACGAAGCGGCCCACCGGATGCATTTCGGTGGGCCGCTTCGTGTTTTGATGAACAGCCAAGGGTTTCATCGCTTCAACCAAAATATTTAGCCAAACACCTTCACCCGCTCGCCTTTGTGCTTGGTGCGTAAGTGCTGCCGGATAATCTGCTGAATGTCCTTGTTGTCGTTGTATGGCTTAATAACATCGCGAAAGTCGGCCAGCTTGCGGGCCGAGAACGTCTCGTCGACATACCCAAAGCCGCGGTAGCTGCCGTTTTCAACCAGCACAATGGTTTTTTCCAACTCAGTGCGGCCGGGTCCTATCACCGCGAAGGTGTCGTGCTCGTAGCTGATGCTATCGATGGCCTCGTCTACGCGCAGGTTGTAAGTTTCCGGCGGCTCCAGGCCCAGGCAGGCGCCCTGGCAGCGATGCACCTGGTAATCGAAGCAGGCCCCCTGGGTTTTGTAGAGGCCGCACATCTTCTGGCAAAGATTGTATTTGGCCACTTTGTGGTACAGGAAACCCTGGGCCTTAAACTGATTGCCCAGCGCAATGATGGGGATTTCGGCGTTGCGGGCATCGGCGCGGCCGTAGGCTAGGCGCTTGTAGCCCTGCTCATCAACGCGGAGGTAGATGCCCGCCGGAAACACCGAGCGCCGCTGCTGGCGGTTATACGCCGGCTTTAGCTGCTTGATGAGGTGCGACTCATAAAGCAGCGCCACCAACTCTGAGCCCGTCAGCTCCCAGGTGATGTCGGCAATGCTGTTCTTAAACTCCAGGCTCTTGCGCGACTTCACATCCACTGCAAAGTGCTGCTGAATGCGCTTGTAGATGTTGATGCTTTTGCCAACGTAAATAACCTCGCCCGCCTCGTTGTGGAAATAGTAAACCCCCGTGGCCTGGGGCAGACTGGCCACCAGCGTGGGCGATACCAACGGCGGAATCAAAGCAGTGCGAATAGCTTCCTGCACGGCCGCCACCCGCTTGGGCGAGGGCGCCTTCGTGCCATCGGGCCGGCGGCCGTCCGGGGCCAGGGCATCCACGCGGGCCAGCGTATCAGCCGGGGCAAGGCCATTTTGCACGGCTTCGCTGTCCTGGGTAATTTTCAGGAGGCGCCCAAAAAGTACCGTCGTGGCATGCGCGTCGCCCGCAGCGCGGTGGCGGTTCTCCAGCGGAATCCCAATGTTCTGGCACAGCTTGCCTAGGCTGTAGCTGGGCTGGCCCGGCATGAGCGAGCGGCTGAGACGCACCGTGCACAGGGTTTTGCGCGAGTAGTTGTAGCCGAGGTCGGCAAATTCCTTTTTCAGAAACGAGTAGTCGAACCGCACGTTGTGGGCCACAAATACGCAGCCTTCGGTCATCTCCACCACCTTGCGCGCCACTTCGTGGAACTTCGGCGCAGCGCTCACCATGTCGTTGGTGATGCCCGTGAGCTGGGTAATAAACGGCGGGATGGCCCGCCCCGGATTAAGCAGCGTCGCGTATTCGTCCACGATTTTTTCGCCGTCGTGGATATAAATTGCTATTTCGGTGATGCGGTCCTGAGTAGGCTGTCCGCCAGTAGTCTCAAGGTCAATAATGGCGTACAAATCGCTGCGCGGAAAAGGTGGTCGTTAGCTAAGCTAACAAACTTAGCCAGGCAGAAGGTTGCAGGCCCGGCTTTTCTAAAAAAGCCGGGCCTGCAATTGTACCCACCTCCTTAAATAAATTACTCAGCCATTTCCTGTTCGTAGGGCAGATTTGACGAGACAGTTTTGGAAAGCGGCACGTTTTGCGGGATAAAGTCATCTTCGGCACCTGGCTTACTGTAGTCGTAGGGCCAGCGGTATACCGTCGGGATTTCGCCCGGCCAGTTGCCGTGTCCGGGGTTGATAGGCGTAGTCCACTCCAGCGTGTTGGCGCGCCAGGGGTTTTGCGTGGCCCGTCGGCCACGGTACATGCTGTAGATAAAGTTGAACAGGAAGACAAACTGCCCCACCCACACCAGAATAGCCGCTGTACTGATGAACTTATTTAAGTCCGCAAACTGCGAGAAGGAATCAAAGGCCGTCCAGGCATAATAGCGGCGCGGAAAACCCGCAATGCCAATGTAGTGCATGGGCATAAACACGCAGTAGGCTCCCAATAAAGTCGACCAGAAGTGGATGTATCCCAACTTCTCGTCCATCATTCGGCCAAACATCTTCGGAAACCAGTGATAGACGCCTGCAAACATGGCAAAGAAGGCCGAGCTGCCCATTACCAAGTGGAAGTGCGCCACCACGAAGTAAGTGTTGTGAGCCTGTATATCCAGTGTGGAATTGCCAAGAATGATGCCCGTCAAACCACCAGTTATAAACAGCGACACAAACCCGATGCTAAACAGCATGGCCGTGGTAAACCGGATATTTCCGCGCCAGAGCGTGGCTAGCCAGTTGAATACCTTCACGCCCGAAGGCACGGCAATAATCAGCGTCAGAAACATAAAGACTGAGCCCAGGAAGGGGTTCATGCCCGTTACGAACATGTGGTGCCCCCACACGACGAACGAGAGCAGCGAAATGCCGACCAGCGAGCCAATCATGGCCCGGTAGCCAAATATGGGCTTGCGGGCATTGATGGGCAGCACTTCGTTCACAATACCGAAGGCTGGCAAAATCACGATGTACACTTCCGGGTGGCCCAGGAACCAGAACAAGTGCTGGAACAGAACCGGCGAGCCCCCCTGGTGGTGCAGGGCCTGCCCAGCAATGTAGATGTCAGACAAATAAAAGGAAGTGCCAAATGAGCGGTCAAACACGAGCAGCAGCACGGCTGAGAAAAGCACTGGAAATGCCAGAATACCCAGTATAGCCGTCAGAAAAAAGGCCCAAATGGTGAGCGGAAGCTTGCTCATACTCATGCCTTTTGTGCGCAGGTTTATTACCGTGGTTACGTAGTTTACCCCGCCCAGCAACTGCGAAACGATAAACAGCGCCATCGAAACGAGCCATAAAGTCTGGCCCGCGCCCGAGCCCGGAATGGATTGTGGCAGAGCGCTCAACGGTGGGTAAATGGTCCAGCCCGCCGCTGCTGGCCCTGTTTCAATAAAGAGCGAGGATAACATGACCACGCTCGACAGAAAGAAGAACCAGTACGAGAGCATGTTCATGAAGCCTGACGCCATGTCACGGGCTCCAATCTGCAGCGGAATCAAGAAGTTGGAAAACGTACCGCTCAGCCCGGCCGTTAGCACGAAAAACACCATGATGGTGCCGTGCATCGTCACCAACGATAAGTAAAACTCCGGGTTGAGCTTGCCAGCTTGAATCCATTTGCCCAGCACGGGGCTTAAAAACTCCAACGCAGCCTCGGGCCACCCAAGTTGCACGCGCATTAGGCTCGACAATGCGCCTCCCACAAAAGCCCAAGCAATGCCGGTAATCAGAAACTGCTTGGCAATGGTTTTGTGGTCTTGGCTGAACACGTATTTCCACAGCCAGTGCTGCTCGTGGTCGTCGTGGTCGGGGTGTCCATGGTCGAGGTGGTCGCCTTGTGGCCGCGACGGAATCTGGGTGCCACGGCCGCCTTGCGCCTGCGCTTGTTCGGCAGACGTCCCAGTGGCCACCGTCGAGACCATTTCAGAGTTTACAGTTTCGCCGGTTGGGGAGGGAAGGTTTGCATCCATAGAACTGGTTTTAGGAGGGGTTGGTGTAAAGTTAACGGTATGAGAAACAGGATGTTTATAGGTATTTTATACCATTTGCATCGGTGTTTCCCGAGAATCCACTCCGTATTTTATCCTTCCTTGCATTCAGTTTTACGCTGTTGCCTCAACCGTATTTAGAGTCTAACTTACACTGGCCTAGCATCTGCTTGGTATTTACGTCCAACACGCAAAAAGCCCCACCGGCTGCATTTTGTGCAAGCGGTGGGGCTAGTTAGTGCAGGTCCTGACGCGGGCGTCAGTTGGTTTCTTAATTGCTCAAGCTGCCTTTTTGCTGGGTAACCCAGTTTTTGGCCTGCAGCACTTCGCTGTGCTGCTGCTGCAGAATGCTCTTGGCTTCGGTAGGCAGGTTTTCGGCTTGGAGGGCCGTCTCGTAAGCTTTAAGGGCTACAGAATCTCCGGTTTCGCATTCGCCCAGGATGGCAGTGTCGCTATGGCCGGTGATGGCCGACTTGAGGTTAATCCAGCCATGATGCACTGCAGCGGCTGCATCGGTCAGCAGTCCCTCTACAGTGTTGCTGTCTTGTATGTTAAGACCGTATTGGCTGGCGCGTTGGGTGAGCTCCGAAGCAAACTGAGCGCGCTGCTGCGAAAGGCGGCTCAGCTCCGATTTCAGCTGGGGGTTGGTTACGCCTTCGGCGGCTTCCTGGTAGCCTTTTGCACCGGTTTTGTTGATTTCAACAAGGTCATTGTAAGCGCGGGCGGTGGTTTCAGTGGTCGTAGCCATTGTAGGAAAAGGTAAGTTATGTGGAAGGAAAGTTTGGTAAGCTATACTGTTTAGCCGACCTGGGGGTTGCACTGAAGCCAGCGTTGCGCACTAGATGCGCTTGAGCATGTGCCAAGCCTTGCCCAAAAAACCGGGCTTGTCGTCCGACTTGTCCTTTTTGGTGTCTTCGCCATCGGTTACGTCACCTAGCAAGAAGCCCCAGGGCTCGGTGGCCTTGTTCGAATCGAACACCACCTTGAGCACGGCCACCATCGGAATGCTCAAAATCATGCCCGGTGTGCCCCACAGCTCGCCGCCCAAAATGAGGGCCACGATGGCCGCCATGGGGTTGATGCTCACTTTGGAGCCCGTAATCATGGGCGTGATGAAATTGCCCTCGAGAAACTGCACAAACACAAACACGCCCACAACGGCCGCGGCTTTGCCCGGCGAGCCGGTTTCAACCAGCGTAATCAGGGCCGGAATGGTAGCCCCCACCAGAATGCCGATGTAGGGAATCACCGCCAGTACCGAAGCGAAAATGGCAAAGAAGATGGCGAACTTAACGCCCAGCAGCAGCAGGCCAATCCCGTTGAGTATCGCCACAATCACAATCACCATGAGCAGCCCGGTGATGTAAGCCTGGACCACCGCCTGAATGCTGTCCATGGTGTGCAGCACCGCCGTTCGCTTGTCAGGCGACACAAACCGGAACATAAACTGGCGCATATGGTCGCGGTAATACAAAAAGCAAAAGATGTAAATGGGAATAAGCGTGAGCACGCTTAGCACCCCCGCCGTGGTGCTGATGGTACTGCCCAGAAACCCGCCCGCCGACTTTTTGGCCGAGCTGAGCGACGAATCAATTATTTCGTCCTTGCTCATGATGCGCATCCCTAGCCGGTCGTGCAGCCACTGCTGGCCCTGGTCGAGGTACACCACCATCTTTTGCTGAATGAGAGGCAATTCGGCTTTCAGGTCCATAATCTGAGCACCAAACACTACCCCCAGCCCCACTACGCCACCCACCAGCAATAGGATGGCCGTGATGATGGCCAGTATTCGCGGCCAGCCCCGGTTCTCTAGTTTGCTAACCATGGGCAGCAGCAGAGTCGAGAGCAGGGCCGCAAAGAACAAGGGCAGCAAAATGCCGTCGAGCTTGTGCAGCACATACACCAGCAGCGAGAGACCAATCAGCATAAACGTGTAGTGTATTACGGGCGCCAGCCGGGCCTCGGGCACGCTCCCGCTTTGCTGACTGACATTGGAGTGCGGTGTGCCGCGGGTGGCGAGGGGAGGAAACATGCGTAGGGGAGGAGAAGAAGTTAATTGGCTTAACACTGCACCAGGCGTGAACCCAGGGCCCTGAGATGATGTTAAAAACTAAATAAATTAGCGGGGCTGTGCTAACTGAGCTGGCATAATTTCTTGCCCTACCGCTAATTTCTGCGTTATTTTACCTGAATTCTTGAGAACAGTTGCCCCATGAACGACGAACTACTGACTGACGCCCCGGAAGTGGCGCCAAAAGTCCCCGACCACGGCTATAACGAAGACAGCATTCGCTCGCTGGACTGGCGCGAGCACATCCGCCTCCGGCCGGGCATGTACATCGGCAAACTTGGCGATGGCTCTGCTTACGACGACGGCATCTACGTATTGGTGAAGGAAGTGGTCGATAACTGCATCGACGAACACGTAATGGGGCACGGCCGCACTATCGACATTAAGATTTCCGACTCCCGGGTACAGGTGCGCGACTACGGCCGCGGCATCCCGCTGGGCAAGGTGGTCGATGTGGTGAGCAAAATCAACACCGGCGGCAAATACGATTCCAAGGTATTCCAAAAGTCCGTGGGCCTCAACGGCGTGGGCACCAAGGCCGTGAACGCCCTCAGCGGCTACTTCTTGGTGCAGAGCGTGCGCGAGGGCGTGATGAAATCGGCCGAGTTTGCCCAGGGCAAGCTCGTGAGCGACCCCAAGCCTCAGAAGACCAGCCAGCGCAACGGTACCCTCGTTACTTTCCAGCCCGACGATACCATTTTCAAGAACTACCGCTTCATTCCGGAGTACTTGGAAAACCAAATCTGGAACTACGTCTACCTCAACGCCGGCCTGACCATCAACTTCAACGGTCAGAAGTATTATTCCGAAAACGGCCTGCTCGATTTGCTTGCCCGCAAAGCCGACGTTGAGAGCATGCGTTACCCCATTATCCACCTCAAGGGGCCGGATATTGAAATGGCCATGACGCACGGCAACGACTACGGCGAGGAGTACTATTCCTTCGTGAACGGGCAGTATACCACACAGGGTGGCACGCACTTGGCGGCGTTCCGCGAAGCCGTGGTGAAGGCCGTGCGCGAGTTTTATAAAAAGGACTACGACGCAGCCGACATTCGGGCCAGCATCATCGCCGCCATTTCGGTGCGCGTGCAGGAACCTGTGTTCGAGAGCCAGACCAAAACCAAGCTCGGCAGCGTGAACATGGGCGAAGACGGCCCCACAGTCCGTGGCTTTATCGTCGATTTTGTCAAAGAGCACCTCGACAACTACCTGCACAAAAATGCCGATGCCGCCGAGAAGCTGCGCAAGCGCATTGAGCAGAGCGAGCGCGAGCGCAAAGACATGGCCGGCGTGAAAAAGCTAGCCAACCAGCGCGCCAAAAAAGCCAACCTGCACAACCGCAAGCTGCGCGACTGCCGCTTTCACCTGGGCGAGAACGCCAAGGACGGCGCCGAGAAAGAGCTGCTTACTACGCTCTTCATCACCGAGGGCGACTCGGCCTCGGGCAGCATCACCAAGAGCCGCAACGTGGAACTGGAGGCCGTGTTCAGTTTGCGCGGCAAGCCGCTGAACTGCTTTGGCCTGAAAAAGAAAATCGTGTACGAGAACGAGGAGCTGAACCTCCTGCAGCACGCGCTAAACATCGAAGAAGGCATTGAGCACTTGCGCTACAACCGCGTGGTGGTGGCCACCGATGCCGACGTCGATGGCATGCACATTCGTCTGCTGCTGCTCACCTTCTTCCTGCAGTTCTTCCCCGACCTGGTGCGCAACGGGCACGTTTTCATTCTTGAAACGCCACTCTTCCGCGTGCGCAACAAGAAGGAAACCATTTATTGCTACAATGAGCAGGAAAAGCAAGCCGCAATGCGCAAGCTGGGCAAAAACCCCGAGATAACCCGCTTTAAAGGCCTAGGGGAGATTTCACCTGAAGAGTTTGGCAAATTTATCGGCGAAAACATAAAGCTCGAGCCGGTTATTCTACAGTCTGACCGTAGCATTCAGCAGGTACTCACTTATTACATGGGCAAAAACACGCCCGACCGCCAGACCTTCATCATCGACAACTTGCGGCTGGAAAAAGACCTGATTACCAGCGACGTATTGCCGGTGGCCGAACTGGTCGAAGCCGAAGCTGCCTGATGTGCTCAGGGTACCAGGCATCCTGCCTTGAGCACTACATAATTGAATTCGCCCCGCTTAGCATTTGCTAGGTGGGGTGTTTTTTTGCAGAGAGGGGAAAATGGCTGGCAAACCACGGTTAGGTACCCGCCGCTAAGGTCTTTTAAACCACTCTGAAAATCCTGAACGGACATGAATAAGCTGTTTGCTTGGTAAGTATTACTTTCTTGGCAGTTCAAGTAGATTACTTGTGTCATGTGCTTGCTCATTATCAGTACCTTTATGCGCTGTTAAGCTATTCAAATGCATAAAATCAAGGGGCGGTACCGCTGGGCTTTGCTCTTGGCAGCAACATGCGTTGCTTGGGGGAAGGGGCCACTGGCCGCTCAAGCTCCCGTGCCAGAGCCAGCTTCAACCCAGTCCCCGCCTTTTGCTGAAGCCAAAGCCGCCAATCTTTCGGCCCTGAAGCAAGCTCAGCAGCACCGTATCGATAGCGTGAGCGCGCTGGTGGACGCCAACCTGACTCCCGATTACAGGCGAGTGGTCCTGCTCACCGAATTAGCGCGTGCGCTCAAGCTCAAGCAGGTAGAAGATGCCCTGCCTGTATTGGAAGAAGCCGTTCGACTGGCCCGGCAACTCGAACGCCACGACTTGGTGGCCGAAACTTTGTTGGATTTGGCCGACTATTACATCAGCCTTGCCAATTACGGCCCCGCCAAGCGATGCCTGCAAGATGCTCAACTCGAATTTGAGCTCATACGCGACTTGGGAGGCGAAGTGCGGTGCCTGGGCCGGCTGGCTCTCGTGGCCGACCAGCAGGGTCAGTACGCGGCTAGCTTGGCTTATTGCTATAAGGGCATGACCATGGCCAATACTAGCGAAACTCGCCGTTTCCAAACCAGCCTGAAAATTCAGGCGGGCAACACATTTACCAAGCTCGGCGATTATAAGCATGCGCACGAGTATCTGAGCGATGCACTGAGAGTAGCCCGTCACTACGATTACCCGGACCGTATCAACCTGGCTTTGGGTGGCCTTGGCGATGTAGCCCGCCGCCAAAAGCACTGGGCTTTGGCCCGGCGCTTTTACTTGCAGAGCATGGCAGTCAGCCAGCGTTTGGGCCTGGCGGCGGAGGTCCTGGCTATGCAGCTCAACCTGGCGGAGGTAGATGAACGGCAGGGTAATAATGCCAATGCGCTGGCCCTAGGTTACCCGGTTTTGCGACAATCCGTTGCAGCTGGGCAGCTGCTGGCCATTCCGAGGGCTCTGGGGTTGCTGGCGCGTGCATCTCTGCAAATGGGCCGGCCCGATAGTGCCATTTATTACGGGAAACGTAGCCTACGTGCCAGCCAGGCAGTTCGCTCGAAAGAAGGCGCTCGTGCTGCCAACGAGGTGCTGGCACTAGCTTATGCGGCCCGTAAGGATTTCGCGCAGGCCTACACGGCTTCAAGCGGCCGCAAGGCTTACAACGACAGCCTCCTTAACGAAGCCACCACCAACCGGACCGCTGCCCTGCGCCTCAATTATGAGCTGGGCCAGCAGCAAAACCAAATTAAGGTGCTTACCCAGCAAGCCCGTTTGCAAGCCCAACAACGCGAACTTTACCGCCTGCGTCAGCAAACCCAACTCATTGGCATTGCCGGAATCAGCCTGCTGGCCATTTTGGTGGGAGGGTATTTCTTTTGGCGCTTCCGCCGGCGACAATCCGCCCGCGAAACAGAGTTGCGTGCCCGCCTAGCCGCCGACCTGCGCGACGATGTCGGTACGCTCCTCCGGCAAATCAGCCTGCAAAGCAATCTGCTCCAGGAAGGCCTGGCCGACGCTGCGGGCCAGCGCCTCCAAATCAACCGCCTTTCTGATGCCAGCCGGACCGCCGTGCGTCAGCTCAACGACGTAGTATGGAGTCTCGATGCCCAGAACGATTACCTCACCGACCTTCTTAGCCGCATGCGGGACTATGGCCACGAAGTGATATGCCCCCGCAACATCGAGCTTGATTTTAAGCTGCCCAATGCCCTGCCTGTTTATCGCCTCCATGCCCGCTTGCGCCGCAATCTGTATCTGATATACAAGGAAAGCCTGCAAAACATCCTCAAGCATGCGCAGGCGGTTTCGCGCGTCACGGTAGGGGTGCGCTTGGAGGGCCCGCAGCTGATACTGGATATTGTGGATGATGGCCAGCCCGCGGCTGTTGGAACGCACGTAGCCCTTGGCCGCAATGGCCAAGGGGTGACTACGATTTATAACCGCGCTACCGCCATTGGCGGGGCGGCAACCACAGGACCGGTATTGGCTGCCACCGGCACAGTAACCGGTTATGGGGTACGGGTAGTCGTGCCCTTGCCTCATCTTAGTGCCTAGTTCGTGTTAGGGCCTAACCCCACATGCGTCGCGGTGCTAGGAGAAAAAAAAGCGCATAGCGAAGTAATTAAATAAGTTTCTGTTGGAGTAAATGCGGCTGCGTAATTATACCCTTCATCCTTTTTCGCGCAGGCACTCAAATCAATGCAGGTTTTCTGCCCCATCAAGACTCCATTGATGTCTCTTTTAAACTGTAAAATTCAGTAATACGCAGCCAGAAATGTGGTTAACGAATTGTTAAGGTTTTGCTGTGTATTATTTTTTTCGTAGGTTTGAACCGCCGCCTAGGGGTAGACTAGTCGGCACATTCCACGGAAAAGCCCGGGCCCTTGGCTCGGGCTTTTTTCGTTTTGGGCAATATGGGCTAATTGACGAGCTTTGTGCATCTGTTGCTGTTGTGCTTTTGGCTATTTATTTTAGCTTGCATTTCGCCAAAATATTGCCTTAATTTAAAACATGGGCTGTTTTATGGTTGCTCTCAGAACTGAGAGTGCCTCGCAATTCGCTAAAAATCTTGGGAACTTTCCGGCCTTCTCAGGGATTGTAATTTATTGCGCTCCGCGCGCATTCCGGTATTTTTGACGGCAGTTCGCCGACCTCTTTCGTTTTCCCTGTGGCTACTCTCGATACTCCCGCTTCCGAATTTCCCGACAAAAATTTTCTGCAGTCCGGCGATTCGGTGGATTTTGACCTCTCCGCTTTCTCACCTGCTGCCGCCGCGGACGCGGAAGAAGACCCCAGTTTTGCCGCTGAGGCAGCAGCCCAGCACCAAGAAACGGCAGACGTATTAGCTTCTTCCGAAGCCGGCGTTCCAGTTGCTGCAGCATCGGACTTGTTTGGGGCAACCCCCACCGTGCATCTGGCAATCGACACCGTGCCCGAGCCCGAAACCGAAGAGGAACCCAAGTTCGCTCCCGGCGAAACCATTCACGACGTGGCCACGGTGAAGGGCATGTACCAGAACTGGTTTCTGGACTACGCGTCATACGTAATTCTGGAGCGGGCCGTCCCGGCCATCGAAGACGGCCTCAAGCCCGTGCAGCGGCGCATCCTGCACGCCATGAAGGAGATGGACGACGGTCGCTTCAACAAGGTGGCTAACGTCATCGGTCAGACCATGCAGTACCACCCCCACGGCGACGCCAGCATTGGCGACGCCATGGTGAACCTGGGCCAGAAAGACCTGCTCATCGAGACTCAGGGCAACTGGGGCGACGTGCGCACCGGCGATGGCGCCGCTGCACCCCGCTATATCGAAGCCCGCCTCTCCAAGTTTGCCCTCGACGTGGTTTTCAACCCCGACACCACCGAGTGGCAGCTCAGCTACGACGGCCGCAAGCGCGAGCCTACCACGCTGCCTGTAAAATTCCCGCTGCTGCTGGCGCAGGGTGTCGAAGGCATTGCCGTGGGTTTGAGCACCAAGATTATGCCGCACAACTTCCGCGAGTTGTGCAAGGCTAGCATCGACGTGCTGCGGGGCCGGGAAGTGCAGTTGTTTCCGGACTTTTCGACCGGTGGCTTGTGCGACGTCAGCAACTACAACTCGGGCATGCGCGGAGCCAAAATCCGGCTGCGTGCCACCATCGAGAAGGTCGATAAGACTCTGCTTGTAATTCGCGACATTCCCTACGGATCCACCACCACGGCGCTGATGGAAAGCATCGTGAAGGCTTCGGAAGCCAACAAAATCAAGATTAAGAAGGTGGTCGACAACACGGCTGCTGACGTGGAAATTCAGGTACAGCTGCCTGCCGGGGTCTCGCCCGACCTGACCATGGATGCGCTGTATGCCTTCACCGACTGCGAAATCAGCATTTCGCCCAACACCTGCGTTATTATTGACGACAAGCCCCGCTTTGTGGGCGTGGAGGACGTGTTGCGGCAGAGCACCAAGGCTACGGTGCGCCTGCTGGAGCGTGAGCTGGAAATTCGTCAGGATGAGCTGTGGGAGAAATGGCACAACGCCTCGCTGGAGAAGATTTTCATCGAAAACCGCATCTACCGCAAAATTGAGGAGTGCGAGACCTGGCCTGAAATTCTGGAGACCATCGACAAAGGCCTGAAGAAATTCGTGCGCATCGAAGGGGAAAAGGCCAAAGCTGACGACCAGCGCATCCTCCTGCGCCGCCCCATCACGGAAGACGACCTCACCCGCCTTACCGAAATCCGCATCAAGCGCATCTCGAAATTCGACGGTTTCAAGGCCGATGAGTATATCCAGCGCCTCGAAGCCGAACTGGCCGAAGTAGCCGACCACCTCGCCAACCTGACTCGCTACGCCATCAATTACTTCGAAGGCCTGCTGAAGAAGTACGGCGCGGGCCGCGAGCGCAAAACCCAGCTTCGCACCTTCGATGTGGTAACCGCCCAGAAAGTAGCGGTGGCCAATCAAAAGCTCTACGTGAACTACCAAGACGGTTTCGTGGGCTATGGCCTTAAAAAGGACGAAAATGCGGTTACCATCTGCGACTGCTCTGACTTGGACGACATCATCGCCATCAAGCGCGAAGGCACGTTCACGGTAACCAAAATTGCTGAGAAAACCTTTGTGGGCAAGGATATACTGCACGTCGGTGTCTACAATAAAAACGACGACCGATTGGTGTACAACATGGTGTACCTCGACGGCGCCTCGGGCATCAGCTTTGCCAAGCGCTTCCTGGTGTCGGGCATCACCCGCGACAAAACCTACGACCTCACCAAAGGCACCAAGGGCACCAAAACCCTTTACCTCACGGCCAACCCCAATTCCGAGTCCGAAATTGTAAGCATTCAGCTCAGCGACAAGGCCCCTGCACGGGTAAAGCAATTTGACTTTGACTTTGCCGAGCTGGCCATCAAGGGCAAGGGCTCCATGGGTAACATCGTCACCAAACAGCCCATCAAAAAAATCACCCAGAAAACCCTGGGCGATTCTACCTTGGGCGGCCGCGAAATCTTCTTCGACAGCGTGGTAGGCCGCCTCAACACGGCCGGTCACGGCCGTTATCTCGGCACCTTCGACACCGAAAACACCGTGCTGGTGGTGTTCAAAGATGGCAGCTATGAGCTAACAGCGCCCAACCCCACCAACCACTACGACGTGCCCAACATCCTGCTCCTGCGCAAGCACGAGCCCGACACGGTGCTGTCGGCCGTGTACATGGACGGCGAAACCAAGCTTCATTACGTAAAGCGTTTCAAAATCGAAACCAGCACGCTGGAGAAGCGCTTCACCTTCATCTCCGAAACCAAGGGCTCCAAGCTGCTGGCCGTGACGGCCAACCCTGAGCCCGTGGCGGAGCTGAAAATCCAGAAGGACAAAAAAGCGGAGAAGGAGACCGAGAAAATCAACCTGCACGAGTTTATTGATGTGAAGGGCTGGAAGGCCATGGGCAACAAGCTCAACTACTTTAAAGTCCACGCTCTGACCTTGCTAACCGATGAAGGGCCCGAGCCCCAGCGCCGCGAAGTGCCTAAAAAGCGGGTGGCTGTGGCACTGCCCAAGGCAAGCGAGCACGTGGGTATCGTCACGGCCGTTGAAAGGCCCGAATCCGCGGGCCCGGTCGACGTGACGGCCGAGGAGGTAGCCCAGGCGCGTGAGTTGCTGAAGCGGCCCAAGGCTCAGTTAGGTCTTTTTTAGGCAATACACTTGTAAGGCTATTGTCATGCTTAGCGTTCGAGGCCCCGGGACGAAATGTGCTTACCGATTTAATCGTTAATAAGTACGCAACTTTCGTCCCGCGATACTGAACGTTCAAATGTTCCATAAACCAGGCGCTGCCTTAACCTGCGCTCTAACGCACACCGCCACCAGCCGGTGCAAGCATGAATTTAACGGACTGACTAAGCGTTTGGACCAGGGCCGTATTTATTTGCCTCTATGCGTGTTTCATTTCCATTGCGGGGGTGCCCTACTTTTACACCTAGGCCGTGGCGGGGGTGGTTGCTTGCAGTGGGTTTGCTTGGGGTGATAGGAGGGAGCCCCGCAGCAGGTCAGTCACAGCTGCAAAAGCTCAAGCCTCTTGTCTCGTCGGTGCGCCAGGCACCCGCTGCTCCTGCCAACGACTCGCCCGAGGTGCGCATGATGCTGTTGCAGGCCTCGACCCTCGCAAATGCATTTAAGGACTCCGAAGCCCTGGCAGTTTATCAGGAAATCATCAAGAAAGCGCCAAGGCATTACCTGGCCTTGTGCCAGGCTACTGTGCTAAGCGTGAAAATAGGGCGCCGCTATTCCGATGAAACCCGCAAAGCGGCGTACTTCGATGCTGCCCGCCAATACGCCGACCGGGCTTTGCTTATGCAGCCCGAAGGAGGGGAGAGCAATTACGCCGTTGCATTGGCTTTATTCAGTCAGGCCACTTTGTATAATGCCGGAGCCCGCCTGCTGGCTTTCCGCGACTTGCGCTCGCACGTGTACCTGGCTACCCAGCACCGGCCCGATTATCCCGAAGCGTGGCAGCTGCTTGGCCGCTGGCAGTACCGGGTGGCCCACTACAATGTGCTGGAGCGGATTTATAGTAAGCTGGTCCTCGGGGACGTGCCCGATGGCGGTGACAGCCGCACCGCCATCGAATCCATGGAAACAGCACACGGGCTGGCTCCTCAAAACCTTCAGATTTGCTATGATTTGGCCCGGATGTGTCGCTACCAGGGGCGTCGCCGCCGAGCCATAGAAGTATTGCGTGAAGCTGAAAAAATTCCGGCTATCACCAGCGAAGATTTGGTTTTGATTCGCCTCTGCCGTCAAATGCTGCCTCTCTTGGTGCGTGCCGATGCCCGCCGGCAAAAGCGGCTGGCTCGCGGCCTGCTACCAGCTGACCAACCGGAGCAGGAAGCCGTCCGCTCAGCGGTGGAGGCTAGCAAAAAAACTGAGTAGTGCAGCCGGCTTCACCTCGGGTGATGCGCGTTCTACTTGGTAAATTGGAGGGCCAGCTTTAATCACCTCGCATTGTACGTTCTTTCTTTGTAGTGATTTGCTGCTTGTTTAATGTTACCTCCTCGCCTCATTGCCTTTGTTTCGTTGCCACTGCTGGCCTTGGCGGCCGCTGGCTGCTCGACCGAGCCCAGTCAACGCCCCGACACGTTGGTCGACCTGGCCACGGTGCAGAGTGGCCCGCGCGTGCAGGCCGATGAGCTAAATGGCGCTATTGCCAGCAAGCCCCGCAACACTGCCTTGCTGGCGCGCCGTGCTACGCTGCGGCTGGCTGCCGGCCAGCCCAGCGCGGCACTGGCTGACGTTGCCGCAGCCCTTGAAATAGACGAAACTGCCGGCAACCTGTATTTTTTGCAGGCCCGGGCTTTTCGTGCCTTGGGCCAATTGCCCGCTGCCCTCGCCGCCGCCCGACAGGCCGCTCAATACGGTTTCTCTGGTCCGGAGCTGCCTTTGCTGGTGGGCGAAACCCACTTGGCAGCGCGCAATTACACAGCGGCTCTCGACAACCTCGACCGCACTTTACGCCTCGACCCCGACCAACCCGCGGCCCTTTTCTATAAAGGCCTCGCTTACGCTGCTACGGCCGATACTTCTACTGCCGTGCAATACCTGCAGGATGCGCTGGCCCGCGACCCCCGCCAGCCCGAAATTCTGCACCAGCTGGCTTTTCTACTCAACGCCTGGCGGGTGCCGGCTGATGCCGCTCGCTACGCCGCCCTGGGCATGAAGCTCGATACCACGTCCGGCTTGTTGAGCTACGACTATGGCCGTCAGTTGGAGTTGCGTGGCCGTCCCGACAGTGCCCTGTGGTATTACCGCCGGGCCCTGGCACTGGACACCACTGTGTACCGGGCCGACTACCGCCTGGGCTTGGCCGCGGCCAAGGAACGTCGCCCCGCTGCCGTTATTGAGCACCTCCAGCGCGCCCTGCGCCGCAACCCGCGCCTTCCCCAGGCCCGCGCTTTGTTGGCGGAGGCGCTGGAATCACAAAACCGCTTGCCCGAAGCCTTGGCCCAGTTCCGACGTTTGGTAGCCGAAAACCCCGGCAATACGCACTGGACCTTCAAAGTCTGGAAAACCAATGAGCGGGTGCAAGCCCTGCTTCCCGATAGCCTCCGTCCTACGCCCCACTACTACTACCGCCGTCCGGCCTCGCCACCGCGCCTGGAGCCCATCAGCCCCATTTCCTCCCTCAAACCCAGCGCGGGCTAGCCGGCCGATTACTCCGAAGCTTTGCATCGGCCCGGTAGAACGGCTCCCTTTAACTCTCGACTTAAAGCAGAGCTTCGGGGAACTCGACCGGCTACCAATCCTACAGCTTCTAAAAGAGTATTAGATAAGTAAAAAAGCACAATTCCACCTTCTTTATTCTTAATTCCTCGGAGAGCGAAGCGTAACTTGCGCCCTGCTCTGCCCCATGGGCACCTTTTACCTCCTTTTATGCTCAATATTACCCTCCCCGACGGCTCGGTTCGCCAGGTCGAGTCCGGCTCTACCGGCCACGCCTTGGCCAACAGCATCAGCGAAGGCTTGGCTCGCAATGCCTTGGCTGTGCGTGTCAACGGCGAAGTCCGCGACCTGCACCGCCCCCTCACCGAAGATGCCAAAGTTGAAATCCTGACCTGGAACGACGAGGCCGGCAAAGCGACCTACTGGCACTCCTCGGCTCACCTGATGGCCGAAGCCCTCGAAATCCTGTATCCGGGCGTGAAACTAGCCATCGGCCCCGCCGTTGAAAACGGCTTCTATTACGATGTAGACCTAGGCGAAGGACGCAGCATTTCCAGCGAGGACTTCCCCGAAATCGAGAAAAAAATGCTGGAGCTGGCCAAAACCAAAAGCCGCTTCATCCGCCAGGAAATCTCCAAGGCCGACGCCATTGCCTACTTCCAGGAGAAGCAGGACCCTTATAAGCTCGAGTTGCTCGAAAACCTCGAAGACGGCCAAATTACCTTCTACACCCAAGGGGGGTTCACCGACCTCTGCCGTGGCCCGCACATTCCCGATACTAGCTCTATCAAGGCAGCTAAGCTCATGAACGTGGCCGGGGCTTATTGGCGCGGCGATGAAAAGAACAAGCAACTCACCCGCCTCTACGGCATCACTTTTCAGAAGGCCAAAGACCTCACCGAGTACCTTGAACGTCTGGAAGAGGCCAAGCGCCGCGACCACCGCAAGCTGGGCAAGGAATTGAAGCTCTTTGCTTTCTCAGAGAAAGTAGGAGCGGGGCTACCCTTGTGGCTGCCCAAGGGCACGGCTCTGCGCGAGCGCCTTGAGCAATTCCTGCGCAAAGCTCAGGTGAAAGCCGGTTATCAGCCCGTCGTTACGCCGCACATTGGCGCCAAGGAGCTGTACGTAACCAGCGGTCACTACGAAAAATATGGCGCTGATTCCTTTCAGCCCATTAAAACGCCAAACCCCGGCGAGGAATTCTTCCTCAAGCCGATGAACTGCCCCCACCACTGCGAAATCTACAAAACCGAGCCTCGCAGCTACCGCGACCTACCCGTGCGCTACGCCGAATTCGGTACGGTGTACCGCTATGAGCAGTCGGGTGAATTGCATGGCCTGACGCGAGTGCGGGGCTTCACCCAGGACGATGCCCACATCTTCTGCCGCCCCGACCAGGTAAAGGAGGAATTCAAGAAGGTGATTGACCTCGTGCTGTACGTTTTCAAAAACTTAGGTTTTGAAAACTACACGGCTCAAATCAGCCTGCGCGACCCGGAAAACAAGACCAAGTACATAGGTTCTGATGAGAACTGGGCTTTGGCCGAAGCGGCTATTCAGGAAGCTGCCGTTGAGAAGGGTTTGCCTACGGTAACCGAATTGGGCGAAGCGGCTTTTTACGGCCCCAAGCTAGACTTCATGGTGCGCGACGCCCTTGGCCGCCGGTGGCAGCTCGGCACCATTCAGGTCGACTACAACCTGCCCGAGCGTTTCGACCTCGAGTACGTGGCCCCCGACAACTCCCGCCAGCGCCCCGTGATGCTGCACCGCGCCCCTTTTGGCTCGCTGGAGCGCTTTGTGGCCGTGCTTATCGAGCACTGCGCCGGCAACTTCCCGCTGTGGCTCACACCGGAGCAATTCATTGTCCTGCCGATTTCGGACAAGTACATTGATTACGCCAACGAGGTAAAAGCACAACTCGAGCAGCGCGAACTGCGCGGCACCGTAGATGCCCGCGACGAACGCATCGGCCGTAAAATCCGCGACGCTGAAATGAGCAAAATACCTTACCTCCTGGTAGTTGGTGAGAAAGAAGCCCAGGACAACATCATTTCAGTGCGTAAGCATGGCGAAGGCGACCTCGGGTCCATGCCGCTAGATGCTTTCGTGAAGAGTGTGCAAAGCCAGGTAGTAGAAGCCATGTAAGCCCAAAATTATAAGCCTCAAGCCTCAAGCATCGCTATTGTCTGTGCAAATTCCTTTTTATTAGGTCGTTAAAGCATAGAGATTGCGACTTAAAGCTTGAAGCTTATAGCATTGCTTGCGTTTACCAAGATAAATACCGATATTTGCCCCCTGATTGCCAGGCCCTAACCGGCCTAAACCGCCCAGAATCTCATTTCCCGCCACTTTTTTAGGAGGAGGACCAAACCATAGCAGCCCCGAACCGTCGGTACGTGCCCCGCCAGCAGGTGGAAGAGCCGTTCAAAATCAACCAAAAAATCCTGGCCCGCGAAGTGCGCCTGGTAGGCGATAACGTCGAACAAGGCGTTTATCCAACCGACCAAGCCCGTAAAATGGCCCAGGACCAAAATCTCGACCTCGTTGAGATTTCGCCCACGGCTACGCCGCCCGTTTGTCGTGTCATCGACTACTCGAAATTTAAGTACGAGCAGAAGAAGAAGACCCGCGAGCTAAAGGCCAAACAAACCAAAGTTGTTCTCAAAGAGATTCGCTTCGGTCCTAACACTGACGAGCACGACTTTGCTTTTAAAGTGAAGCACGCTCAGGAATTTTTGCGCGAAGGTGCCAAAATCAAGAGCTACGTGCACTTTGTTGGCCGCAGCATCGTGTTTAAAGAGCGGGGCGAAATCCTGCTGCTCAAGTTTGCTCAGGCCCTAGAGGACCTTGCCAAGGTAGAGCAGTTGCCCAAGCTTGAAGGCAAGCGCATGTTCCTTTACCTAGCTCCCAAAGCTGCTGCGGTAGCCAAGCCAGCTAAACCAGCTGCTCCAGACGCGAAGGCTGACAAGAAGGTAACCAAGCCCGCCGACACCAAAGAAAAGACCTCTGAAGAAGCTCCGGCAACCTCCACCGCCGAAGCTGACAACGAATAGATTTTACCGGTTGAAGATGGCTTCCCGACCTCCGGTCAGTGAGCAATCAACAATCAACAACCAACCCTCCAATCTTATTACAATGCCGAAAGTAAAGACGAAATCCGGTGCCAAGAAGCGCTTTGCGCTCACCGGAACGGGCAAGGTGAAGCGGAAGCACGCCTTCAAATCACACATTCTGACCAAGAAGACCACGAAGCAAAAGCGTAACCTGACCAAAACCGGTCTTGTGAGCAGCGCCGATATGAACCGCGTGCGTCAGATGCTTAACTTTTAATTAGTAATTAAGAATTAGTAATCAAGAGTTGTGCCTAGTGCAATCACTCTTTTTAAGCTAAATATTAATTGCCAATTACCCATCACTAATTAATACACCAGGCTTCCGGCCGCAATTGTAAGCTTCAGCAGACGCTGGGCGCCGGCTGCCAAAAACTCCTCAGGTTATGCCAAGAAGTGTCAACCACGTGGCCTCCCGCCACCGTCGTAAGAAAATCATGCGTTTGGCGAAAGGCTACTATGGCCGTCGTAAGAACGTATGGACCGTAGCCAAGAACGCCGTTGAAAAAGGCCTCCTGTACGCTTACCGCGACCGTAAAGTAAAGAAGCGCGAGTTCCGGGCTCTCTGGATTCAGCGTATCAACGCCGGCGCTCGCGAGCACGGCCTGTCGTACTCGCAATTGATGGGTGGCCTGAAAAAGGCTGGCATCGAGTTGAATCGCAAAGTTCTGGCCGACTTGGCTTTGAACCACCCAACGGCCTTCCAGGGCATCGTTGAGAAAATAAAGTAATTGCCCCTGTGAGCTAATAACCAAGAAAACGCTGACCCTTGGGTTCAGCGTTTTCTTGTTTTTGGTGCTTTCAGCCCAGCTAATAACTCGGTTGGCAGATGTTGATTTCCCCAAGGCTTTCAATCCATTCAATGGGTTAAGTTAGCCTTTAAACAAAAAAACCGTCTCGGCATACAGCCAAAACGGTTTTTGAAGTAGCGGGGACGAGAGTTGAACTCGTGACCTCAGGGTTATGAATCCTGTGCTCTAACCAACTGAGCTACCCCGCCGGGTTTTTTGTGGGTGCAAAGGTAACGCTACAAATAACCCCGAAGCAAGGCTCAGGGGTAAAAAACACCGTATTTCTTTCGTGTGGCCGGTTTGAGACTTCAGTCAAACCAGGCCCCTTCGTCTTTATTGCTATGGCTCTGCCTGATACCCAAATCAAAACGCGTTTTGTTGTTGAATTCCCAATCAACGCTTCGCCCAAAATTCTTTTTCCCTATTTGGCTACTGCCTCGGGCCTTTCGCAGTGGTTTTGTGACGATGTCCGCTACGTAGAGGGGCAGCGTCTTAATTTTATTTGGGACCAGGAAAACCATTACGCCGAAATCTCAGGCCAGCGCCTCAACCGCGGTGTACGTTTTGTTTTCCTCGATGAGCTGCGAAAGGCAGTTCCCGATGCCAATTACCTGGAGTTCTCCCTAGATTCTTCGCAAGTAACCGACGAAGTTTATTTGCGCGTGATTGATTACTCCAGCACGCACGATGCCAGCGAGCAGCAGGAAATGTGGGAAGGCCTCGTGGCCAAGCTACGCGAGCAGGTAGGAGGGTAAGAGCTAAGGAAACTGGCTTGGCCGGGCGGTCCGGCTCTGGTACTTTTTTCCACAGACTTGCGTTTCAGCGCTGGCGTGCGGCATCAGCTCACCGCTTTACTTTATGCTCAAAAAGCTCGATAAGCTTATTCTGAAGGCCTTTGCCGGGCCATTCTTGCTCACGTTTGCGGTGGTGCAGTTTATTCTGCTCACGCATACTTTGCTCAAATACCTTGACGATATCATCGGCAAGGATTTGGGCACGGGCGTGCTGTTGCAGCTGCTTTTCTATTTCAGTGTGCTTATAGTACCGGTCTCGCTTCCGCTGGCCGTGTTGTTGTCTTCGCTGATGACGTATGGCAATTTGGGCGAGCACCACGAATTGACGGCCATTAAGGCTTCGGGCATTGCGCTCACCCGAATTTTGCGTCCCGTGCTATTGCTCACCATAGCGCTGGCCGTTGGGGCCTTTTGGTTTAACGAAACCATTGTGCCCCGGGCTAACCTCAAAGCGTATAGCTTGCTCTGGGATGTGCGTCAGCAAAAACTGGCCCTGGATATCCGTGAAGGCGTGTTCTATAGCGGCATTCCCGGCTACACCATTAAGGTAGATAAGAAGACGGGTGAAAATGGCGACCGGCTGCACGGCGTAATCATTTACGACCACACCCAAAAGTCGGGCAACGCCACTGTTATGTTCGCCGATTCGGGGCGGATGTTTACCCGCTTCAATGGGGGGTACCTGGGTCTGGAGCTTTTCCACGGCAATATGTACGTCGAGCAGCCGGATGTTCAGAACCGTGCCGGCTCCACCTTTATTCGGCAGGGCTTCGACCACAACCTAGTTACGTTCTCCTTGGCGTCGTTCGACCTGGGTCGCACCAAGGAGGACCTATTCAAGGAAAACCGAATGATGCTGAATATCGCCCAGCTGCATACGGCTACCGACTCGGTGCAAAAGAAGCTGAACAACGAACAGGCGCAGCTCACGCGGCAAACCAATGCCTATTACACTTTCCTGCGCTTCGATACCACTGGCCAGGCCGCAAACCGCCGGGTTGAAAGCATTAAGGTACCAGCTTCCCGATTGGCACCTCCTTCGGGGCCCATTATGCAGCAAGCGTCCAACCGGGCTAGCAACCTCAAAGCCTTCGCCAATTCAACGGCTGACCGCCTCAACGAATATGCCCGCAACTCGGCCTTGTTCCGCATAGAGGTCTACCGCAAATATTCTCAATCGGTAGCCGTGTTGCTGATGTTTTTGATTGGAGCGCCGCTGGGGTCCATCATAAAGAAAGGAGGACTGGGGGTACCCATTCTGGTGTCCATCCTCTTTTTCATTGTGTACTACGTGCTCAGCATCATGGGCGAGAAGTATGGCCGCGAGTTTGTGATGCCGGTAGGCATTGGCATGTGGATGTCCAACTTGGTGCTATTGCCTGCTGGCCTGTTTTTCCTGTACCAAGCCTACAACGACTCGGGCCTGTTGGAAATGGATTTCTGGCGGCGTTTGCCACAGCGGCTAGGTATTCCGGGGCTGCGCAAAATAACGGAGCCTACGGTGGAAGAGTAGGGGCCATGCCACTGGAACTACTGCATGAAAAAATGCGCCAACGCGCTTTTATCCTGTTTTTAAATTGCGTACCTTTGCGGCACCCCAATGTGTGGGGTATTCAATAACATTTTTCTCATCCTTAAATCTAAGACGGGGTAATACCTATCAACCGATGATTTTAACCACCGAAGCAAAACAGGCCATTTTCGAAAAGAACAGCCTGCAAAAAGTTAAAACCGATACCGGTTCGGCCGAGGCTCAGATTGGTCTCTTTACCCACCGCATCAACCACCTCACCGAGCACCTCAAGGCTAACAAGAAGGACCACAGCACTCGCTTGGGCCTGCTGAAGCTGGTAGGTAAGCGTCGCCGCATGTTGGATTACCTGCAGCACCGCGAAATCAACCGCTACCGCGCAATCATCAAGGAGCTGGGCATCCGTAAGTAAGTCCAGAGTCTGAGAGTAGGGAGCCTTCCAACGAAGGTTCCCTACTCTTTTTTTGTTCGGGTCGGTTTTGCGCCGAGGCTGCCCCGGGCACTGTTTTGTATCGGCGCGCTGTTGCTGTGTTTACCTGAGTAACGAATGTTCTGTGTGGCACTCGTTTTTGGCTGCTCGCCCGCTGTCGCTTTTCCAAGCAAATCCCGCTGATGTCCCAACCCCACGCCATTACCAAATCCTTGACGCTGCCCGACGGCCGTGTCATTTCCATCGAAACCGGCAAACTGGCCAAATTCGCCGACGGCGCGGTCGTGGTTCGCCTCGGCGACACCATGCTGCTCGCCACGGTGGTGTCGGCTCCGAGCCAGCGCGAAGGCGTTGATTTCCTGCCCCTGTCGGTCGACTACCAAGAGAAGTTCGGCTCGGCCGGCAAGATTCCCGGTTCCTTTCAGCGCCGCGAAGGTCGCCTGAGCGACCACGAAATCCTGGTCTGCCGCCTCGTTGACCGCATCCTGCGGCCGATGTTCCCCAAAGACTACCACTACGAAGTGCAGGTGATGATTACACTCATCTCTGCCGACAAAGAAGTGCAGCCCGATGCCTTGGCCGCTCTGGCTGCTTCGGCTGCCCTGTCGATTTCGGATATTCCGTTTGCCGGCCCCATCTCCGAGGTGCGCGTGGCGCGCATTGACGGCCAGTTCCACATCAACCCCAAGACCTCGGACCTGGAGCGTGCCGACATGGACCTGATGGTAGGTGCCACTGCCGACTCTGTGGCCATGGTGGAAGGTGCCATGAAGGAAGTGAGCGAAGAAGAAATGGTGGCGGCCATTGCCTTCGGCCACGAAGCCATCAAAGCTCAGTGCCAGCTTCAGAAAGAACTGGCGGAAGCCGTGGGCCGCACACCGGAATCGGCTCCCCGCGAGTACCCGAAGTACGAGGAAAACGAAGCGCTGAAAAAGCTGATTCAGGAAGGTGTTTACCAGGGTGCCTACGACGTAGCCCGCGCTGGCAACACCAGCAAGGCCGGCCGCAAGGAGGGTTTCTCGGGCGTGAAAAAGGCATTCTTGGACAAGCTCATTGCTGAGCAGCCCGAATTGGACATGAAGATGTTCAGCCGCTATTATGGCTCAGCCGAGAAGAAAGCCATCCGCGACATGATGGTGAAGGAGCGTGTGCGCCTCGACGGCCGCCAGCTCACCGAAATCCGCCCCATCTGGTCGGAAATCAACTACCTGCCCGGTGCGCACGGCTCGGCCATCTTTACCCGCGGCGAAACCCAGAGCTTGACCACGGCCACCCTCGGCACCAAGCTCGACGAGCAAATCGTAGACCAGCCGCTGACCAAAGGTTACTCAAAGTTTATGCTGCACTACAACTTCCCCGGTTTCTCGACCGGTGAGGTGAAGCCAAACCGCGGTGCTGGCCGCCGCGAAATCGGCCACGGCAACCTGGCCCTGCGCTCGCTGCGCCAGGTGCTGCCCCCCGAAGAGGAGAACCCTTACACCATCCGCATCGTGTCGGACATTCTGGAATCGAATGGCTCGAGCTCAATGGCTACCGTTTGTGCTGGCTCGCTGGCACTGATGGATGCTGGCGTGAAGATTTCGGCCGCAGTGGCCGGTATCGCCATGGGCCTGGTGCAAGACAAGGAAACCGGTGAGTACGCTGTACTGAGCGACATTCTCGGCGACGAGGACCACCTCGGCGACATGGACTTCAAAGTAACCGGCACCGAGAAAGGCATTTGCGCTTGCCAGATGGACATCAAAATCCAGGGCCTGAGCAATGAGATTCTGACCGCTGCCCTGCATCAGGCCCGCGAAGGCCGCCTGCACATCCTGGGCGAAATGGCCAAGACCATTGCGGCCCCGGCTGCTGAACTGAAGCCTCACACGCCTCGGTCGCACAAGATGTTGATTGACAAGGAATTTATCGGCGCTGTAATCGGGCCGGGCGGCAAAGTCATTCAGCAAATCCAGAAGGATACCAACGCTACGGTTATCATCGAGGAGAAGGACGAGAAAGGCCACGTTAGCATCTACGCCTCCAACCAGGAGGACATGCAAGGTGCCATCGACCGCATCCGGGCCATCGCGGCGCAGCCGGAAGTGGGCGAGACCTACAAAGGCAAAGTGCGCAGCATACAGCCTTACGGTGCCTTCGTAGAAATCATGCCTGGCAAGGACGGCTTGCTCCACATCTCGGAGGTGACGCACGAGCGGATTCAGACCCTGGAAGGACTGTTGGAAGTAGGGCAGGACATCGACGTGAAACTGGTGGAAATCGACAAGAAAACCGGCAAGTACCGGCTCTCGCGCAAGGTGTTGCTTCCAAAGCCAGAAGCAGCGGCGGCCAGCAACGGCGAAGCGAAAGCCTAGCTACAGCGCATTGTCCCGAACTAATGTCAGAGGGGGCCTGTTGGCTTTCTCTGACTACGGGACTGGCCTGGCGGCTTTTTCTTACGTATAACCCCATCAGATATCGTTCTTACCTAGTCCCATGAGACAGCTAAAAATTAGTAAGCAGATTACCAACCGCGAAAGCCAGTCGCTGGATAAATACCTCCAGGAGATTGGCAAGGTTGATTTGCTCACGCCCGACGAAGAGGTAACGCTCGCGCAGCGTATCCGCGACGGAGACCAGCAAGCGCTGGAGAAATTGACGAAAGCCAACCTGCGTTTCGTGGTGTCGGTAGCCAAGCAGTATCAGAACCAGGGCTTATCCCTGGGTGACCTCATTAACGAGGGCAACCTCGGTCTTATCAAAGCCGCCAAGCGTTTTGACGAAACCCGCGGTTTTAAATTTATCTCATACGCCGTGTGGTGGATTCGTCAGTCCATTCTGCAGGCCTTGGCCGAGCAGAGCCGCATTGTGCGTTTGCCCCTGAACCGTGTGGGTTCGCTGAACAAAATCAGCAAATCCTTCTCGGAGTTGGAGCAGAAATTCGAGCGCGAGCCTTCGCCGGAAGAGATTGCTGAAGTACTCGAACTGACCACTTCGGAAGTAGTGGACACTTTGAAGATTAGTGGCCGTCACGTGTCCGTGGATGCGCCTTTTGTGCAGGGCGAAGAAAACCGTTTGCTCGACGTGCTCGAAAACGAGGACGAAGAGTCGCCGGACATGGCCCTGATGAACGACTCGCTCCGCAAGGAGGTGCAGCGCGCCCTGAGCACGCTCACCAAGCGCGAGGCCGATGTTATCACGCTGTACTTTGGGTTGAACGGCGAAGCTGCTTTGACCTTGGAGGAAATTGGCGAGAAGTTTAACCTGACCCGCGAGCGGGTCCGGCAGATTAAAGAGAAGGCCATTCGTCGCTTACGCCACACGTCGCGCTCGAAAGCACTGAAGCCTTATCTCGGTTAATCAATTAGTTTTGCAAAATGAAAAACCCCGACCGTTAGGTTGGGGTTTTTTGTAAAGTCTAGTGCTTGTTTACGGATGCGAGACCCAGCTTTGCGGCGCGGGCCAAGCACACCGTTATAACCTTCCTCGTTCAACGATATGCGCAGCAATGCTGCGCGATATAGCTAATACCAATGCCTGAACACATCAAATGCCTGATTATCGGCTCCGGCCCCGCCGGTTATACTGCTGCCATCTATGCTGCCCGGGCCAACATGGCACCTGTAATGTACATGGGCCTGCAGCCGGGTGGTCAGCTCACGATTACCAATGACGTGGAGAACTTTCCCGGCTATGCCGATGGCGTAAACGGTCCTCAGATGATGGAAGACCTGAAAAAGCAGGCTGCCCGCTTCGGAACGGATATTCGCTACGGCATTGCCACGGCGGTTGATTTTTCGGTAACTCCACGCAAAGTTACCATCGACGAAACGGTGGAACTGACTGCCGATACGGTCATCATCGCTACGGGCGCTTCGGCCAAGTGGCTGGGGCTGCCTTCGGAAGCCCGCCTCAACGGCTCCGGGGTTTCGGCCTGCGCCGTGTGCGACGGCTTCTTTTACCGTGGGCAGGAAGTGGCCATTGTGGGTGCCGGCGACACGGCGGCCGAGGAGGCCACTTACTTGGCCAACTTGTGCAGTAAGGTGACCATGATAGTGCGCAAAAGCGAAATGAAGGCTTCGAAAATCATGCAGCAGCGCGTGCTCGACAACCCCAAGATTGAGGTGCTGTTTAACACTGTAACTGATGAGATTCTGGGCGAGCACTCTGTAGAAGGAGTTCGGGTGAAAAACCTGATGACCCACGAAACCCAGGAAATTAAGCTCACGGGTTTCTTTGTGGCCATCGGCCACGAGCCGAATTCCAAGATTTTCCAGCCTTACCTGCACCACGACGAGCAAGGTTACCTTAAGACCATTCCTGGCACCAGCAAGACCAATATCGATGGCGTATTTGCCTGCGGCGACGTGCAGGACTACACGTATCGCCAAGCTGTGACGGCCGCTGGCACTGGGTGCATGGCGGCGCTGGATGCCGAGCGTTATTTAGCTGCCCTAGGCGTACACTAAAACCCTTGCATTGACGTGTTAGAAAAGACGAGCTTTGTGGTTCGTCTTTTTTGACTGCTTTGTTTAGAACATATGGCACGGGGTTTGGGCTCTTTTGTCCTTGCCCCGTGGCTTTTTTCTACTTGCCTTTGACTTTTCTAAAAACAACTTACTGGCGTCCGATATGGATGCTGCTGACGCTGCTCCTACTGCTGACGGGGCTGAACCCGACCCAGGCGCAACGCCGCAAGCCGACGCCGCGCACCAAAGCCCAGGCCGGTAGCACCGGCGGCAACTCCGACTTCTTCCGTATCAGAACGCCGAAGATGCGCTATGTGCGGCCCGACACCACCACAGTTATTGAAACTGAGGAGCTGCCCGACGATAACTCCGACGCCGCAAAATCCATCTACTTCAACCCGGCCAAGAAGCTTAGCATCGTCAGCGAGGACACCTCCAAGCTTAACCTGGGCGGACAGGAAATTGTGGAAATGTCGGAGGAAGTACTCATCGACTCGTCGTGGGTCAAAGTGGCGGGTTATTACTCTATTTGGGATACGCGCAGCGTGAACCCTTACCGGGTGGATGGCCGGAGCTACCGAGACTCGCTCAAACTGAAACTAACCGACCCGCCCCGGCAGCGCCTCGCCAGCATGCCGCTGGTGAGCACGCCCATCACCTCGGGCTTTGCTTTTCGGGGCTACCGCTGGCACTACGGCATGGACCTGGACCTGGAGACCGGCGACTCGGTGAAAACCGTGTTCGACGGTGTGGTGCGTATCAACGCCTGGGACGGTGGCGGCTATGGCAACTATATTCTGGTGCGCCATTACAACGGACTGGAGACCATTTATGGCCACATGAGCAAGGCGCTGGTGCCCGTGGGCACGTTCGTGAAAGCCGGCCAACTCATCGGCTACGGCGGCAGCACGGGGCGTAGCACGGGCTCGCACCTGCACTTTGAAGTACGCTACCAGGGCAACCCCATCAACCCAGCGCTGGTGTACGATTTTCCAGACTACAAGCTGCGCAGGGACAATTTTACAATTACGTCGGAGCTGTTTAACTACTACAGCCGGGCCCTGCACCACCGCAGCAGCGGAGGAGGGGGCGGTAGCCGGCCTTCCAAGGCCCGGCAGGTGGTGACGCACAAAGTGCGGTCGGGTGACACACTTTCGGAAGTGGCCGAGAAGTATGGCGTTGGCCTCAGCACCCTGAAAAAGCTGAATCCGGGTGTCAAGACCTTGCAGCCCGGGCGTAAGCTTCGGGTTAAGTAGGCCTTAGGACTGCACTATTGTTTTCTTCTGTTTTCTTCGAGTTACACAGTGTGTAACTCGCAACCGTTTTAATCAGTGACAAAACTCGATATACTGGCCCTGGGTGCTCACCCCGACGACGTGGAAATGTCGTGCTCTGGCACGCTGGCGGCTTCGGCAGCTGCCGGCAAAAAGATTGGTGTTGTTGATTTCACACGCGGTGAATTAGGTACCCGGGGAACCCCGACAATTCGGGCGTCCGAAGCCGCAGCGGCGAGTAAGGTGCTGGGGTTGAGCGCCCGCGAAAACCTGGGCTTGCCCGATGGCTTTTTCCGCAACGACCGGGAGCATCAGCTGCCGCTTATTGCCGCCATCCGTCGCTACCAGCCCGAAGTGGTGCTCTGCAACGCCATTCATGACCGGCACCCCGACCATGGGCGGGCTGCTCAACTGGCTACGGATGCTTGCTTTCTGGCGGGCCTGCGCATGATTGAGACGCTGGGCGACGACGGCCTGCCGCAAGCACCCTGGCGGCCCAAAAATGTCTATCACTACATTCAGGACCGCGCCATCGTGCCGGCGTTTGTGGTTGATATCTCGGCGCACTGGGAAACCAAGTGGGCCAGCATCCAAGCCTACGGCACCCAGTTCTTTAACCCAAACAGTGATGGCCCGGCTACTTACTTATCAAGTGAGGAGTTTTCTAAGTTTATGGAGGCCCGCGCTCGGGAGTTCGGCCACATGATAGGGGTGGAGTTTGGCGAAGGCTTCACGGTGCACCGGCCAGTGGGCGTGCGCGAAGTGACGGAGTTGCTTTAAGCAGGACACCCTTGCTCTCATGCCTTGCAAGTCCAGCATGGCAGTAGGTTAGGGACCAGAGTCCAAAACAAAGCGGAAGTTTTTCCCGTTGTTATGGAAAATATTCCCATCTTTGGGAATGTATTCTTCGCCCGTACTCATGACTGCTGCCGCCCATCCTTCCGCCGTTTATTCACCCGCCCTGCTTGGGCTGCAAGCAACCGTGGCCGATTCCTTCGCGCTGGTGATGCACGCGCGCACCGGGGTGCTGGCCAAAACCGCCTTCGACGTAGCCGCCCTGCTGCAGCTGACCGCCGATGAGCTGGCCAATTTGCTGCACACCACCACCAAAACCCTGCGTACCTACCGCGAAGGCAAGAAGCGCCTGGCGCCGGCCGCCAGCGAGCAGGTGCTGAAGCTGCTGGCGCTGGCCCGTCAGGGCGAAGAAGTGTTTGGTTCGGTGCTAGCCTTCCGGCGCTGGCTCGACAAGCCTGCTTATGGCCTCGACAACCAGCCACCGCTAGCGCTGCTTGAAACCAGCGGCGGCATCGACCTGGTGGCCGACGAAGTAGACCGCATCGCCCACGGCGACTTCGCCTAGGCTGCGAGCGTGGAAATCTATCGTATTTGCCTCGCGAAGTACGCTGGCGAACTGGTGGCCTCCGGCAACCCGGGCCGCTGGAACCTGCGCGGCCAACTGGTTATTTATGCTGCCGGCAGCCGCGCCCTAGCCTGCCTCGAAAACGTGGTGCACCGCAGCGGCGAGGGGCTAAACAGCCTCTTCAAAGTTATCCGCATTGAAATTCCCGACGCCTTAGCTGTTGAGGAATTAACCCTGGACCAAATGCCGGCCGAGTGGCAGTTGCCGCGCCACTACGCCCGCTGCCAGCCCTTGGGCGCCACGTGGTACCAGCGCCAGACCGCGGCCGTGCTGCGGGTACCCTCGTCCATCATTGCCCACGAGCACAACTACGTGCTCAATACCCGCCACCCGGACTTTGGGCAAATTCGTATCGTGGGCTGGGAGGATTTTGCGTTTGACCCCCGGATTAAGGAAGAGCCGGCAGAATAGCAGCATCGTGGTGTTGGAGAAGCTCTTCTAAAGCAGTGTTTCGTTTTTATAAACTCAACAAGCAATAGTATGTCAAGTGTGATTTATGCCGATGGCGAGGAAGGGAAATGGGAGTCTGTGTTTGATGGAGTCGAGAAAAAGGTGCTGCGGGCCGAGAGCGGCGAAAGCCGCGTGCTGCTGCGCATTGCACCGGGCAAGGGCTATCCCGTCCACGCGCATTCGGTTCCGGATGAAGTGTTTGTTGTGGAGGGGACGTATGTAGACCCCGGTGTAGAGCAGGGAAAAGCGTTTGGGCCGGGCTCATTTCTGTATTATCCCATCGGCACCGAGCACAACGCCACCAGCCCCACCGGCTGCACCATCCTGGTGTGGAGCAATAAAGGGCGGTAAGGCAAAGCGCGTGAGGAAAGGCGGCACCCAGCCTTCGCGACTGCGTAATGCTTACATCTTCATTCCTTCCATGCCGGCCATGGAAGAGGCGCCTTTTTGCAAAATGTATTCGCTGTTCAGCAGGTAAGCCCCGTTGACCACCACTTGCTCGCCGGCTTTCAGATTGGAGATGATTTCAACCTGTTCGCTGGTTTGCCGGCCGATTTGAACCATGCGCATTTCGAAGCCACCGTCGGGGTTGTGGACCCACAGGGTATTGCCGTTTGCCCCCTGCAGCACGGCATCGACGGGCACTCGCAGGCTGCTGGCTACTGAGGCTTGATTGGCTGGTGCTGCCAGCGCGGCCACCGTTTCCACAAACGCCTGCAGGCCGGGCGTGTACTGCTGGTTGGGGTTGGGAATTTGCACGCGCACCAGGGTTACTTTGCTGTCGCCGGCCAGCTCCGGGCTGATGAAACTTACGCGCCCGCTCACGTGCTGGCCCGGGTAAGCGGGGAAAGAAACCTGCACGGGCTGGCCGGCGCGCAGGGGCTGGTCGGTGGCGTAGAGTTGGGCTTCTACCCAAACAGAGCGCAGGTCGGCGAGCTTCATCACCGCCATGCCTTCGCTCAAATAGTCGCCTTCGCGAAGGTTGAGCTCCTGCACCACGCCGGCGCTGGGGCTATAATAGGGCAGGGGGTTGAGTACCTTGCCCGAGCGCGCCAGGGCATTCAGCTGCGCGGGCGTCATGCCCCAGAGGCGCAGCCGGGTGCGGGCAGCCTCAGCCAGCGGGGCGTAGTCAATGCCATTGCCGGCCAGCTCGCGCTGCTGGGTGCGGGCCAGCAGGAACTCCTGCTGGGCTTTGAGCAGCTCCTCGCTGTAGATGGCATAGAGAGGCGCCCCGGCCCGCACGGCTTCGCCGGCGGCGCGCACGTAGAGGCGCTCGATGCGGCCGGGCACGCGGGCACTTACCTGCACCAGGTTTTCGGGGTTGAGGACTACCCGGCCCGTCAGGCGCAGGCCAGTAGCGGTGGGTGATTGGCTGGGCGGGCCGCTCGCATCGGCTGGGCCAACGGTGGCTACCTGGATGTTGCCCAGGCGAATTTGCTCCTCACTTAGGTTGAGGACGCGGGTGGTGCTGCCGGCTGGCTGCATCGCTGGCGGCGTGGTCTTGGTGAGGGTCATGCCGCAGATGGGGCAGTTGCCGGGGTGGTCCTGGTGCACCTCGGGGTGCATGGAGCAGGTGTAATAGCTGCCCAGCGCAGCCGTGGCCGATGTGGCCGTGGCATCGGTTGGCGTAGCGGAGGGTTCGGCGTGGTCGTCCTGACGTCCGCAGTTTGTCAGGCTAGTGGTCAGGAGCAGAAACAGCAAGCCAACCTTTCTTTTATTGCTGAGCATGAGCGACGGGCTTAATGAAGGATTCACTGTCGACGAGGTACTGAGCGTTTTCGGTAATCTGGTCGTTGGCATTGAGGCCCTGCACCACCTGCACCTGTGTGCCGCTGCGGGCCCCGGTGACGACGGGCACCGCCAGCAGCCGGGAGCTGCGGGCCTGTTGGCGAAACACCACCTGACGCGTGCCCAGCTCCACCACCGCCGTGGCCGGTACCCATAAGCCCGCCGCGGCGGGCAGGCTGATGCGGGCCGTAACCAGCTGGCCAATCTTAAGCTGGCCACCGGGGTTGGGCAAATACACCCGCGCAGTAACCGTGGCGGCATCGCCGGCCAGCACGGGTTCCAGCAAGGCGATGGTGGCGCGCCGCGGGGGGGCGTCGGGTTGGTCGTTGAGGGTGATTTCCACGGGCTGGCCCCGCTGCACGGCGGCCACATCGGCGGCGTACACCTGCAAGCGGGCCCAAACCTGGTCGGTGTTCACCACCTGAAACACGCGCTGGCCGCGTTCCACATACTGGCCTTCGCGGATGGCCAGCGGCGCGGTTTGCTCCAGCGCGGCGCCGGTTGATGAAGGGCCGGGCATTGGCGCGGCAATCATTGAGCTGGCCGCCCCGGAACTGTTCGGTTGTGCTGCTGGCTCCATGACGTAGCCGCTCACGGGGCTATACACGCTTATGCTCAACTGCGGACGCCTGCGCTGCTCCACGGCCCGAACCTGCGCGGCCGAGAGGCCCAGGAGGCGCAGTTTCTGGCGGGAGGCCTGCAGCAGGGCATGGTCGTCGGGGTCGTTGGTTTGCAACAGGAACAGCAGGTTTTGCTGCTCGGTCACCAGTTCGGGGCTGTAAATGTCATAGAGCTTCTGGCCGCGGCGCACGGGCTGGAACGAGTAGCTCACATACAGACGCTCAATTCGGCCGGCGAAACGGGCGGCGATGTTTTCAATGCGGCGCGGGTCGTAGGTTATAGCTCCGGGGGCGGTGATGGCGGCGGCCTCGGCGGCGCGCACCGGCCGGATGAGGCGCACCCGGGAAAGCACCTGCTCATTGGGCGATGGTACCCGAGCCGAGTCGTTGGGGCCGGTAGCGCGCGTGCTTGCCGAGGCCGGACTGGCGGGCGGACTGCCAGCTTTCTTGACCAGGTGCATGCCACAGACCGGGCACTTTCCGGGCTCATTGCGGATGATTTCCGGGTGCATGGGGCAGGTGTAGACGTCGGTGGCGGCGGAGGTTCCGGCCGCTTCGTCGGCGCCCTTTTGCTCGGCACAGCCGCCCAGCAGTGCGCCGGCCAGTAGCGCAATGACAAGCCACTGAGCCCGGGCGGTGAGGCTATTGTTCCAGTTCACGCTCATAGTCTGTTTGCAGTTGAACCAGCTCCATTTCCTGGTTAATGGCTTCCAGGCGCACGGCCCGCAGGCTTTCCCAGGCCTGCAGCACGGCCGGCATCTGCTCGGTGTTCTGCTCGTAGGCCAGCAGGGAAGCGCGGTAGCTTTTGAGCACTGCCGGAATGATGTTCTTCTCATACAACTCAACCTGAGCTGCTTTGGACTGCAGGCGGGCCAGCAAACCGGAGGCCCGCCCTTTGGCCTGGGCCACTAGGGCATTTCGCTGCGCGCGCAGGGCCTGCGCTTCCAAGCTCAGGCCGGCCACGTTGGCCTGGTAGCCCCGCGCTGCCCACGGCACAATGGGCACTGAAACCATGCCCATGAGCGTGTACTGGTTGGGGGTGTTGCGGCCCAGTGTGTTCATGTGCTGGTACTGCACCCCGAACTCAGGCCGGCTGCTTGTCAGCTCCAGCTCCTGCTGCAGGCGGGTGCGGGCCAGGGTGCGGTCGAGGCGGCGGATGTCGCTGCGCGACCGGGCCAGGGTGGCGGTGTCGGGCGCGTCGCTGTAGTCGGGCCGCGAGTAGGTAGTGTCAATCTCAAATATTTCGCCGGGGTGTCGGTTCATGAGGGTGTTCAGGGCCATGCGCTTTTCCTCCATCTGGCCCTGCACCTCCAGCACTTCGGCGTGGTGGCGCTGCAGCTCGGCCTTGGCCCGGAAGGCGTCGCTGAGCTTCTCGCCGCCGTACTTATAGCGTAGCTCTATCGAGCGGATGATGAAGCGCAGCAGCTCTTCGGTGCCGTCGAGTACCCGCTCTTTGCGCTTCAGCAGCAGCCAGGCGAAGTAGTTCTGGCGGACTTCGGCCAAGAGCTGGTTGCGCTCGTAGGCGCGGCTTTCCTGCTCCACGCCGGTCCGGCTTTGCAGGTAGCGCTCCGTGACCCGCTGCCGGGCCGGGCTCGGTATCATCTGCTCCACCGACACCATCACCGAGCCGCGGCCCATGGCGTTGTCCATGGGTTCGCCCCGGCGGGCGGGCGCGTAGGGCATCATGAAAGTGCCGGCGCCCACGCGGGGCGGGGCCCAGGTTCGGGCACCTTTCGCGTAAGCCTCGGCGGCCTTGATTTGCGCGTCGTACTGGCGCAGGCGCGGGTTGTCGCGCTCCACGCGGCGCAGCACCGAGTCCAGCGACAGGCGCGGCCAGCCCTGGGCAGCTCCTAGCTGCGGCAGCGCGAGCAGCAACCCTAAAAACAAGAAGTTGATTTTCATGGCTTAATGATTTATTGCCGGAACTTCCAGCCGCCCGTGTTTGCGCAGCTCGTACTCCTTGGTCATCTCAAACACCACCGGCGTTACTAGCAGAATGTGCACCGAGGACGTAAACACGCCCCCAATAAGCGGCAGCACAATGGGCAGCATCACATCGGCCCCCACGCCCGAAGCCCATAGCACAGGCACCAGCCCGAACAGCGATACCGATACGGTCATAATCTTGGGCCGCAGGCGTTTGGCAGCGCCTTCCATCACCGCGGCCCGGATGTCGGCGTTGGTGAGGGTGTCGCGCGAGTTGCCTTTTTCGGATACCAGCTTCTGCATGGCCTCGTTGAGGTAAATGACCATCAGAATGCTGGTTTCCACCGCCAGCCCAAACAGGGCAATGAAGCCCACCGCCACGGCTACCGACAGGTTGATGCCGTAGAAATACACAATGAATACCCCGCCGATGAGCGCAAAGGGGATGGTAACGATGTTGAAAAACGCCTCCTTCAGCGAGCCGAACGTAAAGTAGAGCACCCCGAAAATGATGAGGATGACGATGGGAATGATGAGCTTCAGGGTCTGGTTGGCCCGGATTTGATTTTCATACTGCCCGCTCCAATCCAGGAAATAGCCCTTGGGCATCTGGCTAAGCATACTTTCCAGCTTTTGCTTGGCTTCCTGCACCGTGCCGCCCAGGTCCCGGTCGCGTACGTTAAAAAGCACCGTGCCGCGCAGCAGGGCATTTTCAGAGTTTATCATCGGCGGGCCTTCCGCCACCTCAATGTCGGCCACGGCCGAAAGGGGAATGGGACCCGAGTTGGGCGTTTGCACTTGCAGGCGGCGGATGGCGGGCAGCGAGCTGCGAAAGTCCTGGGCAAAGCGCGCGTTCACACTAAAGCGCTGCCGGCCCTCAATGGTGGTGGTGAGCGGCATGCCGCCCAGGGTCGACTCCACCAGCATGTTAACGTCGTCGATGCTAAGGCCGTAGCGGCCGATTTCATCCTTGCGGATGCGAATGTCGAGGTACTTGCCGCCGGTGATGGGCTCCACGTACAGGTCCTTCACGCCGGGCACGCCGTCGAGCTGCTGCCGAATGAGGGTGGCCAGCCGATAGATGGAGTCCAGGTTTTGACCGTACACCTTCACGCCCACGTCGGTGCGGATGCCGGTGCTCAGCATGTTGATGCGGTTGATGATGGGCTGGGTCCAGCCGTTGACCACGCCCGGAATCTGCAGCTTGCCGTTGAGCTCGTCCACGATGCGGGCCTTGGTCATGCCGGCCCGCCACTGCTCTCGGGGCTTGAGCAGGATGATGGTTTCTATCATCGAGATGGGCGAGTTGTCGGTGGCAGTGCTGGCCCGGCCGGCCTTGCCCAGCACATGCGCCACCTCCGGCGTGGCCTTAATAATGCGGTCCTGCACCTGCAGAATGCGCTTGACTTCGGTGTTCGACACGTCGGGTAGCGTCACGGGCATAAAAAGGATGCTGCCCTCGTCCAGCGGCGGCATAAACTCCGTGCCCAGACTCAGCAGCATGGGAATGGTGACCAGCAGGGCCAGAATGTTGATGCCCAGCGTGGTTTTGCGCCAGCGCAGGCACCAGCTCAGAAGGGGTGTATAGAGGCGCTCCAGAAAGCGGCCCAGCGGGTTGCTGCTTTCCGGCTTGAGCTTGCCTTTCAGCAAAAAACTGATGAGCACTGGCCCCACGGTGATGGCCACAAAGGCATCGACCAGTAGAATAAAGGTCTTGGTCCAGGCCAGTGGCGAGAACAGCTTCCCCTCTTGCCCGGTGAGCAGAAATACCGGCAGAAAGGACACGATGACAATGACCGAGGAGTAGAACACCCCGGTGCCGACCTGCTTGCAGGCCTTCTCGATAATGCGGTTGCGTTCGGCAGCGGTCATGCGGTGGGGCGGGAAGTGGGCGCCGGGGCGGGCGCAGGTAAAGACGCTGCTTCGGTTCCGGCGCCCGGCGGCAGGCCGGCCGCTTCGGCGGCCTGTGCTTCGGCTAGGTGGCGGTAGGCATTTTCGACCACCACAATGCCGTCGTCCACAATCACGCCGATTGCCAGGGCAATGCCGGTGAGCGACATGATGTTGGAGGAAACGTGAAAGGCTTCGAGCAGAATGAAGGCAATGGCAATGGAAAGCGGCATCTGAACCAGAATAATCAGGGCGCTGCGCCAGTGGAACAGGAAAATCAGGACGATGATGGACACTACCACCATCTCTTCGATGAGCGTGCCCTGGATGGAGGCAATGGCCTTCTCAATCAGGGTGCTGCGGTCATAGGCCAGGCTGAACTTCACGCCCGGCGGCAGACCTTTCTGCACTTCAGTCATCTTGGCTTTCACCGCCTGAATCACCTGGTTGGCATTCTCGCCGTAGCGCATCACCACGATGCCGCCCACCGCCTCGCCCTGCCCGTCCACGTCGAATATGCCCAGGCGAAGGTCGCCGCCCATCTGCACGGTGGCTACGTCCTTCACGCGCACCGGCACCGACTGAAAAGTGCCCACGGGCATGTTTTCAACGTCCTGAATATTGCGGATGTAGCCCAGCCCGCGCACGATGTAGCCCATGTCGCTGAGCTCGAACTTACGCCCGCCCACGTCGTTGTTATTGGCCCGTACCGCCCGCAGTACTTCCTGTAGCGGAATCCGGTAGTAGTTAAGCTTGGTGGGGTCCAGGTTAATCTGATATTGCTTCTCGAAGCCCCCGAAGGAAGCCACTTCGCTCACGCCCGGCACCGTTTGCAGCGCAAATTTCACGTACCAGTCCTGTAGGGCCCGCTGCTCGCCCAGGTCCATGTCCTTGGCGTCGAGGGTGTACCAGAGCACGTGGCCCACGCCGGTGCCATCGGGGCCCAGGGTGGGCGTTACCTGGGGCGGCATCAGTCGCTGCGCGTAGTTGAGGCGTTCGAGCACCCGCGAGCGGGCCCAGTACAAGTCCACGTCGTCTTCAAACAGCAGGTACACGAAGCTCATCCCAAACATGGAGGTGCCGCGGATATTCTTGACCTTGGGCACGCCCTGCAGGTTCGACACCAGCGGATAAGTCACTTGGTCTTCTATCACCTGGGGGCTGCGGCCGCTCCACTCCGTGAACACGATAACCTGGTTTTCCGACAAGTCCGGAATTGCGTCAATCGGGTTGCGGCGCAGCGAGTACACGCCCCAGCCAAACAGACCGGCGGCGAGCAGCAGCACGAGCACGCGGTTGCGCAGGGCCAGCGAAATGAGATGGTTAACCATAAAGCGTAAGGAAATCAGGCAAAAGCTAGGTGCGGCGAAGGAGCCTGTCCCGCGCCGCCCGGGGAACAAGCTATTTTTTCGTGAGTGTCATGCCGCATTTGGGGCAGTCGCCGGGTTTGTCGCTCACCACTTCAGGGTGCATCTCGCAGGTGTAAGAGGCAGTGGCCACGTCGGATGCCGGCGTGCCAGCGTTGGTCGGGGTGCTGCCAGCTTGCGGCTCTGTGGCCGTAGTGGTGGATGTTTCCGTGGTGGTGGCTTTGTTGTCGCAGCTGCTCAGTAGCGTGGTAGCGGCAATGCTCAGGGTCAGGAATAAGAGGTTGGTACGCATGGCTTTTGAAGTTAAAAAATGAAAAAAGAGGTTGATGAAATTTGGCTGAAAAACTATTGGCAGTTGACTGATGAGAGACCCGGAAAGCCGGCAGCTAAGAGAGTCAGCAGAAGCCTGTCTAGCACTTAAGCTGGGTATAGCCAATGTTAAACCTGCGCCAACTGGCTTAAATACGCATACGCCACGGCCCTGCCGGGTACAGCAGCGCTATACCGGGCAGGGCCGTGGCGTAAAATCAGCAATTAGACAGTGAGGGACCGTATGTAAATCCGGATGTCGGGGATTTTAGGCTTGAGGTACCGGGTGGGCTCCAGGGCCACTTTCTGCGTCAGGGGCCAGTTGGTAAAGCGCGGGATAACTAGTGTAAACGCTGGTTCTGGTAGCACGGCCGGCGCATGTATTCCCATGAAGTGCCCCTGCGGAGACGCTTGCTCGGCCAGCAGGCGCGCGATGCCCCGCTTGTTGCAGTCGAGCCCTTTCGGCGCCTTGGTGTTTCGGGTTTCAACTGCCGATTTGCCCGCGCTCGCACAGGGCTTGCCCACGCAGCAGGCGGCAACGCCATCCTTGGCCCACGGGTCAGCCGAGCTGGTGCAAAACGCCTGTCCGGCAAACACACTCAGGTAGGTGACCAGAAAAGTCACCGCCGTCAGGCGTCGTATAAGGGAGGAGAGTTGGTACATAGGTGCAAAACTGAACGGGATATCAACCCGTTAAGTTTGCGCCATTCAGAATCAAGTCGAGCCCTCGCACCCAGCTGCAAAGGGAAGAGTAGTTGCTATCAAAACTGCTTAAACTGCCTGCGTTGAGAGATAAACCGCTTTAAAGCAGGTGTAAGGGGTAGCTCTCTCCAATAATGCAGCGTTGGGAAAGCGACGAATTATGTAAGTCTCGGCGATAATTATTTAACTGCGGTTACGGGAGTGCGTTTGGCGCATCAAAATAGTATCCCCAATATTTATTCTTGTTGCAAAGACAAGTGTAGATGCTGTTTAGGGTTTAGGGGATTCATTTAAACATTCATGCTGAGCTTGTCGAAGCATCTCTACCGCAATAGTAAATGAATTACTGCTGCGGTAGAGATGCTTCGACAAGCTCAGCATGACCTTTCACAAATTTCTAAACAGCTTCGAACTATAAGCTCTACCGCACGCCCAGCCGGTTCCGGCGCCAGCCCGAAACCTCTGAGTTAGGCGTTTCGCCAGATGCCGCGGCCGCTTTAGGTTTCTTCTCGCTGAACAGCATGGCGCCGAGTGCGGCCGCTACCTTGGCTGTAGCAGCATCGGGCGCGGCAGGAGCAAGGGTCGTAGGCGTGAAATGGTCGCGGATGAAGTTGGTGTCGAAGTTGCCGCTCACAAAGGCGGGGTGCGTCAGCACGTAGGTGCCAAAGGGTAGCGTGGTTTCAATGCCCGTGATTTTATACTCCTCAATGGCACGCAGCATGCGGGCAATGGCCTCGGCGCGGTCAGCCCCAAAGGTGACCAGCTTGGCAATCATCGGGTCGTAGTAAATTGGAATGTCCATGCCCTGCTCGAAGCCGTCGTCGACGCGCACACCGGGGCCCTGGGGGCGCACGTAGGTGCTGAGGGTACCAATGTCAGGCAGGAAGTTGTTTTGCGGGTCTTCGGCGTACACGCGCAGCTCCAGGGCGTGGCCGGTGATAGTGAGGTCTTCCTGAGCGAAGGCAAGGGGCTTGCCCTGGGCCACTTTGATTTGTTCCTTTACCAAGTCGAGGCCCGTGATTTGTTCCGTGACGGGGTGCTCTACCTGGAGGCGGGTGTTCATCTCCAGGAAGTAGAAGTTGTGCTTATCATCAAGCAGAAACTCCACGGTGCCGGCCCCGGTGTAGTCGCAAGCCCGGGCCACGTCCACGGCGCACTGGCCCATCTGGGCGCGTAGCTCGGGCGTGAGCACCGAAGAGGGCGCTTCTTCAATCACTTTCTGGTGGCGGCGCTGAATGCTGCATTCGCGCTCGAACAGGTGCACGATGTTACCATGCTCGTCGCCCAGCACCTGGATTTCGATGTGGCGGGGTCCGGTCACGAACTTCTCGATAAACACCGCGCCATCGCCAAAAGCCGAAATGGCCTCGTTGATGGCCAGCTGCATCTGCTCCTCAAACTCGCCGACATTGTTTACGATGCGCATGCCCTTGCCACCACCGCCCGCCGAGGCCTTGATAAGAATGGGGAAGCCCACTTCCTCGGCAATCTGCTTGGCAGCGGCTACATCGGAAATGGCCTCGTCGGTGCCGGGCACAAGCGGGATGTTGTAGGCTTTCACGGCCTGCTTGGCCGAAAGCTTGTCGCCCATAATCTCCATGGCCTCGGGCGAGGGGCCTACGAAAATGAGGCCGGCCTCACGGACAGCGCGGGCAAAACCAGCATTCTCCGATAGGAAGCCGTAGCCGGGGTGAATGGCATCAACGCCTAGCTCTTTGCAAACCTCCAGAATCTTATCGCCGCGCAGGTAGCTCTGAGCCGAGGCAGGCGGGCCTACGCACACCGCCTCATCGGCGTAGCGCACGTGCAGGGCGTTGCGGTCGGCTTCGGAATAAATAGCCACGGTGGCAATGCCCATTTCTTTGGCAGAGCGAAGGACACGAAGGGCAATTTCGCCCCGGTTGGCGACGAGCAGCTTGGAAATTTTCTTCATAAGGTGGCTCCAACTTTCCGTTGGAGAGGCAGTGAGCAGTGGGTGGGAGGCAGTTGGCGGAGGCGATTCTCTAACGGAAAGCTGGAACTCTCGCGCAAAGAAAGTTGGAAACTGACGGCTTATGATAAACATCGAGGGCATTACGCCGTTATTAAGCCCAAATTATGTACAACGGCGGCCCGGGGCTACCTTTGTGATTAGGCATGCTGTGTGCGGGATACTCGCGCAACGTATGGCCGCTACTCTGCTTTTACAACCATCCTATTCCCCGTCTTTTCAGTGGATATTTTCGACCGGATTTCGGCCAACCGCGGCCCCTTGGGCTCGCAATCTCATTACGCCCACGGTTATTTTGCTTTCCCAAAGCTGGAGGGTCAAATTCATCCCCGCATGCAGTTTCGCGGCAAGGAGGTTTTGACCTGGAGCCTGAATAACTACCTCGGATTGGCCAACCATCCTGAGGTGCGGCAAGCCGACATCGACGGGGCCTCGGAGTACGGCATGGCCTACCCTATGGGCGCACGCATCATGAGCGGCAACTCGACCCTGCACGAGCAGTTGGAAAGCGAGTTGGCTGACTTTGTGCAGAAGCCCGGGGCCTTGCTGCTCAACTTTGGCTACCAGGGCGTGGTGAGCATCATCGACGCGCTGGTGAGCCGGCACGATGCCATTGTGTACGACGCCGAGTCGCACGCCTGCATCATCGACGGCGTGCGCCTGCACCAAGGCAAGCGGTTTGTGTTTCCGCATAACAACATCGAAAACCTGGAGAAGCAGCTGGAGCGCGCCAAGCGCCTGACGGATGAAACCGGTGGCGGCATCCTGGTAATTACCGAGGGCATGTTCGGCATGTCGGGCAACTTGGGCAAGCTGCGCGAAATCGTAGAGCTAAAGAAAAAATACGACTTCCGCCTCTTCGTTGACGATGCTCATGGTTTTGGCACGCTGGGTGCCAACGGGGCCGGAACGGCTGAACATTTGGGCTGCACAGAGGGCGTAGACCTAATTTTTTACACGTTTGCCAAGAGCATGGCCAGCATCGGCGCGTTCGTGGCCGGACAAGAAAGTGTGATTGAATATTTGCGATACAACATGCGTAGCCAGATTTTTGCTAAATCGCTGCCCATGCCGTTAGTAATTGGTGCCCTGAAGCGCCTGGAGCTGATTCGCAACCACCCTGAATACCGCGAGAAGCTCTGGACGATTGTGCGGGCGCTGCAAGGCGGCTTGAAGGAAAAGGGCTTCAACCTTGGCACCACTGAGTCACCGGTGACGCCGGTGCTGCTGAACGGGGAGCTGTCGGAAGCAACGGCCTTAACCTTCGATTTACGTGAGAATCACGGCATTTTCTGCTCTATTGTGGTGTATCCGGTGGTTCCCAAGGGCGTTATTATGCTGCGCCTGATACCTACTGCCATGCACACGCTGGAGGACGTGCAAGAAACGATTGTGGCCTTCGAGGCTATGGGCGAGAAGCTGGCAAAAGGCCTTTACAATAAAACGCCTGCCCCCTTCCAAACTGCTTAAAAACGCCGCAGAGGCACTTAGCGCCGGCGGTCCGCAAGGGCTGCCGGCGCTTTTGTTTTGGTACTATTTTAAGAGTGCGGGCAAAGATGAATAGTGTGAAAAGGGCCTTTTTTTAAGCAAAATCGCCCTCCAAAAGCAGGGGAGGGGCTTTTAGAAAAAAAGTGGAAAACTTGCTTGCATTTGAAATCCCTGTATATTAGGGCCGGCTTAACACCCTCATCAATTCATTTTTCACCCCAAACCCCAAACCTCCGATGAACAATTTCGGCAAACTGAAGGACCTCGTGATGTCGCTCGAAGACGACTTTTCGAAATTTTACGACAAGCAGAATGCTGCTGCAGGCACCCGCGTGCGCAAAGGCATGCAGGAGTTGAAGACGATGGCCCAGGAGTTCCGCACCGAAGTGCAGAACACCAAGAACGCCGGTGCTGCAGGTGCTGCCAAAGCCGCGCCTGCTGCTAAGAAAGCTGCTCCCGCTGCTGCCAAAAAGGCTCCTGCTGCTAAGAAGAAGTAATTCCAAGCCACTTGGTACGGCAGGCTTTGCGAAGCCTACGGAACTTGTGGCCTGGCTAGCGCCAACAGAAAGGCCCCGCTGCATGCAGCGGGGCCTTTTTCATTTCTGATGGTGCCACCTAGAATTGGCTTTGGCTCAGTAAAGCTTGCGATTTATTCTAACTCAATCAGGAAATAGTTTTTCTTCCCCTTTTGAGCCACCAAGTACTTGCCGGCCAGCAAAGGCATGGCCGCAACCGAGGCTTCAGGTGAAGCCACTTTCTCGCGGTTGATGCTTACTCCACCGGCCTGAATCATCTTTTTGGCTTCGCCTTTCGAAGGAAAGATTTTGTGCATGGTGGTCTCACTCAGCAGGGTAACTGCGTTGAGCGCTTCCATCTCAGAACGCATGACGTGGATGTGCGGCACGCCGGCAAACACATCGAGCAGGGTGGCTTCGTCCAGTGCTTGCAAGGCGGCGAGGTCGCCTTTGCCAAACAATACTTCCGAGGCTGCAATGGCGGCTTCGGTGGCTTCGGCGGAGTGCACGCGGGTGGTGACGTCGCGAGCCAGCGCTTTTTGCAGCACGCGCAGGTGCGGTGCCTGAGCATGCTCGGCTTCCAAGGCCAGGATTTCGGGCTCGGCAAGCAGCGTGAACACGCGGATAAGCCGCGGGGCGTCGGCGTCGGCGGCGTTGAAGAAGAACTGGTAGAACTGGTAAGGCGACGTCAGGGCAGGGTCGAGCCAAACGGTGCCTGTTTCCGATTTGCCGTACTTCGTGCCGTCGGCCTTGGTGATGAGCTGGCCGGTAAGGGCATAGGCCTTGGCCTCGGTGCCTTCGGCATTGGCGATGCGGCGAATGAGCTCAGTGCCCGTCGTGATGTTGCCCCACTGGTCGGAAGCGCCCATTTGCAGGGTGCAGCCCAGGGTTTTGTTGAGGTGCACGAAGTCGTAGCCCTGCAGCAGCTGGTAGCTAAACTCAGTGTAACTGAGGCCGTCGGCGCCGCTGTCTTCGTTGCCGCTGATACGGCGCTTTACAGAGTCTTTGGCCATCATGTAGTTTACAGTGAGGTGCTTGCCTACTTCGCGCAGAAACTGCAAAAAGCCGAACTCCTTAAACCAGTCGTAGTTGTTGACCACCAGTGCGCCGGTGGGGCCTTCCGAAAAATCCAGGAACTTCTCAAGCTGCGCCCGGATGCCTTCCTGATTGCGGCGCAGGGTAACTTCGTCGAGCAGGTTGCGCTCGGCCGATTTGCCGCTGGGGTCGCCAATCATGCCCGTGGCGCCGCCCACCAAGGCCACGGGGCGGTGGCCAGCCCGTTGCAGGTGCACCAGCAGCATTATGGTGGCCAGGTTGCCAATGTGCAGCGAAGCCGCCGTGGGGTCGAAGCCGATGTAGCCGGTGATGGGGGCGTTGGCGGCCAGGTGTTCGGCGGTGCCGGGCATGGCGTCGTGGTACATGCTGCGCCAGGTCAGTTCTTCAATGAGGTTCAAGGGGAGAAAGGCTGAGTGAGAGAACAAGCGAAGGAATAAAGGATTCGCGCCGCCAAACTTGACCCCAAAGGTACTAGGCGGTTTTACCTTTGCTATTTGCCAGCAGGGAGAATATGGCCACGGGCTGGTTCACCCATTCACTCATTCAGCTTTACTTCTCTTGATACTCGAAGCCGACGCCCTTCTCAAGCAGCTGCAGCAGCGCCAGTTTCAGCCCGTGTATTTCTTACAGGGCGAGGAGCCCTATTATATAGATGCCATAGCCGACTTGATTGAAAAAAATGCGCTGGCTGAGCACGAGCGCAGCTTCAACCAAGTGGTGCTGTATGGCAAAGACGTGGACGTAGTCGGCATACTAGGCCAGGCCAAGCGCTTTCCCATGATGGCCGAACGCTCGGTGGTGATTGTGAAAGAAGCGCAGTCCGTAGCCGATTTAGAGCAGGAGCGAAGCTGGCCTTTTCTAGAAGCGTACCTGAAAAACCCACTAGCCAGCACCGTGCTGGTATTTTGTTACAAGCACAAGACCCTGGACAGCCGCAAGAAGCTGGGCAAGCTGCTGAGCGGCAAAGACTCGCCGGCTGTGCTCATGACCAGCAAAAAGCTGTACGATAATCAGGTGCCGCAGTGGCTCACGGCCAACGTCCGCAGCCGGGGCCAGCAAATCACGGGTCAGGCCACGGCCATGCTGGCCGAGTACATCGGGGCCGACCTTGGCCGGCTGGCCAATGAAGTAGATAAGCTGGTGCTGAACCTCAAACCCGGGCAGCCCATCGACGAGGAACTGGTGCAGCAACTTGTAGGCATCAGCAAGGACTACAACATTTTTGAGCTGCAAAAAGCCCTGGTGCAGCGCGACGTGCTCAAGGCCAACCGCATTCTGGGCTACTTCGCGGCCAACCCCAAGGCCAACCCGCTTATCCCCAATCTGACTTTGCTATTCGGCTTCTTCAGCAAGCTGCTGGTGCTGCACCAGGCGGGCCCCAACCCCGCCGATGGCGAGTTCAAAAAGCTGGGCATCATGAACAGCTTTGCCCAAAAGGAGTACCAGCAAGCATTACGCGTGTACCCAGTGGAGCGGGTGGTGGGCATCATTCACCTTATCCGGAGGGCAGATGCCCAAAGCAAGGGCATAGAAAGTGGGTCGATGGACGATGGCGAGATTCTACGCGAGCTAGTGTGGCTGATTCTGCACCAAGTACCAGAGGGCGTGCTGGGGTAGCATGGGGCCCGAGTGGCCATCATCGCCCCGGCTGCTGGTCAAAAGAGCAATGGTTGAAGCATTTCGGCGTTGCCTAGGCAACCTACGGCCATTTTTCGCTACTTTTGGCTACTTCCCGGGCCCGATTCGCCCCCATGCAAGGTATTTTCATGAAGCTATTTCCCCAGCTGGTGCTGGCCACGGCCCTGAGTGCCGCGGCGCCAATGGCAGCCCACGCCCAGCAAACCCAGGTTCTCGCCGCCGACGAGCGGTTCTTTCAGGAGGGACTAGAACTGTTTGACCGCGGCCAGTACGGCGCGGCCAAGGAGGCATTTCGGCAATACCTGGCTCTGGAGCCAGTGCATACCAGCCAGGCCAGCCCCATTCAGACCAACCGCACCGCCGATGCCGAGTACTACTATGCCGTGAGCGGCCTGTACCTGCTGCATCCCGACGCCGAGGGCCTGATACTGGCCTTTGCGGAGCAGCACCCGGCCCATCCGCGCGCTGCGGTTGCCTATTTTGAACTGGGTAAATTCTACTTCGACCAGAAAAATTACGAGTCGGCCATTCGCTACCTGCAAAAGGTAGCGCCCGACAACCTCAGCAACGAGCAGCGCGCCGAGTCCGACTTTAAGCTGGCTTACAGCTATTTTGAGCAGAAGGAATATGAAAAAGCCCGCCTGCTGTTTGACCGCAGCAAGCAGGTGCCTAGCCAATTTAAATACGCTAGCTCGTACTACGCCGGCTACCTGGCCTACCGGGCCGGCGACTTTGCCGGTGCTCGCACCGACTTGGCCGTGGCCGAGCAAAACGACGCCTACAAGCCCGTAGTGCCTGCCATTCTTTCTCAGATTTATTATCGGGAGGGCGACTACGATGGACTTATCAGCTACGCAACGGCCGCGCTGAAAAACACGCCACCGCCCCAGAACTCTGCCGAAATCCAGCTGCTGGTCGGCGACGCATTTTACCAGAAAGAAAACTACAAGGAAGCGGCCGAGTACTTTGACCGTTACGCCGCCATTCAGAAAGGACGAATCGAGCCGAAGCTGCAATACAAGATTGGCTTTGCCAATTACAAGATGGGCGACTTCAAGGGCGCTATCGCCGGCTTGCGCAACGTGGCCGTGCAGCGCGATTCCCTTGGGCAAAATGCCGCTTACCATTTGGGCTTGAGCTACGTGCAGGCCAACCAAAAGCCACAGGCGGTTACGGCCTTTGAAGCGGCTCGACAGGGCTCCTTCGACAAGCAGATTACGGAAAACGCCACTCTTAAGCTCGGGCAGGTGCAATACGAGCAGGGCAACCTGCCGGAAGTAATTGCAGTCCTGCGCGACTTTAGCAAAAAGTTTCCCCGCTCTGCCAACCAACCAACGGTAGATGAGTTGCTGAGCACCAGTTTCCTGGCATCTACTGACTTTTCTCAGGCATTGGCTTACCTCGAAGGGCTTGATGAACGCAGCGAGAAGCTAAACGCAACTTACCAGCGCGTCGCATACTCGCAAGCAGCCACGCTCTATAATAACGGCAACTACGGCGCGGCCCTGCCGCTGCTAGACAAATCGTTGAAATACCCTTCAGACGACGCGTTGCGGGCGGCGGCGCAGGTGTTGCGTGGCGAAATCTATAGCGTGGGCCAGCAGTACCCTGACGCCATAAAGGCCTATACCGCCGCGGAGCGTTCGGCCCGGCGGGGCGGGGTGAGCGCCGAGGAGACTGAGTTTGAACAGAAGGCCCGCTACGGGCTGGGCTATGCCTACTACAACACCAAGCAGTATGACCGCGCCCGGCCGCAGTTTCAGGCGTACGTGAGCGACAAGTCGGCCAAGCCCTCGGACCCCAACTATTACGACGCTACCCTGCGTCTGGCGGATACCTATTACGTAGCTAAGAGCTACTCGCAGGCCCTGGAGCTCTACGACAAGGTGATTGGAGCCAACGCCGCCGACAAGGACTACGCCTATTACCAGAAGGGCCGGACCCTGGGCCTGATGGGCCGGCGCGACGAAGCCACCAGCACCCTGGCCTCGCTGCTGAAAACCAACCCGAATTCCCGCTATGCAGAAGAGGCCGTGTTTCAGCAGGCGCAGTTGGCCTTTGAAGCGGGCGAGTACCAGCCGGCCGCAACGGGTTTCTCACGTTTGATTGACAACCGACCCAACAGTCCGCTCTTGCCCCAGGCCCTGCAAAAGCGCGGGGTATCCTACGCCAACCTGCAGCAGCAGGAAAAAGCTGTGGCCGATTTCCAGCGGGTGCTTACCGATTTCCCCCGTAGCGAAGCCGCCTCGCAGGCCCTTTACAGCATGCAGGAAAGTTTGGCGGCGCTGGGCCGGACCGAGGAGTTTGATGCTGCGCTAGCTTCTTTCAAGGCGCAAAACCCGGACAGCAAAGCTACCGAAAGCGTCGAGTTTGAAGCGGCTAAGTCTTTGTATCTGGCTGAGAAATACAAGCCTGCTATCCTACGCCTGGAATCTTACTTGAAGCAATACCCGCAGACGGCCCTGGGGCCCGACGCTCGTTTCTTTTTAGCCGACTCTTACCTGAAAACTGGCGACAAGCAGCAAGGCCTGACCCGCCTGCGCGACGTGGTGACGGAAGGTAAGAGTGAGTTCTTGAACCGTGCCGTGGGCCGACTGGCTGACCTCGAATTTGAAAATAAGAATTACGCCGAATCGGCAAAATTCTATGAGCGGCTGCGCACCTCCAGCACCAACCGCCGCGAAGTAGCCAATGCCACCCTGGGCCAGATGCGCAGCCTCTACGAAAGCGGCGACTACCCCGGCACCCGCCGCGTGGCCGAAGACTTGCGCACGCAAGCCGGCGCCACCGCCAATGCCACCAACGCCGCCTTGCTCTACTTGGGCAAAGCCAGCTACCGGGCTGGCAACCTCGACCAAGCTGCTACGGAACTGGCCGCCGCTGCTGCCGCAGCGCCCAATGATGTGAACGGTGCCGAAGCCCAGTACTATCTGGCCGAGACGCTGTTCAAGCAAAAGAAGAACGAAGAAGCCATTGCAGCCGCTCTGAAAGTGAATTCCAGCTTCAGCAGCTACACCCTGTGGCAGGGCCGTGCCTTCCTTCTGGTAGCCGATGCTTACGCCGCGCAAGGCGACAACTTCCAGGCCCGGGGCACGCTCAACTCCATTATCGACAATAATTTCCCGGTGGCCGAAATTGTGGCTGGAGCCAAGCAGCGCCTCAAAACCCTAGGGGCTGACCAGCCCGACGAAACCCCGGAGCCCGCAGCGCCTAAAGCTGCCCCCACCAAAGCACCTGCCAAAACCCCCGCCGCTCCAGCTCCTAGCAAGGTGGCTCCTGCGCCAGCCCCCACCAAAGGCAAAGCTGCTGCGCCCCGCACCAATGGGCAGGGCAATTCCATAGCGCCCACCGAGGCCGACTCCCAGCGCTAAGTTCGGCGTAGTTTCTCAATGAATAATCGATTGCTGATGAAGCGTTTGACTTTAATAAAATATAAGCCGCTGGTGCGCCAAGGCTCAGGTGCCGTGGCAGGGTTGGTATTGGTCGCGGCTTTGGTAGGGGGCGCTGCTCCTTCCGCCCTGGCCCAGCCTACCAAGCCCCGCACCACGGGTAAGATTGAAGAGGCCGAAATCGAGATTGTGAAGGAACGGGTAAACCAACTGCCCGAAGCCACACGCAACTTCGATAAAATCAAACTGCCAGAACCGCCCCCAGCCGAACGAAAAGTAGCCTATACCTTTCCCGACTTCCGGTTGCCGGCCGACCGCCTCAACCCCTCGGTGAAGGTGCTCACCATCCGCAGCGAAGAGCTGACGCCCCTCACGGGGAACTTCCTGAAAGCGGGTTTGGGCAACTATGGTACATTTTACGGTCGCGGTTACTTCCACAGCACGCGCAACACCGACCATTCCTATGGCCTCGACATCAAGCACGTGAGTTCTCAGACTGGGCCGGTGGATGGCAGAAACTCAGGGGTTTCCGAATCCAGTGCCCGCCTGATGGGCGAACTGTACCGGGGCACGGCGGCCTTTGGGGCCGCGCTGGACTTTGGCCGCGAGCGGTATAATTTCTATGGCTACGAGCGGGCCGCCAACCAGGCCGAGCCCATCGTACGGCCCGAAACGGAGAGCATTAAGCAATTGTTTAAGCGCTTTGGCGTGAAAGCCTACGCTCATAACCGCGCCCCCGACCAAGTACTGACGTATGACGCCAGCCTAGGCTACCGCTACTGGGCGGACATATTCAATGCCCAGGAAAACAACGTGATGGTGAATGCCAAAGTGGGCTATGCCATGGGCGATGCCAGCCGTATCACCGTGACCACTGACGCATCGTTTATTTCGGAAAAGGACCTTCTACCTGGCAATCGGCAGCAGCCCGCACCCGAAGACAGTCAGACGCGCACCCGCACCTTTATACAGGCCACGCCGGCTTATGAGTTCATCAAAAAGCGAGTAGCTTTTACCGTCGGCGCTACCTTAGGCTATTCGTCCGATACCACCACCAACGTGAGTCGGGGCGTGGTGTACCCAGCCGTGCGGCTGGGCTATACCGTCGAGCCCGAGAAGTTTATGATATACGCTGGTCTGGGTGGTGCCCTGCAGCGCGTGACCCGTTACGACCTGAGCACAGAAAACCCGTGGCTCAACCGTGGCCTGAACGTGGCCGATACCCACCGCGGCCCCACTGTGTATGCCGGTTTTACTTCCACGCCCGCCCGGGGCCTTGAGCTGAACGCCCGCGCCACCTACGCCCGCGACCGCAACCTGTATTTCTACCTGAACAACCCCATCGACCCCACCAAATTCGACCTGGTGTATGACCAGAATGCGACCGGTGTCCTGAATATTCACGGCGAGCTGCTCTACAGCGTTGCCGAGAAAATCCGCCTCGGCTCACGGATTGATTTCAACAGGTACGCCTTGCGTAACCTGCCGCAGCCCTTTCACCGCCCCGAGTTCCAAGGCACAGTGTTCGGTACCTACAACGTCTTTGACAAGCTGATCCTGGGCCTGGAGGGCTATTTCTTTGCAGCGAGCTACGGCATCAGCTACCGGCCGGCGTCGAACCCAGGGGAGGTGCGGGTGCCTGATTTTTATCGCGCTACCGACCCCATTATCGATTTAAACCTCCGGGCCGATTACCGCATTACGCCAAAAATATCCATCTTTGTAATGGGTAATAACCTCGCCAATCGTTCGTACCAGCGCTTCTACGGTTATCCGGTGAAGGGCGTCAACGTGATAGGCGGGGCTACTTTTATGTTTTAGGAAGGCCTGCATGTGGAGGGCTGAGTAACGTATTCGTTGCTCAGGTTTCTGACAATCAGATGCTTTGTTAAACATATAGCTCAACATTGATTATTTAAAACCATTATGCTGCACTTAGCCGACCACATCCGCCCCCTGCTCCGCGACCACGACTGTGTGATAATTCCGGACTTTGGGGGCCTTGTGGCCGATGTGTCGCCGGCCCGCGCTCAGCCCGGCCGGCAGGAGCTGAGTCCGCCAACCAAGCTCGTGGCTTTCAACCAAGCCCTGACCCGCAACGACGGCCTGCTGGTGGATGCACTAAGCCAACACCTGGGGCTATCGATTGCGCAGGCCCGCGAAGCCGTGCGCACCGCCGTGGCAGGCCTGCAGCGCGAGTTGGAAGAAACCAATCGGACCGAATTGCCTGGCATTGGGATTTTTCGCCGGGCCGTAGGCCGGGGCTTAGCTTTTGAATACACGGGTACTGATAATTTGCTGGCTTCGGCTTTTGGCTTGCCAGAGCTGGCGGCACGTCCCGTGCGCGCCACCGATTCGCGTGCCAAGAGCCCACAACCTGCTTTGCGTGGGGCCGCTACCCGCCGTTCGCGGTGGGCTCGCTTGGTGCCAGGAGGGCTAGTGGCTGCAGCGGTAGGCCTGGTGTTGCTGGTGAACTACCAAGTGAGTTCCCTGCCCACGGCCTGGCAGAAACAGCTGCCGCAGCTGGAGTGGGCACAGTCGCGCCCGGCGCCGGCCCTGAATGAGCCTCAGCAGGCAACTTTGGGCCAGCACGACTTTGCTGCCCACAACGCCCCCGTTGCTACCGAAGGCATGACCCCGTTGGAAACGCCTTCAACTACACCGGTTCCTCAGGTTGAGACGCAGCCAGCCTCCGCGGCTACTGAAGAGGCCAGCGCCACGGCTAAGCCGGAAGTCGTTGTGACGGCACCCGCTACAACAGCTACTACCCCAGAGGTGACAGCTACTGCAGAAAAGGTTACCGCCGCTTCGCCCGTTGTAGCTGCACCGGTAGCGGCCAAGCCAGCGGCAACTGCCGCTCCGGCAATAGCCAAAGTGGCAATGGTTGCCAAAACTGCCAAGCCTACTGAAGTAAGCGCAACTACAATTAAAAATAGGACCGGCCGTTATTACGTCATCGCCGGTGCTTATCGCAGCCTGAAAAGCGCTGAAAAGGGCCGTCAGACCCTGACGCGAACCGGGCATGCTTCTTATATCATTCTGCCGCACCCCGGCAGCCGGCTGTTTCGTCTCACGGCTGGTGATTATTCAGACCTGGCCTCGGCCCAACGTGAGGCCCAGCGCCTGCGCGTAACCACGCATTGTGATTACAATACTTTGAAATTTTAACCCCTAGCATGTCCGCATTCTTCTTGCAAATTGCCGCTGCTGCGGCCGACACTGTAAATACCGTTGTTTCAGATGCTCCGATAGTTCAGTCCGACGTCCCAGTTATTGACCTTATCCTGCGTGGGGGCCTGATAATGGTTCCCCTGCTGGCACTTTCCCTGGTTTCGGTTTACATCATTATTGAGCGCTACTTCACCATTCGCCGGGCCGCCGGCAACCCGGAGTCGTTCATGAACGGCATCCGCTCGCTGATGGTGAAGGGCGACCTGGCCGGGGCCAAACTGCTCTGCGCCCAAACGGCTTCTCCACTAGCCCGCATGGTTGAAAAAGGCCTGCGCCGCATTGGCCTGCCGCTTAAGGAGATTGAAACCAGCGTAGAAAACGTCGGCAAGATTGAAATTGCCCGCCTCGAAAAGAACATCAGCATCCTCGGCATCATTGCCGGCATTGCGCCCATGCTGGGTTTCGTGGGCACCATCATCGGGGTTATTAAGATTTTCTACTCCATTGCTGCTACCAAAGAGTTCGGCATTCCGCAGGTAGCCGACGGCTTGTATGTGAAGCTGGTTACTTCGGCTACGGGCCTTATTGTGGGTATCATTGCCCACGTAGGCTACCACTGGCTCAGCATCCTGGTCGAGCGCATGGTGTTCCGGATGGAGAACTCAGCCATTGAGTTTATGGACATTCTTCAGGACAACTAAACTGGGTGCTGAATTTATTGATGTGCTGAAGTGCTGATGCTATCATTTGTCAACCTTCAGCACATTTGCACATCAAGCCATTAGCACATCAACCAATGAATCTTTCCCGCCGCCATCGCCTCACGTCACACGTCGAGACTGGGGCCATGAACGACATCATGTTCTTCCTGATGTTGTTCTTCCTCATTGCCTCCACGCTGGTGAACCCCAACGTTATCAAGCTTCTGTTGCCCAACGCCCGCTCGAGCAAGCAGGTGATGAAGCAGCCCATTACCATTTCGGTGGATGCAGCAGGCACCTATTTTGTCAATAAGAAACCCGTTAACCCAGCCTCGGTAGAGCCTGAGCTGGTGGCGCTCATCGGCACGGTGCCCACCACTGAGCAGCCCACCGTGGTGCTGCGCGTAGACAACTCTTTGAACGTTCAGAAGCTGGTTGATATTCTGGAAATTGGCAACCGCCTAAAGTTGAAAATGGTGATGGCTACCCAGGCCCAGCAAGCAGCTGGTAAATAGCAGAACGAGGCATAATAGCTACCCTAAAAAGTGCCTATTCGGCAAATCAAAGGTCCTGTTGAGCCTGTCGAAGCCTCTCTACTGCTTCGTTGAACGGCTCTCCTGAAGCGGTAGAGAGGCTTCGACAGGCTCAACAGGACGTTCCAATTTCTTCCAAACGATTTTGAACTCCCTAGGGTCCGCATCGTTAATGCTTTAAAACATCAAAACTCCATCACCTTAGTACCCTAAGATGGCAATTGATTATCCAGAACCGCACCGCCGCGAGGCCCTGATTGGAACTTTGGTTCTCCACGGCCTGCTGCTGCTGTTCTTTATGTTTACCTTCTTCAAAGGTCCCAATCCGCCGCTGGCGGCCATGGGCGGCGACGGCGTAGAGCTGAACTACGGCATCGACGAGGCGGGGTCCGGCGACGTGCAAAGCATGGCCACGGCCAACAAATCGCTCAACCGCGAAGACAGCCGCCCGCCCATTGCGAGCCCTGACCCGCAGCCCCGCCCCGTGGCGGCGGCCACGCCCGACCCCACGCCCCCCGCTCAGGAAAAGATAATTACCAGCGATGCCGAGGAAAGCCCGGTTTCGGAAGCCCCGGTTGAGACGCCGGCCCCGCGCAAGGAAGAGGTGAAAGTGGCCCCTAAGCCTGCCCGCAAAGTAACAGCCGCGTATTCGCCTAATGGCAACGCTACCGGCGGCGGCAACGGCGTGAATGGCACCAGCAATACCCCCACAGGCAACAACAACGGCGACCGGCCGGGCGCCGTGGGCGACCAGGGTGACCCCAATGGCTCGCTCGACGCCAAGGCCCTTTACGGGGCGCCCGGTAGCGGTGGCAGCGGCAGTAGCCCCGGTAGTGGTGGCTTGGAGATGAGCGGCTGGCGCTTCGAAAGCACGCCAGTAGTGGAAGCCATTGATAACAACTCGGGGGTGATTCGATTCAGGATTAAAATCTCGTCCGATGGCGAAGTAGAATCCGTGTCCAAGGTGTCGGGCAACGTATCGAGCGCCCAGGAGAAGCTCTGCCGCGACAAGCTCCTCGATGCCAACTTCATCAAGACGAATAGCGCGGCAGGAGGCGCCACTGGCTTTTATACTTTTCGATTTACAGTGCGGTAATCCTGCTGACAACCAGTTGAAGCCCCGTGGTCTGCTAAGCAGCTCACGGGGCTTTTTGCTAAACTGAGGCTGGAGGGCCGTTAATTTGTGGATTCCCACCTTACACATTCCCTCCAGCCTTGACATATTCTGAAACTCTGGCCTACCTCTACGACCAGTTGCCCATGTTCCAGCGGGTGGGCGCAGCCGGTTTTAAAAAAGGGCTGGGCAACACCCTGGCTCTAGCGGAGGCCCTGGGGAATCCGGAGCAGCAGTTTCGCAGCGTGCACGTAGCCGGCACCAACGGCAAAGGCAGCAGCTCGCATCTGTTAGCGGCGGTGCTGCAGGCTGCGGGCTACAAGGTGGGGCTGTATACTTCGCCGCACTTGCGCGAGTTCACAGAGCGCATCCGGGTGAATGGCCAGGAACTGCCGCCCGACTACTTGGTGGCGTGGGTGGCGCGCTGGCGGCAGTTGTTTGAGCAAGTGCAGCCGTCGTTTTTTGAGATGTGCGTGGCGCTGGCTTACGCCTACTTTGCCGAACAGCGCGTGGACATTGCCATTGTGGAAGTAGGCCTGGGCGGGCGCCTAGATTCCACCAATATCATTACGCCGTTGGTTTCGCTTATCACCAACATCAGCTTGGACCACCAAGCGCTGCTGGGCAACACGCTGCCCGAAATTGCTAGTGAAAAAGCGGGCATCATCAAGGCCAGTGTGCCAGTAGTAGTCAGCCAAACCCAGCCGGAGGTAGCTGAGGTATTTAAGCGCGAGGCGGCCGGTAAGCTGGCGCACTTGGTTTTTGCAGACCAGATTTATCAAGCAAAGTTTACCGCCGAGACCGAACCCGAAACAGGCCTGCGGCCCCTGTCTGTGACGCAGCACGGTCGCCCGTATCTTCCCAACGCGGAGCTGGGCCTGCCGGGCGACTATCAACAGTTTAACCTCCCCGGTGTGCTGGCTACCCTGGATGAGCTCCGAGCCCTGGGCTTTCACCTAACGGACGCCGCGGTGCGGACTGGCCTGCAACATGTAAGCCAGCTCACCGGCTTGCGCGGGCGCTGGAGCATCATCGGGCGACGTCCGCTGGTAGTATGCGACACGGGCCATAACGCAGCTGGCCTGCGCTTGGTGGTAGCGCAGCTGCAGCGGCTGGAGTACGAGCAGCTCCATATGGTAATCGGAGCGGTGCAAGACAAAGACGTTGCGGCCATGCTAGAGCTGCTGCCGGCAGCGGCTACCTACTATTTTTGTGCAGCTAATATTCCCCGGGCCCTGCCCGCCCAGGACCTGGCAGAGCAAGCCGTAGCGCTGGGGTTGAGCGGCAGGGCCTATGGCCCAGTTGCGGCGGCTGTAGCCGCAGCGCGTGCCGCGGCGGGCCCCCGCGATGTTGTGTTCATCGGTGGCAGCACTTTTGTGGTGGCGGAGGTAGAGGAGCTATTTGCCCCGGTCCGCACCGCTTAAATCTTTATTTTTCATTTCATCCGACCCTCGTTTTGCCTCGCGTCAAACTGCACCGTTTTACGGACAATGCCACCCGCCCCGATATTATTGAACCCGGCAAGCCCGAGTACGAGCAGCTCGGCGGCCGGTGGCGCACCGATTTTTTTAAAGCGCCCTACCCGCTGACGCTGGAAGTGGGCTGTGGCAAGGGCGAGTACACCGTGGGGTTGGCTCAGCGCCATCCCGGCCGCAATTTTCTTGGCCTCGACATCAAGGGTGAGCGCATCTGGCGGGGCAGCACCCGCGCCGCCGAAATGGAGCTGACCAACGTGGGCTTCGTGCGGATGCGTGCCGAAGCGCTGGCCGCGCAGTTCGGCCCCGGCGAACTTGATGAAATCTGGATTACGTTTCCTGACCCCCGGCCCCGTGACCGGGACATCAAGCGCCGGCTTACGTCGCCGCGTTTCCTGGCTTTGTATGAGCAGCTGTTAACCAGCGGCGGCCTGCTGCATTTGAAAACTGATAACGAGGGCTTGTTTGAGTACACGCTTGAGACCCTGGCTGCTCGTCCCGGCGCCCGCGTGGAGCGGTTTACGCGGGACCTTTACTCAGAAACCGGGGAGGAGTTCACCGAAGCCCAAGCCATTCAAACCAACTTCGAGAGCAAATACCGGGCGGTGGGCGTGCCCATCAAGTACGTGCAGTTTCGGCTGAGCTAAAATGGTTGTTAGGTGTCCGTTGTCAGGAATAAGAACCCTGACAACGGACACCTAACATCTGAAAGCTAGCTACTCAGTTTCCAAGGCTTCGAATACTGCTTCGAGCTGGTCGAAATCGCGCAGGCCGGGCTTTACTTCGTCGCCGGAAGGGAAAACCAGGCCCGCCAAGAGCAACTGGGTGGCCAGGTCCCGCGCAAGGTCGGGCTGCAGGCCGGGGCCCAGCCACAGAGGGTGCTGCTGGCTAATTGCATGTAGCTTTTCCATGGTTTTAGTGGTTAAGGGCTCGGTTATCTCAATGAGCAGGCCCGCCGAAGAGTGGGGTAGGTACCCGGCAATACTGACCGAGCCGATGGCTAGTTCGATGTAAGCAGGGGGGGCTATTTCAGCAAGTTCCGCGGCGGAGCGGGGCTGCCGAAGGAGCACTGCGTCGAGCCCGCACTCAGCTGCTATAGCGTTTATTTCGGAAGCATTGAGCTGGTCAAATTCACCTATCAGTTCAACTCCGGCCACCCAGCCGGCCAGCTCCTTCACGGCCTTGGTGTCGAGAAAGCCGGGAATGGCCGGGTCGAGAATAAAGGTGAGTTTGTCGGCACCCATGCCGGCGCAGTAGCGGGCATCGGAGAGGTTGTTGATGCCGCGGATGAGGAGGGGAAGCAGGTGGGGCACAGAAGCAAAAAGTGAAGCGAGGGGAAAGGTAAGCGTACTGGCACTAGGGGAACCGACCGGCCAGGTTGCCACAAAAGTAGAGCCGGCAAGCTGGCTGAACCGCGTTTGGGTAGTGCCCGCCCGCTGTATCTTCGCCGCCATGAACTCAACTCGCCGCGCCACCTTGCTGGCCCCGTCGTTTCTGGCTGCCGACCTTGCCAATTTGCAAGCCGAAACCGAAAGGCTCGCTACCAGCGCCGCCGACTGGCTGCACTTCGATGTAATGGACGGGCGGTTTGTGCCCAACATTTCCTTCGGCTTGCCGGTGCTGCAGGCCGTGGCGCGCTACGCCAAGCAGCCCCTTGATGTGCATTTGATGATAGAGGAGCCGCAGCATTATCTGGCGGCTTTCCGCGATGCCGGGGCCACCAACATTACCGTGCACTACGAAGCCTGCCAGCACCTGCACCGCGTGGTGCAGCAGATAAAGCAGTTGGGCTGCAAGGCGGGCGTGGCCCTAAACCCGCACACACCCGTGGCGCTGCTCGAAGACATTGCCGCCGACTTGGACGTGGTGCTGGTGATGTCGGTGAACCCGGGGTTTGGGGGGCAGGCCTTTATCCCGAACACTTTGAAAAAAGTGGCCATGCTCAAAGAGCTGCTGCTCGATGCCGGCTCCGATGCGTTGATTGAGATTGACGGCGGCGTGAGCCTGACTAATGCCGGGCCCTTGGTGGAGGCCGGTGCCGACGTTCTGGTGGCTGGCAACTTTGTGTTTAGTGCTGCTGAAGGGCCAGTGGCCACCCTGGCCAGTATGCGCGACTACCTGGCGGGCCTGGAGGTGCACGCGGCCGGTTCCTCAGACAGCCACCGGGCGCAATAGCTGCTAAAGACGCCCGTTATCTAAGCATCGTGGAAGAAAACGTTACGCCGAGGGAGTCAGTAATGCCGGAAAAAAGGAAGGGCCACCAGGTTCGGGTAGGAGCTGGTGGCTTAATGCTGCTGCTGCTGGCCGCGGGGCAAGTGCAGGCCCAGGAGCCGGTGCCGGCTCCGGTGCAAGTGCCGGCCACTGCGGTGGTGACTGTGACAGGAACCCTGCGCGACGCCGACGGCCAGCCGCTGGAGCTGGCGGCGGTAGGAGTAGAGGGCCAGCCCAGCGGAGCCAATACAACTGTCGAAGGCACCTTTAAGCTGCAGGTACGAGTGCCGGAAGCAGGCCAGAGCACGGTTCTCATCGTGCGCCGCCTGGGGTATCTGCCCTTACGGGTGCCCCTGAAGCTGCCCACCGATGCCGCGGAGCCTTTGCTGCTGACCATGCGTCTAGATACCAAGGCCCTGGGAGCCGTGAAAGTGACCGGCAGGTCGGACCAGGCCGACACCCGCGAGCAGGTGAGCATTACGCGAATAGACCCGCGTTCGGCCAAGGAGATTCCTTCGCCCTTTGGTGATTTCAACGCCATTCTGAAGACGCTGCCCGGAGTGGTGTCCAACAACGAGCTGAGCAGCACCTACAACGTACGCGGCGGCAACTACGACGAGAACCTCGTGTACGTCAACGGCTTTGAGATATATCGGCCGTTTCTGGTAACCTCGGCCCAGCAGGAAGGGCTGAGCTTTATTAACCCCGACCTGGTGAAGCAGGTGGAGTTTAGCAGCGGGGGCTGGCAGCCAAAGTACGGCGACAAGCTTGCCTCGGTGCTGAGTGTTGACTATAAGACGCCGGAAAAGTTTGCCGCTTCGCTCACGGGCAGCCTAGTGGGCGGGGCGGCGCATGCTGAAGCCCGCTCGGCCAACGGCCGGGTGAGCTATCTGGCCGGGGTGCGCTACAAAAATGCCCAATACGTGCTGAATGCGCTGCGACAGGCCCAAGGAGGCTACAACCCCACGTTTTATGATGCTCAGGCGTTTGTGAACATCGGGCTGGGCAAGAGGAAGGACATGCAGCGCACCACGCTGGGCTTGCTGGGCGTGGTGGCTCACAACGACTACCGCTTTTCGCCAGAAACCGGCCGGGCTACTTTCTCCACCGGTACCAACCAGTTTACGCGGGTGTTCATAGCCTACGAAGGCCGCGAGCGGATGCAGTTCGACACCTACCAGAGCGGCCTTAACCTGAAGCACGACTTCTCGCCCAACCTGCAGATGGAGCTGCTGGGCTCAGCCCTGATTTCGCGCGAGCTGGAATACCGCGACGTGGAAGCTGCATACACCTTTGCCGAAATCAACCGCGACCCAACCTCGCCGGATTTCAACCAAGCAGTGCGGCAGCGCGACATCGGCTCGCAGTTTAAGAACTCGCGCAACAACCTTACGGCCCAGATTTATACCGCCGAAACCCGTGGCCGCTGGACCCCCGGCGGTGCCCATACCGTGCGCTGGGGCGCCAAAATTGGCCGGGAGCGAATCAGCGACGTGCTCAACGAGTACAGCTTTGCCGACTCGGCCGACTTTGTGCCCGATGAGCGGCGCCTGCGCCTGCGTTCCGACCTGCGCTTGCTGAGCACGCGCAGCCAAGGGTTTGTGCAGGACACCTGGGTGCTGGACTCGATGCGCACCATCAGCTACGGGGTGCGTGCGCACTACTGGACCACCAATGGCCAACTCGTCTTCAGCCCGCGGGTGCAGTACTCGCAAATCAGCCGGCGCCACCCGAACCGCTCGTTCAAGGCCGCGGTAGGCGTGTACTACCAGGCGCCGTTCTACCGCGAGCTGCGCGACCAGCAAACCACCCAGCTTGGCGTGCAGCAAGGCTTCCTGAATCCGGCGCTGCGCGCCCAGAAGTCTTACCATTTCATTGCAGGCAAGGAAATCAGCTTCCAGCAATTTGGCCGGCCCTTTAAGTTTTCGGGCGAGGCCTATTATAAGTACCTGACCGACGTGGTGCCCTACGACGTGGACAATGTGCGGCTGCGCTACTTCGCAAAAAATAACGCCACCGCTTATGCTGCCGGCTTTGATGCCCGCGTGAGTGGCGAGTTTGTGAAAGGAGCCGAGTCGTGGTTCAGCCTGGGCCTGCTTACTACCCAGGAGAATGTGGTGGGGGATTCAATCAGCTTTTTTGATGCCAACGGCAACCAGACCAGCCGGCAGGCCAAGGACTACATCCGCCGACCGCAGGACCAGCGCTTGAATGTGGGCGTGTTTTTCCAGGACCATCTGCCGAATAACCCGTCGGTGCGCGGCTACGTGAACATTGTGTACGGCACGGGTTTGCCGTTCACGCCGCCTAACCAGCCGGATTTGCGTGGCACTTCGGCCCTGGAAACCAGCTACAAGCGGGTTGATTTGGGTTTTTCGAAAGTCGTAGGCTTGAAGAACAACGATGCGCCGAAAGCTCACTTCTACAGTTTCGAGAGTCTCTGGCTGGGCTTGGAAATTTTGAACGTGCTGGCTGCCAATAATGTGGCGGGTTATAGCTACCTGCAGGACGTGAATGGTGTGACGTACTCGGTGCCTAGCTACCTCTCGCAGCGGGTAGTGAACCTGCGTTTTATCGCGCGCTTCTGACGCAAAATACTTTCCTCAATCCCAAAGCCCCGGAGCGGGCGAACAGCACAGTGCCGTTCGCCCGCTCCGGGGCTTTTGAGTTATGTATGCGAGCTGTTTTAATGAAATATGAAAACCGAGCAGAATTGAAAATTGCCCTTAAATTTTAGGGGGTAAAGTTTAATATGATTTAAATTTTTATAAAATGTCCATTGAATTTTAGGTGTAGTTGAGTAGATTTGTTTGAAACAATAAGAAAAGCCCCATAAACACTAAGGGTAGTGCTTGTACTGTATAACTTCATCCTCTTCCAAATCCCACCCACTCTTTAACCGACCCGACTATCACATAGAGCCAACTAAACCCGGTCAGCATGGCATTGCAGCATATTCCCACAGTAGTTGTCATTGGCAACGGCATGGTTGGCTACAAATTCTGCGAGAAGCTCCTCGCTAAGTCGACCCATTTTAACTTGGTGGTGTTTGGAGAAGAACCCCGGGTGGCGTACGACCGGGTGCACCTGAGCGAATATTTTGGGGGGAAGACGGCCGACGACCTGCTCATGGCTCCCAAGCAGTGGTACCTGGACAACCACATTGCCCTGCATTTGGGCGACCCAGTGCTGGAAATTGACCGGGCAAGCCAAACGGTGCATTCACGCAGCGGCTTGGTGCAGCCTTACGATTATCTGGTGTTGGCCACGGGCTCCTCGGCATTCGTGCCCGATATTCCGGGAGTGGAAAAAGCAGGGGTGATGGTGTACCGCACCATTGAAGACCTGGAAGAAATAAAGGCCTATGCCGCCACTGCCCGCTGCGGGGCTGTGCTCGGCGGCGGGCTGCTGGGCCTCGAGGCGGCCAAGGCCCTGCTCGACCTGGGCGTGCAGGAAACCCACGTGGTAGAATTTGCGCCCCGGCTCATGCCCCGGCAGATTGACACGGCCGGCAGCGCCATGCTCCAAAGCAAGCTCGAAGCCCTGGGCCTGCAAATTCATCTTAGCAAAGCCACGGCAAGTATCGGGGGAGAGGGCAAGATTGATGCTCTGCACTTCGGCGATGGCTCTGTTCTGGACGTGGACATGCTGGTTATTTCAGCAGGCATCCGGCCCCGCGACGAGCTGGCGAAGCTTGCGGGCCTGGAAGTAGGGCTAAGGGGTGGCATTGTGGTTAACAACGAGATGGAAACCAGCGATGCCCGCATCTTCGCCATTGGCGAGTGCGCCTTGCATGCGGGAATGATTTACGGCCTTGTGGCCCCCGGCTACGACATGGCCGAGGTGGTGGCGAGCCGGCTCACGCAGGGTGCCCGCGCCTTCACGGGCTACGACATGAGCAGCAAGCTCAAGCTGATTGGGGTGGACGTGGCCAGCTTCGGCGACCCGTTTGTGGCCGAGCCGCACAGCCGGGCCATCGTGTTTGAAGATGCGCACAGCGGTGTGTATAAGCGCATCAACATCAGCCCCGACGGTAAGTACCTGCTGGGGGGCGTGCTCATCGGCGATGCGGAAGCTTACAACATGCTGCTGCAAACGGTGAACAACCGGATAGTGCTACCGCCCCATCCCGAGGACCTCATTCTGGGGGCCCGGGGCGGCGAAGCCGAAGAGGGAGCCGGCGTGCTGAGCTTGCCCGACGAGGCGCTGGTGTGCTCCTGCGAGGCGATAACCAAAGGTGCTATTTGCACTGCCGTGACCAACGAGCACGTGACGACCGTGGACGCCATGAAGAAGTGCAACAAGGCGGGCACCGGTTGCGGCGGCTGCGTGCCCATGATAAAGGACCTCATCAACAGTACGCTTACGGCGCAGGGCGCGTACATCAAAAACGTCCTGTGCGAGCATTTCGACTACTCGCGCCAGGAGTTGTTTGATCTGTTGAAAATCAATGATATCCGCTCCTACGACGCGGCGCTGGACCACTTTGGCCAGGGCGACGGCTGCGAGACGTGTAAGCCGGCGGTCGGCAGCATCCTGTCGGGCCTGTGGAATGATTTGATAGTGAAGCAGCCGGTTATTCAGGACACCAACGACCGGTACCTGGCCAACATCCAGAAGGGCGGCAGCTACTCGGTAGTGCCGCGCATCGCGGGCGGCGAGGTTTCGCCCGAACAGCTAATGGTGATTGGGCGGGTGGCGCACAAATACGGCCTCTACACCAAGATTACGGGCGGCCAGCGCATCGACATGTTCGGGGCCCACGTCAGCGACCTGCCCGACATCTGGGAGGAGCTGATTAACGCCGGCTTTGAGAGCGGACACGCCTACGGCAAGAGCCTGCGCACCGTGAAAAGCTGCGTGGGAAGCACCTGGTGCCGGTTTGGGCTGCACGACAGCGTGTCGTTTGCCATCGAAATCGAGAACCGGTACAAAGGCATCCGTTCGCCCCACAAAATCAAGAGCGGCGTGAGCGGCTGCGTGCGCGAGTGCGCCGAGGCGCAGGCCAAGGACTTTGGCATCATCGCCACCGAAAAAGGCTGGAACCTCTACGTGTGCGGCAACGGCGGCTCGAAGCCCCAGCACGCCCAGTTGCTGGCCACCGACCTCGACAACGAAACCTGCATCAAGTACCTCGACCGTTTCCTGATGTTTTACATCAAGACCGCCGACCCGCTGATGCGAACCGCCACCTGGCTCAATAAGATGGACGGCGGCCTGGCTTACCTCAAAAACGTGGTGGTGAACGACAGCCTTGGAATTGCGGCCGACCTGGAAGCTGAAATGGCGCTGCTCATCCAGAACTACCACTGCGAGTGGAAGGAAGTGGTGGAAAATCCGGAGCTGCGCAAGCAGTTCACCCACTTCGTGAACGCTCCCAAAGTGAAGGACCCGACCATGGAATTTGAAATCATGCGCGGCCAGAAGAAGGTGAAAACCTGGTAGGGACTGAAATATGACATGTGGCCGGAAACCACCTGGCCACCCTACGTCCACTAAAACGCAAACATTATGGAAACTGAAGTAGCAGTCGACTGGCTGCCCGTGTGCAAAACCACCGACATTCCCGCCGACGGCGGCGCCTGCGTGCTGGTAGAGGGTGAGCAAGTAGCCATTTTCAACTTCGCCCGGCGCGGCGAGTGGTACGCCACCCAGAACCTGTGCCCCCATAAGCAGCAGATGGCCCTGGCCCGCGGCATGATAGGCAGCACCGGCGTAGCCTGCGAGCCCAAAGTGGCCTGTCCGTTTCACAAGCGCACCTTTTCGCTCCTAACCGGCGAGTGCCTGAATGGCGACGAGTGCAGCATCCAGACCTATCCGGTGAAGGTAGTGGGCGACCAGGTGTACGTGGGGATGGGTGGCTATTAACACAGCCTAAAGCTTCTTTTCTCACAAACTCTGCGTGCTTATGAAACACTGCTACTCCCATAAACTGATGCTAGCTGCTGGGCTGTTGCTGAGCGCCCAAACGGCGTTTGGCCAGTTTGTTTTGTCGGCCGAAGTGCGGCCGCGGGCCGAGCTGCGCAATGGGTTCCGTACGGTGCGGACCCCGGACGACAATCCCGCTTTTTTCATTGAGCAGCGTTCCCGGCTCAACATTGGCTACGGCCGCGAGAAGCTGCAGCTACGCCTCTCGGTGCAGGACGTGCGCATCTGGGGCAGTACCAGCCAGGTGTATAAAACCGACCCCAACCTGTTCAACGTGTTCGAAGCCTATGGCGAATACCAAATGACCAACCGCCTCGCGCTGCGGGTGGGCCGCCAGGCGCTGGACTACGACAATGCCCGCTTCCTGGGCGCGCTGGACTGGGCGCAGCAGGGCCGCAGCCACGACGCCATCAAATTCATGTACGCCGACAGTGCGGGCTTTGCGGCCCACGTTGGCGCGGGCTTCAACCAGTCGTTTTCCCCAGAGCCCACCAAGCTCTTCGATACCTACTACGGGGGCCTGGACAACTACAAAGCCATGCAGTACCTGTGGCTGCATCAGGAGTGGGCTACCACCAAAGTGTCGGGGCTCTTCTTCAACGACCAGCGCCAGCGGGCCGATTCCAGCGCTTCGTACCGGCAGACGTATGGCCTGACTGGCGAGCAAAAGGTTTGGGCCGCCACTGTTGCCGGGGAGTTTTATTACCAGAGCGGTTCCGATGCGGCGAGGCGTGCGGTGAAGGCCTACTTGGCCGCGGTGAGCCTAACGGTGCCCACCAGGCTTACCCCACTCACCCTGGGGGCCGATTACTTGTCGGGCTCTGATGCCAAAGACACCCGAAACCGGGCCTTTGCCCCGCTTTATGGCACCAATCACGCTTTTTACGGGCTCATGGACTACTTCTATGTGGGCAACAACCACGGGCAAAACGGTCGCACCGCCGGGTTGGTCGACGTCTACCTGAAAACCAGCTTTACGCTGGGGCCAGGCAGCAGCCTACTGGCTCATTTGCACCATTTCAAGTCGCCGGTAGCGGTTTACAGCCCATCCGATTCCAATGAGAAGCTCACGAGCCGACTCGGCGAAGAGCTCGACCTCGTGTTCAATGCGAACGTGAGCCCCGAGTTCAACCTCAAAGTGGGCTACTCACACCTGCTGGCCACGCCCACGCTGGCCGCCCTGAAAAGCCGCGACGGCCAAATGAATAACCAGTGGGGGTGGGTGATGCTCACTTTCAAGCCGGTGCTTTTTAAAAATTAATCATCAGGTCCCAAAAGGTTTACCCTTAAACAACCCCGCTTATGGATGCTTCGCAACTTGACCAGCAGCCCCTGAACCGGCTCAATATCTTCGCCACCAAGGGCGTGCAGATGCGCACATTTCACCTCACTTGGCTCACGTTCTTCTTCTGCTTCTTTGGCTGGTTTGGCATTGCCCCGCTCATGCCCCTGGTGCGGGAGCAGCTGCATTTGGACAAGGGGCAGGTGGGCAACATCGTGATTGCCTCGGTGTCGGCTACCATCCTGGCGCGGCTGATTATGGGCCGGCTCTGCGACACGCTGGGGCCGCGGCTGGCTTATACCATTCTGCTGGCGGTGGGCGCCTTGCCGGTTATGCTCATTGGCCTGAGCAACAGCTACGAGAGCTTTTTGCTGTTTCGCCTGGCCATTGGCATCATCGGGGCCTCGTTTGTCATCACACAGTTTCACACCTCGATGATGTTTGCGCCTAACATCGTGGGCACGGCCAACGCCGTGGCCGGCGGCTGGGGCAACCTGGGTGGCGGCATTGCCAACATGCTCATGCCCTTGGTAGCAGCCGGGTTCGTGGCCCTGGGCTACGTCGATACCGCCAATTCGTGGCGGCTGGCCATGGTGGTGCCGGGCGTTATCCTGCTCCTTATGGCCGTGGTGTACTACAAATACACTGCCGACACGCCCCGGGGCAACTACCGCGACCTGCCCCGCGACCCCGCCGCCAAAGCCAAGGGCACCTTTATGGTGGCGTTGCGCGACTACCGCACCTGGCTGCTGGCACTGGCCTACGGCGCCTGCTTTGGCATCGAAATCACCATCGACAACGTGGCCGCCGTGTACTTCGTCGACCATTTTGGGGCCTCGCTGGTGGTGGCGGGCCTGCTGGCCGGCATTTTTGGCTTTATGAATATTTTCGCTCGGGGCCTGGGCGGCATCGTGAGCGACCGCGCCGGCCGGGCTTATGGCATGAACGGCAAATGGCTGCTGCTGAGTGGGCTACTGGTGCTGGAGGGCGCGGGCATAGCCGTGTTTTCGCTGGCGCCTAGTCTCACGCTGGCCATCACGTCCATGCTACTGTTTGCCATGTTTCTGAAAATGGCCAATGGCTGCACGTATTCCATCGTGCCTTTCGTGAATAAAAAAGCCATTGGCAGCGTGAGCGGCATTGTGGGGGCGGGTGGCAACCTGGGTGCCATGCTGGTGGGCTTCCTCTTCAAATCTTCCAGTATTAGCTACAGCACGGCTTTTCTCTACATCGGAGTGGGCGTGGCCGTGGTGGGTGGAATGGTTTTGCTGGTTCGCTTGGTCGTGAAAGATTCTGCCGATGCCGCCCCCGAGGCCCCGCTTACCCTGGCCGGGGCGTAAGTCCTGCGCCCGCACTTTCTCCTGAGGTCGCTGCCCTCCAATTCCATAAGCCCATGAAATCTTCTGCTCCCGTTGCTGCTCCGTCGACTTGCTGCTATTGTGGGGTAGGCTGCGGCGTATTGGTACAAAAGGAAAAGAACGGCGACGTGAGCGTGGTGGGCAACCCCGACTACCCCGTGAACCGGGGAGCCTTGTGCAGCAAAGGCCTCAACCTGCAATACACCGTGAACGACCGCCGCGACCGGCTGCTGTTCCCGCAGATGCGGTACAGCAAGAGCCGCCCCCTGCAACGCGTGAGCTGGGACGAAGCCCTGCAGCGCACGGCAGCGGTTTTTACCACGTTCATTGAGCAATACGGGCCTGATTCGGTGGCATTCTATGCGTCGGGCCAATGCCTGACGGAGGAGTATTATGTCATCAACAAGCTGATGAAAGGCTTCATTGGCAGTAATAACCTTGATACTAACTCGCGCCTGTGCATGAGCAGCGCGGTGGTGGGCTACAAAATGGCCCTGGGCGAAGACAGCGTGCCCGTGTGCTACGACGACATCGAACTGGCCGATTGCTTTCTCGTGACCGGGGCCAACCCAGCCTGGTGCCACCCCATTTTGTGGCGACGCGTGGAGGCCCACAAAGCCGCCAACCCCGACGCCAAAATTGTTGTAGTAGACCCCCGCGCCACCGATACCAGCGCCCTGGCCGACTTGCACCTGCAAATCATTCCCGGCACCGACGTGGTGCTGCACCAGGCCATTGCCCGGGTGCTGATTGAGAACGGCGACATCGACCTGCACTTCATTGAACACCACGCGGAGGGTTATGAGGCCTATCAGCAGATTGTGCTGGAGCGCCCGCTGGCCGAATCGGCGCGGCTGTGCGGGGTGCCGGAAGCGGACATTAGGCTGGCTGCGCAGTACATCGGGGCGGCTCAAGGCTTTATGTCGATGTGGACCATGGGGCTGAACCAAAGCGCCGTGGGCGTCGACAAAAACCTGAGCTTGCTCAACCTACACCTCATTACGGGGCAGATTGGAAAGCCCGGCGCGGGTCCGCTTTCCCTCACGGGCCAGCCCAACGCCATGGGTGGGCGCGAGGTGGGTGGTCTTTCCAACTTGTTGCCTGCCCACCGGAACCTGGCTAATGCCGCGCACCGGGCCGAGGTGCAGCAGTTCTGGGGCAGCGGGCCGTTGGCGGCCACGCCGGGCTTCACGGCCACCGAAATGTTTGAGGCACTGGAAGACGGCCGCTTGAAAGCCATCTGGATAATCTGCACCAATCCGCTCACCAGCCTGCCCAACGTGCGCCAAGCCGAAGCCGCGCTGGCCAAAGCCCGGTTTGTGGTGGTGCAGGATATCAGCAACCAGCCCGAAACCCTGGCCTACGCCGACGTGGTGCTGCCCGCCGCCGCCTGGGCCGAAAAGGAAGGCACCATGACCAACTCGGAGCGCCGCATCAGCCACCTGGCCAAGGTGGTGGATGCCCCCGGCGAAGCCTTGCCCGATGCCGAAATCATCTGCCGCTTTGCCCGGGCCATGGGCTTTTCGGGGTTCAATTACCCCAATCCGGAAGCCATTTACCAGGAACATACCCGCCTCACGGCCGGCACCAGCCTCGATATTTCGGGGCTGAGCTATGCTGTGCTGCGGGAGCGCGGCTCGGTGCAGTGGCCCTACCGCGCCAACGGCATTGCGTCCGACTCATCCCGCTTATTTGCAGATAAGCGGTTTCATACTCCCTCGGGTCGGGCGCTCATTCAACCAATCCAGGCCGCTTTTCGCAGCGAAGCACCAGACGAGGATTTCCCTTTTATCCTCACCACCGGCCGCATTCGGGACCAGTGGCACACCATGACCAAGACTGGCAAGGTGAGCAAGCTAAACCAGCACAGCCCCAACGCTTTTTTGGAGTTGCACCCGCAGGATGCGGACTCGCTGAATGTGCGCGAGGGCGACCTTGTGGAGGTGCATTCGCGGCGGGGCATGGTGCGGGTAGCGGCGCGGCTGTCGACTGGTATCCGGCCGGGTGTGGTGTTTCTGCCCATGCACTGGGGCAAGATTTTGGGCTCCGACCTCAACCGTGCCAACAACCTTACCGCTGGTACCCTCGACCTAATTTCCAAAGAGCCTGATTTTAAGTTCTGCGCCGTGCAAGTGGTCAGGTACCGCAAGCCCCGGCAGCGCATCGTGGTGGTGGGGGCCGGGGCTGGGGCGTTTGGGTTCGTGAAAGCGTACCGCGAGCTCAACCAGGAAGACGATATCACCATTTTCAGCAAGGAGGACTTCCCGTTTTACAACCGCGTCATGCTGCCGGATTACATCAGCGGCCACCAAAGCTGGGAGCAGCTGGTGAAAATGCATGACGCCGAGGAGCCGGCCTACAACCTGCACCTGCTGCGCGGCGTGAGCGTGGAAATGGTAAACCGCGCCGAGAAATACGTGGTGGACTCCCGCGGGCAGCGCACCGACTACGATGTGCTGATTATGGCCACCGGCAGCCGCGCCGCGGTGCCGCGCAACGTGCCCGCGCTGCCTGGCATCTTCACGATGCGAAGCCGCACCGACGCCGACAATTTCAAAAATCACCTGCCCGCTCAGGCCCATGTGGTCATTGTGGGCGGCGGCCTGCTGGGGCTGGAAATGGCCGCGTCCCTGCGCGAAGTGGGCACCCAGGTCACCATCATCCAGCGCATCTCGCGGTTTCTGGACCGGCAACTCGACCCCTTGGGCAGCCAGCTCTTGCAGGATGAGATGGCCGAGCAGGGCTGCGACCTATACTTCAACGATGAAGTGGAGCTCTACTACGGCCGCACACGCCTCACTGGCGTGGGTTTGCAAAGCGGCCGCCGCATCGACTGCGACGCTTTGATTCTGGCCATTGGCACCGTGCCCAATTTGGAGCTGGCCCGCGACTGCGGCCTGGTGTGCAAGCGCGGCGTGCAGGTGAACGAACGATTGCAAACCAGCGACCCCAACGTGTATGCCCTGGGCGAAATCGCCGAGTTTGAGGGCGTCCTCTACGGCATCACGGCCGCCGCCGAGCAGCAGGCCGCCGTGGTAGCCCGCTACCTCAGCGGCGACGTGAGCAGCCGCTACCAGGGCAGCACCTTCATGAACATTATCAAAATCCACGGTTTTGACCTGTGCAGCATTGGCCTGCCGGAATGCCCCAATGCCGAGGACTACGAGGAAATCGTGTTCATCGACAAAGCCCAGCGCTACTATAAGAAATGCATCATTCACCAAGACCGGCTGGTGGGGGCCATCCTCATCGGAGATAAAAGCGAGTTTCAGGAGTTCCGCGAGCTGATAGCCAATAAAACCGAGCTGAGCGACAAGCGCCTGCAGCTCCTGCGCAGCGGCACCACCGCCGCGCCCGTGCTCGGCAAGCTGGTGTGCAGCTGCAACAACGTGGGGGCTGGCAACCTACGCCAGGCTGTGGCCGACGGCCGCCATAGCCTCTCAAGTCTTTGCGCCGCCACGGGCGCAGGCACCGGCTGCGGCTCGTGCCGGCCCGAAGTGCAACGGATTTTGTTGGCGGAACTCGCCGCCCTGGTCCCGGCTACCCATTAACTGACTGTGCTGTTTGATGAGCTCTTCTGAATCCCCGCTTTCCGTGGTCACTGTAAACCTGCCGGGAGGCATTGTGCCGGCCGGCGACTTGCTGGCCGTGCTGACGGCCGCCGAAGCCGCCGGCGTCGAACACGTGCAGCTGGGCCACCGCCAGCAGCTGCTGCTGGCAGTGGTGCCCGCTCGGCGGCGCGCGTTGTTGCAGGCCCTGGCCGCGGCCAACTTATTGGGCGACCCCGATGCGGAGGCGCATCCCAATATCGTGAGTTCCTACGCGGGAGAAAACGTCTTTTACAACGCCGCCTGGCTGCGCGAAGGCGTGTACAAGGACATTCTGGACCTGTTTGACTACCGGCCGCGCCTGAAAATCAACCTCGTCGACAGCCGGCAAACTTTCGTGCCATTCTTCACGGGTCACCTCAATTTCATTGCCTCCGACACCAGCAATTACTGGCACCTTTACGTGCGCTTCCCGCGCAGCGGCACCCGGTATGCTTGGCCCCATTTGGTGTATTCAGAAGACGTGCCCGCCCTCAGCGCTGCGCTTGAGCGAGCCTTACTTGCCGACCCGAGCCGATTCCGGGACGAGGCCACGGCCGGTGGGCAGCTGCAGGCCCAGGTGAGTGCCGCGCTGCCGCTGGTGCAGCAGCCGGTGGCCGCGCCGTTGGTGCTGCCGGGCTTTATGCTGCCGTATTACGAGGGCTTTAATCGGGCCGGGCAGCAGCTGTGGTTGGGCATTTACCGCCGTGATGAGCTCTTTACCGTGGCTTTTTTGAAGGACCTGTGCCGGGTGTGCCTCCAAACCCGCATTGGCCAGGTGTGCACCACCCCCTGGAAATCGTTGGTGATAAAAGGCATCGCCCCGGCCGACCGTCCTTTGTGGGATGCCGTGCTTTGCCGTCACCGCCTCAACGTGCGCCACGCCGCCAACGAGTTAAACTGGCAGGTAGAAGACAACTGCCCCGGTGGTCTCGCCCTCAAGCACGAGCTGGTGCGCTACCTCAACGAGGAGGACGTGCGCACCTACCAGCTCTGCTTTGCCATCAAGACCCAGCCGCAGACCGGCCTGTTCGGCTCCATCGTCGTTCGAGCCCAAGCCGGGCGCAGCAGCGAGCAGTTCGAGATACTGCACACCCGCGATTTCAACCCCAACTCCCGCGACTTTGTCCTCTTCCGCCAGCACGTGCAACGCGACCGCCTGGGCTGGTACCTGGCTGAGCTATGCCATCAATACTGCGTGCAAGCGGGCACTGGGGCACTTCGTGAGGACTCGGAAGCTGCGGTTCCGGAACCACCCGTTGCACCAACCAGGGTGTTGCTGCCTCAGTGCCCCCGGTGCTTCACCGTGTACGACGCTGCCTACGGCGACCCCGCCCAGGAAGTGGCGCCTGGCACCCTCTGGGAAGAGCTACCCGACTACCGCTGTTCAACCTGCGAAACCCCAGCCGCTGAGTTCACCCGCTGGCACGAGCCTGCTTTCGCGGGAAGCCCTGACCTACGCTTAATGTCCTAAAGCTAGCTCCACACTTTATTCTGACTCTCCTTGCCCCTTGCTTCCGTGCCTCAGCCCTCCATTGCCAACCCACTATTCCCCATCTTTCTCAAACTCGAGCAGCTACGCGTGCTGCTAGTGGGAGGTGGCAACGTGGGCTTGGAGAAGCTCACGGCCATCCTGCGCAGCAGCCCCGAAACGTCCGTTACGGTAGTAAGCCTCACGTTTTTGCCAGCCTTGCGGGCCTTGGCGGCACGCCATCCGCTGGTGAAGCTGCACACTGGACCCTACGACGATGCATTTCTGCAAGACGTGGATATCGTATTCGCCGCTACCGACGACCCGGCTCTGCACCAGCGCATTAAAACGGCGGCACGGGCCCGGCGCCTGCTGGTGAACGTGGCCGATACCCCGCCGCTTTGTGACTTCTACCTCTCCTCGGTGGTGCAAAAAGGGTCCCTGAAGGTGGCAGTTTCCACCAATGGACAGTCTCCGACGGTGGCCAAACGTCTCCGCGCCGTGCTGGAAGCTGCCCTGCCCGAGGAACTGGATTCGGTGCTGCAGAAAATGCCTGCCATCCGCCAACAACTGGCTGGAGACTTTGCCCAGAAAGTGCGGGCGCTGGATGCCGTCACGGCCGGGCTCGTGGGAGGAGCAGGGTATGAGCCTCCCGCTACCAAACGCTGGCGCCGCCTGGCCCTGGGGGCACTGCTGGCCGCCGGAGCCTTGGCCGCCGCCCGTTGGGTTTCCAATCCAAATGCTTTATCAAAAGCAAGCTAGCTTATTTCCCAGTAGTTATTCTAAGTAACCCTATGGCTGATATCATCCCCGAACTGTATGTAGTAGGAGCGGGGCCCGGCGACCCCGACTTGCTAACTTTAAAGGCCTTCAAAGTGCTGCAAACGGCGGCCGTAGTCCTCTACGATAACCTCGCCAATGAGGCCCTGCTGAAAATGACGCCGCTGTCGTGCGAGTGCATCTACGTGGGCAAAAAGCCTTATGGTGACTACACTCCGCAGGAGGTTATTCACGCGTTGATTTTAGAAAAAGCCTTCACCCGTGGCCGAGTGGTGCGCCTGAAGGGCGGCGACCCCTACGTTTTTGGGCGCGGATTTGAGGAAATACTCTTTGCCCGGGCCAACGGCATTGCCACGCACTACGTCCCGGGCATTTCCAGCATGCAGGGCCTGGGCTTCGAGGACATCCCCCTCACGCACCGCCTGGTGAGCGAAGGCATCTGGATGTTGACGGGCACCAAAAAAGACGGTTCCCTCACCGCCGACCTGCGGCTGGCCATGCAAAGCAACTCCACCGTGGTAATTTACATGGGCCTGAAAAAAGCCCCGGAAATAGCCGCCGCCTACCGCAACATGGGCCAAGGCGACACCCCCGCCGCCATCGTTCAGCACCTGACCCTGCCGCAGCAGAAGGTCGCCGTTGGGCAAGTGCAGCACCTGCCTGAGCTGGTCGCGAGTCAGGGCATTACGTATCCCGCCCTCATTGTTATTGGCGAGGTGGTGGCCTTGGCGCACAACGTGCCGGCTACGGCCGGACCCCCAGATTATGCGAGGGCCTTGGCCACGAGGCCTTGAGCCTGCAGGGGTAGCGCGAGCTGCAGGGCCCATTCCTGGCCCTGGGGGCTCATCTTGCGCCAGGTTTTCTTCACAATGTCGATGACTTTCTCCTCGGGGTGCTGGCGCGCGAAGTCGAGGAAATAATACTCCAGGAACACCAGGCAGATGACATCTTCGAGCAGCTGTACTTCCGGGTCGAGCGCCAGCTGCTGCTTTTGCACCAGGGCCTGTACGCGGCCAATAACGGCTGGCTCGTAGCCAACTTCCGCCAGCAGTTGGCCCGCCAGCTCGGCATGGTACTGCTTCAGGGAATTGCGCCACCGATGGTAGCCTGGCCGGTCCAGGGGAAAGCTCTGCCTTGGAATGGTCCAGCGGCGGATGTGCTGGCAGCGCGCCGCCAGCTGCACAGCCTCGGGGGCGCCGGGGGCCACGCGCGCCAGGCACTCGCTCATGCGCTGGGCATACAGCAGTTCTTTGGGCCAAACCCGTCCGTTGGCATCGGTTTCCGGGTTGGGGTCTTCGGCGTTTGCGTTGTCAAAGGCTTCGAAGGCAGCTGCGAAACGCCGGAAATCGGGGAAGGTGCTCATGGGGTTGGCCAATGGAGAGCTTGCAAATTAGCCCTATCTCATCCGTTTTAAGCACCAAGCGTTACTTTTTGTGTACGTCGCGAAAGCGCAGCATGTCGAGCAGCCGCAATTCTTTAGGAGTGTCGAATCCGCACGAAGTAGTGAATTTCTCCGGGTTTTGGTAAGTGCCGAATAGCATGTCCCACCACACAATGTCGCCGTAATTGTTGGCGTGCTTCTCATACTCGTGATGAATGCGGTGCATTTCCGGCCGTTGAAAGATATAGCCGACCCAGCGGGGCGTCCGCACATTGGTATGATAGAAAAACTCGCCCAGGGCCGTGCACAGCGTATAAATCGCCCCCGCCTGAGTGCTCAAACCCAGCAGCGTATAAATTAGTAGCCCTCCGATGATGGAATTTGCCGTCATCTCCAACGGGTGCTTGTAGAAAGAGGTAATCACCTCAATGCGCTACGGGCTGTGATGAATCTGGTGGAAGTGCTGCCACAAAAAATCGACGGTGTGGCGCCACCGGTGCCACCAGTAAAACACGAACGTGGCCACGAAATACGCCAGCATGCCGCCGGCCCAGGCCGGAACGTGCTTCGATAAATGAAAAAGCGAATAAGCCGAAAGCCACTTTTCCCAGCTGAGGCCCGCAACCACCACTACCAGCAATTGGAGAAAGTTGACGGCCAGCACCCGGATGGTCCAAGTGGGCACCGTGGGTAGTTTCCAGCCCGGAATCAGGCGTTCGAGTACAAAGCAGCCGGCGAATACGCCAAAAATTATGAGGAGCATGACCTTAAAATTCGGGGGTGAATGAATGACCCAAAGGTGGCGGCCCTGCCCCGGCAGTTTCTTGATATATATCATTTTCGCCTTTGCCGGGCGGTGTTACAGCAGCTTGTTTCGCAGTCGGCTCAGGGTTTCCGGGGCCATGCCCAGGTGTGAGGCTATGTGCTGCACGGCCACCCGCTGAAATACCGTCGGGAAGTCTCGCAGCAACAAATCGTAGCGCTCGGCTGCGGTACGGGAGCGCAGGTGCAAGGCCCGCTGCTCGCTCAGTACATAATACTTCTCTATCAGGCTCCGGCCAATAAAATTGAACTCAGGGAAGTCCCGGTACAGGGCCTGAAGCTGCTCGTAGGAGATGGAGTGCAGCACGGCCGGCTCTAACAGTTCCAGGTACTCTGCGGAGGGCTGTTGGGTGAAGAAGCTGAGGATGGAAATTACAAAATCGCCCGCTTGCATAAACCACGACGAAATTTCGCGGCCGTGCAGCAGCATGTAGCCGCGCACCAGGCCGGTTTCCACAAAATATACTCGCCGCGCTATTTTTCCAGGCTGCAGCAGTAAGTGGTGAGCCGGCAACTCTTCCCGCAACGTGTTGGCTAGCAGGGTGTCATTCAGTTCCGGGCTGAGCGGCTGTAAGGCATTAAGAAATACAATGAAATTGCTCATAGAGCGCGAATTTGATGATAATAATCACAACTAGCAGCCAATTATTCTTCATCTGGGCCAAACCTTTGCCATAGGTTGCTGGTATGGTCTTGCGAAACGAAATAGGCGTTCAGCTTATGACCCTTTGAATTTCTGTTCTACCTTTGCCCCACATATGAACTGTTTGGCTTCCCTGTTTTGCTCTGATGCAACTGCCGCGCTGGCTATTGGCGTGGCCGCAGGCAATGCTGTAGTTGTGGGTGCCCATCATCGCCACCACCATCTGTGGGAGGCCGGGTTGTGTGCCGGGTGCTAAGCTAGCACCGGCCTCCCGCGCCTCCACCGCCGCGCTCCGGGGTGTGTTTGCGCCGGGCTTCTCTCATTCAATTTTGGGCAATTTCACCATCGGGCATTCTTGCCGGGGTCGAAATGATGGTTGCTACTACGGTGGCCGCGCCCGCCTTTTACCCACTTCATGCTACGTTTAGCCATACAAAAGTCCGGTCGCCTAAGCGAGGATTCACTTACCCTCATTCGCGAATGCGGCATCAACTTCATCAGCAGCACCTACAAGCTCAAGACCGAAGCCACCAATTTCCCGCTCGAAATCCTCTTTTTGCGCGACGATGATATTCCGGGGTACGTGCAGGATGGAGTAGCCGATTTGGGCATAGTAGGTCAGAACGTGCTGGTAGAAGCAGGCCTGCCCCAGCTGGAAGTAGAAGCGCTGGGCTTCAGCAAATGCCGCCTGAGCCTGGCCGTGCCCCGTGCCGATGCCTACGCCTCCATAGCGGCCCTGCAGGGCAAGAACATTGCTACTTCGTACCCCAACATCCTGGGCCGCTACCTGGCCGAAAACGGCGTGCAGTCCAACCTGCACACCATCAGTGGCTCGGTGGAGATTGCGCCCAGTATTGGCCTAGCCGAGGCTATTTGCGACATTGTCAGCAGCGGCTCAACCCTGCTCGGCAATGGCCTGCGCGAAGTGGAAACTGTGTTCCGCTCCGAAGCTGTCCTCATTGCCCAGCCCAACCTGACGGCCGAGCAAAGTGAGCTGCTCGAGCAGTTGCAGTTCCGCATGCAAGCCGTGCGGCGCGCCAAGCGCAGCAAGTACATCGTGCTCAATGCCCCCGTGTCGGCGCTGGAAGAAGTGCGGCGCCTGCTGCCCGGCATCAAGTCGCCCACCATAACGCCCCTGGCCGAGGCCGGCTGGGTTTCGGTGCAGTCGGTGGTGCAGGAAGACGACTTCTGGCACATCACCAGCCAGCTTAAGGCCGTTGGCGCCGAGGGCATCCTCGTATTACCCATTGAAAAGATGATTGCCTAGCCGGTTCGCCATGCAAGTCTATTCCTATCCTGACCCCGGCACCTGGCCCGCGCTTCAACTGCGCCCCGCCGCAGCCGAAGCGCCCCAGGTGGCCGCCCGCGTGCGCGCTATTTTCGAACAGGTGCGGGAGCGGGGCGATGCCGCCCTGCTGTCCTTGGCCGCCGAGCTCGACCGGGCCACGCTCGCCAGCTTGGTAGTTTCGGAAGCTGAGTTTGCCGCGGCCGCCGCGCAGGTTCCGGCCGAGTTACAAGCTGCCATCCGGCAAGCAAAAACCAACATTGAAACCTTCCACCGGGCCCAGCGTGAACCCGAGTTGCAGGTAGAAACCATGCACGGCGTGGCGTGCTCGCGCCGGGCCGTGCCAGTGCAGCGCGTGGGCCTGTACGTGCCTGGAGGCACGGCGCCCTTGTTCAGCACGCTGCTCATGCTGGGGGTGCCAGCCCGGCTGGCGGGCTGCCCAGAGGTGGTGGTGTGCACGCCGCCGCAGCCCGATGGCTCCGTGAACCCGATTATTCTGTTTGTGGCGCAGCTACTCGGCATCGACAAGGTGGTGAAGGCAGGCGGCGCCCAGGCCGTGGCCGCGCTGGCAATCGGGACGGTTACAGTGCCCGCCGTCGACAAGGTTTTTGGACCCGGCAACCGCTACGTTACCGCCGCGAAGCAGTTGGCCGCTGCCGAATTTGGCGTGGCCATCGACATGCCGGCTGGTCCGTCGGAAGTGCTCGTGGTGGCCGACGCCAGCGCGAACCCGGCTTTTGTGGCGGCCGATTTGTTGTCGCAGGCCGAGCACGGTCCCGACTCGCAGGTGGTGCTGCTCAGCGACAGCCAGACCATTATTGAGCAGGTAAAGGCCGAGCTCGACCGCCAGCTAGCATCGTTGCCCCGGCGCGACGTGGCGGCGCAGGCCCTCGCCAACAGCCGGGCCGTGCTGCTGGCCGATGCGGCTACCATGCTGGCTTTCTCGAATCAGTATGCACCGGAGCACCTGATTCTGGCCACCGACAACGCCGAAGCCCTGGCCGAACAGGTCGTGAACGCCGGCTCCGTATTCCTGGGACACCTCACGCCCGAAGCCGTGGGCGACTACGCCTCGGGCACCAACCACACCCTGCCCACCAGCGGCTACGCCCGCCAGTACAGCGGAGTTTCGCTCGATTCCTTTGTTAAGAAAATTACCTTCCAGCGTCTTTCGCCAGTAGGGCTGCGGGCCCTGGGCCCGGTAGTGGAAACCATGGCCGAAGCCGAAGGCCTCGCCGCCCACGCCCGGGCTGTTACGCTGCGCCTCGACGCCTTGGCCGCAGGGACGGGGCAGGATGCGGAGAAGAATGCCCCGACTGCCGCCAACCCCTATGCTGGCCTTATCCGTCCTAGCGTGGAGCGCATGCAGCCGTATTCGTCGGCCCGGGACGAGTTTGAAGGCATGGCCCCGGTGATGCTCGACGCCAATGAAAACAGCCTTGGCTCGGTGGGCCCCGACAATTTCAGCCGCTACCCCGACCCACACCAGCGGGCCATCAAAGCCGATTTGGCGCGGTTGAAAGGAGTGGAGCCTGCTAATATTTTCTTGGGAAATGGTTCAGACGAAGCCATCGACTTGCTGGTGCGCCTCACCTGCACACCGGGCAAGGACAGCATAGTCGTGTGCCCGCCTACCTACGGCATGTACGAGGTGGCTGCCAATCTCAACGACGTCCGCGTCGAGCGCTTGCCGCTCACTGCTAACTTTCAGTTGCCGACCAATGCTGTGGAAGTGCTGACTGCTTCATCGGCCAAGGTCGTATTCCTGTGCTCGCCCAACAACCCTACGGGTAACCTGCTGGCCGAAGCCGCGCTGGAAACCATCTTGCGCACTTTCCGGGGAATTGTGGTAGTTGATGAAGCCTATGCTGATTTTGCTGCTGCGCCGAGTTGGACGACCCGCCTAGCCGAATTCCCGCGCCTGGTGGTACTGCAAACCTTCTCCAAAGCGTGGGGGCTCGCCGGCCTCCGTCTGGGCGTGGCCTACGCCGCCCCGAAGCTCATTGAGTACTTCAACAAAATCAAGCCGCCTTATAATATCTCAGCCGCCACGCAGCAGCACGCCTTGGTTGCCTTGGCCGCCGCCCCGCAACTACCCGAGTTGCAGGCCGAGTTATTAGAAGGCCGGGCCCGGCTAGCGGAAGAGTTGCCGCTGCTTCCCCTCGTGGACCACGTTTTCCCATCCGATGCCAACTTCCTGCTGGTTCGGTTTAAAGTAGACGCCACGGCTTTGTACGACCAGCTCCGCGCTCGTGGCATTGTAGTCCGCAACCGCACCACCCAACCCGGCTGTGCCGGCTGCCTGCGCCTGACTGTGGGCACCGCCCACGAAAACGCTCAGCTGCTGCAAGCCCTTGCGGAAATAGGCGCCGAACTGCCCGTCACAGTCGCCGCCCGTTAGAAATCAATTCACCCGATAATTGTCCCAAATTTGAAAAAGGCCCTGTTTATTGACCGCGACGGCACCATTCTGGTGGAACCTCAGCCCAGCCAGCAGGTTGACAGCCTGGAAAAGTTTGCCTTTTTGCCCGGTTGCATCAGCGCCCTGGCTCGCATTGCCCACAACTTGCCTGAGTACGAACTCGTGCTTGTGACCAACCAGGACGGCCTGGGCACCGATAGTTTTCCCGAAGACACTTTTTGGCCCCCCCATAAGCTCATGCAGGAGATTCTGGCTGGGGAAGGCATCCGTTTTGTTGCCGAGCACATCGACCGAAGCTTTCCGCACGAAGGCCTGCCCACGCGCAAGCCTGGCACCGGGCTGCTGGGCCGCTACCTTGACCCAGCCAATGAATACGACCTGGCCAACTCCTACGTCATTGGCGACCGGCTCACCGATGTTGAGCTGGCCGTAAACCTCGGTAGCAAGGCCATCCTCATAGGAGAGGAGCCCGACGACCGCGCTGCGCTCACTACCACCAGCTGGGAGGCCATATACCTTCACCTGCGCTTCCCGGCCCGCATCGCCGTAATTGAACGCAACACCAACGAAACGCAAATTGGTATTCGCCTGAATCTCGACGGCACCGGCCAGACGGATATTCACACAGGCCTCGGATTCTTTGACCACATGTTGGAGCAGTTGGGCCGTCATAGCGGTGTTGACTTGCACATAAGTGTAAAAGGCGATTTACACATTGATGAACATCACACCGTAGAAGATACCGCACTGGCGCTGGGTACTGCCTTTTCACAGGCCCTTGGCGACAAACGTGGGTTGGCGCGCTACGGGTTTCTTTTGCCCATGGATGAAGCCTTAGCACAAGCCGCAATCGACTTTTCGGGCCGTCCTTGGCTGGTCTGGGATGCCGAGTTTCGGCGCGAGCGAGTTGGTGATTTGCCTACTGAGCTGTTCTTTCACTTCTTCAAGTCGTTCACCGACAACTCCCGAGCTACCCTCAATATTTCCTGCACTGGCGATAACGAGCATCATAAAATAGAGGCCATTTTCAAGGCTGTTGCCAAGGCCATCAAGATGGCCTTGCAGCGCGACGAATCATTGGCAATCCCAAGCACCAAAGGCATTTTATAGAAAATTCATACTTATTCAAATGTGTAATTTAGTTTACTTGATTACGCCAAAAGAATAAGTTAATAGGTTTCACATGGAGATTGCAGTCGTCGATTATAAAGGAGGGAACGTGCAGTCAGTGCTTTTCGCATTGGAGCGCTTGGGAGCCCAGGCTACCCTGACAGCCGACCCGGAGACATTACGCAAAGCCGACAAAGTGCTTTTCCCAGGCGAGGGCGAAGCATCGTCCGCGATGGAGGCGTTACGCGCTGCGGGCCTCGACCTTGTTCTGCCTACTCTCACGCAACCATTCCTTGGAATTTGCCTAGGCATGCAGTTGCTAGGCGAGCACAGCGAAGAAAACGATACGCCCATGCTAGGGTTGCTGCCCTTTCGGGTGAAACGTTTCGTGCCTGATGCAACGCACAAAGTGCCGCACATGGGCTGGAATAACCTTCAGGCATTACAAGGGCCCTTATTCGCCGGCCTCACCGATGCCGACCACGTCTACTTCGTGCATAGCTACTATGCGCCGGTGGGGCCCTACACTACGGCCGAATCCTCGCACCCTGCGCCTTTCAGTGCGGCGGTGCAGCACGGTAATTTCCACGGAGTGCAGTTTCACACCGAGAAAAGCGGCGTAGCTGGTACCCGTATTCTTGCCAACTTTCTCAACCTGTAGCTTCCTTTTCGCTTTTTTAGCTATTTATCGTGGAAATTATTCCCGCAATCGACCTTGTCAATGGGCAGTGTGTCCGTCTGAGTGCCGGCGACTTCACGCGCCAAACCACTTACGATTCTGACCCCGTAGCCGTAGCCCAGCGGTTTGCCGATGCTGGAATACGGCGCCTTCATCTGGTGGACTTAGACGGGGCCCGTGCGGGTCAGCCGGTTAATTTGGGCATCCTGGAGGCCATTGCGCGCCAAACCAACCTCGACATTGATGCAGGCGGGGGTATTCAAACCCTCGAAGCCCTGACCCAGGTGCTTGATGCTGGGGCTGCCCACGTCACGGCCGGAAGCCTGGCCGTGCGGGAGCCCGCCACGGTTGGGGCTTGGCTAGCCAACTACGGGGCCGATACCATCTTCCTGGGCGCCGACTTCAAAGGTGAGCACATCATGATAAACGCGTGGGCCGACGCCAGTACGCTCACCCTCGCCGGCTTCATAACTAATTATCTAGGGGCAGGCGGTACGACCTTTATTTGCACCGACGTGAGCAAGGATGGGCTACTGCAAGGGCCGTCTTTGGCCATCTATAAAACCTTGGTACAGCAGTTCCCTGCGGGCCGATTCATTGCCAGTGGGGGCGTCACAACCATCGCCGATGTAGAGGCACTAGCCGAAGCCGGCATGCACGGCGCCATTATTGGCAAAGCCATTTACGAAGGCACCATTTCATTGCCTGACCTAAAGCCCTTTTTATAGCATAAAACAGACGCTGCCACCACCAGGAAGCAGTGCAGGGAAGCTCCAAGCTTCACCAGATTTGTTTTCCGAGTAATGCAGCCGCTGCCCCCAAAATCCGAGTAATTCGTCAAATCCGTTAAATCCGTGGTCAAGAAAAGACTTATACCCTGCCTCGATGTCCGCGATGGCCGCACTGTCAAAGGCATTCAGTTCGAAGGCCTGCGCGATGCCGGCGACCCCATTGCCTTGGCAGCTCGCTACGCCCGCGAAGGAGCCGATGAACTCGTGTTTCTAGATATTACGGCTACCAACCAACGGCGTCAGCCCCTCACGGAGCTTGTTCGCGATGTAGCCCGGGTGTTGGACATTCCTTTTACCGTGGGCGGCGGCGTCAGCACCGTCGCCGATGTGGAAGCGCTACTTCTGAGCGGTGCGGACAAGGTTTCAATTAACTCAGCTGCCCTGGCCCGCCCAGAGCTCATTCGGGACCTTGCCCGTCGTTTTGGCTCTCAGTGCATTGTAGTTGCCGTTGACGCTCGCTTGGTGGACAACGAATGGCAAGTGATGACCCGTGCCGGCACGGTAGCCACCGGGCGAGAGGCCGTTGCGTGGTGCCGCGAAGCCGCCGAGTTGGGTGCTGGCGAACTGCTGCTTACCTCCATGAGCCACGACGGCACCAAGTCAGGCTTCGCCCTCGAACTCACCCGTGCTGTAAGTGATGCGGTGCCCGTGCCCGTGATTGCTTCCGGTGGGGCCGGGCAGTCTTCCGACTTTACCGCTGTGTTTCGAGCCGGTGGGGCTGATGCTGCTTTGGCCGCCAGCATTTTTCACTTCAACGAAACGGCTTTGCCCGCGCTCAAGCAGTATTTACACACCGAAGGAATTCCGGTTCGGTTGTAGTCCGCTTGCTTTTGTTCCCTGTTGGATTGTTTTCTACCGACGCTGTATTGCCTGTCTGCCCTTAATATTCCCGCCATGACTCCCGCTTTTTCTGTTGCTTCCGAGCTGCGTTTTGACCCCGTTACCGGCCTGCTGCCCGCCATCATTCAGGATGCCGATACCGGTCAGGTGCTCATGCTGGGCTACATGAATGCCGAGGCCTGGGCCCGCACCCTGCAGGATGGGCGAGTAACGTTTTTCTCACGTTCCAAAAACCGGCTATGGGTGAAGGGTGAGAGCAGTGGTAATTTCCTGACGGTACGTAGCGTGCACGTCGATTGCGACGCCGACACGCTCCTTATTCGGGCTATTCCCGCCGGCCCTACCTGCCACCGCGGCACCGTGAGCTGCTTTGAGCAGCTGGAGCAGGCGCAGGCGCCCGCCGCGCCTATCGGTTTCTTGGCCGATTTGGAGCGTTTGATTGTGGAGCGGCATCAGTTTCCGGAGCGGGCTCCGACCTCATATACCGTGTCTTTATTTAAGAAAGGCATGCCCAAAATAGCCCAGAAAGTGGGAGAGGAGGCCGTAGAAACGGTTATTGATGCCGTGGGGGGCAGCCGCGAAAGTCTACCCGGCGAAGTTGCCGATTTGCTCTACCACTTGCTGGTGCTGCTGGTAGCGGCCGGTGTACCGATGGCAGAAGTCATTGACGTGCTGCAGGAGCGCCACCGCCTGCCCAACACCCGACACCTAACCGAGGGTTTATAAACAGAAGGTAGTTAGGGATTGTGCCCATTATGGGTTCATTTTATGTGCAGAGATGGAGGAGACTCAGCGCCTCCACACTATTGGCTCGCAACTGGTGAAGTAGTTGCGTTGCATCGGTTTGGCCTCACTTATCTCAGGAACTGGCCATGGCATTAACATAATCCAGGCGCTGGTGAATGGCCCGGCTGTGGTCTCTGCATAGCTATCATTCAACTATTTGAGTGTGGTTGTCGACCGCTACTACGCCGCATACCCGTCGGGCTATATCGGCGGCTCGCTCGTGCGCAGAAGCGGAATTCACGCGGCCGGAAAGGCGGGCCTTGCCATTGCGCACGCTCACAGAAAGCCGGTATTGGCCTAACACGGCATCGCTGGCTAAGGCCGCTTCCATGCGTTGGTTTAGTTCGGCATCGGAAATGCCCAGTGGGCGGATGCTTATTCTGTTGACAACATTTTGCACACCCCCTACGGCGAGCGCCAACTCTGCCGCTTTTTTCCGTGACTGTAGGGTATCAGTAGACCCTACTAATTCCACAATGCCGTCGTGGCATATTACGCGGCTTAGGTTGCTACAAACGCCCTTCTTTAACAGTAGCAATTCTACGGCCGCTGTCAGGTCGGCATCGGCGGAGCGAAGAGGAGCCGCAAAAGTGACATTGGGAATATGGCTGGCGTATTTGTCGTGTAGTTTCATAACGCTATATATTTTAAATAACGGCCAATCATTCCTGCGAATGTGTAAACAGGTTTTATGAAAATACAACTAATAATTTTAACAATAAATGCCCGCCTTAACAAAAGTGAAATAAGTGGCTTAGCTCTTTAACTGACGCTTTATCTTTTGGAGTAGGGCCATGGCAATTGAGATGTCGTCTTCGTCATTAATTGTCAAGGTGGTATTCACTCCAGGTCCACTCATCTGTAGTTGATAAGTAGTTGCTACTGGTTGCGGGAGCTCTGTGATTTGTGCGCTTCGAGGTGTATGCGTTGCTATTGGTGTAGAGGCTGCAACTGTCGTGTGCTGTTCGGAGTGGGCTACAGGTATTCGACCAGGGGGCGTCTCTACTTGGGCTTCGGTATAATTTTGTTCGGGGATATTCAATAACCCAAACAAACTCGCGATTGCATCGGGGCTACTTTGTTTGGGTGGGACGGATGTAGCTACTCTGCTATTGGAGTTTGGGCTTTCCGCAGTCAAATCTGAATCAAAGTGATTCGGCTCCGCATTTGTGAGGCTTTCATTTTGCTGGAATGGAATGCTTGAATTGGTGATGCTCTCATTCCCAATGATTTCAGGACTTTGGACTGGAGTGCTACGGAAATTATTTACTGTAGGAGCGGGGTTGGCTAGTTCACGACGAGAATTAGGGCGATTGGCCAGGGCATCAATATCTGCCACTATGTTTCGTTCGTCTAAGAGGCCAACCATCCGACATCCTTCGATAAATGCTTTCGCGACGCCTTGAGCGTTTATCTCTTCAACTCCAAACTCCCTGATGAGCATAACGTCGAGCATCTGGACGGGAAGCTCGCGGGACCGAAACTTGCGGCAAATCTGAGTAAACAGGGGTGGGGTTAAAAATGCTTCCCGGTGGAACAGTAATTCTTCCTGCTTGTCATAGGCGTGTTTTATTCTCTTAAAAAGCGTCGTAGTCGTTAGTAAATCCCTTTTGCTTGTGAGCAATCCAAATTTGACTGCTGAGCCGATGATGGCTTTAAATGACCCGCTCACTTTTCGGTTGAGCTTTCTTGCTGCCGTTTCAATGGCACATTTGCCCCCAGTGTCGTCTACTATCTCGCTAAGTTCCCACGCGCCCGCATAAGTCGTTCTTGGGTAGTCTATAAGTTTAGGCATGGTGTTAGTACAAGGCTTTTCTGAATCAGTTCTTGATTACGAGGGTTTCAAAATTGAGTTACAAATATAGTATAAAAAAGTAAACACGCGAGAAAAAATTTATGCTTTTTATTACTAACTATAGTTTAATGCATTGTGGTACTCATACCCTGTGCTAAATGCCATTAGTACAAATATATTTATGTAGAAACAATGCCTTACTACTTACTATTTAGGAACTGAGTGTCTATAGTCATTATTAAGTCACTTCAGGCTCTTAAGCTACTCATTGGGCTCTTTAGTTACTCAAAAATCTTAAGCTACATATGATACTAAAGGAATACCACACACTAGATGACTCAGTACAAATACTATGCTGAAGGCAAATCTACAAAGTACATTTAAGTACAAAAAGTCCTTTAATTTTGTACTATTTTTTACGATTAAAGTTGTTAGGGTAGGATAGAGGTATCAAAGACAGGCTACACAGCAAATGGCTATTTAATGACCTGCATTTGAAAACTTATACGCCTAAAAATTATGGGTACATAAGTAAGAAACTTGAATGGGTGAAAACGTAGATTCCAAAATTGTGTGAATCTAGTCCGTGACTTGAAAAATATTTTTTTGTCTTAAGGTCGGAATTGGCAGCTTTTAGAATAAAGAATCTTAGCTTGATACCCTAAAGCCAATATGTCATCCTGAGTACCCGAGTGCTCAACAAATAAAGAACTAACGGACAATACTCTGGCTAAACAAATACCTATGGATTTATTATAAAATGTGTCTAACCATTAGATTCTAATCGCCCATTTAACATGCACTTGTGGTACCATACCGACTTACCCAGCAATTCAGAATTCGCCGTTGATTTATTCAAATCAACTTCATTATTGATAAGCAACGGGAATATGAAAAATCAAGGTCCATCAAGAAACCTATTCAAAACTTCTACTGAAGCAAAACGAATGGTTAAATACAGAATTTATAAGTAGCCAAATAGCTTTAACATCGACTCATACTCATATAAATAATGTCTTATAATTTATATTATGTTAAATTGAAACAGAGAAAATCAGCTAATTGAAAGAGAAAGTTAGGTAAAATGAAAAAGCCCACCCACAAAGTGGATGGGCTCTCCCCTAGTTAAATCACCGAAATTATTTGCTCAACGTCTTAAGTTTGGCATTCAAGCGCTCTGAGTCTGCATTGCGACCAAGTCGGAAATAGACCTTTTGCAATGAGGTAAGCGTGTTGCGGTCTTCGGGCTGCAACTGCAGGGCCTTTTCAAAATACGGCACCGAAGCTTCAAAGTACTTTTTACCTTCAGCTTCGAACTTCTTGCCCGAAACCTGATAGGTTTTTAGGTCCATCTTACTAGCCTTGGTATATGAATCGGCTGCGCGGTTATAATTATAGACGCCAAGGTTGAACTGGGCGTCAAAGTTGTTTGGGTCGAGTTCTACCGCCTTGCGATAATCTGCCAACGCCAAATCACTTTTCTTTTGCTGGTCATACATCGAACCACGCACAGCATACAAATTTGAGTTGCTGGGGTCTGCCTCTATGGCTTTGTTGATTTTTCCCAGAGCCTCCTCGCCACGGCCACTAGCCAAGGCAACGTTCAAGTCTTCCAGCATGAAGGCCTTATTGTTAGGATATGCAGCCAATGCCTGCTTCAATACGTTAGCTGCTTCAGCGCTGTTGTTCTGCTGCTTGGCCATCTGAAGCAAGCGCGTGTACAACGTAACCGACTTGTAGTTCATGCCTAAAAGCTGGTCGTAGCTGGCTTTGGCAGCGGCATAGTCTTGCTTTGCCTCTGAGGCGTAGGCAGAGTAAAGAACTGCCGTGGTATCCTGAGGCTTGATAGTTGAAGCAAGTTTATAGCTTGCAATAGCCTTATCGTAATCCTTGGCGTTGTAGCTATTTACGGCATCGTTAAAAGCAGCTGCATACAGGTTATCCATTTTCGTAACCGCCTGTTTGCCAAATTCGCCCGTTTTTCCGTCCAGTTCAATGGCCTTGTTGTAAGACTCAAAAGCCTTTTGCAGACCTTCACCCGGCTGCAACTGCTTGCCATAAATAGGGCTTTCCATCAGGCCCTGATAAATTTCACCCCGAGTGAACCAGGTTTTGGCCTTACCACTCGTCTTTTCGTGCACGATGGCTTTGTCAATATCGGTCCGGGCTTTGTCGAGCAAGCCCGTACGCTGGTTGAGAATGGCATTGGTGACGGCCGAATTTTGAGCCGAAACCACCGAAGGCAGGCCAGCGACTAGCACGGTGGCTGCGGCAATCGTCAAAAAAGTCTTCTTCATAAAATCGTGAATGTGCCTTTGTCGGATGGTTATGGCATTAAAAGAAAGCCTAACGTGTCCAATTACAGCGAGAAAGAGTGGGAAAAAGGTAAGCAAAAAAAGTGAAACCCAGTGCAGAAACGCAGGCCCCCACGGTTGGGTTCGCCAAAAATAAACAGGGCGGCCCAAATGGGCCGCCCCGCTCCTATTCAGCAATTATGCCAAATCCTCGGCTTCGGCTTCGTCGTCGGCTTCGTCGTCATCATCAGCCACGTTTAAAACCTGAGAACCAGCGTCAACGCCGTTAGCTTCAGCCAATTTATCTCCTTCAGTATTAACAACCAAGGACGCCTCAAGCTCAGCTTCGTCCTTGTCTTCAGCGGCCACTTTGGCAACTGAAGAAATTTCATCGTTGCTACCAATCTTAATCAGGCGCACGCCCTGCGTGGCCCGGCCGATGGTGCGCAAATCACTCATGCGCAAACGAATGGTGATGCCCGATTTATTGATAATCATCAAGTCATCGGTATCATTCACGTCTTTGATGGCCACCAGGTTGCCAGTCTTGTCCGTAAGTTTCATGGCGCGTACGCCTTTGCCACCACGGTTGGTTACCCGGTACTCGTCTAGCGGGCTGCGCTTGCCATAGCCGTTATCGCTAACCACGAGCAGCTCCTGCGAGGGGTCGGATACGCAAACCATGCCCACAACCCGGTCGCCGGGCGTGTCCGACAACGAGATGCCGCGAACCCCGGCCGCCGAGCGGCCCATGGAACGCACCTTCGATTCGTTGAAGCGCACGGCTCGGCCAGAACGCAACGCCAGAACGACCTCCGAATTCGGGGCAAGCAGTTGCACATCCAGAATGCGGTCGCCTTCGTTGATGGTGATGGCGTTGATGCCTGCAGTACGCGGACGCGAATACGCTTCGAGCGGGGTCTTCTTCACGGTACCCTGCTCGGTGCAGAACATCAGGAAGGTATTCTCCAAGTAGTCGGGGTCTTTCAGACCACGAACGTTCAGCACGGAACGCACCTTGTCTTCGCGCGGAATTTCGATAAGGTTCTGAATAGGCAAGCCTTTGGTGGCCTTCCCTCCTTCTGGTACTTCGTACACTTTCAACCAGAACACCCGGCCAAGCTCCGTAAAGAACAAAAGGTACTCGTGCGTGGTGGCCACAAACAGATGCTCCGTGAAATCGTCTTTCTTGGAGATGGCCCCCCGCGAACCAGCGCCGCCGCGGCCTTGTGCGCGGTACTCATCGAGGTTGGTGCGCTTGATATAACCTTCGCGGCTAATGGTAATAACCATCGCCTCATCGGCAATCATGTCCTCGGTCGAGAAATCGCCACCGACGTAGTTGATTTCGGTGCGACGGCCATCGCCGTAGCGCTCACGGATGTCTTCCAGCTCGGTTTTGATGATGCCCCGCTGCAACACATCCGACGCCAGTACGGCGTTCAGGTGGTCAATCAGGCGCATCAGGTCCTCGTACTCGGCCACAATCTTGTCGCGCTCCAGGCCCGTGAGGCGCTGCAGGCGCATGTCGAGAATGGCGCGGGCTTGCACTTCGCTCAGAGCAAAGCGCGAGATAAGCTGACCGCGGGCTACTTCCGGGTCACGCGAGCTCCGGATAAGGGCTATGACCTCATCGAGGTGGTCAAGGGCGATGAGCAAGCCCTCCAGGATATGGGCCCGCTTGAGGGCCTCCGCCAGCTCGTACTTGGTACGACGAATGATTACCTCGGCCCGGTGCTCAACGAAGTACTGTATGAGCTGCTGCAGGTTCAGCGTCATGGGGCGGCCTTTTACCAGGCACACGTTATTGACACCGAAAGAGCTTTGCAGTTGGGTATACTTGTAAAGGTTGTTGAGTACCACGCTGGGCATGGCGTCCCGCTTCAGGTCGTAGACGATGCGCATGCCGTCGCGGTCCGACTCATCGCGCATGTCGGAGATGCCCTCAATCTTCTTGTCGTTGATGAGTACAGCCGTCTTTTCAATCATCGACGCCTTGTTCACCATGTAGGGAATCTCGGTGACGACAATTTGCTCCTTGCCCGTTTTGCTAGTTTCGAAGGTGGCTTTGGCCCGCATCACAACCCGGCCGCGGCCGGTGTGGAACGCCTGCTTCACGCCTTCGTAGCCGTAGATGATGCCACCCGTTGGGAAGTCTGGCGCAGTAACGTACTGCATCAACTCGTCAACCGTTATGTCGGGGTTGTCCAGGTAGGCAATAATGCCATTTACCACTTCGGTGAGGTTGTGGGGTGCCATGTTGGTGGCCATGCCCACAGCGATGCCCGAAGTACCGTTCACCAGCAGGTTCGGGAACTTGGCGGGCATCACGCTGGGCTCTTCCAGCGAGTCGTCGAAGTTGGGTTGAAAGTCAACGGTGTCCTTGTCCAGGTCGTTGAGCATTTCATCGGCCAAGCGCTTGAGACGGGCCTCGGTATAACGCATGGCAGCCGGCGAGTCGCCGTCGACGGAGCCGAAGTTACCCTGACCGTCGACCAACGGGTAGCGCAGGCTCCAGTCCTGGGCCATGCGCACCATGGTATCGTACACGGAAGTATCACCGTGCGGGTGGTATTTACCCAACACTTCGCCCACGATACGGGCAGACTTTTTATAAGATTTGTTGTAGCCGACGCCCAGCTCGCTCATGCCGTAGAGCACCCGCCGGTGCACCGGTTTCAAGCCGTCGCGAACATCGGGCAAAGCCCGGGAGATGATGACCGACATCGAGTAGTCGATGTACGCGCCCCGCATCTCGTCTTCGATGTTTATCGGAATGATTTTTTCGCCTTCCGCCATTGAGGGGGTTGATAGGCAGCTTTTAAATACCCCAATAAGGGTGATTTTAGCCGCAGTGTGAATGGTTCTTTATATACGTGCGAAGTTACAACAAAAAGGCCGCAACGGCAAGCGCTGCGGCCTTTTTTGGGCGTTTCCCACGGTTGTGGTTTAACCGGTGAGGAAAGGTAAATAAAACTAGCTTGTGCAGCTCCTTGGCTAAGAAAGCACAGGGACGATATCATTACTCAAAATGGCAAGTCTGCAAAGGGCGCACCCGATGCAATGGAGACTCCTAAAGAGCAGGAGCTACTTCAGTGACTTGCTTTTATCGTTGGCGTGGGTGCCCGACTTTGGATTGTACGTTTTGATTTTTTCGCCGATAGACGGGTTCTGCTTTTTGAACAGCGGCTGGCCACGGTATTTATTGCCACTGTGCAAGTGCACTTTGCGCACATGACACGTTTCGATGGGACAAGTGCGGCAGCTTGTAACGGCCAGTAGCAGCACACAGGGAATCAGGCGGAGGAGCAACTTCATGAAACAAAGGTAAAGGGTGTGGCCGCCGACCAACCCATTGCTGGAGCCCTACCCTGCCCTTTTTTAGTCGACCCCGTCCCATTCAGCCAGAAACCGGGCCACATAAGCCTCCATGAAGCGATGGCGCTCTTCGGCAATTTGGCGGGCTCCATGGGTGTTGAGCCGGTCTTTGAGGTGCAGCAGCTTTTCGTAAAAATGATTCAGCGTAGGCGCGGCGTTCTTCTGGTAGCTGGCAAAGCTCTCGTGCGCTACCGGCGCCACGGCCGGGTCGTGCAGCGGCCGTCCCTTGTGCCCACCGTAGGCGAAAGCCCGGGCAATGCCAATAGCGCCAATGGCATCGAGCCGGTCGGCGTCCTGCACCAGCGCGGCCTCAATGGTACTGACCGGCGTAGCCACCCCCAGTCCTTTAAATGACACCTCTCGGATTACCGTTTCTACGCAGGCTATGAGTGGTTCGCTCGCGCCCAGGCTGCGAAGCCATTCGCGTGCAGCGCGGGGACCAGCTTCGTAGTCACCGTTGTGAAACTTCCAGTCAGCAATGTCGTGCAGCAGCGCGGCCAGCTCTGTCACTTCTGCATTGGCTTCGGGGGCGGAGGTAGCCAGGCGGCGCGCCATCAGCCACACCCGGCGAATGTGCGCCCAGTCGTGGCCACTGCCCTCGTTGGCAAATTTTTGTTCGATGAACTGGGCGGTGTCAGATACAAAACTCACGAAAGATTGGGTTGCTGGTGGGTGTTTTAACCGCAGGCAGAAAGGGGATAGAACGATGCATTTAGGCAGCGGCTTAGGCCAAAAGAATTGACCTTTAACCCTCATAAAGGCCGCTTGCTCGGATTGCAAAAGTAGCCAAGGGTCGCTCTCCCTTCAAGAGACGCCCATATTTCGCTAGGACAGGGTTACCCTTACAAGAATATGCGCAACCTCGGCACGTCTCCGCTTAAGCTCCGGTAATTCTGAGTCCGCTAGCAAAAACCACTAGTCCATAAACCGCCCGGCTTTCAGCCGATAAATCCCGACAAAGGTTGGCACCAATGGGCTGCACGCCCCCCTGCAACACTAGAGCACTGCTGAAAAGTAATATTATGTTTAAAATACTATATTACTAATTAAAATGGCTTGCTTCAGCCCTCTACGGCCGGCACCAGTTTCTTCGCATTCAGGGTGGCGCCGACGCTTGCAGCCACCACCAATGCTACCGCCAGCCATTGCGTAGGCGACAGGTGCTCCCGCAAAAACAACAGCCCGCACAATGCCGCCAGCACTGGCCCTAAACTCATGAGAATGCTGAAGGTGCGCCCAGGCAACTTGCGCAGCGCATTCATTTCCAAACTAAATGGAATCGCACTTGATAGCAGTGCCAGCAACAGCCCCGACATAAATAAGCCCGGGGTAAGTTGAGTGAGCCCACCACCAATTAAACCAAATGGTAGGACCGTGAGGCTGGCGAAAACCATCCCGCTCGCCACGGCTCCACTCCCCGGTAGCACCTGCGACACCCGGCCGCCCAGCACAATGTACCCAGCCCAACAAGCCCCGGCCAGCAGGGCCAACAAAGCCCCCAGCAGGTCGAGCCCCTGCCCGTCCCACGGGGCGATGAGTACGATGCCACCGGCGGCCAGCATCACCCATAGAAAATCCAGAACGCGCCGGGAGCTGCTCACAGCCAATAGCAGGGGCCCCACAAACTCCAGCGTAACACATAGTCCCAACGGAACGCGCGCCAAGGCCAGGTAAAACAGCACATTCATGGTGCCCAAAGTAATGCCGTACGGCACCACAGCCCTCCATTGAGCACCAGTCATCGAGGCAAATTTGGGTCGGAACGCCAACAATAGCATCACCGCCGACAAACCAATCCGTAAGCTGGCTGCCCCGGTGGGCCCCACCGCCGGAAATAAGCCTTTGGCCATGGCGGCTCCGGCCTGCACGCTCAGCGAGGCCAGCAGCACCGACAGCACTGGTGGCAGGGCACCAAGGCGAACTTTATTCATAACGAAAGCCCTTGGCGGGCGGGTAAGCAATCACTATAACAAAACAGACCCCAAAATTCGCCACCGCTAACGGCACTGCGACTTTTGGGGTCTGTGGTTCCTAAAGAGCCTCCTGCCGGGATCGAACCAGCGACCTACTGATTACAAGTCAGTTGCTCTACCAGCTGAGCTAAGGAGGCGTTGAGGTGGCACAAAAGTACACAGACGAACCATTTATGCCAGCTTCAACAGCATTCTTTTTCACAAAAAGGCCCGACACGCGTAGTGCCGGGCCTTGATACATGTGGTAAGCCACTGAAAATGATGATGCCTAGCTGCGAATCATTTTCAACTGTTTTTTCAACGTTTCGATGCGCTTCTGGCCTTCGGCGATGCGGCCTTCGTACTCCTGACGCAGCTGGGCTGCATTTTTGGAGCGGGCGAAGAATGCTAGGTTGGTTTGCAAGGTCGAGTGGTCGTTTTCGAGCTCGTTGATTTCCTTGCGCAAGGCCATCTCCTTGCGGGAAAGCTGCTGCTGGGCCTGCGGACGGGCTTTGAGACGACCCACTTCCACTTGGAACAACAGCTCGGCACGGTCTGCATAGCCGAGACCAGGCACGTGGTCGAGGTACTTGCCTAAGTGAGCCAGCAACTGCTCTTCGCTGCGGTCGGAGGTGCCCCGGCCGGGCTCCCCGTCGGTAGCGTCGAATTCCGCAACCCAGCCAGCCAACAATTCACGGAAACCTTCAAGCGTACCGGGGTTTTCGGGAGTAAGAGCATTGACTTGCTCAGCGATGCGGTCGAGGTGCGCCACCTGCTCAGTCGAGGACTGCTGCACCTTTTCTTCGCGCTGGCGAGCTTCGTGCTTGGGACGCTCAAATACAGCGTCGCACGCGGCACGAAAGCGATGCCAGAGCTTATCAGCCAGCTTGTCGGGCACACGACCTACGTCTTTCCACTCTTTCTGCACCCGGATTACCACCTGCCGTGCGGCATCGCCGTCGGGGTTGTTGGCGGCTTCCTCGGCCTGTTCAATGAGGGCAATCTTTGCTTTTACGTTGGCCGATTTCTCGTTGTCGAGCGACTTGAAGAACTCATTCTTGCGGTTGAAAAAAGCCTTGTAGGCAGCCCAATACTGCTTGTTGAGGGCATCTGCTTGGGCGCGGGGCACCAACCCGGCTGCTTCCCATTCGGCTTTGATTTCCTGTAGCTCGTCGGTCTTGGAGCGCCACAGGTTCACACGGTCCGAATCGAAAGTAGCGAAGGGCAGTACCCGCTCGAGCAGGGCCTGCTTAACCACCAGATTTGCCTTCTCCTGGGTCGAACGCTGGTCTACAAACTCTTTGCGGCGCTGGTGCAATACATCGGAAGCCGCGATGAAACGCTGCCACAGGGGCTCGCGCTGGTCGTTGGGCACGGGCCCAATGTGCTTCCAGTCCTCGTGCAACTTGGTGAGCTCATCAAGGGCTTTGTTGATGCCCGGAGCCTGGGCTAGGGCCTCGGCGCGCTTGATGAGGGCCTCTTTGGCCTCTAGGTTGCGGCGACGGTCCAGGTCCTTCATCTCCAGAAACCGGCCCTGCTTGCTGTAATAAATATCCAGCAAGCCGTGGTAAGTATCCCAAATGGCCTGGCTGTCGGCCTGGGGTACGGCACCGGTGGCTTTCCATTCGGCCTGTAAGGCTTTCAGCTTGGCCGAGCTGTCTTTGGTTTCGGCCGCCTCTACAATGGCACGGAGCTGATCGAGCAACTCTTTTTTCTTGACAAGGTTGTCGCCACGGCTGGCATCTTCGGCCTTGGCATCCTTGGCCCGGCTTTCGCGGAACTCCTGAATTGCTTTATTCAACTCCTGCTGGCCCTCGGGTTGCTGGAATGCAAAGGCTTCAGCCCCTTCGCCGCCTTCGGCAAATTTTTGACGGGCGGCACTGCGGGCCAGGCCTACGTTGGCTTCGTACTGACGGATCAGGTCCTGAATTTGCTTGCGGTTGCTGCGTGCCTCGGGGCCGCGCAACAGGCTCACCAGGTAGGTGGCTTGGGCTGGAAGGTCCAAGGCCGTAAAGTCGGGCATGGCCAATTCGGGCGCGGAGGTCTCCCCTTCCTGCGCTGTGTCCTCCGTCAACACCACGTCACTTTCAGTGGCTGGGGTAGCGTTTAGGGGCGTTTCTTCGGAAGTGGGCAGCATGGCCACTGGCGCGGAAGCTGCGTCCAGCTCGTCGGCATTGTGCAGAGGCACGACGGGCAGCTCGGGGCCTTGGTCTTCCACCGAAGTGCCGTCCACAGGCGGAGCCAAAAGGGCTTCAGGGTCAGGAATGGGCGTAGGATTGGAAGTGGCAATGTGTTCATCGGCAGGCATCGCTTCCGGATTGGGCGTGGGCACTTCCTCGCCTTGGTCGGCACCTTGGTCGCCGTAATGCGCCAGCGCACGAGCTTGCGGGGCCGACACCAAGTGACCTTCTACCGAGGCAGGATTGGAAACGTGCTGAGCCGTTTCGGCTGCAGCATCCGCTTCGGGTGTCCCTTCAGCGGGGGTCAGAACGATTTCTGACGCGGCTATGGTGGACTCAGCGCTGGGCTCAGCCGTACCGGCACCGGCAGGTTCGGTGGCAGGAAGCTCGGGGGTGCCTTGGGCAGGTGTTTCAACCTGGCCTTCGGCAGCCATTGGAGCAGTGGTAGCAGACGCATCTGGCGCAGCATTGCCTTGAATTTCGGCAAGGCGCCGTTGCAGGATGGTCATCCGGTCCTCAGCAGACGGGTCGGCGCCGCCAGCTAGGGGGGCGGTGGGGTTTTCTTCAGCAGCCATAAATCTTCGTAAAAGCCAGCCCGACTAAGGGAGCCAGAGGAGAGAGCAAAAAAGAATTGGAATATAACAAAAAAAGACCCGCGGGCCGTATCAGTTCAGTCGGGGGTCTACCGGATAATTGGCCAGCACCTTGAAACGCCCACCTTTCTCCCGCAAAATTTCCCGCCAGAAGGCATCTGATGCCAAAGTAAACACTTTCCCGGCGCTTGAGGGGTGCCGTATCCAACTCTGCCCCTGCATTTCGCCCGCCAGTTGGCCCGCCGACCACCCGGAATAACCCGCGAATAAACGAACTTCCTCGCTGCCTACGGCCCCGCTGCCAATCAGGCCCAGAAGCAGCTCAAAATTGCCACCCCAGTATACATCATGCCCCAAATCGGTAGCCCCGGGCAGGTCGGCGCGGCGGTGTAAGTAATGCAGGGTATCAGGCTCGACGGGTCCGCCTACATAAATGGGCAAGTCATTAGCAGCGGCACTGACTTGGGGAGGCAAATCGAGTACATCGCCCAGCGTGAGCGAGGTGAGCCGGTTGAGGACCAGACCGAAAGAGCCTTCTTCAGGTTCATCGCGGCAGAGAAGAATAACGCTGCGCTCGAAATTGGGGTCGCCAAGAAAAGGCTGAGAGATAAGCAGAGTACCTGGACGCATATCGTTTTCTTAACAGTGAATGCCTATGGTGTATGGAGTGGTATACGGCAATTGCAAAGGCAGGGGCGAGGAATAAAGCTTGAAGATGAACTGGCTTTCAGATGTTAGTACCTTGCGCCAAAATTCCCTTTTGGCTTACCAAAACAGGCAAGCAAATGGGTGGTTGGAGTAAAGCTGTTGCTACCAAACTTTTGGTGGGCTGGCCTTGCTCAAACGCAGTGCCCAGCCCGCCTCGGCTTCTTAAATATATCAGCAAAATGGTCATTTGCCGCCACGAGCCGATAATGAAAAATCACCCATGATTGACCCGCAACTTGCCGACCTGCGCAAAACCTACGCACAGCGCACCCTTGCCGAAGCCGACGTATTGCCCGATGCCATGCATCAGTTTCGGCAGTGGCTGGAAGAAGCCCTGGCCGCTAAACTCGACGAGCCGACGGCATTCACCCTGAGCACGGTTTCTGACACGGGCCAGCCCTCCTCGCGCGTGGTGCTGCTGAAAGGGCTGCCAGATGATATTGGCTTCCTGTTCTATACGAATTACGAATCGCGCAAAGGCCGGGAACTGACTGCGCAGCCCCTGGCAGCCATTAACTTTTTCTGGCCCGGGCTTGAGCGTCAGGTGCGGGTAGAGGGCCAGGTAGAGAAGGCGCCGGAAGAAATGTCTACCGAATATTTCCAGAGCCGCCCTCGCAGCAGCCAGCTCGGAGCCTGGGCCTCGCCGCAAAGTCAGATAATTGGCAGCCGCGAAGAGCTGGTGGCCCGCGAAGCGGCCATGGCCACCGAGTTTGGCGCCCAGGACCCGCTCCCGCGCCCGGCCCACTGGGGCGGCTTCATTTTGCGGCCGCATCGAATGGAGTTTTGGCAGGGACGTCCCAGCCGCCTGCACGACCGCATTGTGTATGAACTGAATGGAACCACGTGGCACCGCAGCCGCTTGGCCCCGTGAGCAAGGCCTATCATGAGTAATGAGAGAACAGCCATACCTGTTTCTTACCTTAATGTTCGCCCTCGCTCCCACAAAATACTAACTATTCAACCTTTCTGAGTGGCTGAAATTCAACCATTGCGCGGCTGGCGTTACAGCCCTGCGCTGAGCGCCAATATTGACTCATATGTATCGCCGCTGTTTGATGTGGTATCCGCCAAACAGCGCGAGACCCTCTACCGCAATCCGCTGAATTCAATTCACCTGTCGGTGCCGCGCGCCGACGACCCGGCGGCAACGGCGCTGGAGCGGCTTCGGCAATGGCAGGCCGAAGGAGTACTGCGGCAGGACGAGTTGCCCGGCATCTACGCCTATTACCAGTATTTCCGGCTGCCGGGCAGTACCCGCGAGTATTGCCGGAAAGGCTTTATGTGCCACATCAAGGCCTACGACTGGGCTGAGGAAGTGGTGCTGCGACACGAAAATACCCTGCCGGCCTCCGTGAACGACCGGGCCGATCTGCTGGCCCGCACCCAATTCCAGACCAGCGCCACCCACGGCTTGTACCGCGACGAGGATTTTGAGCTGGAGCGGTACCTGGACGAGGCCATGCGCTCGCCGCTGCTCGAAACCGAAGAAGACTACCAGGGCGCCCGCGATGTACTGGCCGTGATTCAGGATGCGGCAATTATTCAACGGTTTCAGGCCATCATCGGAGCGAGGCAGATAATTCTGGCCGACGGTCACCACCGGTACGAAGGCTCCCTCTCCTACCGCCACGCCCGCAGCGCAGCGGCACCGGCTGCCACCGGGCAGGAGCCCTGGAACTACCATCTCATGTACCTCACCAACTCGGCCGCCGACGACCTGCGCATTTTGGCGACGCACCGACTGCTACTGGAGATGCCCGGCAACCTCAGCGACGCCGAACTGCTGGCCCGGCTCGAGCCGTACTTCACGGTGCTGCCCAAGGAGGATGTCAACGACCTACCCGAGATTATTGCAGGCAAGCCGTGGGCCTTTGGCGTGTACCTCGGTGGGCAAGCTTACAAAATCCGCCTGCGGCCGGAAGCCCACGCTTTGCTCGACTGGGACACCACCACCGAAGTAAAGGCTTTGGACTTAACAGTGCTTCACTTTTTTGTAATAGAAAAAGCCCTGGGAATTGTGGGTCCGGATGCGCAGCGGGCCTGGCCGGGGGTAGCCTACGTGCGCAACTTCGCCGAATGCCTGCAGCGCGTAGACCGGGGCGAGGCCCGCGCCGCTTTTATTGTGAACGAGGTGAGCATGACGGAAGTAGAAGCCGTGTGTCACTCCGGGGCCGTAATGCCTCCTAAATCAACCTTCTTCTACCCCAAAACCATCGGCGGCTTTCTGTTCAGCAGCATTGCCGACGAGGAAGCCGGCAATCTTTTTGCCGAGCATTTTCAAGCCCCTCTTTCGTGAAAATTGTTTTAGCCTCCAATTCCCCCCGCCGCCGCGAGCTTCTTACCGCCCTGGGCCTGCCCTATGAGGTACGGCTGCGGGAGGTCGACGAAACCTTTCCCGAACACCTGCGCCGGGCGGAAGTAGCCGAGTACCTCGCCGCCCACAAAGCCGCGGCCTACGCCGATGACCTGGCGCACGACGAGGTAGTACTAACCGCCGACACCATTGTGTGCCTGGACGACGACGTGCTGAACAAACCCGCTGACGTAGCCGAAGCTACCGCCATGCTCACCCGCCTGCAAGGCCGCGCCCACGACGTGTTCACGGGTGTGTGCCTGCGCTGCGGAGATGGCCGCGAGGTGGTGTTCTCGGACCAAACCACGGTGCACTTCCGGCCGCTCAGCCCCACCGAGATTGCCCACTACATTGCCACGGCCCAGCCCTTCGATAAAGCCGGCTCCTACGGGGCGCAGGACTGGCTGGGCATGGTGGGAATTGCGCGGCTCGAAGGCTCCTACTTCACGGTGATGGGCCTGCCCACGCACCGGGTGTGGGAGGAGCTGTCTAAGCTGGGGGCGTTGCCAGTCTCACCGTCCAGCAAGTAGCCAAGCCCTATTGCATCACTGCACTTATGCGCTTTCTCTTGCTCCTCGGCTCGCTGTGTTTGCTGGGGGCTACTGTTTATCTAGCAGGCATTTTCTGGTTTTCTTCTTACGAGGACTTGGCAAGGCTGGGTGCCGTTCCTTACCATGAGTACGTGCCCGATGGGCCCAGCTACCTGCAACTCGCCCTGACGCCGAGTCGTTACGCAGCTTTCCGAACTGGCCTCGGCATTCTGCTGGCGGGCAGTTTAATCAGCTCTGCGCTGCTGATATTGCAGCCAGCCTACAGGAGTGAATTCAAGGGCTTGGGGCAGGAAGCACGCCAAGCCTTAGGAGCATTACGAGGCACGGCACATCAACTTTCTAGAACCGAAGTCGTGGTGTCGGGAGGGTTGCTGCTGGCCATCTTACTGGCGCGGCTGTGCTGGTTGTTTCTCGACCCGATGAGTCCGGACGAAATAACGTCCTACGACGCCTTTGTACACCAGGGCGCTGCGGCCGTTACCAGCTTCTACCCCATTCCCAACAACCACGTTTTCTATAACTTTCTTTGCTGGATTGCGGCGCAAGCCTTGCCAAATCACGTGCTGCTCATCGTGCGACTGCCGTCGTTGCTGGTGGCCACTGTGGGCACAGCGATAAGCTATGGCCTGCTAACCTGGTTTCTTAACTTCCGGGTGGCTACGGTGGTCACGGCCCTTTTCGGCCTTACTCCACTCACCGTGCTGTATGCTGCATCCGGGCGTGGGTACTTTATGCAGATGGTGTGCATAGAACTGGCATTTTTCGCTGCGGTAGGAACAGTTACCAAGCCGAACTTTCAGCGACTGGGCTGGGCTGTTTTCGTGCTTAGCAGCATCATAGGGCTGTATACCATTCCAACTTATGCAGCACCACTGGTGGCGCTGGCGGTATTGCTATTAGCAGCGAGCCTGCAGCTTCCAGCGCAGGCTCGGGCCGGATATTATGCACACATGTTGGGTGCTGGTGCCATCATCATGGTTACCGCCGGGGTTCTTTACATGCCAGTTGGCACCGTATCGGGCTGGGAGCGGCTGCTTACTAACCGCTACCTAGCCTCCCATTCCTTCGCCTCATTTTGGGCCCTCAGTCGGGCGCACCTCTACGAAACAGCAGCCATGCTGCTGGGCCCCGTCCGGCCAGGGCTGGTTTGCAGCGCAGCTGTGCTAGTGCTTACGCCGCTGGTGTTGGTGCGGCAGCACAGTCAAACCCGTGGGCAGTGGCTGGCCTGGGGAGCCTGGCTAATGGTGGTAACCCCCTTGGTGCTGACTATAGCACAGCGTATGTTTTTCCCGGGCCGAACATTAATGTACACGACCTATTTCCTGTTCGTGCTGGCAGCTCTCGGAGCCCACCATTTGGCTACAAAATGGCCCAGGCATTGGCCGGGTAAGGTCCCTTTGGCCTTATTGCTGGCGCTGGTAGCTTGGCGCGTAACTGAGCTTGCAGGGAGCTGGAGCACCTTACGCCGCAGCCGTGAGCAAAATGCCCTGGTGTCGCACGCATATCAGTGGCTTCAAACTCAGCCCCGCGGCCCCATTCTACTGGGCGGCTCTTACCATAGCCTGATGTTTCATCACTTTGGCTTGACTGATGGCAACCCGCTACCACTCCGATTCAAGAGCGAGCCCGGAGGCCGCTACCGTTATCTGCTGGTGCCGCAGGGCACGCTTATCCTCCCTTCGTGGGCCGCTGCCCTCCCTTATCATTTAGCTTATCAGGACGCGCTAATTCAGATTTATAAGCTCGACACTCCCCAACGCAATTAGGAGCGGCTGCGGCTAGCCCACATTGAGCTTCAGCGTGCTGATTTGAGTCTTGTGCGCTGCCCTTTTTATTTTTCACGATTAGTCTGCACTTGGCTATAAATTATGCTTACTGCCACTTCCCCTGCTCACCCAGGCATTGCGTATCGATTTATGGGGCTCCTGAGTACGGGACTGCTGGCCCTGTGTGCCGGCTATGCGGCCTTGGTGCTAAACAGTGCGCCCTGGGCCGAAGCCAGTCAGCTTGACGCTATTTTCCCATTCTACAAGTGGCGGACGCGCCTGTTCTCGCCAGCTGAATACGCTACTGCCAAGCAGCTGCTACTAGCGGGAGCTGCCTTGATGACGGTCATTTTCGGAGTCCTCGCCCTGGGCCAACGCGGGCGAGCCGAGCTTTTGACCTGGGGCCGAGAGCTGCGCGCGGCTCCCCGCTTCTGGACGCCTTGGTCCTTGCTAACGCAAGGCCAACGGCGCTGGGCGGGCGGCGCACTCGCCGCGCTCACGTTGCTGCGTTTGATACTCAGCTCTCCGGATGTGAACGCTGAGTACGACGACGCAGCATCCTACACCCTGTTTGTGAGCAAAGGGCTTATCGCCGTCAGCTCCTACTATCCCATCCCAAACAACCATGTGTTCTCAAACACGCTGAGTTGGCTTTTTTACCAACTCCACCCCGGTTTTTGGTGGACCATGCGGCTGCCCGTCGTGCTGGCCGCCACGGTCGCCACAGCACTAATGTTTGTGGGGCTGCTGCGGCACCACGTTGGGTTTCGGCCAGCTATCATAGCAGTTACCCTTTTTAGTCTGGCGCAGCTCAGCATTTACCACGCCGCCGTTGGACGGGGCTATTGGTTGCTGACCGGGTTGGCAATGATTGTGTTTTTCTGCGTGCTAGCCCTGCAGGCTGGCACTGCATTTCCGCGCCTGGCCTGGACGGGCCTGGTTATCGGGGGAGTGCTGGGAGCTTACACCGTTCCCACTTTTGCTTTGGTGCTGGGCTCTGCCTTTACATGGCTGGGGCTCCACTGGTGGCGCCAGATTGGGAGAGTATGCCGGCTGGCGGCAGCTGGCGCGGCCGTGGTGATGGGCACGCTGCTTCTCCATACTCCCTTGCTGTTTATATCGGGCCCGGCCATGCTGTTTTCCAACGGCTTTGTGGCCTCTCACCCCATAGCGCAGTTTCTGAAGGGCCTACCCGTTTTCTTATGGCAGACTGAGGGATTTTTGGCTGGTCAGATGAAGGTAGGCAGTTTGCTAACGGTAGCAACGTTGGCGGGAGTGGCCTGGCTATGGCGTCGTGGGCGGACAGGGCAACTGCCGCCGGCGCTTGCCGCTCCCTGGCAACAACTAGTGCCGGCGACCCTTTGGTTTATGCTGTTCCCGTACGCCATGGTGGTTTCGCAACGGGTGTTTCCTCCCGGGCGCACGCTGCTCTACAAGGCTTTTTTCTTGTTTGTGCTGCTAGCACTGGTGGTAGAATGGTTGCTACAGTCGCGTGTCATGCAAGGGCAACGCTGGTTGCGCCCAGCCCTTGGGCTAACATTCCTTTTGTGGTGCACTTACCAGTTTACCAGCCTGTGGCGCGACAACCGCCGGCCCAGCCAGAACAATGCCCATTACCACGCGGCTTTTGCTTGGCTGGCAACCCAACCCATCGGCCCGGTATTGGTACCCGAGCCAACGCACTACATCTTTTTGGGCATGTATTTCCTTTCCGAGCGTGCCGGCCAGCCCTGGCAGTTTGATGGCCGGCCCCTGCCCGGCAAACCCTATTCCTACGTGGTGGCTTTTCCGAACCTACGCGGCTATTTCCAGCCGGTGTTTACCCAGCCGCCCGCCTTCCACAATCAGGAAGTGGATATTTACCGTGTACCCACGCCCGCACCACAAGCCGATGTCAATGGGTTGCCCCCCTATTTCCACTTAGCAGACTAGGGCAGTCTGGACTTGTCTTATAAAACCGACTTTTAGGGACGGTACAATTGGATTAATGTCCTCGCGCCAACAGCGCAATGCCGGCCACAATCAGCAGCAGCCCCCCGGCCTGTGGCACTGTGAGCATCTCCCGCAGCACCACCAAGCCCAGCACGGCCGTGAGCATCACCGAGCCGCCCACTATCACCGGCGTGCCCACTGATGAATTGACCCCGCGCTGGAAAACCACAAAAGTCAAAATCTCCGCCAGTCCCACGCCCAAGCCCGCCAGCATGGCGAGCGTTAGGCCTTTGCTGGTGACGGCGAGGGGCTGACCTTGCAGCTTCAGCCGCAATAGCCACACTGCCCCCAGCGCCGCCGCTACCAGTTGCAGCACAACGGCTCCCACGGCCGGCGACACATGATTTGAGGCCAGCTTAATAAAGAAGTTATAGAATGCCAGGCACAGGGCCGTGAGCAGGGCAAGCGGCAGCCAATTCATGAGCTTGGGTTTAATTGTTTACACTAAGCACCTCCCACCGTGCAGTAAGAAGACGCCATGAGTTAAACAAGCTTATAATTCCGGTACTCGCCGAGCCGATAGCCAGTCAGCTTCTCAATGGCATGCTTTATCTGCTCCTTGAAGCCGTAGCGGTTACGGGACATATCGTGCGAATACGTCCAGTTCTGAGCACGGATACGGGCCTCCATCACGGCTGGGTGCTTGCCCTGGAATTGCACCAGCGAATCAATCTGGCTATAATCGAACTCCTCGGCCGCGGCCACATGCTCGGCCACCCACTCGTCGGAATGCCACAGCTTGTTAAAGGTCTGCTGCTTGCGCTGCATAGCTGCCGGGGGCTTCACCCAGCCGTAGTGGTGCACGGTGGCGGCTACCAGCTTCACCCGCAGTTTCTGCTTATTGGCCTTGCGAAACCCCTGCGCATCGCGGTAAGAATATACCCCGATGCCGGTCCGCACAACTCGGATTTCGCGGCGGTACCAGCGCTTAGAATCGCCAACGTAGTCAAAGGAAGCGTAGAAATGCCGGTAGTTTAGCAGCAAACCGTCTATGGCGGGGTCGTGGAGCCAGCGCTCCATGTCGGCTCGCAGGGCCGGATAGTCGTCTTCGTGGAGCACCTCGTCGGCCTGCAAATAGATGGCCCAATCGGCATCGGCGGGTACGGCGGCCAGGGCCTTGTCGGTTTCCACAGCCAGCACGCGCCCTCCCTCGCGCAGGGTGTCGTCCCACACGGTTTCGACAATGCGGATTTTAGGCGAGCCGATGCTGCTTATTAAGGACATGGTATCGTCGTCGGACTTGCCCACGGCCACTACCACCTCATCGCACAGCGGCAGCAACGACCGAATGCTTTCCACCACCGGGTAATCGTAGGTGATGGCGTTGCGAACGAAGGTGAAGCCAACAACTTTCATGAGACCTTAGCGCAGTTGGTCTTTCAAAAGCTCCATTTCCACCACGGGCGACACCTTTTCATAGAGCACCCGATAGGCAGCCGTGGTGATGGGCATGTGCACCTTTAGCTTCTTGTTGAGCTCAAAAATGCTTTTCACGGCGTAGTAGCCCTCGGCCACCATGTTCATCTCCAGCTGCGCCGATTTCACTGAGTAGCCCCGCCCCACCATGCTGCCAAAGGTGCGGTTGCGGGAGAACTGCGAGTAGGCTGTCACGAGCAGGTCGCCGAGGTAAGCCGAGGCCGAAAGGTCGCGCGGCTGGGGGTTGATGGCCTGCAGAAATCGGCGTATCTCCTGTACGGCGTTGCTCACCAGCACCGCCAGGAAATTGTCGCCGTAGCCCACGCCGTGGGCCACGCCGCCGGTGAGGGCAATGATGTTTTTCATCACGGCGCAGTACTCAATCCCGTCGAGGTCGGCAGCGGGGTGGGCGCGCACGTAGCGGTTGCGCAGCAGCCCACAAAACTCCAGCGCCAACTCCGCATCGGGCGAGCCGATGGTAAGGTAGCTCTGCTTTTCCAGGGCCACTTCTTCGGCATGGCACGGCCCGGCAATGACGCCCAGCTGGTGGCGGCCCAGCTTAAACCGGTCGGCCACGTAGTCCGTCACCAGTTGGTTTTTGCCCGGTATCATGCCCTTGATGGCCGAGATGACGCGCTTGTGCTTGAGCGCGTCGCGGTCCAGCTTGTCGAGCACGGGCTGCACAAAGGCAGCCGGGACGGCCAGCACCAGCCAATCGGCTTCCTCAACGGCATCCTCCAGGTCGGTGCTGGGGAACACGCGGTGCAGGTCGAACTGCACGGCCGAAAGGTAGCGGGGGTTGTGGCGGGTGCGCAGCAGGTGCTGCACGTCATCTTTCGAGCGCAGCCACCAGTCGACGCGGGCCCCGTTTTCACTGAGAATTTTGGTGAGCGCAGTGGCCCAGGAGCCGCCGCCGAGCATAGCTATTTTTTCCAAGAGAGCAAAGCTGGTGAGTAATCCGCTGCAAGAACGGGAAAACCCTCTCCACTTTTTCGGCGGGGCAGTTTTAGTTGGGCCGCGCCAAGGCATGGCGGTGCTGGCACAACAGCGACACCAGGGGTTTGGAGTCGCCGGTGTGTGCAGTAGTTCAGGTGGCTCAGGGCAGCAGCCAGGGTGGCGCGCCGGCTGAACCCGTCTCCCACATGTGTCAATAAAAAATCCCCCCTTTAGAGAAAGAGGGGATTTTTCTATGCTTCAGCATTCAATTTTTACTTGCCTTCTTCCGGCTCTTCCTTCAGCGCTTCCTTGTTCAGGCTCTTGGCATCTTTGATATCCACGAGGGAGCCGTCTTTCAGCGTTTTAGCTACCGCGCGGAAGGGTCCGCTAACCACCTGCGCTCCGGCGGGCACCCCGCTCACAATCTCAATGTTCTGGAAGTCGCTGATGCCGGTTTTCACTGGCGTTAGCACGGCTTTGCCATCCTTGATTACAAATACAACTTCCTGAATCTGTGGCTTGGGGGCTCCTGCGGTCACAGCCGTGGCGGTGCCATTGCCCCGGTTGGAGCCCACGCGCGGGCCGTCTTTGCTATCGCTTTTCAGAGAAGCGGAGTCGGAGCGGGTGGTGACGGCAGCGAGCGGCACACTTAGCGCGCCGGCTTTGCGCTCGGTAATAATGTCGACCGAAGCCGTCATGCCCGGGCGGAAAGGCACAATGGTTTTGCCGGCTACCACGCGCTGCAAGTGGCGGTAGCTATCCGGCAGCAGGCGGATGCGCACTTCAAATTCGGTAACGGCTTCGGCGGTCAGGGCGTCTTTGGCGGTGTTGGCAATGTTGGTCACTACGCCTCTGAATTTTTCGGCCCGACTGCTGTAGGCGTCCACGTCTACCTCCACCGAATCACCGATGCTCACGTTGTTCACGTCGTTCTCGTTCACGTTCACCCGCACCTCCATGTTGTTAAGGTTGGCAATACGCATGATTTCGGTGCCCGCCATTTGGGTGGTGCCCACCACTCGTTCGCCTTTCTTCACGTTGAGCTTGCTTACCGTGCCGCTTACGGGAGCGTAGATGGTGGTTTTGTCGAGGTTGCGGCGGGCCTCCACCAGTGAGGCATTGGCGGCGCTCACGGTGCTTTGCGAAGCCCGTATTTGCTGGCGGGCACTGTTTATTTCTTCCTGCGAGGCATTGTAGGCGGCCTGGCTGGCTTCGTAATCGGCCTGCGAAATCACCTTTTGCTTGTAGAGCGAGGCATTGCGGCGGTAGGTCAGCTCGGTTTGCTTGGCGCTGGCCAGCAGCTGCTGCAAGCGGGCCTGGGCCTGGCCCACGTTGGCGCGCTGGGTGCCCACCTGGGCACTTTGCATGGCCACCTGGGCCTGGTAGTTGTCGGGCCGAATGCGTAGCAGGAGCTGGCCTTTGCGCACCGAGTCGCCCTCTTCCACATACAGCTCAATGATTTCGCCGGAAACGTCGGGCGAGATTTTTACTTCGGTTTCGGGCTGTAGCTTGCCCGAGGCGCTCACTTTCTCCACAATGTTAGCCGGGCCGGCTTTGGCCACCAACACTTCTACTCCTGGGGGTTTCCCTATCCAACCTTGTTTTTTGGCCACGGTATAGCCCACCAGCAGCACCAGCACCAAGCCGCCCAGAATGTACAGTAAACGGTTATTTTTCATAAGTAAGCTGCAGCCTGTAGGCTACAGGCTGCAAGTTGTTGAAGAAGTAAAAAGAGAGGGTTCGGCAAAAGCCAAGAGCATGCAGCCCGGGGCCGACAGCTTGTAGCTTACAACGCCAGTGGCTTGCCCTGGTAGAAGTCCAGCACTTTGCGCCGGAAGAAAAACTCATACTTCGCCTGAATCATATCCGACTCGGCTGCCGTGAGGTTGTTGCGGGCAATGTTAAAATCGGTGCCGTTGAGCAGGCCGTTGTTGAAGCGAATTTCCGCGTTGCGGAAGGCTAGGTTAAGCGCTTCTACCTGGCGGGAGCTGGCAGCGAAGCGCCGCTGGGCCGCCAGGGCGTCGGCATAGCTTTGCTGAATAGTTTGGCGCAGCTGCAAGCGGGTCTGCTCCGACCGCAGCTCGGCTTGTTGAATATTAACCTGGGCTCGCTGCACACCAACGCGCGTCTGCAAGCCGTTCAGGATGGGAATATTCATGCTGAGTTGCACGAACTCACCACGGTTGTCGGCCAGCTGGTCGAAGAACTTGTAGGGCAGGCTCTCGAAACTGGTGGCAGGGGTAAGAATGACGAAGGGCGAGGGCGAGAACCCTGTGGGCGAGGAAGGGTCCCTCTGCAAAACGTCGACTTGGTTGAGCCCGGTCGAGGTCCGGATTTGCTGGGTGCGCACCGACGAAAAACCTGTCTGGACGCCTCCGGCTAACGACAGGCGGGGATAGTAGGCGCCGCGGGCAATGTCGATGCCCCGGCGGGCACTCTCCACGCGCAACTCAGCAGCCTTGATTTCGGGCAGGTTCTGGCGGGCCAACTCAAAGGTGGCATTGGGGTCTAGGTCATCGGTGGCCGTTGTTGAGAAAGCCGTGGGGTCGGGCAGGGCCGGAACCTCCACCCGGAACTGAGAGGCGGTGGCGGGGTCCAGGTTGAGAAGCTGCACCAGGGTCAGTTGGGCCAGGTCGCGCTGGTTTTGGGCCGTAACCAGAGTGCGCTCCTCGCCGGCTAGCTGCGCCCGGCTGTCGAGCACATTGCCCTCGGCCACGGCCCCGGCTTTCAGCAGCTTTTCACTGCGCGACACCTGCTCGCGCACGGTGCTCATGCGGGCCTCCGACGCCCGAATCAGCTCTTCGGAGAGCAGCAGCTGCAGATAAGACGAAGCCACATTGAGTGACAAGTCGTTGCGGGCTTTGTCGATATCGACGCGGGTGGCCTGGGCGTCGAGCTGGCCCTGCCGCACGGCGTTGCGCAGCTGAAAACCTGAGAACAACGTCACTTGCGCGCTGGCGGTGAAGTTGTTGGTGCGCACGTTCAGCTGCTGGAACTGGTTGGTAAACGGGTCGCGGTTAGTGCCGAAGTTGAACCCCTGAGTGCCGTTGAGGCCCGCAGTGGGCAGCAGCGCAGCGCGGTTGAGGCGCTGCGTGGCTTCCTGCTGCTGCGCCGTTAGCTCGCTTTGGCGAACGGTGAGGTTGTTCTTCAGGGCGTAATCCACGGCCCGCTGCAGCGTCCAGGGGCCGGTGGCGGGCTGCTGCTGGCCCAGTGTTGACGGGGGTACGTCTTGGGCCCGGGCTGGCGGGACGGGGGCCAGCGTGAGCAGGGTGCCAACGAGCCCGGCCAGGGCCACCGGCCGCGGCCTAAGCGCAGTAGTAGTTTTCCATTGTTTCATTTTGCAGAAAAGTTCGTGTATGTGTAGAGGCAGGGAGCGTGAGGAGGAGATGGCCGGGTGGCGCGGCCCAGCTATTCGAGGGTAGGAATGTGGGTAATGCGTTGCACCCAGTTTAGCTGGCGCAGGTAATTGAGGGTAATCTCTTTAACGGGGCTGTCCATCTCAATAAACTGCCGGGCCGCGTCGTTGCGACCCTTACGACTCACAAACATGGTGGCAATGTTGCACTCGTCATGGGCAATCACCGAAGCAATAAAGGCGATGGAGCCGGGCACGTCGTGGGCATCGATGACGAGGGTGTGCAGCGCGCCCGAAAAGTCGGACGGAAAGCCGTCGACCTCCACAATCCGGATAACGCCGCCGCCCCGGCTCTGCCCAATCACCTCCACGCGGTGCCCGGTATGGGCGTCGAGTAGGTTGAGCTTGATGGTGTTGGGGTGCATGGTGGAGGCATTGCCCACGCTCTGAAACGTGTACTTCAAGCCCGCCTCGGCGGCGTGGTCGAATGCCGTGCGGATGCGGGTGTCATCGGCTGCGTAGCCCAGCAGGCCGGCCACAATGGCGCGGTCCGAACCGTGGCCTTCGTAGGTGCGGGCAAACGAATTGTAGAACGTGACCACCGCCTCGGTGGGCACAGCCCCCAGAATGCGGATGGCGGCCCGGGCAATGCGGACCACACCGGCGGTGTGCGACGAGCTGGGGCCAATCATCACGGGGCCAATCATATCGAAAATGCTGGATTTCTCGGCCATAGGCTTGCGCCGTGCTAGTAGTTAGAAGCCTAAAAGTAGCGCATTTGAGCCATACCAAGCGCTTGAGCGCGCAAAGTGAACGACTTAAACCGGGGCCACAAAAATGGAGGAAATGGCCGCCGGACCGCTGGATTCAAACAAAGATGTTGCTAAACTTGATGGGTTGCATATTGTTTGAGCAGCCGCTTGAAGTGGAAGTGCAACGTCAAGAATTTGGCGATATTTGCCGCGGCCCCACCCAGGCCGTTCCCTCCCACCTCACCCCTGTCTTTCATGTCCACCCCTCCCGCCCTGGACGAATTTTCTCCGGCCGTACTCACCCAGCTCCGACGGCTTCAGGAACGATACGCCCCCGACGGCCAGGACCTGGCCGCCTACCTCGAAGGCCTGTACCACGCCAAATACATTAACTACTGGGACTACATCGAGCTCGATACCCTCCTTTCCCTCCAGCGCCCGCTCACCAACCTGCCCGACGAGCGCATCTTCATCATGTACCACCAGATTTCAGAGCTGTATTTTAAGCTCTGTCTCTGTGAATACGAGCAGATTGGCGACCTCGCCCAGCCCACCCTGGGCGAAGTAGTAATGCGCCTGGGCCGCATCAACCGTTACTTCGACAACCTCATCGACTCGTTTGATGTGATGGTGGACGGCATGGACAAGCAGCAGTTTCTGGACTTTCGCATGGCGCTGATGCCCGCCTCAGGCTTCCAGTCGGTGCAATACCGCATGATAGAAATCGCCAGCACCAGCCTCGAAAACCTGACCGACAAAGCCAAACGCCAGGCCCTGGGCGAAGCTTCTGCCCACGACTACGACCAGATGCTGGGCTGCATCTACTGGAAAGCCGGCGCCACCATTGAGGAAAGCGGCGCCAAAGCCCTGACCCTAATCGAGTTTGAGCGCAAGTACACGGTCGACCTCGTGCGCCACGCCGAGGCCTACCGCAACCGCAACGTGTGGGCCGTGGTGCAGCGCCTGCCCGAGGAAGACCGCAGCCACCCCCGCCTGCTGCGCGCCATGCGCCAGCTCGACATCAGCGTGAACGTCAACTGGCCACTTATGCACTTCAAGTCGGCGGTGCGCTACCTGCAGCGCAACCCCACCGACGTACCGGCTACCGGCGGCACCAACTGGCGCAGCTACCTGCCGCCCAAGTTTCAGCGGCGCATTTTTTACCCGCAGCTCTGGAGTGCGCAGGAGCTCGAAGACTGGGGCAAAGGCTGGGTTGAACAGGTGCTGGACGAGGGCGTGAAGGCCTAAAATCCAATAAAGTTTCCAGAAATGCGCACATTAGCCAACACGAAGGAGGCAGGTTTCCGTATTGGAAGCCTGCCTCCTTCTCTTTTATCGTGCACCAAGCTATGACCGAAGCCGACCAAAAATTCATTAATTCTTCCCTCGAGCACGTGCGTACGCTCCACACCAACATCAGCAACATGTGGGACGCCGACGCCATTGCGGCCTTCTACTACAGTGTGCTCACCGGAACCATTGCCCGCAACGGGCCCGAAGTTAGCCGGCCACTACTCGATATGCTTGCCGAAGTCTACGAGAACACGGCCAAGTCGCACGTCGACCTGGGCCGTTTGACCACTGGCCTGAACTTTGGCAAAGACAACCAAGGGCCCAGCTCCGGGACGTGAGATTAAGGACTTGTTTGAGCTAGCGCAAGAAACTTCAGAATGGTGTCGAGACGCCACACTTGGCATCACTTTGTTGAATGGTGGGTAAAATGCTACTCACACGGCGCGGACGACGAGACGCCAAGTGTGGCGTCTCGACACCGGTACGATGGTGGAAAAGAATCAATTCAAGCTCATATTGACCCCTATTCTGGCGCCATGCGGGAGTTTTTCTGGGTTTCGCTCATGCGCCAATACACCAGCAGCGACAGAAACGCGCAGGCCGTAACGTACCAGTAAAACCACTCCTCCACGCCTTGATTCTTCGCAAAAAGGGCAACGTACTCGGCTGTGCCTCCGAATATAGCGACGGTGAGGGCAAAGGGCAACCCCACCCCAAGGGCACGAATTTCGGTGGGGAACAGCTCGGCTTTTACAACGGCGCTGATGGACGTGTAGCCGCTTACCACAAACAGTGCTGCCACCAGTAAACCCGCCGCTACCCAGGCATCCTGGGTAGCGGCCAACAGGCGCAGCAGCGGCACAGTGCCCAGGGTGGCGCCGATGCCGAACATCAGCAGCACCGGCCGCCGGCCTACCCGGTCCGAGAGCGCGCCCAGTAAAGGCTGGAACAGCAGTGCCACGGCCATCACCTCAAAGGATATCAGGGTGGCCATTTCCTTGGTAAAGCCCGAGGTATTGACCAGGAACTTCTGAGCATAGGTAGTGAAGGTGTAAAAAGCGAGCGTGCCCCCCAGCGTAAGCCCCACCACCGTCAGTACTGCTCGCGGGTGCTGCAGGAGGCGGCGCATCTGGCCGGGAGGCGCGGGCGCCTGCTTGAAGCCCGCGGCCCGAGCAGCAGCCATGCCGTGCTGCTGCTCCTCAAAAGCCGCGGTTTCGCCCATGTGCGTGCGCAGATACAGGGCCCCAATAGCAGCAACCGCCCCAATCACAAAGGGAACCCGCCACCCCCACTCACCCAGCTCTTCGGGCGTGAGCACCCGTTGCAGGCCCAGCTGCACCACCAGGGCCAGCAGTTGTCCGCCCATGAGCGTGAGGTACTGAAAGCTGGACCAGAAACCCCGGTGCCGGGCCCCCGCCATCTCGCTGAGGTAAGTAGCCGAGGTACCGTACTCGCCACCCACGCTAATGCCCTGAATCAGGCGAGCTATTAAAAGCAGTGCCGGCGCGGCCACCCCAATGCGGGCAAAGCCCGGCGTGGCCGCAATCAGCAGCGAACCACCCGCCATGAGGCGCACCGACAGCAGCAGCGCTGCCTTACGCCCGTGGCGGTCGGCGTAGGCCCCCAGCATCCAGGCCCCGAGGGGGCGCATCAGGAAGCCAACGGCGAAAATGGCCGCTGTATTCAAGAGTTGAGCCGTGGGGCTACCCTGCGGAAAAAAGACCGGCGCGAAGTACAAGGCAAATGCGGAGTAGGCATACCAGTCGTACCATTCCACCAAGTTCCCGATGGAGCCGCTGATGATGGAGCGCAGACGCGAAATGGGATACGCAGAAGCAGGAGATATCATGCGGCAAATAGAATGGAAAGAGGTCGAATAATAGGCTTTTAATCAAGTGGGGTACCCGGCCAATCATCCTGTAGCTCTCAGTATACCCCAGTCAGTGCCTTACGATGTACTGTCACTTTAGCACGAGTGCTCGCGAGATTATCCGGGGAACTAAGCCCAAGGCAAGGAGCTTAACTTTGTGAATTCAGTGCGCCTGCCTGGCATTCAAACTAAAGGATAGACACCTTTCATATTACACAAATGTTAAAACAAGAGTTGGAGGTATTATTAACTCCAGAAGTCGCTTTTGATGAATTATCACGCTACGAAGCCATCTTACAGCACGCCGGAATAAGGCCTGGGCAAGCTGATTTTGTGCACCTGCGCCGTCGTTCCATTGATGCCCGCGGCCGTCAACCGCTCGTGAGACTGCGGGCCGACGTCTATACTTCGCCTCCGCCCAGTGACCTATTCGGGCCTTGGTTCGTTTATCCAAATGTGAAACAAAATTCTCCACGGGTACTGGTTGTTGGGGCAGGTCCAGCAGGGCTGTTTGCTGCCCTCCGCTGCATAGAGCTTGGTTTAAAACCAATCGTGCTAGAGCGGGGCTTGGATGTGCGCGCCCGCCGCCGGGACCTGGCCGCCATCAACAAAGAGCAGGTGGTAAACCCCGATTCTAATTACTGCTTTGGCGAAGGCGGAGCGGGTACATATTCCGACGGCAAGCTTTATACCCGCGCTACTAAGCGTGGCGACGTGGGCCGCGTGCTACGCCGCCTAGTGCAGCACGGTGCCACCCCCGACATTCTGGTTGATGCCCACCCGCACATTGGCACCAACAAACTCCCGGCCGTGGTGCAGGCCCTGCGCGAAGCCATCATCGAAGCCGGCGGGGAAGTGCGCTTCGATACACGCGTAACCGACCTGATTTTGGAGCGCGACCGACTGCGCGGCGTAGTGACGGCCAAGGGCGAGGCGCTGGAAGCCGAGGCCACCATTCTGGCCACCGGCCACTCGGCCCGCGACATCTACGAGCTGCTGCACCGGCGCGGGGTCCTTATCGAGGCCAAGCCCTTCGCGCTGGGCGTTCGGGTTGAGCACCCGCAGGCACTCATCGACCAAGCTCAGTACCGCCGAGCCGAGCGCGGCTTGCTACCGGCCGCATCCTACGCGCTGGTGCACCAAACGGAAGTGCACGGCGAGCAGCGCGGCGTGTTTTCGTTTTGCATGTGCCCAGGCGGCTTCATTGTGCCGGCTGCTACGGCGCCGGGCGAGGTGGTGGTGAACGGCATGTCGCCGAGTCGGCGCGACTCTCGCTTTGCCAACTCTGGCATTGTGGCGGCCGTGGAGCTGACCGATATGAATGTGAAGGAATATGGCCCCTTGGCCGGTCTGCACTTCCAGCAGGAAATAGAGCAGCTGGCCTGCCGGGCGGCGGGCGGCACCCAGCGCGCCCCGGCTCAGCTGCTGGGCGATTTTTTAAAGAACAAGCATTCAACCGAGCTACTCGAAAACTCTTACCAACCTGGCTTGGTAGCTACCCGCATGGACGAGGTGCTAGGCCCCGTGCTGGCCGAGCGCCTGCGCCAAGGCTTCCGCGACTTCGGCCGCAAAATTCCCGGCTACGCCACCAACGCCGCCCAGATTGTGGGCGTCGAAAGCCGGACCTCGGCCCCCGTGCGCATCCCCCGCGACAAAGACACGCTGCAGCACCCGGTGATACAGGGGCTTTTTCCTTGTGGCGAAGGCGCGGGCTACGCCGGCGGCATCGTATCGGCGGCGATGGATGGCGAACGCTGCGCGGAGGCGGCATATGCTTTGACCGTTAAACATTAGCTGATAGCTACTTGATGGAAAAGGCGGTCATGCAGCGCGCAGCGTAGCAAGACCGTTCAAGGGACAACACAACCACCCTCTCGCCTACTGTCCTCACACCCTAGCTGACAGCTGTTAGCCGTTGGCTTTTGTTTATGCGTATTATAAATGAATCCCCTTCCATATAATAGGTACTAACTAACGGCTATCAGCTGAAGCTTTAGAAGTCATCAGCTACAGACTAACAGTTCACACAATGAAAAAGACCCTCGTTCTTGGCGCTTCCGACAATCCGGACCGCTACTCGTTCCGCGCAGCGAACATGCTCAAAAACTATGGCCACGAAGTCGTGCCTGTTGGCCTTCGCAAAGGGCAAGTAGCGGGCCTGGACATTCACACCGACCGCCCCCAAGCTACTGACATTGATACCATCACGCTCTATGTGGGCACCCGCAACCAGCCAGTCTGGTACGATTATATTCTGGACTTAAAACCCAAGCGCATCTTATTCAATCCAGGCACCGAGAATCCGGAACTAGAGCGCCTGGCCCATGAGCGCGGCATCCAAACCGAAGAAGCCTGCACCCTGGTATTGCTCTCGATTGGGCAGTACTAAGCAACACGGTTTGCTCGTAGCAAACAGCCTTCATCCTAAACTGACAATAAAGTAAAAAAGGCCCGCACGGTGTGCGGGCCTTTTTTACTTTATTGTCAGTTTATTGCCAGCGAAATCTTGCTTTTAAACAAGGTAATGCGGTATGCTTTAGTGTAACGGGCAGTGAGGCTGGCGTGGGCAGCCCCTGGCATTACGCGGCGTGTCCGTAGCGACTAGTAAGCAGGAGGTGCAAAACACCCTAAAAGTTAAACTGCAATTGCTCGACCCGACTTTTGTGGCCCGTGCCCGGCGTCAGCACTGACTTGTGCCCGCTCTCCTGCGCTCCTTGCTGCCGGAGCCAAGCCAGGGCGGGTTCTTCATCCTTGAACCAGCCAACCCGGGCGCCCCAGGCTGGCCAGGCCCCAAGCGGGTCATAGCCTGGTTGTTGTAAGCCCTGCCACATGGACGGCGCAACAAGCAACGCAATACACGGGGTTTGCCCCAACTGTGCCCGTACCCGCGGGAAATAGTCTTCCTCCAGCCACTCGTGTAATTCCACTGGCTGCTCCTGCGGGCTCACTCTACCGTCGAGCAACCAGTACCGGCAGCGCCGCCGCAAAGCTGCCGCGAGCAGCACTTCGCAGGTTTTGGTTATCTCTTCGGCCGTTAAGGCCCGGCGCGTGCGACCGCGCAGCAAGGAAGAACCATCCCTGCACGTGACCGGGAAGAATGTGAGGGTTGGCAGGGGAGCATCCATCATAGGACAAGGATGAGATTAAATTGATGAACAACTCGCCAAAGAAACACTATTTCTTTTTTATATCACATAAAATTCACAATAAGCTAAAATCTTATACCTCCTTTTCTTAAGCCCGCACCCATTCTGTAACCTCAAATACGGCGTTAGCAGGCCTCCTATTATCAGATAAGGATTTTCATACCAGCATACATAAACAATCCGCGAATCTCCCTTTTTCCGCTTAGCCCAGCATTTTCTCAGCGCTTCATGTTCCAGGCTGAGCCAGGCGCTACAGAAACCGGCACCAAGCTTCCGGGCTTCCATTCGTGGCTGGCTGTTCGGACTCGTATGGTGTTTACGGGCAGTGCAATCTCCACCTCGAAGTAGCTCCCAAAAAATCGGCTGGCCTTGACGGTACCAATCAAGTGGTTGGGGGATTTTGGCCCGAGCACAAATTGCTCGGGCCGAACCAGCAGCACCGTTTCGGCCGCCTTGCGCTTGCTGACCGGAGCTAGCATCTGACGTTCGGCTCCACGCACGATAGAATAATCGCCAAACAAAGCCGCAGTGTATTCATCTACGGGTTGTTGATACACCCGCGCGGGCGGGCCCTGCTGCACAATCAGGCCTTGGCGCATCACCAATATTTCATCGGCCCACGACAAGGTGTCGGCCGGGTCGTGCGATACGAGCAGGCAGGTAATGCCCAGGCGGTGGCCCAGCTCCTCAATAATGCCCTGCAGGATGCGTTTGTGCACCCGGTCCAGGTTGGAGAACGGCTCGTCGAGCAGCAAAAGCCGGGGCGACCCCAGCAGCAGGCGCGCCAGGGCCACCCGCTGCTGCTCACCGCCGGAAAGCTGGTCGGTGCGGCGCTCGGACAAGTGGCTGATGTGGCACAGTTCGTACAGTGCTTGGGCTTCGGCCACTGGCCGCTTGTTGGCGTAGCGCAGCACCTGCTCAACCCGCAACGAATGCGGCAGGGCCGAATTTTGGGTGAGGTAGGCCACGCCGGGGTGACCGGGCACGAGTATTTCGGCTGGGCCGCGCACGCGGCTGCCGTTGGCGTGCACCTCGCCGGCGCTGGGCTGAATGAGGCCGGCTATTACTTGCAGCAAGGTGCTTTTGCCGGTGCCCGACTCGCCGGCCAGCGCCAGCTTCTGGCCGGCCTGCTGGGTAAAACTCACGTTTTGCAGCACCACAGTTTCCCGTTCCGTTAAGCTGATACCTGAAACCGTAAGCAAATCCATGCGGGGCTAATTGAGAAGCGGACGGCAAGGCGTGGCGCCCGCTTGGTGGAAAGGTTGGTGTGCCCGGCCCGGGCGCAAGCTACGCATGCCAGGTGCTTGCGGTTGGAACTGGGAGCCAGTTGCGGGATGCTCATTCTCGGGGCACGTCTTTTCTTACACCCGCCAGGCTGGCCTTCGCCGCCGGCTATGGCAGGAAGGCCAACACAATCATGCACGTTGCAAACGGAATTTTGCAGGCGCTGCGCACTGGGGCCGGGCATTCTAATTATGCATGTATTGTTTGTGATTCTGTACCGACTCCCGTTGGCGGGGAAGGTTCCTTTGGGTTGCTTGGGTTAGCTGGCGAAAAGCCGGCTTGTTTGCTCCCTGAAAGTTGAATTACGTCCATTAATTATGTCACTCTCTTCCGAAACGACCACCCTCGACATTGAAGGCATGACCTACGCCTCGCGCGCATCCTTCGTACAAAAGTCGCTGGCCCGCACGCCCGGTGTGCAAAGTGCCGTGGTTAATTATGCCACCGAAAAGGCGACCATCGAGTACCTGCCCGACCTGGCCACCCCCGCCGCGCTCAAAGAAGCCGTGGTACAGGCCGGCTACGGCGTAGTTGAGCAGGCGCCGGACACCAGCACTACCGAGCGCAGTGAGGAGATAGACCGCCAAAAAGCGTTGGCCTAGCAAAGCATTAAGCGCCGCTTTTGGGTGGCCGCGGGGCTGGCGGCAGTCATCATGCCCCTGAGCATGCTCATGCTTTGGCCCGCCCTCATGGCCCGGGTCAATATGCAGTGGCTGAACTATGGCCTGCTCCTGCTCACCCTGCCCGTGCTGTTGTTCAGCGGCCGGGAATTCTACGTTTCGGCCTGGAACAGCTTCCGGCACCGCACCGCCAACATGGACACGCTTATTGCCATTGGTACCGGCGCCTCCTTTTTATATAGCCTAGCGGCAAACCTGGCGCCGGAATTCTTCACCAGCCGCGGCCTCATGCCCGAGGTATACTACGACACCACCTCCACCATTATCGCCCTGATTCTGCTGGGCAAAGTGCTGGAGCTGCGCGCCAAAACCCGGACCTCGGCGGCCATACGCGCGCTGATGGGGCTGCAAAGCATAACGGCCCGCGTGGTGCGCCCTAACGGCGAGGAAGTTGACCTGCCCATCGAGCAGGTGCAGTTGGGCGACATTGTACTGGTGCGGCCCGGCGAGAAAGTAGCCACCGATGGGCACATTGTCGAAGGCCAGTCGGCCGTCGACGAGGCCATACTGACGGGCGAAAGCCTGCCCGTCGACAAAAAAACCGGCGACCCGGTATACGGCGCCACCCTCAACAAAACCGGCGCTTTCCGCTTCCGCGTGACCAAGGTGGGCGCCGATACCATGCTCGCCCAGATTGTGCGGCTGGTGGAAGACGCCCAAGGCAGCCGGGCGCCCATTCAGCGTCTGGCGGATAAAGCTAGTGCCATTTTTGTGCCCACCGTGGTGGTCATGGCCCTGCTCACTTTTGCGGTGTGGTTTGCCTTAGCGCCGGCCCAGGCCGACATCAGCCTGGCTATTGGCTCGGGCACCGATGTGGCCATGGAAGCCGCCGGCATCACCCTCATGCGCTCCGACCTGCACGGCGTGGTTACGGCTATCGACTTATCGCGCCAAACCATGCGCACCATTCGGCAAAACCTCTTTTTCGCCTTCCTATATAATACGCTGCGCATTCCCTTTGCGGCTGGCGTGCTCTACCCCTTCTTCGGCGTGTTGCTATCACCTATGCTCGCGGCCGAAGCCGTGGCATTGAGTTCGGTATTCGGTGCTCACCAACTCGTTGCAGCTGCGGGCATTCAAGCCCGCGGCCTACATCAAATAATAGGAGTCGGCCTTGGCGGGAGCAGGCACATCTTGTTCCTCCAACAGCTGTTTTAGGTTAATTTCCACGGTGCGGGCAATGGCCGTGACGGGCGTGTCGGTGGGCCGGTTACTGAAGGGGTCCTGCAGGTAGCGGGCCGTACGCTCAAGCAGGAAATAGGTCGTGGCAATGGCCAGCAGCAGGGGAATCTCCCACAACCCCATGGTTTCGACCAGCCCTAGGGAGAGCGTGCCCAAAAATAGATAGATAAAGAGGTAAATTAGCAGGCGGTAGCTCGAAGGGAAAACCGTGCTGTTGATGCGTTCGGCCCGGCCCTGGGCATCGACCAGGCGCACCAGGGTGGAATCCAGCTGCACTTGCTGGAATGCGTTAATTGCTTTTAACTGAAAAAGCTCCTTGATTTGGCGGGCGTGCAACGCTATCAAAGCCAAGGGCTTGTTGCTGTGGCGCATGATGTAATCCAGTTCCGACTCCGACAAATACTGGGCGAGATTGGCGGCCCCATCCTGTCCCCGCAGCGTCTGACCCAGGCTATAACACCATGCTATCTGGCGGTATGTCAATGGCTTGAGGGCGCCTTCGGAACCTAAGCCATCCGCGTCTTCATCCGGAACGAAGGTTGCGACCTGCACCACCAGCGAGCGAGAGTCGTTCACGATGGCTCCCCAAACCTTGCGGGCCTCCCACCACCGGTCATACGACTGGCTGATTTTAAACGCCAACAACAAGGAAATTGAGCCCCCCAGTACCGTAGGCAGTTGCAGAGGTATTTGCGGCAGCGAATTAGAGTAGAATTGCTTAAGCAGCTGGAATACGATGGATATAAGTAACACCCGGATTGTATCGGGTAAAATATCCTTTATGATGTACCGGAAGGGCAGTTTGGTATCGAGGAGCATAATGGCACTGGACTAGAAAGAATTAGTCCTGCATACGCAACCTAGGCCTGCTCGTTAGAAAAAATGTGGCTGAATGAGTTAAGGCTTTGCATTCACCAAGTACGCCTGACTGGTTAATTTATTTTCACCTTCCAGGCAACCATCGTCCCTACTTTCGCATCTGCCGCGCTAACTCACTATTGTTTCTGCTCTTTGCCTACCCTTACCGTGACGACCGAAGCCGACCTCATCGCTGCTTGTGTGCGGGGCGAGCACCGGGCCCAGCGCCAGCTCTACGACCAATTGGCCGGGCTGATGCTTACCGTGTGCCGCCGCTACCTCAAGCGCCGCGAAGATGCCGAAGAAGCCCTGCTGCTGGGTTTTGCCAAGATGTTTCGGGCCCTGCCCAACTACCGGTTCGAAGGCAGTTTCGAAGGCTGGGTGCGCCGCATCATGGTCAACGAAGCCCTGATGCAGCTGCGCCAGCGCGAAATGATGACGGTTTCGTTTGAGGATTTTCCGCAGCCCGAGAACTTGGCCACCACCGCTGCCACCGCCGACACCCAGCTCCAGGCCGAAGACCTGATGGGCCTGTTGGCTGGACTGCCCGCCGGCTACCGCACGGTGTTCAACCTCTATGCTCTGGAAGGCTACGGCCACCAGGAAATAGCCGAGCTGCTGGGCATATCGGAAGGCACCAGCAAGTCGCAGCTGAGCAAGGCTCGCGCCATGCTCCAGCGCCGGATACAGTTTTCCGCCATTGCTAGCAATTAGTATCATGTCCCTCGAAAATATAGACGACTTATTTCGCGATAAACTGGACGGCCATCCTACGCCGCCCGGCGATGCGCTGTGGGCCCGGCTCCAGGCCGGTCCGCCTGCCGAGCCCGCCCCGGCGGCCACCGACGAGCGGCTCGACCATCTGTTTCAGCGCGGCCTGAACGCCCACGCCACGCCCCCCAGCCGCGAGCTGTGGGAGCGCCTCGAAGATGAGCACCTGCGCCCGCGCAAGCGCCGGGCCGCTGCCTGGTGGCCCATGGCCCTGGCCGCCGCGTTGGCTTTGCTGCTGGTGGCGGGCGGCGCAGGCCTGTGGCTGGGTTTCCCTTCGAGCAACTCGCCCAGCGGCAACCTGGCCACTCAGCAAAACCGGGCTATGCCTGGCCAAGCCACACCAAAGCCACAGGCAGCCCCCACCGCTGAAACACCAGCCCCGGCAAGTGCTTCGGAGCAGCCTGCAGCAGTGGCCGCTACTTCGCCTCCAGCCCCAACTACGGCGCCCGACGCTTTTATTCAAAAAAATACAACCTCGCAGGCAACCCGTCCCTCCAACCTCGCATCTACCGCACCAAATGCCAGGATGTCAGCCCCCGGGCAGTCGCCTCGCCACTTGCTAGGAATCAACCGGCAGCCGGACGCGGCCGCCGAAAAAGCTCCCCTCGTGGCCCGCACGTCTGCTCGCCCTGCCACCCTGCCGGCCCGGCCCCGGCATGCCGCTGCTGACGAGCCGCGGCCCACTACCCCACCCGTAGTAGCCAGCCTTTCCAAACCTGCCTCGGCGGCGGAAAACGTCCCCACCCCGGCAGCGCCCGCCCCCAGCTTGGCCAGCACCGGCGAGCTCATTACCGTAGACGTGCGCAACGGCAACGAATCGGCAACTCAGCCTTCCAAAATGGCGAGCTTGGCTGCCACGGTGGCGGCCGCAAGCGATGCTCCCGAAGAGCGGCGGCGGTTGGGTGGCCGGCTCCTGCAGCAGGCTGGCCACCTGGTGCGCGGCGAGCGGGTGAGCCTGGCCGAGGTAGCCGGCCTTCCCGAAAACGTGACCGTGCGCGCCACCGTGGGCGGCCGCACCCTCACCAAATCCATTCAACTCTAATTCTTACTTTCTAGAAATCATGCAACGCGCTTTTCTCTCCTTATTTCTGTTGCTCCTGGTGTTGGGCTGCGGCCTCACCAAGGCCCATGCCACTGAGCTTAACAGCCGCCCCTTGGTGAAAGACACCATCGTAATCAGGCTGCCCAACCAGGCCACCATCACGCTGGTGGTTCGCGATGCAGCCCAGCTGCGCCAGATGAAGAATTACCAGCTCGACTCGCTCACATCGCGCCTAGCCGGCTACATTGTGCAGGCCGAGACAGCGGCCAAGACGGCTACCACCGACCAGGTGACCCTGCAGTTTTACCCCGACAAGGACCAGCCCGGCAAAAACCTGCCCGAGCAAATCCGCATCACCACGCGCAAAAAGAAACCCAGCACCAACCGCGTCGACGTGATGCTGAACAAAACCTTCGGCGTGACCGTGACTACCGACGACAAAGGCTCTAAATCTTACAACACCTCCGAAGGCAAAAGCAAAGAGGAGCGTATTGCTCAGCGTGACTCCGCCCGCTTGAAGAAAATTAAAAACAAGCGCACTTCGGCTGAACTCGTTGTAGACCTGGGAGTAAACGCTTTGATAAACCAGAAGGCCCTCGACACTACCCCGGGCCAGTCGGAAGCGCCTGACTTACGCACCGAAGGCTCGCGCTACGTCAACATCGGCCTTGACTGGAACACCCGCCTGGGCGGTAAGCGCAGCCCCATGAGCCTCACCTTCGGCCCTCACTTTGCCTTCAACAACTACATGCTGAACGGCAACACCAAGTGGGTGAACGACAACGGCATCACCAGCGTGGTGCGCGAAACTGATGGCCGCCAGTACCAAAAGAGCAAGCTCGGCACCTCCTCCGTCAACCTCCCCGTGATGCTGCGCCTGCAGCTGCGCGACAAGCACTACAAATCCACCTTTGCCCTGGGAGCCGGCGGTTTCGTAGGCTACCGCATCAAGTCCTGGACCAAGCTGAAGTACACCACCGACGGCAACACCCTTAAGGACAAGGAAGACGGCAGCTACAACATGGAGAACTTCCTCTACGGTGTACAGGGCACCATCGGCTACGGCAGCCTGGAGCTCTTTGCCAAGTACAACATGAACAGCCTGTTCAGAGCCAATGCCGGCCCTGACACCCAGGTTTTGAGTTTCGGCCTCCGTCTGTTTGGGGACTAAAGCGACCTGCTCACGACAAACAGAACCGCGCGAAAGTCCGCCAGCCCACGCTACTGGCTACAGCGAATCCTCTAACGCAAAAAGTCCCGATTCTGCTCAGAGTCGGGACTTTTTACTACTCAGCACAGGCGCTTTCATAGAGCGTGCCGCAGGGATAGAACAACGGCGCTGCCGCAATTTCCTATTGGTTTCGAAAAAAGTTATCCAGCAGAATGGCGGCCGATATAGCCACGTTCAGGCTTTCGGCCCCGCCGCTGGCGCCCCGCGGAATGTGCAGGCGCCGGGTGAGGCAGGCCTCCACCGCCGGGGTCAGCCCGTGCGACTCGCTGCCCATCACCAGCACGCCGCTGGGGCGCAGCGTGAGGCGGTGCACGTTGTCGCCTTCCAAATCGGCCCCGAAGATGCCGGTGCCCGGGGCCAGCGTGGGCAGCCAGACGGTTAGGTCGCGCTCCCAAAGCTGCACCCGGGCAAAGGCGCCCATGGTGGCCGAAACGGTTTTGGGCGAGTACGGGTCGGCGCAGCCGGGGCTGAGCACCACGCCGGGCAACCCGTACCAGTCGGCCAGCCGCAGTAGGGTGCCGAGGTTGCCGGGGTCGCGAACTTCGTCGAGGGCAAGCAACAAACCCGATTGCGGCAGCGTTGGAGACAACGTTTTCTCCAAGGGGAGGCGGGCCACCGCCAGCGCGGTGTTGTTGGTGGCCAGCGTACCCAATTGTGTCAATTCATACTCGGTGGCAATCACCAGGGCGAGGCGCTCGGGAAGCTGCGCACGATTTTGGGCGGCAAACTCGGCCGTGACCAGCACATGTTCAGCTTCCAGGTCGGAACTTAGCAGCTCCAACACGCTTTTGCCGCCTTCCACCAGGAACGCCCCGTGGCGTTGCCGATACTTCTTTTGGTGCAGCGACTGCACGTATTTGCTAAGTGCTTTTGAAACCATTGTCGTTTAAGAATTTATCGAAGCTACGGCCTGGTAGCCGACTACGCTGGCCCATGCCCCCGGTGCTGGCGCTGCTGATGTTGGCGGCGTGCTCGCCGTTTAAGCTCTTGCGCCCCGGCCAGCGCCTGCTCAGCCGCGTCGAAATTAAGGGGGTGGAACTGGCCGACAAAGAACGGCTCACCGCCCTTGCCCAGCAAAGGCCCAATACCCAGTTTCCGCTGCCGAAGCTGGCCATCTACCAGCTGGGCTATAATTTCTACGATTCCGTGCGCATTAAAGAAAAGCTGCGCGAAATACAGACTCACTACGAAACCCGCATTCAAGCGGCCAGTACCGACTCGGCTCAGTTGGGCAAGCTGCTGGTCCGGCGCGAGCGCAAGCTCAACCGCAAGCAGCTGACCCTGGATAAGGGCAACGCCATCATGCGCCTGGGCGAGGCCCCGGCTATCTACGACACCCTGCTCACGCGGCGCTCTGTGGAGCAAATGACCACCTACCTGCACTCGCAAGGGTTTTTCCGGGCCACTGTAACGGCCGCCGATACGGCGCGCTACCGCCGGGGCCTGGTAAAGCGGCTTTTGCAAGGAGTCGGCTCCATTTTCCCGAGTACTCCCGACTCGGCAGACTTGGCCAAGCGTTACCGACGCGTGACGGTAACCTACAACGTCAACGAGAACAAACCCTTTCTGAACCGACTTCAGCCCCCCAGTATTGCCGATTCGGGGGTGGCCGCCGTGGTCAGCGCCGCCCAGAAAAGCTCTGTGCTTCGCGAAAACGAGCGCTACAACGAAGAACTGATTGGGCAGGAACGCGCCCGCTTAGAAACCCTGCTCAAAAATGCGGGCTACTTCGATTTCCGTCAGCAATACATCACCTTCGAGGCTGACACCAGCTTCGAGAACTTCACGGTGCGGCTGCGCACGCTCATCGCCAACCCGGCCCCCGGCCAGGGGCACAGGGTGTATACCCTGCGGCAGGTGCGCTTTGTGACCGATGCCGGCGTGAACCGCACCCTGCGCGCCTCCACGCTCGACACCCTGCGCCGGGCCGGCGCACCCGGCACGCGGCGCATCCGGCCCGAAATCGGCATTCGTACCGACACTACCGTAACAGACTCGGTGCGCTTTGCGGCTTACGAGCAGAAGTACAGCACCCGCCTGCTGGCCCGCAAAGTGCTGGTGCGGCCCGGCCAGCGCTACAACCTAGACCGCACCATGCAAACCCAGCGCCTGCTGGCCGACCTGGACATGTTCCGGTTCAACAACTTGAACTACCGCAAGGTATCCGACCCGCCCTCGGCCGACAGCGTGGGCATCAATCCCTCCAAGGGCGAGCTCATCGCCGTTATCAACGCCTCGCCAGCACCCAAGTACACCGAAACCAGCGAGGTAGGTGGCACATACGTAGCTTATTTGCCTGGCCCTTTTGTCAACCTCCGCCTGAAAACGCGCAACCCCTTCGGCGGCGCCGAGGTGCTGGAGATAGGCGTACGTGCGGGTTTCGAAGGCCAGCTGAGCCGGGTGGCCGGTGGCACCAGCGACAACACCGAGGCGGTGTACACTACCCAGCTGGGCGCCACAGCTTCGCTGGTGCTGCCCCGTTTTCTGCTTCCTTTCAACAGCAGCCGCTTCCTGTCGCGCTACAACCCCAAAACCCGCTTCACGCTTTCCGAAACCTTCGTTAGCCGCCCTGAATACACCCGCTCCAATTTTGAGTTTGCCTATGACTATATCTGGCAGAAATCGGCCTTCCATCAGTATGTATTCTCGCCCGTTGTCGTCACATTTGTCAACACGCTCAAAACCAGCGACCTGTTTCGCGAACGACTCAATTCGCTGCGCGACAATCAGGGTTCGCCGCTCTACCGTTCGTTCGTTAAGCTGTTAGAGCCCAGCTTCAGCTTCACTTCGCTCTATAACTCCAACGACTTCAACCAAACCCGCGACGCTCATTACCTGCGGCTTTTTACCGAAATCGGGGGCCTCACACGCGACCTTTACAGGGAGGCATTATTTCGGAAAACTCAACTCAACGTGTACGACTTCGCTCGTCTAAGTGTCGACTACCGCCGCTACCACCACCTCACTCCCAAAACCTTCTTTGTGTGGCGCCTCAATGGGGGCGTGGTGCACGCGCTCACGCGCACCGCGGAGCCTGACGGAAGCAATTCTCAATACATCATTCCCTACGACAAATCATTTTTTGCGGGCGGCTCCACCAGCTTGCGCGCCTGGCAGCCCCGCCGCCTGGGCCCGGGCGGCTACACCTCGCTACGCACCACGCAGCAGGGCCAGGTGGTGCGGGATTTCCTCACCGAGCAGCCCGGCGAGCTGCTGCTGGAAGGGAGTGCCGAGTACCGCTTTCCTATCTATAGCTTTGTGAAAGGGGCTTTCTTCACCGATTTCGGCAACGTGTGGGGCTTACAGGAAGTCAAAAACGAGCAGGGCCAATACCTGCGCCCCGGCGCTCAGTTTCAGGCAAATTCTTTTTACAAGCAAATTGCTGTGGGCTCGGGCATGGGCGTCCGCTTCGACTTCACCTTCCTGATTCTGCGCCTCGACGTCGCCACTAAGGTCTACGACCCCACGGCTCCCGATGGCCAGAAATGGGCGCTGCGCAACTTCGACACCAGCGCCAATCCCATTGCCTTCAACCTAGGCATCGGCTATCCTTTCTAACACCCGCCGCCAAGCAAAAGGGCCCGCCCGCTGTTACACGAACAGCGGGCGGGCCCTTTTGCTTAGGTAACTCCTTTCTTAGTATCCGAGCAGCTCTTCAAGCGCTACAGCCACCTTGGCAGCGCTAGGCAGCATCTGCTTTTCCAGCTCCACGTTCAGGGCAATGGCCGGCAGGTTTGCGGCCCCAAGGGTGAAGACGGGGGCGTCGAGTTCCTGGAAACAGTGGCGCTGAATGCGGCCCGCAAGGCTTTCGGCGAAGCTGTTCATCAGGGGCTCTTCGGTAAGAACTAGCACCTTGCCGTGACGACGGGTAGCGGCGGTTACGGCATCAAAGTCGAGGGGGTTGAGCGTGCGCAAATCAAGAATTTCAACCTGACCGGGGTAGTCCCGGCTGGCGGCTTTGGCCCAGTGCACGCCCATGCCGTAGGTAACCACCACGGCCGTGTCACCCTGCTGCAGCTTTTCAGGGTCGGCCGCCTGGGCCACGGCGGCTTTGCCCAGCGGAATCACATAGCCTGCGGCTGGCTCCAAGGTTTTGGCTTCTTCGGTGCCCGGCACCTTGCTCCAATACAGACCTTTGTGCTCCAGCATAATCACCGGGTTAGGGTCGAGAAACGCTGCCCGCATCAGGCCCTTCATGTCGGCCGCGTTGCTGGGATACACCACCTTGATGCCCCGAATGGTGAGCAGCGTGCTCTCGATGGAACCCGAATGATAGGGCCCGCCGCCGCCGTAGGCCCCAATGGGCACCCGAATCAGGGCCGGAATAGGGAACTTGCCCATGGTTAGGTAGCAGGATTTGGAAAGCTCCTCCACCAGCTGGTTCAGCGCCGGCCAGATGTAGTCGGCAAACTGAATTTCGACGATTGGGCGCGCGCCCACCGCTGCCATTCCCGCCGTGCTGCCTACAATGTAGGCCTCCTGAATGGGCGTGTTGAACACCCGCGCGTCGCCATACTTTTTGGCCAGCAGCGCGGCTTCGCGAAACACACCGCCCAGCTCGCCACCCACGTCCTGCCCGTAAAACAAGGCCTCAGGAAACTCCCGCAAAATTTCGTCGACGGCGTGCAGGGCCGCGTCCACCATCAGGGTTTTGTCGGCACCGGCGGGGCTGCGCTCGCCGCTTTCCTCGGTCACGGCCGGGGGGGCAAACTCGTGGTCGGCAAATGTGGCAGGGTCGGGGTTAGGTGCAGCCAGGGCTTCCTTCCAATCGGCGCGCACGGTGGCCCGGGCTTCGGCGACCAGGGCAGCCAGCTCGGCTTCCTCGAAGCCGCTTTGCAGCAACAGCTGATGCAGGCGCGGCAGCGGGTCCTGCTCCTGTTGGGTGGCCAGGTCGTTGCGATACCACTCGCGGCGTACGCCGCTGGTGTGGTGGCCCAGCAGCGGGCATTTGGCGTGCACCAGCACTGGCCCGCGGCGGGCCCGCACGTGTGCAAACGCCTCCACCAACCCGTGGTGCGACGACCGGAAATCGGCCCCGTCGACCTGCAAACGTAGCAGCCCCGGAAAGCCCGCCGCAAACTCATAAGCATTCATGGCCCGCATCTCACGTCCGGTGGCCGAGATGCCCCAATCGTTATCCTGCACCAGGTACACAATGGGGAGCTGGTGCAGCACGGCCATTTGCAGGGCCTCGGCTACTTCGCCTTCTGTCATGGCCCCGTCGCCTATCGAACACAAGGCCAGCGAGCCATTGGCCGCCAGCGACGCACACTTAGCCTTGAAGGCGTCGCTGCTCGCTTCCAGTTGCTCGCCGCCCACCGATTCGAGGTATTTGATGGCGTGCGCCATGCCCGTGGCCGGAATGGCCTGCATGCCGGTAGCCGAGCTTTGGTGCGGAATAACCGGGATGCCCGCCCGCCGCAGCGAGGGGTGCGAGTAATAGGTGCGGCCCCCACTAAACGGGTCGTCGGCCTTGGCCAGCAGCTGCAGCATCAGCTCGTAGGGCCGCAAGCCCAGGCCCAGCAGCATGGCGTCGTCGCGATAGTAAGGGGCGGCGTAGTCGTTTTCGGTGAGCAAGAAAGCCGCGGCAAGCTGCACAGCCTCGTGCCCGCGGGCGGTGGCGTGCACGTAGCGCGAGGCCGTGGCCTTCTCCTCTTCGTAGAGCGTGGCCATGGCGGCGGCGGTGTGCATCAGGCGGAAGGCGCGGCGAAGAAGCTCGGCATCAAGGCGTGGCGCGGGCGTGGCGGCCGGGGCCGTGAAAGCCGCGGCCGCGGCGGCCGCAGCAGCCGTCACACGGGTAGAAGCCAGGTTGGCAGTATCGGAAACAGCGAATTCGGACATCGTTGGCGTGGGAAGTTAGGCTACAAAAGTACGCTCCACCCGCCACCCTATCTTTGGGCCGGCAACGGTGCCTGTGCTTCGGGCGCAGCTCGCTGCCACCCCTCTGCGAATTATTCTGCGTCTTCTGCGGTGAAATGCTAACGTCCCTTTCTTCCTCCCCCACCACGCGCCCCGAAATCCAAGCCTGGCTGGCCGATTTTCAATTGCGCTTATGCCAGCAGCTAGAAACTGCCGATGCCGGCCCGGCCCACTTCCTCACCGATGCGTGGCAGCGCGAAGGCGGCGGCGGCGGCCGTTCCAAGGTCCTGGAACACGGCCGCATACTCGAAAAAGGCGGCGTCGGCTTCTCGGCCGTATGGGGGCAGATGAGCGAGGCCGCGGCCCGGCAGCTGCACATGCCCGACCCGGCTTTCTACGCCACGGGCGTGAGCGTGGTGCTGCACCCGCGCAGCCCGCGCGTGCCCATCATCCACATGAACGTGCGCTATTTCGAAGCCGGCAACGGCGAGGCCTGGTTTGGGGGAGGCATTGATTTGACGCCTATTTACGTGGACGAAGCGCAGGCCCGCCGCTTCCACGAGCGACTGCGGGCGGTGTGCGACCAACACAATCCGGCGTACTACCCCAAGTTTACTCACTGGGCCGACGATTATTTTTTCCTGCCTCACCGCCAGGAAACCCGCGGCGTGGGCGGCATCTTCTTCGACCGCCTCACGGTTGGAAAAGACGGCTCGGCTCAGGAGCTGTTCCGCTTTGTGCAAGACGTAGCCGAGCTGTTTGGCCCTTTCTACACCGAGCTCATGGCCGAAAACCACGCCCTGCCCTTCGCCGAGCGCGAAGAAGCCTGGCAGAGCCTGCGCCGCGCCCGCTACGCCGAATTCAACCTGGCCTTTGACCGGGGCACCCGCTTTGGCCTCGAAACCGGCGGCCGCACCGAGTCCATCCTCATGAGCCTGCCTCCGCGCACCGGGTGGGCGTACAACCCCGCTGCCCCAGCCCCCGGCTCGCCCGAAGCCAACACCCTGGCCTGGCTCCGCAAAGGTGTAGACTGGCTCGCCGATGCTTGAAGCCATACAAGCCCTCGACCACCGACTGCTGCTGGCCGTCAACCGCGCCCACACGCCGCTCCTGGATAAGGTAATGACGTTTGCCTCCGACCGCAACGTTTGGATTCCGGCCTATGTGCTCCTCATTGCAACGCTTATCTACCTGTTTCGGCGCCGGGCCCTGTTGCTGCTGCCGCTGGTGGTAGCGGCCGTGGGCTTGGCCGACAGCATCACCAGCCGGTTGTTCAAGCCTTATTTTGCCCGCCCCCGCCCCTGCCACGACTCCCGGCTGACGGCCTTCCTACATTTGCCCGATGGCTGCGGCGGTCAATTCGGATTTTTGTCGTCGCACGCGGCCAACTCTTTCGCCTTGGCTGTTTTTCTCATTATCGTACTGCCTGCAGGCCGATACAAGGTTTTAAAAGGAATAGTATTTATATGGGCCTTGTTGTTATCCTATAGTCGCATGTACCTTGGGGCACACTACCCCACCGATGTTCTGGGGGGTGCCGCTCTGGGCAGCTTGCTGGGTTGGGCGGCCGCCGCGGCCTACCGGCAGTGGGCCCCGCGCTGGTGGCCCTCCCACGCGTAGACAGCCTTTCCTATGAATGACGCAGCTCCTATGAATGACGCAGCGCGCCGATTCTTCTTTTTGCTTTGCAGCACCCGCCGCCTCGGCAATAGCGAGCAACTAGCTTATTGTGCGGCGCATCCGCTGCCTCCCCAAACCAAGCAACAGTGGCTGCAACTGCGCGACTGCCCCCTGCCGGAGTTTATCGACATGCGGCACCACGGCTCTTTCCCGGTGCCCACTGGCAATGTGCAGAAGTTGCTAGATGCCACCCTCGAAGCCACCGACCTAGTGCTCGCGGCTCCGCTGCTTTGGTACAGCCTGCCCGCCGCAGCTAAGCACTACCTCGACTACTGGTACGTCTGGCTGCGCACACCAAACCTGCAGTTCAAGGAAAAAATGCACGGCAAGACCTTATGGGCCATTATTGTGAGCAGCGACAGTCTGCTCGATGCCGCCCCCCTGGAGGCTACGCTTAAGCTCACGGCACAGGCCATGGGCATGCGCTGGGGAGGCATGCTTTACGGCACGGGCTCGCGCCCAAACGACATCCAACACGACGTTAAGGCCTTGCAAGGAGCGCGGACTTTCTTTCTCGACCCGCCGAGCAACTAAGACGCATGAGGGCAGCGCCGGTTACCGCCACCTACTAAAAGAGCCCCGTTGACAACTCAATGGGGCTCTTTTCTTTACTTACTTAGCCGGTTTGCGGCCGCCGGTGTGGCCATCACCTTTGTCGCCTTGGCCGGGCTTGCTGGTCTTTTTGGAATTGTGCCTGTCGTCCTGCGACAGGGACTTGTTTAAATCGACCGAAGTGGTAATTCGCCCTTTATCATCGCGGCGGATATATCGTTTATCGCCCTCGTTGGGCTCTATTAATTCTCGTTTCGACATAGCTGTAAATGCGTTACGTGAGGACTCCCCCCTTTTACGCAGCCACTGTCCTCGAGTTCACGAGCTACTTACCCAGCAGCTTGGCCACATACTTCCCTACAATGTCAAACTCCAGGTTCACGGTTTCGCCGGCGCGCAGCTGCTGAAAGCTGGTGTGCTCGTAGGTATAAGGAATGATGGCCACCGTAAAGCCCTCATCGGTGCTCTCGAAGCAGGTGAGGCTGGTGCCGTTCACGCAGATGGAGCCTTTCTCTACCGTGAGGCGGCCGGGGCCGGGCGCGTGGCCGAACCGAAACAGCCAGGAGCCCTGCTGGTCGGTCACGCTCAGGCAGGTGGCAGTGGCGTCGACGTGCCCCTGCACGATGTGGCCATCGAAGCGACCGTTGGCGGCCAGGCACCGTTCCAGGTTTACGTGGCGGCCGGGCTGCCACTGGCTCAGGTTGGTCACGCGCATGGTTTCGTCGATGGCCGTCACCACGTGCGTGCCGGCGGCGGGGTCCACGGCCACCACGGTTAGGCATACGCCGTCGTGCGCCACGCTTTGGTCGATTTTCAACTCGGCGGCGAAGGGCGAGGCCACTGTGAAGTGGCGGTTGCTGCCTTGGGTGTCGACGGCTACGATGGTGCCTAAGGCTTCAATTATTCCAGTAAACATGAAAGGCAGATTTAGTCAGATTTGGCAGATGCCACGGATTTTATGCAAAGAACGGCACCCTAGACCAGGGTGCCGTTCTTGAGCTTGGCAGCGCTATAACCGCGCTGCGGGCAGAAAAGATTAACGCTCGCTCTTGTCCAGAGCTTTCCAGTCGAACTCCCCTCCTTCGCGGCGGCGGAGAAACACGGTTTGGTCGTCTTTTTGGGTTTTGCCAAAAGTAAGGTCGGCGCGGCAGTCGATGCACTTCACCGAAGTATACTTAAATTTATCCTGCGCCACACGGCTGGTCAGGTCCAGATTATCCGAGCCGCAAAGGCCGCAGTTGGGCACGTCGGGAAAGCTAAGCCGGTCATACTCAGCCACAGTTTCGTGAAAATTACTGCCCTGCACGGTGAAGTGAAACTGGCGGCGCCCGATGCGCTTGGAAATCATCATTTGCAACATGTACTGCAAGAAAATGGGAGTGAATTGATGCTTTAAAATTACAAAATATAGCCCTCAAAAACAAGCTGATATCCAGCGCTACGGACACAAAAAAAGGCGCTACACGGCGCCTTTTTCAAGCCTTGAGTATGGGGTTACTGCTGTGTAAATTTCACCGTGCGGCGGGTGTCTCCGGTGCTCACTTCGCAGGTGTAGGTACCCTTTGCTAGGCGGCCCAGGCGCAGGGCCGCGGTGACGGTGGCCGAGGCCGCAACCTGCTGGGTAGCAACCACTGCCCCGCGGGCATCGAACACCCGCACGCGCAGGGGCTTGCCGCGGAGCGCTGTGGGCAATGCCAGCGTGACGGCGCCGTCGCCGGTGGGGTTAGGGTACAGCACCAAGGCCTCAGCCTCTGGGTCGCTTTTGTCTTTTGAGCTTAGCGGCCCGTTGGGGTGCAAGGCGTTATAAGCGGTCACAAAGTTGGGAATGCCATAGCCCAGGGTGGGAGTTGGCGTGGTGGCCTGCGAAGCCGTGTTGCGCAAAGCGGCAATCACCTGCTGCGCGGTAAGTGTGGGGTTGGCTTGCCAGAAACCCGCGGCCATGCCGGCCAGGATGGGACAAGCGAAGGAGGTGCCGCTGCCTCGGAAGGCCCCTCCGTTGGGGGACAACACGGCCGCCGCTCGGCCCATGGCCGACAGCGTGGGCTTGACCCGTCCATCGGACGTGGGCCCGTAGGAGCTGAAGCTGGCGTGGTTGCCCAACGAATCGATGGCGCCTACCGAGATAATGGAATCGGCATCGGCGGGCGCCGAAATGTAGCGCCATGGGCTGTTGCCCTCGTTCCCAGCAGCATTAACCACCAGTATGCCCACGTGGGCAGCAATGGTAGCGGCCCGCGAGCTAATGGCCGTGCGGCCGTTCATGTCGGCGTAGGTATAGGAAACCGAGGGCGCGTCGAACGAGGTGTAGCCCAGCGATGAACTGATGATGTCGACCCCTACGGAATCGGCGTACTCGGCAGCAGCCAGCCAGTTGGCTTCTTCGATGGGGTGCTCGGAGCTCACGTCTTCGGTAATGTATAGGTGAAACGTGGCTTTGGGAGCACTGCCGATGTAGAACCCAGGCTGGTTGGCAGCTATAGCCGACAAGCAATTAGTGCCGTGGCCGTTGCGCAGAAACACGCTGGTGCCTCCATCAACAAAGTTGCGGGTACCCGCCAAGCGCTGCTCCTGGAAGAGGGGCTGCAGGGCCGGAATCTGGTCGACGCCGGGAAAGCCGGCGTCGAAAACGGCAATCTGCATGCCTTCGCCGCGGAAGCCGGCATCGTGCATGGCTAGGGCGCCGATTTGCTCGTTTTGGCGGTAAGCCGGCCCGTACTGCACACGCGTGGCCAGGGCGCCGCGAGCCGCCACGGATGGCAGCTGCGTAGGCGCCGGCGTGGGGGCCACGCCCCGGAAGCTGCGGTTAAGCGTAGCGGCGCTGAGCACCGGAGCAAGGGCCATAACCCGGACCAAAGTGGCCGAATCGCAGGACACAACGGCTGCATTAAACCAGCGCGAGGTATAGTGAACCTGTGTGCCAGCCACGCCGCGCACCTGCGCCACATAGGCAGGGTTCACGGGCAGGTCGCGGGGCAGCACCGCAATGCCCTGCCGGGCGCGGCGCGCCACCGAGCGGGCCGACAAAAACGCTTGGGGCTGAGCCACCGAAAAGGGCGAGCCGGCTTTGTCGCGGAAGTACACAAGGTGGCGACGCACCGTGCCCTGCGCGGAGGCTGGCGCAGCGGCCAGCAAGTTGACTAGGCCAGCCAGAGCCACCAAAACCAAGCTCTTTATTGAAGTAGGCACCATTGCAAAGAGAAACCTGAAACTAATAGATTGTGGATTGCAAATTCGTTGCCGATGACGCTCAGCCTCAAGCAATTTGGACCCAGGCTTGGCAGCATGCAGTTGAAGAAGCCCGGCAGCTTATTGCTACTAGCCATCAACCGCCAATTGACCTGCTTCTGTTCAAAGAGCTGCCCTCCTAGCGGGGACCGTGGTCAATCAGCGTTTCGCGGCGCGTGAAACCCGACACATACGCACGGGGCGGGTACACTTGGTTGCCGTTCGGCGCTACGTAGGTATAAGGCTGAAAATAAACCCGCCGCCTAAACACAGGGCCCACACCTTTTGCAAACACCTGGCGGTAGCTGGCCTGCTTCACCAGACTGTTTTCGGCAGCCGCACCGGTATTGGCAGTGGTCAGCGCGACGGGGTAAGACCGCGCCGGCACACTGCCCGACGCCGCCAAGCTAAAGGGCTGGCCAATGGCGCTGTACTGGCGGGTTTCAGCAGTGATGGTGTCGTTGAAATTGTTGTTGAAGGCGTTGAAATTCCAGGAGCGGCCTTCCCGCACCGGAAATATCAATTCCACCGTGCGCGCGTTGTTGCGGTTCAGGGTCACAAACTGCTCGTTGGCGCTCAGCACAAACACGCTGTCGTCGCGGAAAGCAGCAGTGGCGCCCACCCGTTTGGAGCGTACCATCCGGTAGACTTTTTTGCCCGCCGCGTCGGTGAAAATCTCCGTGATGGTTTCCTTAAGCTGGTAGGTGCTGTCGCGTGGCACGCTATTTATCAGCTGTGCTCCTCCCGCCCCGCCCGAAGCCCGGCTCCAGGTGGTGTCCACCACGGCGTAGGTCCAGTAGTTGCCCACCGCAATGGGATAATAGTCGACACCGGTTTCGGGCGCAGGTAGCGACTCGTTTTTACACCCCACCGTTGCCACGGCCAGCCCGCCCGCCAAAAGGGCTACACTGGTGCGGCGGACTTTGTTTTTAACCAGGAGGGCGACCGGAATGAAATGCATAAAAGAGGTAGAAGAAAAAAAAGGATAAGCTTAGCTACCGGCCTCGACGGCGGCAAAAGGTAAGGGGAATTCGCCGATAACGTGGCGCTCTATCCAACCGCCGCCCAGCACGTCGTTGCCGTCGTAGAATACAGCGGCCTGCCCGGGCGTGATGGCGTGCACGGGCTCCTCAAAATAAACGCGGATTTTTCCGTCTATTTCTTCCAGAAAAGCCGGCGCGCCGTCATGGTTGTAGCGCACCTTCACCACGGCGGGCACCAGGCCCTGGCCCGCCAGGCTAGCCTGCTTGCCCATGTTCAGCTTGCCCACCACCGTGGCCGTGCTGGCCAGCTCGTCGTAGTTGCCGAGCACCACTTCGTTGGTATCGGGCCGGATTTCGAGCACGAAAGCAGGGTAGCCCAGGGCCACGCCCAAACCTTTGCGCTGGCCAATGGTGTAGAACGGATAGCCCTCGTGCTTGCCAAGTACGCGCCCGTTTTTGGTTACGAAGTTGCCGCCGGCAACGCGTGCCTCCAGGCCGGGCACCCGCCGCCGCAGAAATCCCCGGTAGTCGTTGTCGGGGATGAAGCATATTTCGTAGCTCTCGGGCTTGTTCACCAGCTCATTGAAGCCGCGCCGGCGGGCTTCGTCATATATTTCGGTTTTGCGCATGCCGCCCAGCGGAAACAGCGTGCGGCTCAGGCTCTCCTGGCTCACGCCCCACAGGGCATAGCTCTGGTCCTTGTTCTCGTCGAGGCCTTTGCTCACCACAAACCGGCCCGACTCCGCATCCTTGCGAATATTGGCGTAGTGGCCGGTGGCAATAAACTGGCAGCCGAGTTGGTCGGCGCGGCGTAGCAGGGCGTCCCACTTGATGTGGGTGTTGCAGAGCACGCAGGGGTTGGGCGTGCGGCCGGCGAGGTACTCGTCGGTGAAGTTGTCGATAACGAAGTCGCCGAACTCATCACGAATGTCGATGATGTAGTGCGGAAAGCCGAGCTGCACGGCAATGTCACGGGCATCGTTGATGCTATCGAGCGAGCAGCAGCCGGTTTCTTTTTTTGACCCGCCCGCGCTGGCGTAGTCCCAGGTTTTCATGGTCATGCCAACCACTTCGTAGCCTTGTTCGTGCAGCAGCACGGCGGCTACGCTAGAGTCGATTCCGCCGCTCATGGCAACGAGTACTCTTCCTTTTACTTCGGTATTCATAGGTAATGTAATTCACCCGGGACTTGAATGGTCCAGGCTAAATAAGGTACTGCCCTTGCCGCACTAGGCCCTGAAAGGGCTTTCCTGAGGCTTTTTCCGCACGTTGCGCGGCAGTGTAAGTTCTCCGCGCCATGGTAGCAGGCTGCTACGCAGCGATGCATAGGAAGCTTTGCTGAACAGCCAATTGCGTGGCTGGTTCCAAACACGGCCCAGCTGCGCGGGGTACTTGCGCTACAAAACTACGGACGGCAGCGTTTCGTTCTGGGTAAAGCCCCAAACGCCGGTGCCCCTGGGCCGGCCCGATGCGCTGATTATCAGAAGAAAAAAACGCTCAGTCGGCAACAAGGGCGCCAACAAAATTTCAGTTGGCGGTGGAAAAGTCAATTTCTTTACAAGACTAGCGTAGGCATAGCGGCCCTGTTTTTAGCTGTCTTTAAACATAGCAATGTGATTGTGGTTTGTTCAACTCATTCGATACCGGCTGGCCAATATTTCTGCTCATACCATCGGCAAAACCTGTCGTTTTTCCGCAACAAGTACCCTGGTTGCGAAAGCAAGGCTGCGAGAAAAAGCGACTTTCTCTCAACTGTTTCCAAGCAATATTTGTAGATTGGCGGCGGCGCTTCAGCCCGTCATACTTCTATTTGCCTGCAGCATAAAGTTTCTTACAACATTCTCTACTTTTAAACATTCATGCCCCGTTAGTTACATCCGTCGCCTATGCTATTACACTCTACACCAAGACTTTATTTTGAAAATGCCACCGGTCGACTCTTCGAGCATCCCGATGGCTTCGTTATTCTTCAGTATAAAGCTGGCAAACGCCAGTTCACCGAACTTAAGGCCCTTCTCACCCATACCGGAAACTTATTGCAGCGCAACCATTGTAACCGCCTGCTCGGCGACCAGCGGCTGATGACTCCCTACACCGAAGAAGAAAGCGCCTGGATAGTGAACTACTGGCTCGACAGCTCCCGACAAGCCCCAGGCGGGATTTTTGGGGCAGTATTGCTGGCCAACGACGTATTTGCCCGCCTTTCCAATGCTCAGGTAATGCACGATGCAAAAGCCGCCGCCCTTACCTATCGCCATTTCGACAAGGAAGAAAATGCCATGGCCTGGCTAAGAGAATTGTCTTAAACAGCCAAAATGCCTGTCCCCATTGCCCCGACCTCCTGGCTGGTGCTTTTTTTGTAGGCTCGCTCCCCGAGTTGAGCCTGCACTACCCGGCCCGCCCAACACGCCGGCTGCTTTGGCCTACCACGCCTCGTAGCAGGAAGGAATAATCTGCATTGTAAACCCGCTGCACGAAGACATAAGTGCGGCAGCGCTCCAGTTGGTTTAAAGGGGCGTCTTCATGCATTACTTGCCGCGGCCCTCCACAATAATCTTCAGGGTGTAGAGCAGCACTCGAAAATCCATCGCCAAGCTCATGTTCTCAATGTAGAGAATGTCAAACTTGAGGCGTTCGACCATCTGTTCCACGGTTTCGGCGTAGCCATATTTCACCTGGCCCAGGGAGGTAAGGCCCGGGCGCACGCGGTGCAAATGCCGGTAGTGAGGAGCAATTTTCACGATTTGGTCGATAAAAAACTGCCGCTCGGGCCGGGGCCCCACTATGCTCATGTCGCCCTTGAGCACATTCCAGAACTGGGGCAACTCATCGAGGCGCACTTTGCGCATGAAGCGGCCCCATTTGGTGATGCGCGGGTCGTGGTCGGAGCTCAGGGCCGGTCCGGTTTTTTCCGCATCGAGGTACATGGAGCGGAACTTGATGATGCGGAACGGCTGGCCGTTTTTGCCAATCCGCTCCTGCCGGTAGAACACCGGGCCAGGCGATGACAACTTCACCATCAGCGCCGTTAGCGCATACACCCAGCTGGCCAGCAGTATAAATAAGGCCGAGCCTACCACGTCGACCACCCGCTTGAGCACCGCTTGCCACACGGGCAGCAAGTCCTGCTTGATTTCGATGAGCGGCGTGCCAAACAAGTGGTGCACTTTCACCGAGCCCAGCAGCATCTGGTAGAGGTCGGGCAGGATGCTCACGCGGGCAGTCGTGCCCTCGAGCAATGTCAGTAGCTCCTGGATGAGCTGGTGCTCGCGGGGCTCGATGGCGATGACGATTTGCTCGATTTTTAGGGACCGTACCAAGGCCGGCAGCCGCTTAAACGACCCCCGGGCCGGCAGTTGGGCCGCTAAGTCGGGGTCGATGGTGTCGCCCACGCGCGTGAAGCCCACCAGATTCAGGCCCAAATGGCGGCTCGTTCGGGCCAGCTCGTGAAATGTATTAAGGGCCAAGGCATTCGACCCAACCAGGAGCGTCGGAAAAGAAATCCGCCCATTCCTTATCTGACGCTGCACACTGCTGACGGCCCAGGTACGGAGCACGGCCGTGATAAAGAAGTGCAACAGGAAGTAAGCCGTAATCGTCTTGTAGTAAAGCCGATAATTATCAACCCCTTCGTCGTCGAGGAGCAAGGCAAAGAAAATTACCACGGCCCCCAGCGCCGATACGCGGGCCAGCCGAATGATTTCGGCCAAGCGGGACTTGCGGTAGATGTCGCGGTACTCGCCAATGAGAATGTACAGGACCGTCCAGAAAATGGCAATTACCAAGGCCGATGAAATTAAGTCGAACAGGGCGGCCTCGTTGAAGCGGTAGCCGGTCATTTCGTTGAGCAAGTACTTGCGCAACAGGAAGAAACACATCCAGGCCAACAAGGCCGCCCCAAAATCGGCAGCTACAAGCTTGGCATATTGAAAGCGGCGAATCAGCAGCAAAGCGACGGGTTGGGTAGTATTTTAGCGGCCGGTAGAAAAACCGCGCCGGGCAAAGGTAGGAACGAAGGGCAGTGTGCTGTTATTGACATATAGCTACTCGCTGCCGGAGAGCAGTTACTGGTTAGTAATGAACTGGTTTAGTCCTTGCATTTCTCGTGTTGTTCGCCTTGCGGCTTACCGCAGGGCCTGTGCGCCCCGCACTAAGAGGGCAGCCACACACCCCCTAGCTGCTTGTTGCTCATCGATACATGGTAATTATTAGCTGAATTGACTTACACCGACACATATCGCCACCAAGGGCAGCGCAGGGCGCTGGTGCGCGAGCTGCGCCAGCGCGGCATTCACGACGAGCGGGTGCTGGCAGCCCTGGCGGCTGTGCCGCGGCATCTATTTTTTGAGCCGGCCTTTGAGGCCCATGCCTACCAGGACAAGGCCTTCCCCATTGGCGAAGGTCAAACAATATCGCAGCCCTACACAGTAGCCTACCAAACCCAGCTGCTGAACGTCCAGCCCACCGACCACGTGCTGGAAGTGGGCACTGGCTCGGGCTACCAGTGCGCGGTGCTGCTGCAGCTCACGCCACACGTCGACAGCATAGAATTTAACGAGATTCTATTTGCCCGCACCCGGCAGTTTTTGGCCGCGCTGGGTGCCCATGGGGCGGCGCTGCATTGCGGCGATGGCTCGCTGGGCTTGCCCGAACATGCCCCCTTCGATGGCATTCTGGTTACGGCCGGCGCACCGGGCCTGCCACCCGCTTTGCTGCGCCAGCTGCGGGTGGGCGGGCGCCTGGTGATTCCGGTGGGCGACAACCAGACCCAGCGCATGGTGCGGGTGACGCGCGAAGGCCCCGAGTCCTTTGTGCGGGAAGAGTTCGAGGTGTTTCGTTTTGTGCCCCTTCTTGGGGCCAGCGGCTGGCGGCAGTAGCCCCCGCTACTGTAAGCCAGGAAATGGTGGCGGTAACTACCCGGCCGTAGCTTGGCGCACGGTGTCAGTCGGCGCGGCTGAATGCTGGTTGAACTGCGGGCCCGCACGGTGCGTTGCGACACCAACATGGTGATAGCCTGAGCAGAAGCCATGTCATTGGGTTAAATTGCTTATTGCAACTTTTCGGTAAATTTGGAAACGTGCGCTCAAACGGCTGCCCGTAGGGGCCATAGTGCCCCCTTCGCCCTCTCCCACCACATTACATCACTTTTTCGGCTCATGCTTAAAAGACTTTTACCCTCGGTGCTGACTGCTGTCCTCGTCCTGTCCGGCCTTGGGGCCAGTGCCCAAAGCATCCCCGGCGGACGCAGCCGAAACTGGTGCGGTGCCGATGCCGAGCAGGAGCGCTACTACGCCGAACATCCGGGCGCCCGCGAAGCCGATAGGGCCTTTTATCAGCAGTTGGAAGCCCAGATGCGCATGCAGCAGCGGGGCACGGCGGCGGCACCCGACGTAACCATCCCGGTGGTGGTGCACGTGATTCATGCCGGCGGGGCCGACAACATCACCGACCGGCAGATTAACAGCGCCATTGAGGCCCTCAACGTCGATTTTCAGAAGCGCAACGCCGACACCATTACTACCATCGCCGCCTTCCGCCCGATTGCCGCCTCGGTGGGCTTTCAGTTTCGGCTGGCTAAAAAAGACCCCTCGGGCAACTGCACCACCGGCATCACCCGCCATTATGCGCCCGAGCTCATCAACGACAACCAGAGCGGGGCGGTGCAGTCGGTGGTCATCTGGGACCGGACCCGTTATCTCAACATTTGGGTGGTGGGCAGCATTGGCACCTCCACAGCGGGGGGTGGCATTGTGCTGGGCTACTCGAACCTCCCGCAAAACTCCTCCGCCACGCGCGACGGCTTTGTGGTGCGCAACGACTACTTCGGTGACCAAGGCACCAGCAACCCTGCGCGCGCCCTGAGCCGCGTTGGCACCCACGAGATTGGTCATTATTTTGGCCTGCGCCACCCCTGGGGCAATGGCAACAACCCCGAGATTCCAGGCAACTGCACCGACACTGACTTTGTAGCCGATACGCCGCCCACCAACGGCACCTACAGCTGCAATCTGAACTACATGCCCTGCACGGACCCCACTACCAACCAGCCCATTCTGGCCAATGTGCAGAATTTCATGGACTATGCGTCTTGCCCCACTATGTTCACCCAAGGTCAGAAGGACTTGATGCGCGGCGTGCTCAACACCGTACGAACCGGCCTTGCGACCCCCGCCAACCTTGTGGCCACGGGCACAAATGATGGTTACTTGGCCCCCGACTGTGCCCCCATTGCGGCGTTTGCGGTAGCTCCGGGCTCGAGTGCCAGCATATGCGTGAATACTCCGGTGACCCTGCGCGACTATTCTTCAAACTTCACGGTGAGTGGCGGCAACCTGACCTATAATTGGTCTTTTCCAGGCGGCAACCCCTCCACCGCTGTGGGCCAGACGGTGAGCGTGAGCTACCCCACGGCCGGCTTCTATACCGTGACCGAAACCGTGACCAACAACGTGGGCAGCAGCACGCGCACTATCACCAACCTGATTCGGGTGGAGGGCCCCACGGGCGGCGAAACAGCGCCATTTGCTGAGTCGTTTGAGAACCCCAATTTCCCCAACCTCTACCAAGCCCCCACACTGCGCAACTACGACCTGAGCGGTTCGAACAGCGCTGGGGCCCCTTTCAACTACCGCTGGATACGGCAAACCAACGTGCCAGCCGCCGATGGCACGGCCTACTTGGTGGTAAACAACCGCCTCAACGCGGCCGGGGCCATCACCACGCTCGTGACGCCCAATATTAATCTTAGGGGCGTGCCGGGCACGGCGGTGCTGAGCTTTGCGCGGGCCTTTGCGTTGCGCTCGGCCAGCAGCAACGACCAGCTCCGGGTGTCGTTCAGCAGCAACTGCGGCGTAAACTGGTCGATGCCCGAAGTGTTCGAAGTAGCCGAGCTCACAACCCAGGGCCTCAACCCGGTTGACGGGTACGTGCCGGCTGCCCGCACCGACTGGCAGACCCTCACCGTGCCTATTCCGGCCCAGTTCCAAGGCAGCGAGTTATTTAAGGTACGCTTGCAGATGGTGAACGGCAGCACCGCGGGCAACAATTTCTTTCTTGACAATCTGCGCATCTTCAGCCAGGTAGCCACTAGCAACACCCACGCCCTAGCCAACCACGGCATCAGCATTTACCCTAACCCCCACACCCAGGAAACGGCGGTGCACCTCCTCCTGACCGCTGCCACGCAAGTACAGGTGCGCCTGACCGATGTGCTGGGGCGCGATGTGCTGACCCTGCCGGCTAAAGCCTACGGTGCCGGCCAGCAAACCCTGCCCCTGCAAACGGCCGGCAAGACCATACGGGCCGGTATCTACGTGGTGCGCATCACGCTCAACGGTAAAGTATTCACCAGCAAGCTCACGGTTGAGTAAGTCTTGGCCAGTGGCGGCGTGAATACGCTACTAAAAAAAGCCCTGCCTCCCGTTCAGGGCTTTTTTAAGGCCTCAGAAATTTCCCGAAGGGCCGGTCCGTACCTTTGCACGGGCACTGCACGCACTTTTCTGCAAGCAAATTTTCTTTACTGCTCACCCCCTTCTTCGCTGATGCGCAAGCAAAAACCCGTCGCCAATTCGTTCGTCATCATGACCGAGCTGGTGCTCCCCAACGATACTAATACCCTGAACAACCTCATGGGCGGCCGCATGATGCACCTCATGGACATCGCTGCGGCCATCTCGGCCCAAAAGCACTCCAACCGCATCGTGGTCACGGCTTCGGTCGACAACGTTTCCTTTCGCGACAGCATTCGTCTGGGCAACGTGGTCACGCTGCAGGCGCAGGTTACCCGGGCTTTCAGCTCGAGCATGGAGGTGCACATCGACGTGTGGGCCGAAGACATACCCAGCGGCACCAAAATGAAAACCAACGAGGCGTTCTTCACCTTTGTGGCCGTCGACCAGGCCGGCCGGCCCATCGACGTGCCCGAGGCAATTCCGGAGACGGACGAGGAAGTCCGGCTCTACGACGGTGCCCTGCGCCGCCGTCAGCTGCGCCTCGTGCTGGCCGGCCGCATGAAGCCGGCCGAAGCCGAGGAGCTAAAAGCCTTGTTTGCATTGTAATAGCAGGCAGTTGGAGCTACTTTTAGCTACTTGCAATTGCGTAACTCCCTGCTCTTCATCAATTCCTTCCAGCCATGTCTGCCGAAAAGCTTGCTTTCCTGCAAAACTTCTACACCGACGTCACGCTCTACGTCCCGGCAGAGCCTGTGCCCGCCGCAGATGCAGTAGCTGAAGCACCTACTTCCACCAAAGCTCCTGCCCCAGCGCCCCCGGCAGCGCCCTTGCCCAAGCCCGCCCCTGTCGCCATTCCGCAGCCTTCAAAAGGCTACAGCCATCCTTCCGCGGGCCTGGAACGGCTTGCGGCTGGCTTCAACCAACCAGCGGCCGCCTCCGAGCTGCCCACGGCACCAGTAGCCCGCACGGTGCCTCCCACCAAACCGGCGGTAGAAGCGGCCCCTGCGACTGCTCCGGCCGTGCCCCCCGTCATGCTCACCCAGTTTACCACGCTGGGCGATAATGCTCAAGGAATCATCTTGTTATTCAGGCTGCCCAAAGAGCAATTCCTAAAGCTGCACCGCAACGTGTTCCTGAACAAGATGCTGCAAGCCTTGGGTATGGTGATGGCCGACGTGGTGCTTGTGAACGTGGAATCGGAGTTGCCGGTAGCGCTGGTCAACCTGCGCCGGGAACTGGCGGCCACGCACATCGTGGCCTTCGGCAAAAACCTGCTCGACGCCACCATTCGCAATACCCAGATTTACGAGCCCGTTCAATTCCCTACGCTCGGCCTTTCCTATCTCTCATCGGCCACCGTCGACTTGGTGGAGTACGACGTGAGCCTTAAGAAACGGCTATGGCCAGGTCTAAAGGCCATGTTCTTGAACTAAGAACCGGCTACCTGACGAAGGTGACGGCGTGGAGAATGCCGTCGTGCCCCGGTACCCCGATGGAAGCTTTCAGCAGTTCATTCGTAGGTTCAAATCCTACCCTCAGTCCTGACCAAAAAGCAAAGGGCCAGTCTTCGTGAAGACTGGCCCTTTGCTTTGACAACGTTAAACAATTATTTGAGCACTTCGGCCAGCTTGGCGGCCAAGGCCTCGCCGCGCAGATTTTTAGCTATAATCTTGCCCGCGGGGTCAATCAAGTAAGAGGCCGGAATGGACTTCACGCCGTAGGCAGCCCCGCCCACGCTGTTCCAGCCCGCCAGGTCCGAAACGTGGTGCCAAGTCAGGCCGTCGGCGGCAATGGCTTTCTCCCACTTGCCTTTGTCCTGGTCCAGCGACACGGAGTAGATGGTGAAGCCTTTGTTTTTAAATTGGTTATAAGCCTTCACCACGTTCGGGTTTTCCTGGCGGCAGGGGCCGCACCAGCTGGCCCAGAAGTCGAGCAGCACGTACTTGCCGCGCAGGCTGCTTAGGGCCAGCGTGCCGCCCTCGGGCTTGGGAAGGTTGATTTCGGGGGCCAGGGCCCCGGCAGCCGTAGCGCGCATGGGCTCCAGGCGAGCCGTCAGCTCCTTGGTGAAGGGCGAGTTGGGGTTGGCTTTGCGCTGTACGGTAGCCACGGAGTCAACAAACTGAAACTCTTCTTCGGGGTTGAGGAAGGCCCCGACCGCGAAACCTCCCACCACCGTGGTGGCGTTGCGCCGAATCAGAGACTTAATCTTGTTGTTGTTGCGGCCCTGTATCACGTAAAACTGCTTTTCAATGTCCTTCATCTCTTCGGTTTTTCCGGCCTGGCCGGCGGCATTATAGCGCTGGCCTAAGCCTTCAATCTCGCTCTTGGTGCTCTGCAACACCTGCGTGAGCTGGCGAAGCACTTCGGCATCCTTGCTGCCTTTTACGGTATACGTCACGGGTAGGCTTTTGGCGTCGCCACTGACCTGCACCTTGGTTTTATTGTCGAGCAGCAGCAGCACCTGGTTGGCGTCGTCAACTTTCAGCTGAAAAATGCCCGGGGTGGCGCTGCTGCCCTTGAGGGTGAAGCTACCCGAAGCATCGGTCTGGGCCTGGCCTTTCTCTACAAACTGATTTGACACCAGCTCCGACAGGCGCACCACGGTGCCAGCAGGAGCATTCTTGAGTTGACCCGAAACCTCGTACCCATCGGCCGCGTCGGCATTTTGGCAGGAGTTAGCCATGGTCAGCACGGTGGCAGCCAGGAAAACAGATTTAATCATAGTCGAAGGATGAAGCATACGCTAAAAGCTTGTGCGTAAAAATAGCCAACGCGGGCCGGAAAGAATATTGTTCCATGGCACAAAACCCGCAGCCTTGTGAAAGCAGAACCGTGTAGCAATGCACCCGAAGGGCGGCATTGCTACACAGTTCTAAAAGCCCTTCACAGGCTTATCCGTCCAACGCTGTACGCAGCAACTGGTTCGCCAGTTTGGGGTCGGCCTTGCCGCCGGTCAGTTTCATGAGTTCGCCCATGAACATGCCCGTGAGCGACTTTTTGCCGGCGCGGTATTCCGCTACTTTAGCCGGATTGCCAGCCAACACCTGCTGCACCAAGCCGGCCAGCTCCCCGGTGTCGGCCTGAGTGAGCAAGCCCAGGCTCTCGGCGGCGCCAGTGGCATTGGCCTGCGGGTGCTCGAGCAGGTGCGGAAACAGCTGCTTGGAAGCCACCGAGTAGTTCAGCTTGCCCGCATCAATGAGGTCAATGATGCCGGCAAGCTGGGCGGGGTCGAGGGGGAAGTCAGCCATGGTGAGGGCCCGCTCGTTGAGGTAGGACTTCACGGGGCCCATCACCCAGTTAGCCGCAGCCTTGGCGTTGGAGGTCAGGCGCGAAAGCTCGTCAAAGAACAAGGCCACCTCCTTCTGGTCGACCAGCACCGAGGCGTCGTAGTCGTTCAGGCCCAGCTCGCCGGTGAAGCGCGCGTAGAGCTGCTGTGGCAGGGCCGGCAGTTCGGCAGCCACGCGGTGCAGCCACTCGTCGGAGATAACCAGCGGGGGCAAATCCGGCTCGGGGAAGTAGCGGTAGTCGTTGAGGGTTTCCTTGCTACGCTGGCCGTTGGTGGTGCCGCTGGTCGCGTCGAAGCCGCGGGTTTCGCTGTCCACTTCCCCGCCGGCTTCAATGATGGCAATCTGCCGCTCAATTTCGTAGGCAATGGCCCGCTGCACATTGCGGAAGGAATTCATGTTTTTCACTTCCACCTTCATGCCGAATTTATCGGCCCCTTTCAGCATCACCGAGATGTTGGCGTCGCAGCGCAGCGAGCCTTCTTCCATGTTGCCGTCGCAGATGCCGAGGTACTCCACCAGCTTCTTAATTTCGATGAGGTAGGCGTAGGCTTCCTCGCCAGTGCGGATGTCGGGCTCGCTCACAATTTCGATGAGGGGCACGCCGGCGCGGTTCAGGTCGACGAGGGTTTCGGTTTCGCCAGCTAGGTGCATGCTCTTGCCCGCGTCCTCCTCCATGTGAATGCGGGTAACGCCGATTTTCTTGACCGTGCCGTCGCCGAGACGCACGTCGACGTGGCCATCGTGGCAAATCGGAGTTTTGTCCTGAGTAATCTGGTAGCCCTTGGGCAAGTCGGGATAAAAGTAGTTTTTGCGGGCAAACAGGTTGTCGCGCCGAATCTGGCATTTGGTGGCCAGGCCCATTTTCATGGCAAACTCTACGGCCGTGCGGTTCACCTTGGGCAGCGTGCCGGGGTGGCCAAGGGTAATCACCGACAGGTTGGTGTTAGGTGCTACGCCGTACTCGTTTTCGTCCGACGAATACATTTTGCTGTGAGTCAGCAGCTGAGCGTGTACTTCGAGGCCAATTACGGGCTGGTATTTGGCTAGAGTGGCTTCGTCCATATCAAAAAAGCGGGGTACTAAGGGCTATTTGTCCCTAAAGATAACGCCTGCGGGGAAGGTGGGCACGAACGTAGGCCGCCAGCAACCACCGTAGGGTAGCCCCAAGGCTAGTGCGCGTCACCTTCACCTACGGCCTTGTTGCTCCTTTTTTCAGGTTTCCGGCTCTAGCGGTTCAGGAACGGTATTGGGCGCATCATCATTGACCGGTCAGCAGAACGGCCGGCGGGCAGGTGCAAGGTGTAGAAAATGGGCACCACTAAGTTGCTTTTTACCACTTGGCCATCAAGCCGGGCCGGCACAAACTGCCGCTTGAGCTTTGCCGCAGCGCGCAAAGCGGCATTGTTCAAAAAATGGGAGCTGGACTTTACAACCTCCGCACCAGTTACCCGGCCGTCCTCGCCCACCTGCAGCTCTACCAGCACTTCGAGCTTCCAGCTTCGGGTTGCCATCTGCATTGCCTTGGCACTCTCCCGCCGCATGGCAAGGGTCTCGTTGGCATTGAGAAGAATGCCCGTCGAAAGCTCATGAATTAACCTTTCCTGGCCACCCGGATATAATGGGAGCTGCTCGTACACAAAATAAGGCACCAGCGAGCCATTAGGAGCATAGCAAACTCCCACGCCGCCGCGGCCGCTCTCGTACTGCTCGCGGCGCTTGAGGGAGCCGTCGGGGTAATAGGTAAGCAGGTCGCCGTGGCGTTGGCCGCCTACATAGTCTTCCTTGGAGCGCATGGTGCCGTCTTCGTACCAAGTGGTGAGCGTGCCGAACACCGTGCCCCGAGCCACGTTGCTGTAGGGCACATACTGCTTCAGCTGGCCCGAGGGATAATAAACCCGGCTTACTCCGGCCACACTGTCGCGAAAAGTGGTTTCGACACAGTAGGCTGTGGAATCTTCAGCTGTAGTCAGCTTGTAGTTCTTGGTAAAAAAGGTGGAAACCGGGGCAGGCACCTGCGGGGCCTGTGCCTGGCTGGCCAGCGGCCAAGCCAGGCACAGGGAACAGAATAGCTTTCTCATTCGGAGACGGGCAGTTGCCGTTAGTTATGGGGTAGCATAAACATGGCCAGGACTTCAGGCATTCATAACTGGCGAGCAGGGAATAGAATACGGAAGTCGTTCGAATATACACGTTGCTACCTATACAACTCCGAATCTGTATTAGCGGATGCGCGAATCAATTGTTTGAGCCTTCATTTTGATGAAGGCGACTTTTGAATTACGAGCTCGGCAATCCGTACCACCGCTTCAGCTCGTTTGGCAACGAGCTTTAAAACTTGCCCTGGCTTCTGCTATTGAATGGCGAACGTGATGGGCACCGTGTAAAAAACATCCACCGTTTCACCATCCAGTTCTCCCGGAGTGAGCCGTCCCAACGAGGCCACGGCCGCTAGCACGGTTTGATTGAATACTGGTGAAGGTGTCGAGTCAACGTGCACATTGCGCACAAATCCTGCGTCGTCGACCATAAAGCTCACCAAAACCTTCCCTTGTATTTGGGCGCGCAAGGCTTCTACTGGGTAACGAACGGCGCGTTGCACCGTGGCCACAATCGCCCTATTACCCGCGCCGGCCAGCGTAGGCATCTTTTCCAGGGCCACGCCCTGAGCTCTTGGCTGACCATCAGGCCCAAACATTTCGCCTTTCGCATTTAAAGGCAAGTCCAGGCCCAGGGGATACCGCGCACTCACCTTTCCATTTCGGTAAAACTGCTCGTGATACCCCAAAGGGCCTTTCGTGTTATACACGCACCGACTTTTTATTTCGCCGCTTTCGTAAAAGCTCATTTCGGCCCCGTACTTAATGCCGTACTGAAAATGCAGATAAGGCACCACCCGACGCAGCTTGCCCGAAGGATAGTAAATACGAACAGTGCCCCCGATGCTGTCTCGATAAATCTTTTCCTCGCGGTGGTCGGCTCCCTCTGCTGATTTCAGCTCTTTTCCCATTGCATCAAAATAGAGCGTTTGGGTGGCCGGGGTTGCAACGGCAGCGGCTGGGTTATTCTGGGCAGCTACTGGTTCTGCGTAAAGCACCAGTGAGGCTGCTCCGACAAATAAAAGTGTGCGCATTAAGAAAGTGATAGAAATAACGATAGCGAATGCCGGCTCCGTTTACAAAAGCAAGCGCCCGGTTTGGCGAAGCTAATATTGGAATATTAACCTGCACCAATCCGGCCGCAAAATCGAGCTTTAAGTCGAATTAGAGCGTTCTGGCAACGACTTCTTCTGCCTTGGCAATGGCTGCACCCAGCCCGGCTACATTCTTGCCTCCTGCCGTGGCAAAAAACGGCTGCCCGCCGCCGCCGCCCTGGATTTCTTTGGCCAGCTCGCGCACCATGGTGGTGGCGTTCAGCTTGCCGGCTTTGGCAATCTCATCGTCTAGCATCACGGCTAGCTGCGGCTTGCCGTCGATTTCGGCACCGAGCACGGCCACCAGGTTCGGCACCACCTGGCGTAGGTCGTAGGCCAGTTTCTTTAAGCCTTCGGCGCTGCTGGCCTGCACCTGAGCCGCCAGGAAGTTGACGCCGCCTACTTCTCTCACCTGGGCAGCCAACTGGTCTTTCTGTTGGTTCAGGCTTTGCTGCTCAAACTGCTCGAGCTGCTTGCGCAGGGCCGCAATTTCCTCGCTCTGCTTTTCGATGCTGGTGATGAGGTGCTGGGGATTGCCCAGGGTTTCGCGTACTTGGGCCAGCAAGTCGAGCTGCTGGTCGATGTAGGCTTCGGCCCCGACACCTGTGGTGGCTTCGATGCGACGCACGCCGGCACCCACGGCACTTTCCGCCGTGATTTTGAGGTAGCCAATGCGGCCCGTGTTGGGCACGTGCAGGCCACCGCACAGCTCCACTGAGAAGTCTTTATCGAAGGTGATGACGCGCACAAACTCGCCGTATTTCTCGCCGAACAGCGCCATGGCGCCCAGCTCTTTGGCCTCGGCAATGGGCACGTTGCGACGCTCGTCGAGCGCAATTTGCTGGCGAATCCGCTCGTTCACGATGCGCTCAATCTGGCGCAGCTGGTCGTCGGTCACCTTGGTAAAGTGCGAGAAGTCGAAGCGCAGCAGCTTCTCGTTCACGAGCGAGCCTTTCTGCTGCACGTGGCTGCCCAGCACTTCGCGCAGGGCCGCCTGCACCAGGTGGGTGGCCGAGTGGTTCTGCCGAATCTGGGTGCGGCGCGCTACGTCGGGCTGAGCCAGAAATTCGGCCTCCAGGTCCTGGGGCAACTCAAGCACGGTGTGCACGATGAGGTCGTTTTCCCGCTTGGTGTCAATGACGCGCACTTTGGAAAGTGGCGACTCCAAGTAACCGGTGTCGCCTACCTGCCCGCCGCTTTCGGCGTAGAACGCAGTTTGGTCGAGCACCACCTGGTATTCGGTTTTGCCCTTGGCGGTTGTTTTGCGGTAGCGCAGAATGCGCGCCGGAGCCATGTCGAGGTCGTAGCCCACAAAGGCGGGCTGCTCCTCGGAATCTGCCACAATGGTCCAGTCCGACTGCTCGGTTTCCTGGGCGTTGCGGCTGCGGTTTTTCTGTTGCGCCAACTCTTTCTGGAAGCCTTCCTCGTCTACGGTCAGGCCTTTTTCGCGGGCGATGAGGGCAGTGAGGTCTAGCGGAAAGCCGAAGGTATCAGACAGCTCAAAGGCGGTTTTTCCGTCGATGCGGTTGCCATTGGCGCGGGCGGTTTCTTCGAGGGCATCGAGGCGGCGCAGGCCGGTTTCAAGGGTTTTGAGGAAGGCAATTTCCTCTTCCTCAATCACGCGCTGCACAAAAGCCGTCTGGGCTTTCAGCTCCGGGAAAATGTTGCGCATCTGGTCGGCCAGCACCGGCACCAGCTTGAAGAGGAAGGGCTGCTTCTGGTTCAGCGACGAGAAGGCATAGCGCACCGCCCGCCGCAAAATGCGGCGGATAACGTAGCCGGCCTTCACGTTGCTGGGCAGTTGCCCGTCGGCAATGGTGAAGGCAATGGTGCGAATGTGGTCGGCAATGACCCGAATGGCGATGTCGGTTTTCTCGTTTTCGGTGGTCGGCTGGTCGGTCACGGTGGCCGGGGCTGTGCCGTGGTACTCCACTCCTACTTCTTTGGCGATAAACTGAATGAGAGGCTGGAAGACGTCGGTGTCGTAGTTCGACTTCACGCCCGATACGGCCATCATCAGGCGCTCGAAGCCCATGCCGGTGTCAACGTGTTGGGCGGGCAGCTTCACGAGACTTTTGTCGGCCAGGCGCTGAAACTCCATGAATACATTGTTCCAAACCTCCACCACCTGCGGATGGTCGGCGTTCACCAGCTCGCGGCCGGACTTGGCGGCGCGCTCTTCATCGGAGCGCAGGTCGATGTGGATTTCGGTGCATGGTCCGCAGGGGCCCGTGTCGCCCATTTCCCAGAAGTTGTCCTTCTTGTTGCCGGGCAGAATCCGGTCGTCGGTGGTGTACTGACGCCACAGGTTCTGCGTTTCGGAGTCGGCATCCAGCTTATCGCCCTTGTCGCCTTCGAAATAGGTAACGTAGAGGCGGTCCTTGTCGAGCTTATACACCTCGGTGAGCAACTCCCAGGCCCAGGCAATGGCGTCTTTTTTGAAATAATCACCAAACGACCAGTTGCCGAGCATCTCGAACATGGTGTGGTGGTAGGTGTCGTAGCCTACTTCCTCGAGGTCGTTGTGCTTGCCACTCACGCGCAGGCACTTTTGGGTGTCGGCAATACGCTTATAAGGCGCCGGCTTGTTGCCCAGAAAATAGTCCTTAAACGGGGCCATGCCGCTGTTGATGAACAGCAGCGTGGGGTCATCTTTTACCACAATGGGAGCCGAGGGCACAATGTGGTGGCCCTTAGAGGCGAAGAAATCAAGGAATTGCTGACGGACAGCGGAAGCAGTAGGAAGCGACATAAACAAGAGGGGCTACGCAGCCAAAATAGCGGCGAATGCAGTTTTTTTAGGTACTTTTCGGCTGAAAAGCAAAGGTAGCCATATGCCCTATAAAGAGCGCAGCATTGAGAAACAGTACTTCACCATAGGCGAAGTGGCCGCCCAGTTCAAGGTGGCCGAGTCGCTGGTGCGCTTCTGGGAGACTGAATTCGACGAATTGCGCCCCCGCCGCAGCAAAAAAGGCAACCGCCTCTACACCCCGCAGGACATTGAGGTGTTCCGCACCATCTACCATTTGGTGAAGGAGCGCGGCTACACCATCCCCGGCGCCCGCGACATGCTCAAGCAAAAAGGCCCGCAGCTGAAGGAGAAGATTGACGTGGTGCAGAGCCTGGAGAAGGTCAGGTCGTTTTTGCTGATGCTCCGCAAGGAAGTGGAAGCAGCCGGCAAGGCCGAGCCAGAGGCGTAACCTTTGGATTGCGCAGGACGCCCCATTTGACAGGGAGGGCATTTACCTGTAGCTTACCGCAAATCTACAGCTCAATCAAGATTTTCTACCAAGCAGATTTCGCTGCGCTCGGCGCAAGCTGAAGCTTACGCCACATGGCCGACGAAGCCCTCTTTCACGAACTCGCGCTTACCCTCCTGCCCGGGATTGGCCCGCAGCTCACACGGCAGCTCATGAGCTACGGCGGCGCCGCCAAAACGGTGCTCACCATGCCGCCTGGCAAACTCCGCCGCATTCCCGGTGTGGGCGATGCCACCGTTAAAATTCTCACCGGTCCGGAACGTGAAAGCGCGCTACGCAAAGCCGAATCCGGCATCAAAAAAGCCGAGAAAGACGGCGTAGAAATTCTCTTCTATACCAGCAAGCGCTTTCCCAGCCGCCTTAAGCTCATTCCCGATGCGCCGGCCATTCTCTACTATCAGGGCACGGCTGACCTGAACGCTCCCAAAACCATCGCGCTGGTTGGCACGCGCAAAGCCACCGAATACGGCCGCGAGCAAACCGAGCGCATCATTACGGGACTGTTGCCGCACCGGCCCTTGGTTGTCAGTGGCCTAGCCTATGGCATCGACATCATGGCCCATCGCGCTGCCTTGCAGGAAGGCCTGGAAACGGTAGGCGTCATGGCTACCGGGCTGGACATCATCTACCCGCCCACGCACCGCAAAACCGCCGAGAAGATGCGCGAGCAAGGCGGCTTGCTCACCGAATTCGCCTTTGGCACCCAGCCCGACCGCTACAACTTCCCAGCCCGCAACCGCATTATCGCAGGCCTGTGCGATGGCACGGTGGTGGTGGAGGCAGCTATAAAAGGCGGCGCCCTCATCACCGCCGAGCTGGCCCTGAGCTACGACCGCGACGTGTTGGCCGTGCCCGGCAACCTGGGCTCGGCGGCATCCGAGGGCTGCAACGCGCTTATCAAAAGCAACAAGGCTGCCCTTTATGCTGAACCCAAAGACCTGGAGCAGCTGCTAAACTGGGACGAAGCACTGCATCAGTCGGGCAAGTTTAAGCCTGCGCCCTCTTACTCGGCCGATGATTTTACGGCGGATGAGTATGCAATCATTACGGTGCTGGCAGTTGCTCCGGGCCGTGAAGCACAAATGGATGACCTGGCCTGGAAAGCGCAGCTGCCCATTCACGCAGTGGCTTCCCTCCTGCTGGCGCTAGAGTTCCGGGGGGTGGTGCGGGCGCTGCCGGGTAAGAAGTTTCTCCTGGTCTGAACCACAGATTCAAGCGGCTTCTTCGGATTTCACGGATTTTGTAGGCAGCACCATGAAACGATTACTTTATAATGGCAAGCTGTTGTCGGCAGACACCTTCCAATTAGGCTTGCCCAACCGGGGGCTCGCTTTTGGCGATGGCTTTTTCGAAACGCTGATTTTCATTGAAAACCACCTGCGTCTCGCTGCCGACCACCACCAACGGATGCAGCAGGCGGCAACGGCCCTTTATCTCGCGCTGCCCGAAGCCCTGGCAACGCCCCAAGCGCTGGAAACCACCTTGGCTGCACTGGCAAGGGCGAATGAATTACCCGCTGCTCGCCTGCGCCTGCAGTTCTGGCGCGCTGGTGGCGGCCGCTACACGCCCCCCACAAATACCGCCGAATGGCTGGCCACCGCCGAGCCTTTTGCCGCCGATGACACAGCGGTAGCCACGGCTGACTTCGCACGGGAAACTCACTCCATTTATTCGCCGCTGAGCTTTTGCAAGGGGCCGCAGGCGTGGCTCTACGTACGCGCTGCCCACGAGCGGCAACAACGCGGGTTAGATGAAATCATCCTGTGCGACGCGGCCGGACATGTGGCGGAAGCAGGTGCGGCTGCCATATTTTGGACGAAGGACGGAGTACTGTTTACTCCTTCGCTGGCTAGTGGCTGCGTTGCCGGGGTGCGTCGGGCTCAGGTGCTCCGTGCTGCGCGGCAGGCCGACATAGCATGTCAAGAAGGGCTTTTCACTACTTCAGCGTTGATAGAGGCTGATACAGCATTTACCGCAAATGTGGCAGCAATTCGCCCCATTCTCCAGATGAGGCTTACTTGTTTTCAACAAGCCAAACTTCCATCTTTTTTAGAACAACCTCTGGCTGACTAAGAGCTTATTAAAATAGGCCGCCATGCAGAGCGTAGCATCTCGTCTGTTTGGATAATCTGCTCAGTACGACAAAAGATTAATTCACTACTCCACGCAAGATGCCGGGCTCCGCTTTCCTCCGGTTCACTACGCTCTGCGTGACAGTTCTTTTTCAGAAGCCTTAAGCAGCTGCTTAAGTTAGCTAGGCCAGTCGTCGGATATTAGTCAAGTAGAGCCCCGCGTTGGCATGGGTTGTTTTGCGCTCGTTGACTTGGGCCAGGCGGCGATTGCCCCCGGCCTAACCTGCTGCGTTCAAAGACCCAGCGCTTGGCGTAGATTACAAAGCGGCCCTGGTCGGTTACCACGTCGGTGTGCACCTAGGCCTGCATGCCCCGGCGGGTCAGGTGCACCTGGAAGCGGCGGCCGCAGCTGCCGTCCACGAAGGCGACCTGGAACGCCAGCAGCGCCAATGACGACGGGGCGAACCGGCTGGCCAGGCTTCCATTCCAAGATGTACACAGGTTGGGCGCGCAGGTCTTCCAAGGTTTCACCGTCGCCCTGACCGGTGCGCTGCACAAATAGATTCAACACGCCCGCGTTTTTCCAGCGCTCGGTGTCGTAGCTGGGCTCCCAATTGCCTACCGAGTTAGTGGTGAGGTCGGCGGCGGCCCAATGGTTTTTGCGTAGGTCGGCGCACTGCAGCACGGAGGCACGGTCTTGCCGCTCGGCGTCACGAAAGAGCAGGTAAGCCGCCGTCTTTCCCTGCTGGGTGGCAACCAGCAATTGGGGGCGCGAAATCGGGATTTTCTTGGTGCCCACCCCGCTCAGGCTGAAAGGCGTGGTGCGCTGGCCCACCTGAGCGGTTTTCCACTGCTTGCCAGCCAAGTATATCAGCTGGTAATGAGGAACCTGCGTACCGGCGGGCCGCCAGTAGGTGGCAATGTAAGGGGCTCCGGCTGCATCAGTTGTGATGGCCGTTTGATTTATCAACTCGCTGTTTTGGGGAATGCGAGCGGCATATTCGGCCGTGGCTTCGGTGATGGGAAGGCGGTAAGCGGCGCCGGTGCTTTTTTGCCAGGTTTGGCCGCCATCCGTTGAGCGGGCGTAGGCCATATCGTGGTTGGAAGCCACGTTGGGGGACTCGCGCCACACCCACGACAGGTGAATATTACCCTTGAGGTCGATGCAGGCCTGCCAGTAAGCGTTGTGCTGGCCTTCCCCATCGATGAGCACATCGTGCAGGCGCGTCCACTGCTGGGTTTGGGAACGGTAGCGGTTCAGTACTAGGTTGCCGTTGCCCGAGCCGCCGTCGCGGTACATAAACAGCAAGTCGCCGTTGGGAAAGCGGTGAAACTCCGGGTAGCTTACTTTCTGCTCTTGGTTGCCGGTCATGGGCAGCAGTTCGGTCAGCTCCAGCGAGCGGGGGGCTTTGCTGCGGCAGTAACGTAGCGGGTTGTTGTGATGGTCGAACGAGAGGTGAACGAAGCCCGCACCATCCACCATCAAGCTGATGACGTTATGCGCATCTTTTACGTTGCCTTGGTAGGGCGTGCGCTGCACCTGCCACGGTCCGGCGGGCAGGCGGCGCTTGGCCAGCGTGACATGTCCCGTGGAATCGTAGTAGGCAGTGTACTGGTCTTGGCCATGACTCACTACCGAGTTTTTGCGAAACACCGCGCCATTCACGTTGTTTTTGGCCCATCCCCACCCAATGGGCGTTTGCGCAGCCCCGAAATACGCCTGCAAAAACAGACTGCAGAAAAGCAGCAGCCCGGGCAAGAGGCGGTGTCGCGAGGAAAAATTCGGCTGCGTAGCCATATGAGTGGGCTGAATAGTCATTATAGAGTTTGCCTTACGGCTGGGACGCGCTTGCATCTACCAGCTGAGGAGTGTAGCTGTGGGTATATTGCCTGGCAAGCACGTGGTGCTGGGCGTGCGGTAAGGCCTTAGCTGTTGTCGCCACCCACGCCGCGCAACTGTAGGGCCTCGCACGCAGAAGACTAATGGTCGGCTAAGTAGCGATACATCTCACTAGCAGCCAACAGGAAAGCCCCAACCCCAAAATTGGCCGTCGAATTTTTGCCGACTACCTGGCCGGGAATGGCCTTTTCGCCGATGGGCTGCACGTAGCCGACGGTGCCATCCGGCTGCAAAGCAGTTGTAGTGAGATACTGCCAGGACTTTTGGACCGTTGGCCAGTATTCTTTTTTATCAAGTACACCGTGGTTGATGCCCCAAAGCAGGCCGAAGGTATAAAACGCGGTGCCGCTGGTTTCTGGTCCGGGGGCGTGTTGCGGGTCGAGGAGGCTGCGTGTCCAGTAGCCCTCGGGCTGCTGTGCTTTTTTGATGGCGGCGGCCAGACGCTGGTACTTGCTTAGGTATTCGCCCCGGTGCGGCGCGTCAGCCGGAAGGTCGTGGAGCACTTTGGCCAAGCCCGCCAGCACCCAGCCGTCGCCGCGGGCCCAGAAGTCCTTTTGTCCGTTCACCGATTTATGCTGGGGGTATACGTACTTGGAATCGCGGTAATAGAGGCCCGTTTCGGGGTCGTGCATAATGCTATTGGCGTAGGCGAAGTAGTCGTGCAGCTTGGTCAGGTACTGCGGGTTTTTAGTCACGCCGTAGAGTTTGGTCATCACCGGCATTACCATGTAGAGGCCGTCGGCCCACCACCAGTAGTCGTTTCTATCGGTGCTCATCTCATACTCCATCACCTCGCGGGCGCGGGCAATGCGCTGGGGCTCCGGCTTGAGCTTATAGAGGTCGATGTAGGTTTGAAAGCATATTTGCCAGTCGCCAAACAGCACGTAGTCAGGTGTTTCACCGTACTTGTATTTCCATGCGGCTTTGTCGTCTGAGGTGGCCCCCTTCCACTGGTTATGCACGGCCCAGTCCTCCGCATACTGGCGGTACTTCTCGTTTTTGGTTACTTCATAAGCCGCCATGTTGCCGGTCTGGTAGGCGGCCTCGTCCCAAAACGAGCGCACCTGGGCCGGGTGGCTTGCCTGCCAGTGGTCATTTACTTGGGTGATGAGGGCCAGCACGTCCTGTTGCTTCGGCAGTGAAACCTGCGTCGCGACCACTGTTTTCGAGGAGGTGCAAGCCGTAGGCAGTTCCAAGAGCAGGGCCACACCAAGCAGATACATGGACAGTCGAATCATGAGAGATGGAATTAGGTACGGGTCAGCAAGTAGTCGAGAAAGCAGTACATTGTAACGGTCTGTTCCGCATGGTCAGGGCAGGATTGAGGGGGTCAGATACTTCAAACCTACTGCTTCTCTGCCGGGCAGACTTTTTTATTTCCCAACTACTCCCCTCCCGCAAGCCAGCCAAAAAGGTGGCGGTGGCCTCAGGCGCCGCTTCCACTGCACCTACCCCGGCTAAATCAACCTCGACAGGCCGTAGTAAGCCCGCCACCCGCCGGACCGCACCAGTTGCTGTTCCGGCAGCGGGGTAGGTCGCCCCATATATCTTGGCGTCACCCCGGTGCCCGGTGACACTCGCTCCAAACGTTTCGTTTTATACGGGCGCCGCGGGCGCGCCTTGCTTTAAGCTAAGGCGCGCCCGCGGCGCCGCTGAGCATGCAAATGCGGGTACCGCCCGCAGGAAGCGGCTGAATTGGTTAAGGGGGCTGTAGCGCCCCGCCCCAGCCTCAAGCCATAGCATGTGCCGCGGGTTATGTCATCGTTTGCTTCCTTCAGACACCTGCCAAACCGGAATCCATAACGTCGGAGCTGTGCCCCATGTGCTCGCCATCTGCCTTGGATTGAATGGCCAACCTTTTTTGTTGGGACGACGTTTCCGGCGCAAAAAACGGTCGCGCTTCGCTGGCACGTCATCGCCGAGAAACCACCACGGGCGGTGCTAAAACGAAAACAGCCTCAACTTGCAGTTCGAGGCTGTTTCATAATTATAGCAATACTTCACCTAAGCATACTGCACGAGCATTCCAATAATTGAAGGAGTAGTGCCCGCCTGGTTTATGCATTCACCAAGCGGGACTTAGCTGCTTCCTCGGCTCAAAATTATGGCCTCCACCCGCTGCCGGAAAGGAATTTGGGCAACAGTAACCCAATGATAACCGGCTCGTCACACGTGAGCAGGCGCTAGAAAGCACGGCCGCTGATAAGTAGATTGTTGAGGCTGGGGCGGGTTAACTCCACAGAATATAACCATAATTTAACTCATTGGAAACAAGGCGATTGTATCTTTGACTGAACACCACTTGGCTTCGTTCATGTCTAAACCCAAGCTTACAATCAGCACTCGTCCGTCCATGTATACCCGGTGCGGCTCTGGGGCAGCATGGCTGGCCCCTCCCAGGGGTGCTCACGGGGAACGCCGATGCGGAGCCCCTGCGCTCCAACATCGGCGCCGGGCCCGCCTGACTTGTTCGGTCCCCGCCGTTAGGACTTGCACCCTACGCTCCCCAAACTAAACCGGAGGCACCTGCGCCGACGGGAATTGGAAAGCAGTGCCCTCCCCCACTGGCTGCGCGCTGGCGGCCAACCGCCCTAGCCGAAGCCCTTGCTTTACGCGCACGTTTAGAAGCTTGGCGTGTACGCAAAAGTGTTGACCACTCATTGGGTAGCGCAACCTCATATCTTTCGCTCATGTATTTTCGCAAACTAGCTCCTCCCAACGACCTGAGTGGCTACGTGCGCTACTTCTGGACGCTGGAAAACGCCGGCCCTACCCTAGCCGCCAACACCTTTACCACGATAGCCGATGGCTGCCCAGGCCTCATTGTGCAGCGAGCCACCGATGCGCCTTTCCGAGACTGTGCCAACAAGCCGTGGCCGCGAAGCTTCCTTTACGGTCAAACCACCCGCGCCAGTGTAATCGCTACGGAGGGCCCTTTTCAAACCCTAGGCATCTGCTTCGAGCCCAGTGCGCTAACGGCGGTGTTCGGGCTCGATGCCGCGGACCTAACCAATACCTGCCTCGACCTGACCTTATTGGGTGGCTCCCAGGCGAAGAGCTTGGCCGAGCAGTTAACCACCATCTCTTCTGTGCGTGACCGGGTTGACCAGTTAGCGGCCTTTCTGCGAAGCAACGCCGTGCAGCACCACGCGCGGGTAGATGACCGTATCCGACAGTCGCTCGCGCAATTAACGGGCTCGGGTGGGCGCATTCCCCTGCTGGCCTTGCAGCGCGAGCTGGGGCTGTCCGAGCGCAGCATGCAGCGCAAGTTCAAGCACTGCGTCGGCATTTCGCCGCAGCTGTTTGCACGCATTTGCCGGTTTCAGGCGTCGCTGGCTCAACTGCACGCCCGACAGTACGAGAAACTCTCCGACCTGGCCTTCGAACAAGAGTACGCCGACCAGTCGCACCACATTCGCGCCTTCCGCGAATTTGCCGGCGCTTCCCCGCAGCAGGTGCAGCACCAAGCCCAACCACTAGCAGATGATTTCCCAGAGCTGCTGCGCTAGCATTGGCGGATTTATTCTATTCCCTCGGGTAGCGGGCTGGTGTCCTTTGTAAAAAAACAAAGACCATGAACCTACTCATTTTCAGAGCCACGGGCGGCACGGGCCGCCAACTCGTCGAACAAGCCCTCGACCAAGGCCATACCGTAACCGCATTCGCCCGCTCCCCCAGGAAGCTGGACCTGCAACATGCCAGGTTGCGCGTTTTTCCGGGCGACGTACTAAACGCAGCCTCGGTTCAGGCAGCCATGGCCGGACAGGAGGCGGTGTTGTCGGCCCTTGGGGCCCCGGCCGGGCACAAAGTGCCCGTGCGTTCGGAAGGCACCCGCCACATCCTGGCCGGCATGCAGCACGCCGGCGTGCGCCGCCTGGTGTGCCTGACTACTCTGGGCATGGGTGATAGCCAAGCGGCGCTGCCCTTCTCCTACAAGTACTTGATTGTGCCACTGTTTCTACGCAGCGCCTTCGCCGACTCGGAGCTGCAGGAAGCCCTCATCCGGCAGAGCCCGGTCGAGTGGACCATTGCCCGCCCCGGCACTCTCACCAACGGCCCGCGCACCGGCACTTACCGGCACGGCTTTCCTGCCACCGAGAAAAACCTTAAAATTAAGATTTCGCGGGCAGACGTAGCAGACTTTATGCTTCAACAGCTTCACGATGCTACCTACTTGCGGCGGGCGGCCAGCCTCTCCTATTGATGCTGCTCTTTTTTATTGCATGCGAGGCAAACCCATTATTCTGACCATGGCTACCGTCTCAACGGGGCTGGTTGCGGGTGTTTACTATGGCTTCTCGGTCGCAGTCAACCCCGGGCTGGCCCGCTTGCCAGCGCCGGCATACATCGCGGCTATGCAGGCCATCAACGACGTCATTCAAAATCCTGTGTTTGCGGCCAGCTTTTTTTGAGGGCCGCTGCTGCAGCTGCTAGCCACCGCGCGGTGTGCCCGCCACCCGTATTCCTGGCGATTTCGCTTGTTGGTAGCAGCTACCGGCATCTTCTGGGCGGGAAGTCTCGGCGTAACAGTGGCGGTCAACATTCCACTGAACGAAACGTTGGCGTCTTTCCAACTGACCAGTGCTACTGCTGCCCAAACCGCCGCCGCCCGTACGCACTTCTCCACAACCTGGAACACCTGGCACGATGTACGGACGGTGGCCAGCATTGTGGCCTTGGCGCTGCTAGCAGGCGCCTGCTTGGCCAGAGATACAGACAGCGGGGTGATTGTACCTAAATAGATGACACTGGTTTTATTCTCCGATTACGGGGAACGCCACCGGCTGTGCTTCTATACCTGACCCCGTTTTTTCATGTAGAAAGTCTAGCTAAGCCGGACACAATTGGGAAGTGGTTGGAAGGCAGGTTTCGAAGTGATTGGACGAGGTAACCGCGGGCCGAGTGGTGCCTGATTGTGAGCTGGGCTTCTTTCAGTTCCGGAAAGCGGCCGCCGCTGAGCAAATCGGCGTTGACACGGCTCGACAATAATTTGGCGTGGGGATTGTCGTAACAATTGCCCAGCCGGCTCACGCGTTGTACGGTAGCACAACTTGAAACTGATGCTCAGTTGCTGCGCTGCGGCTCGGGTATTGCGGCTCTCGCTGACCAAGCGCTTGGCTGTCACAACAGAAGAAATATACGCCCTACTTCTGTCCGGCTCTCCTAGACTACCACACCGTATTCAGATTGAATGCCTATCCCAATGAATAGTAAGTGATAAAATAGGCTCATTTGAAAAGCTTGTAGGCTTTACTCAGGAATGTCGGATACAATGGCTCGCGCCGGGGCATATTCAGGTAGAACAAGGCTATCAGATTATTCTCCGGGTCAATGATGTACTCCGTTCCGTACAACCCGCCCCAGGCAAAAGCGGTGTTTGATACTTCCGGTGCCGGTTTCTTACTTGCGTTATACAGTTCGAAGCCCAGGCCGAACTGGAACCCTTTGCCACCGGCATTCACCTCCGGCAGACGATTTGTTTTCGTCATCAAAGCAATGGTCTCCGGTTTCAGGATGCGGTGCCCGTTGAACTCTCCTTTGTTGAGCAGCATCTGACAGAATTTCGCATAATCCTCAATTGGGCCGTTCAGCCCAATAGCGCCTTCGGCATAGGTTTGCTCGGCACTAACGGTTGCTTCGCTGTACATATTTGAGGCGGGCTCCAGCTTTCCGTCCGCGTAATTATAAGCTTTCACGAAGCGGCTCAGCCTGGTAGGCTCGTAATACCAGGCGGTTTCCTGCATGCCAAGCGGTTCCAGTATGGTCTCTTTGACGTATTGCTGCAATGGCTTGCCTGATATGCGTTCAATCAGATACGCCAGCATGTTCGTGCTGATGTGGTAGTTCCACTGCGTGCCGGGGTCAAAGCCGAGCGGGTAACTGGCCAAAGCCAGCATCTCTTCTTCCAGGTATTTGGCAGTGCCTCGGCCGCCTGTGCGCTGGCCTTTGAGCGCGGTGGGGGCGGCAGCTTCGGCGCTGCTGCCCTTTTTCTTGATTTCAGCCCGGCGAATATCTCCGACCAGTCCGGCATTAAGTCCTGACGAATGAGACAGCAGGTGGGCAAACGTCATGGGGGAAGCCACCGGGCGGGTTTCGTAGGTTCCATCGTCGTGGACGGCCGTCACTACTTTATCCGGAATGCCGGAAAAATACTTGGCAACCGGGTCGTTGACCCCTACCAACCCCTTCTCAACCAGCGTCATAAAAGCAACCGTCGTCACGGCTTTTGTTTGGGAGAACAGGATGTAATAATCCTCAGCAGTGGCCGGGGTTTTGTTCTCGATGTCCTTCCAGCCAAATGCTTTCTTGTAGACGATGGTCCCCCCTTTGGCCACGAAACCGACGACGCTGCTCGCTTTCTTCTGGTCAATAAATGACTGCAGCAGCGAATCCATGCTGGCTACTTTCTTCACCCGGGCAGCATCCGCTCCTCCCCTTGCTTCCTGCTTGAATCGTTGCGGGACGGCAGTTGTACTTCGTTGCGCAGTGCAGCCGACGAGTGATACGACGACGGCAATCGAAACCGTAGGTAAGCAAGTTTTCTTCATAACCGCTGGTGCTTATTAACAACTCTGATTAGCATAATCATGCAATGATTCAGCCTGCGTGGATTTACGGTTTATCCTACGGCTTCAAATACTTAGCAAGAAAATTCTCTATCGCCGGGTCGGTTGTATCCAACTTGTCGGCATACGCCACCCCGTGGCCCACCCCGTCTATTCTCAGGTATTCGATGGGGGCACCGGCTTGGCGCATCTTCTGCACAAAATCATCGGTCCGCGCGGCGCGAACAACTGGGTCATCGGCCCCCTGGATGAGGAGCATCGGCGGGTGGTTGGCCGCGATATAGCCTATCGGCCACCAGACGGTTTTGGCCATGGGAACATCCCGGCCGAGCTCGGTGGGTGGCGCACCGGCCACCACCACATTCAGCTGGCTGGAATAGTCGTTCCAGCCGCCGTCACCTTCCAGGCCGGCCGACTTTGGTACCATAGCTAGCATCAGGGCCAGGTGGGCGCCGGCCGAATGACCGTAGCTCCCAATGCGGGCTGGGTCGACTTGGTATTTGGCTGCGTGCGCCCGCAGCCAGCGTACCGCAGTCTTTACGTCCTCGATACACGCCGGAAATGGGGCTTCGCCGGTCAGCCGGTAGTTGACATTGATGGTAACGTAGCCTTTGAGCGCGTAGTCCATCATCATTTTCTGATAAACGGCGTCTGACTTTGAGCCCCCGCTCCACCCGCCCCCGTGCACAATCACGAGGGCCGGCCGCAGCTGACGGCCCCCATCTGCCGGCATGGCTAGGTCCAGCACCCAGGCGGGGCTGCTGCCTTCTCGGTACCGAATGTCTTTGGCTAAGGTTATGGTTTTAGAGCCAGGGTCACGCACCGTACTCTTTGAGCTATTTCCTTGGTTGACCGGGCGGCTGCAAGAAGCCGCCGCTACCGCCATCGATAGCATTACAACAGATAGCAGCTTTCTTTTCATAGCGTTTACTGTTTAAGATTTTTGGCCTTCACCGTCCAGCCCGGATACGCAGCCAGCTCATTCTGAAGAAATACAGTGGCCTTGTTCGTTTGGCCTTTCAACTGCCAGTCCAGCCAATCAAGTGCTATGCGGGCAAAAGAACCCCCGAACTTATCACCAAAAGTGCCCATGTGGCCCCCGTTGCCCAGGTCGGCAAAGGCCACCGGAACCTGGTCGATTCGTTCGTAATCCATTTGCGCATTGGCATAAGCAATATCAGAAGGTCCGCCAATGATATATACAATCGGACCATGTAGCTTTTTCAAGGAGGCTTGGTCGGCGCCGGCCATCGACATGTTGCCCATACCGGCGTTGAAAATGACCGATGTTTTGATTCGGGCATCGGCTGCTGCATATAGCGCCTGAGCACCGCCGCAGGACTGTCCCATGGCTGCTATCTTACTAATGTCTATGCGCTTATAATACTCGCTTTTTTTATCCATGCTTTGAGCAACTATCCAATCAATCGCTGCTAATAGCATAGAGGATGGCGTGGAAGCGGGAGTTTTTAACGGTTCCTTTGCCAGGGCCCCGATGGCAATAATAAGGTAGCCATGCGAGGCAATTTCCGACAGTACCCGCTCGTGGGTGATGGAGGTATTAGCACAGCCACCGTTACCAAACACAATGACCGGCAGCCGGCCTTCCGCCCTTGAGGCAGCCTTGATATCTTTTGGACGGTAGACCACATAGTCGGGAAAAGCGGCTTCTTTCGCGGCCATGGCTTTATGCGGCCCACTGCTGCCATCATCAATTACCTTGGAATCTATCACCTGAGCATAGGTCGCAATGGTGAATAAGCAAAGCAGCCAGGTAGTTGCAATGAATTTTCTCATGGAGGGGCACTGTTCGTAAAGGGCGTAATCTTACGCTAAGCTAGCCGCAGATGACCCAACCCGGCTCGCGACCAGAGGATTTTAAGCTTGGCCGCCACCGGTCGGGTACGTTATCAGATGGGGAGGAGCCGCCGGGTTGCCCATGCCTTGGGGTTGTGGTATTGGTTGGCGGCCAGTGCCGCGTGGGCTAAAGGACACTTTTTGCTACAGGGTAGACTTTCACGCGTAGCCTTCAAGCAGCATTCATTCAAAAAGGGCAGCCGTAAAACGGCGGTAAAAAGTGCGTTTTCAAGCGGTTGTTTGCATATCGTGTAAATTCGGCCCTCCGCTTAAACAAACCCCATAAACGCCGGAGAATTGCTGCTGGATAAGGGATTTAAAGCAATACCTTCCAAGCAACAGCGGCCGCTTAATTCAGCAAATCTCTACTGCTGAAGCACCAGCTATAGCGGTTAATCCCAGACTTTATTACCGATTTAAGTTAGCATGAGATACACCTGCATTTTAGTGACTTTGTGCCTCTACCTGCTGCTTTTACCAGCAGCACGTGCGCAGAACGCGGCAGCGCCTGTAAAGCTCATTAGCTTACTAATGACGCCTGGCGCTGCTGATTGGAAATATGAGGTGAATCAACCGGCCTCGGTGCAGGTGACCGTATTGAAAAATGATGTGCCGCTGGAAGAGGTAACCATCCGCTACGAGTTTGGTCCGGAAATGCTGGCGGCCGAGAAAAAGGGAACCCTGAAGCTAAAGCAGGGCCGGGGAAAAATTGACATCGGCACGAGCCGGGAGCCGGGTTTTCGGCAATTGCTGGTCGAGACGGAATACCGGGGCAAGACCTACCGCAACTTGGTGAAAGTAGGTTTTTCACCGGAGCGGATTGCCCCCACCGTGGCCCTGCCTGCTGATTTTTCTGCGTTTTGGGAGGCGGCCAAAGCTGAGGCCGCCAAAGTGCCGATGGACGCCCACCTAACCTTCCTGCCGGAACATTCCACTTCCACCGTTGATGTCTACCTGGTAAACCTGCAGCATTACAAACATGGCCAGCGCTTGTACGGATTCTTGTGCAAACCAAAGGCTCCCGGCAAGTACCCGGTGCTGTTTTCACCGCCGGGCGCGGGGGTAAAACCGGCAGCGCCAAACACCTTTTTTGCCGACCAGGGCTTTATTAGCCTGAGCACGGAAATCCATGGCATTTCGCCGCTGCTAGACGCGGGCACCTACAAAAACCTCAGCAATGCCTTTGGTGATTACATGTCGGTCCGGCTCGATGACCGGGATAATTACTATTACAAAAGCGTGTACCTGAGCGGTATCCGCGCGATTGATTATTTGAGCAGCTTGCCCGAATTTGACGGCCAAAACGTGGTCGTGACCGGCGGCAGCCAGGGTGGGGCCCTCGCCATGGTAACGGCGGCGCTGGACCAGCGGGTAAAGGCCGTGGCTGCCTTTTACCCGGCTCTATGTGACGTAACCGGTTACCTGCACGGCCGGGCCGGGGGCTGGCCGCACTTGCTGAACGCGCGCGCGGCTGGCACGAACAATACCCCAGCCAAACTCCGCACAATCGGCTACTACGACGTCGTTAATTTCGCCCGGCAACTCACGGTCCCCGGCTTTTACTCGTGGGGCTACAATGACAATACGTGCCCGCCCACCTCGGTTTATGCGGCCGTAAACGCCGTGAAGGCCCCTAAGACCGTGGTGATTGAACCCATTACCGGCCACTGGCGCTTTGAGGAAACCAACCAAGAATCCATGGAGTGGCTGAGGCAACAAGTCGGAAGCAGTCTATTTCCCATCAAGAAACCGTAACCCCGTCACCAGACCCCATATCTTCTATTGGAGCCGCTGCTAGCGGCATTTTCCGGTGTGGTGCTTGCCCCCTTGGACATACTTGCTTTGACGTTCCTGCCAATAAGGGCTGCCAATTGCGCCGAGGCGTTTGATTTTGTGGGTATTATTGACGCAATGCCGCTATGGGCCTTGGTGCTACATGGCCTGAACTTGTGCAGGGCGCCCCGGTTATGATACCGGTTTCGGGGGCGATTACTGCTACAAGCCAAGCGGCTGTATGAAGCCGGTCATACTTCTTACTCAACAGCCAACAATCTAATGAAATCGACCATCCTTCTCACGGCCGCTCTGGCAGCTTTTGCCGTGCCAGCGCCGGCCCAAACCGCCCCCACCGTGGCTGTGTCGCGGGTGGGCGCTGACCGGATTGCGACTAAAAAAGGTCCTCTCACGGTGCAGCCCATCACGCACGGCAGTGTGGTGTTGACGTGGAATGGCAAGACTATGTACGTGGACCCCTACGGCGGGTCGGCGGCCTACGCTGGGCTGGCTGCGCCTGATGTTATTCTTATTACCGACATTCACGGCGACCACCTGGACCTGAAGACGCTGGCGGGCCTCTCCCTGAGCAAGACCTTGCTGGTGGTGCCCCCAGCGGTGGCGGAGCTGCTGCCGGCGGCGTACCAAGCGCAGGCCCGGGTCCTGCGCAACGGCCAGCGGCTCGACACGCTGGGCCTGCGGGTGACGGCCATTCCGATGTACAACCTGCCCGAAGCGCCCGACGCGCGGCACCCCAAAGGCCGGGGCAACGGCTACGTGCTGACCCTGGGCGGCAAAAACGTGTACCTGTCCGGCGACACCGAAGACATTGCCGAAATGCGCGCCCTCAAGGGCATCGACGTGGCATTCGTGTGCATGAACCTGCCCTACACCATGGATTTGCAACAGGCCGCGCAGGGCGTACTAGCCTTTAAACCGGGCATTGTCTACCCATACCACTACCGGGGTTCGAGTGGCCTGAGCGACGTGGGCGCCTTTAAGAAAACCGTGAACTCAGCCAACCAGAAAATCGACGTTCGGCTGCGCAACTGGTACCCGGCGGGACAGTAGAAGCAAACGAGACTTACGAAGCACGTCCGGCCGGGCAATGGGCCTCGTCGGTCGCGCTGGACAGCAAAGCCCTGCCGACGCATTAATTGGCAGAAGTCGCAGTTGAATCGGCCCACCTGGCGCTGGAGCAATTGCTGGACCAGTGGCCGCAGCGTACTGAGCCTACGTCCATGCTCTGGGCCGCAGGCGAGAATTCCAGAAATCTTGGCGCCTGCCGCTGGGCCGAATCGGCACCAATCAGCTCACCCGAGTAACCGGATTACGAGGAGCGCCCTAATTGACCGTGTGGGCTCCTCATGAAAACTCTCATCTCCCGGCGGCGCCTTCTTTGACTAGCTGTCGACACAAACACTGCGCGTTTTAAGGCGCTACGCTCAACCCTTCCACTACCTGCCTCGTCTTAGCAGCTATGACGAATCAATGGAATCTAACGGGCCGCCGGGCCCTGGTGACTGGGGCCACTAAAGGCATTGGCTGGGCGGTGGCGGAAGAACTGCTAACGTTTGGCGCCCAGGTGCTCGTCGTGGCCCGCGACGCCGCCGAAGTCGCGCAGGTGGTGGAAGACTGGGTTCAACGGGGCCTCCCTGCAACCGGCATCGCGGCAGATGTGAGCACCGAGGCAGGCCGAGCCGCCATCTTTGAGCAGGTGCATACCCAGTGGCAAGGCCTGGATTTGCTAATCAACAACGTAGGCACCAACATTCGCAAGTCGTTTAACGACTACACCACGGCCGAATACGAGCAGTTGTTTCAGGTGAACCTGTTCAGCGCCATTGAAATGTGCCGGGCGGCCTACCCCCTGTTAGCGGCCTCCGACCAGGCTGCGGTTGTGAACGTAGGCTCGGTGGCAGGCCGGTTCGACGTAGGGACCGGCGCGCCCTACGGCATGACCAAGGCGGCTGAAGAGCAGCTGGCCCGCCACCTGGCCGTGGAGTGGGCCCCCGTTGGCATACGGGTCAACACCGTATCGCCCTGGTTTATTCATACGCCCCTGACCAAGACCTTGCTGGCTCGCCCCGAGATGCTAGCCAAAGTAGTGGCTGGCACGCCTTTGGCCCGCGTAGGCGAGCCAGCCGAAGTAGCGGCGGCAGTAGCATTTTTGTGTTTGCCCGCTGCGTCCTACATCACCGGCCAATGCCTGCTTGTGGACGGCGGCCTGAGCGCGAAAGGCTTGTAAGGCGCCGCCGGGAGGCGCGGATGCCAGTACGACCGTAGACTCCGCGCCTCCTCCCTAAAAAGCTGTTTAAGCTACTCGGGGTATTTAGCTTTATTTCATGCCAGCAAGGCGCTATAGTTCGGAATCAACCGAGCGTCAATAGCAGTGGAACTAGAGACTACACGGCTACCGGCGCTTTTATCGCAGGCCAAGGCTCGTAGTTCTTCAACTCAAAATCTTCGTATTTGAACCCGAAAATGTCCGTCACTGTGGGGTTCACATGCATTAGGGGCAGCGGTTTGGGGTCGCGCTCCAGCTGCAGGCGGGCTTGCTCGAGGTGGTTGCTGTAGAGGTGGGTATCGCCGCCGGTCCAAATGAATTCGCCAGGCTGCAGGCCGGTTACCTGGGCCACCATGAGGGTGAGTAGCGCGTAGCTGGCAATGTTGAAGGGGACGCCCAGGAAGACGTCGGCCGAGCGCTGGTAGAGTTGGCAGGAGAGCTTGCCATCGGCTACGTAAAACTGAAAAAGGGCGTGGCAGGGCTGCAGCTTCATTTCGGGCAGTTCGGCTACATTCCACGCCGAGACGAGGATGCGGCGCGAGTCGGGCTGGGTTTTGAGCTGCTCGATAACCTGGCTGATTTGGTCGATGTGGCCGCCGTGGCCATCGGGCCAGGAGCGCCACTGGTGACCGTACACGGGGCCGAGCTCGCCGTTGGCGTCGGCCCACTCATCCCAGATTTTTACGCCGTGCTCTTTGAGGTAGGCTATATTGGTGTCGCCCTTCAGGAACCACAGCAGTTCGTGGATGATGCTCTTCAGGTGCACCTTCTTGGTGGTCACCAGCGGGAACCCTTCGGCCAGGTTGAACCGCATCTGCGGTCCGAAGATGGAAATAGTGCCGGTGCCAGTGCGGTCGGTTTTCACGGTACCCTGGTCAAGAATCTGGCGAAGCAAGTCGAGGTATTGGCGCATGGCAAGGCGGAGTAGCCCTTTAGGGCAGAAAACGGCTGGAATCATTCAACTCAGCAGCACGCCAAGTCAATTGGCAAAAGTAGCCAATGCTGCCGGCAGTTGACTGCGCTGCCCAAGTGACCGGTGAATATGAAGTGGACTCGGTTACAAAGTCTGACCAGCGCAGTTTAGCCTTGAGTATACCGGCAGGTGTACACCGAATCCGAAACCGCTCTAAAAACAAGAAGGGAGGCCGCGCATTGCTGCGGCCTCCCTTCAAGTGGGACTCGTGTTAAGGACTAGACTAGTCCATCAACAGGATGCGGGCAAACTGGCTCTGGGTGCCGGTTACCAAACGAACCACGTACATGCCCGTGGCCAAGCGGCCTTTGCTGAAGCTGTAGTCGCGGCGTTCGCCGGCATCGCCGGTGCCTTCGGCCACTACCGATACCAGGGCGCCTTGCATGTTCAATACTTCCAGGCGGTACGAACCGGCTTTGGTGAGCGTGAACGACAGGTTGGTAGTCGAAGCGGTGGGGTTGGGCGAGGCCATCAGCTGCAGCTCGTTGGTGCCGCTGTCGGCAACCACCAAGCTAGACTCTGTGGCTTTGGCCTGGGGCGTAGTGCACTTGCCGATGGTGGCTTTGCCAGTGGAGAGCAGCTGGCCCGCCTCCTTAACATCTACACACATGGGTTTGCCTTTGAAGCATACCTCCACTTTCTTCGCATTAACGGGGCCACAGCGTACATCGATTACCTCAATGGTAACGTTGGCAGACCGGGTGCACTCGTTGTCGTTCTTCACGGTCACGGTGAAGGTGTACGAGCCAGCCGTGGTAGGCGTGAACACGGGGTTTGCAATCGAAGCATTGCTCAGGCCTGCGGCCGGAGCCCAGGTGAAGGACGTGAAGGCGGGGTCAGCCGAGATGTTGCTAGCCGTCAGGGTCACCGTCTGCGTGCCGTAGCCCAGGTAGATGGTTTTAGCGGCAGCACCGGTGAAGCCTGCAGTGGCCGGCGACACGGTGATGGTGGGCGCCGAGCAAGCGTACATGGGGGGAACATCGAAAGCCTCTACTTGGTCAGAGCGACTGGTGCTCAGTCCCTGCTTGGCACTAAAGCCCAAGCCACGCTTGGCAAATGCACGCCAGATAAGCTCTTGGTTAGCGCCGCCGTTGTTGGTACGGTCGGCTAAGAGAATGGCATCGCGGCCATCCACGAAACCAGGGCGGCAAGGCTGCAGCTTCATGCCGTCGATGACTAGTTGCATGGCCAGGTTATTACCGCCTGTGCCCGAGTAGAGGTCTTCGTCGAAACCGTACTTGCTAATCAAGTCCCAAGTCATGTCCCAGAGCATGGTCGACCACACAAAGCCAATGCCGTGGGGCCGGCTGATAGCAGGGTTGTTGGTGGCTGCGTAGGTAAAGCTGTTGATTCCGAAATCGGTGCTGTAGGGCGCAGGGCGAATGCCGTTGCCGTCGGTGGCCTGGCCCTGCACGTAGGTGCCGATGCCGCGCTTTTTGCCAGCGGTGTCGCCGGGCTTCATGGTCATCACCAAGCCCAACCAGTCGCTCCAGCCTTCGCCCATTTGCTCTTCGTTGTTTAAGCAAGTGGCTAGCAGGCGGCCACCGGTGAGGCGGTTAGATACACCATGACCGTATTCGTGGGCAATGATGCCGTTGTCAAAGTCGCCGTCCAGTTCGGGCTTGCCATCGTCTTTAAGCGCAATGGTAACCTCTTCGCCAGCATTCATCTGATTACGGATGGCCAAACCCGTCACGTCGCTAACCATCACGACCGGAATCGTTACGGGAACGGTAGGAGTGCCGCCCAGGGCGATGGGAGCGCCAGGAGCATTGTTGATGATAACAACGGCACTAGCGCCTGCCTTCTGGGCTGCCTCCGCCTTCTCCGTGAACGGGCAAGTGCCGCGGTACACTACCGCAATGTTGCCGGCTATTTCAGTCACGTTGGTAACGGCGCCACAACCCTGTTCGGGCACAGTACCCGTGCCTTGGGCAATTACGAGCTTACCCGTAAGCGAAGCCGAGGTCAGCTGCTTGCCCCAGCCAGCCTGCGTGGCCGGATAGAAGCCGGCAATTACCGCGGGCGTTACCACGCGGAACATGTCCGGGTCGGCCGGGCTGCTCCACAGGTACATCTGCATGCGGGGGGCGCCGCCATCGGCAGGAGTCGCGAAGTTGGCGTTGTTGCGGGTTGTAGGGATGTTGCGGCTATCCTGCGCTTCAGCCAGCACGGGGTCGCTCTGCGCGCCGCCTTTGCCAAAGTTGCCGTATTGGAAGTTGCCGCTGGCCTCGTCAAAGCCATACTGGTACCACACATCGTGAATGATGTTGTTCCAGTAGAATAGGTTCGCCGTGGCCGCGTTGCGGTTAACAACGGGCTGCTTGGTTAGGTCAAGCGGGAAGTTGAAATTCAGGTCAGCACCACCATCGGGGCTGTAGTTCAGGTTAAAGTTGTTGTTGTTGTTGGGGTCTTCGTAAGCGAAGACGTTGTTGCCGCGAGTCCGGGTTTCATCGCCAAATGGCGTGTAGTGCCAGCCCCTGGGCGAGGCCGTGGCGTCGGCTTTGGAAGTAGAGACCACCGAGCGGTCACCATGGCTGGGACTTTCTAATGGCATGGCAAACACGCTATAGGAATTGCCAGCCGTGATGCTGGCAATGACGCGCGAGAAGTCAAACGCTTTAACTTCTGCCTTAGCGGCGTGAGCATGGCCTTCGTGCATGGCCACACCATTGGGGCCGTTGTTGTCAAACTGGCAGTGCGTTACCAGGTTGTCTTTCTCCAGGAACTCGCCCGTGGCGGCATCTACGCGGATGTTCCACCAGTTCTGGGCGTCCAGTTCGTAGATAGACACTTCCCAGGCCAGGCGCAAGCTGCCGTCGGGCATGGGCTGGTACACGAGCTTGCTTGTGATGGGCTCCAGCGAAATACCGCCTTTGGAGAACACTACTGCATCACCAGTGCTTTCTGCGCGCTTCTCAACCGCTAGTGGTTGCTTTAGAGAAATGTTAAGGTGCTTGGCGGCAGCAGCCACGGCGGCCTGAGCCGACATTTTCGAGCCCTTGGCTTTTACTTTTTTACCCGCCTGCTTTTCGAAACGGTTGCCCACCTGCACGACTTCGTCGTTTTTGGTCAGGCTGATGTTGGTAACGGCGTTGTGAATCTCGATGCCCTGGTACCGCTGCTGCAGGTACAGGTGCCGGAGGCCGCTTTTTTTGGAGCTGCTTTCGCTGCTCAGTACCAAGTCGGCAATGTCCTCATCGGAGAGTTGCAGCGCCTGCTTTTTGCTTTTAAGGTGTTCGAGTGCGGCACGAGGCACGGCTGCTTTGTTGGCAGCGGGTGAGCCCTGGCTAAATGCCGCGTTTCCCGATGAGATTAGGGCTGCCGTCAGCATAAGACGAGCGACCCGAGGTAGTTGTTTTCTCATTAAAATAGAATGAATGTGTACTGGAAGTATCCTAAAACTAAGGGGTTAGTTATAAGTGGACTCCAAAAATATAGTTTTCATAACATCAACATATTATTGCACTCTTTATATATTAGCTAACTTATCGGTCTCTATTCATCCTGAGACCAGATTTTGCCTAATGAAAATTTAACTGTATAAAATTATGGCATTCCATAAAAGGGTACGCCCATATAGCCGAATGCAGGACATTTTAACTTCCAACTGACCCAACGGCATCGGCCTAAGGCTCAGCTTAGTTTGCCTGCGAAAAGTGGCGATGACGCCAGGTTTCTTGTCTACTAGAATTCATTTTTGCGGTTTATTTTAGATTAGTTTACAATGTTGTCTTTAAAATGCTAACAATTTTTCTTGTAATAATTATAAAATATGAAATTTCATAACTCTTAATAAAGTACAAAAAATTTAGGTAAATACTCTCTGTTACATATAGATAGAAGAACCTTATAGCCCTCAACTGCTTGTTGCTGATACTACTGCCCTGTCCTAGCCAGCAGCACGCCGCGCCCTGAATCGGAACAGTCCTTTCTATTTTGGAAGAACGATGGCACAGAAAAAGCCGGCACACAACGGCCCCGCCCCTTCATGGGGCGGGGCCGTTGTGTGCCGGCTTACCTACGAAACGGTGCTTACGCCAACTAGAGCTTTACGGTAGCGGGCGCCTTCACAGCGGGCTTTACGCTAGCGGTCTTGCCTTCCTTTTTCATGCAGCAGGAGCTACCAGCGGCCATGGTTTTAGAGCAGGATTCCTTCTTGCCTTTTTTACCGTCCTTGTCGTGGCCATCGTGGGCAAAAGCAGCGCTGCCAGCGAAGGCAAACAAAGCAAGGGCGAGCAGGGTATTTTTCATGTGAAACGAAGTTGAGTGGAGGGAAACAAAAGGGGAAAATGCGCGGTTTTCAGGCTCTAATATACGCCGCTGTGCTGCATTAATTGTGAGTCGGAGCAGTGGTTGTTTTTCTGTTGTTGCCCACCTTTTGCCGTCGGCCCGGCACCTGCCCCGGCCGGTGGCGGCGCGGGCGGCCCGCTTATGCCTCTTCGCCGCCTCGCCCACCTCACCCTGTTCCTGCTGGGCCTCATCACGGTCCTGAGCGTGTATTCCACCGCTCAGCTGCGGTTCAACTACAACTTCAACGATTTTTACCCAGCCGGCGACCCCGACCTGGATTACTATCAGGGCTATACCCAGCGCTTCGGCAATGACAACGACTACGTGCTGCTGGGCCTGGAAGCCCCAGCCGGCAAAACGGTGTTTGACCCTGCCTTCCTCGCCCAAGTCGATACGCTGACCCGGCTGGCCCGGCGGCAGCGGCATGTGCTCAGTATCACCTCGCCCACCACCCTGTCCAATCCGGTGGTGGAGGGCTTGGGCCTGTTCAGCCTGCCCTACCTTCACCCCAACGAGCCTGCCCGCCGCGCCGACGATTCCACCCTTATCTACCGCACCCCCGGCCTGGTCGGCAACATCTTCAGCCCCGATGCCCGCGCCGTGGCCCTGGTCCTGCAAATCACCCCCGACCTGGAAAAGCCGCCCGGCGATTCCCTCTTTGCGGCGTTGCGGGCGGGTCTGGCACGGGCGGGCCTGCCCGACGAGCGGGTCCACTTTGCCGGAAAGCTGGTGGCACAGTCGGTATTCGTCGACCGCCTGCAGTGGGAGCTGGTCGTGTTCATGTCGCTCTCCGTTATACTGGTAACGGGCCTGCTCTGGCTCACCTTCCGCACGTGGTGGGGCGTGGTGCTGCCGCTGATAGTGGTGCTGGGGGCCATTCTATGGGGCCTGGGCGTGATGTCGGCCTTTGGCGTGAGCATTGACTTGATGACGGCCCTGCTCCCGCTCATGCTCTTTGTGGTGGGCATGTCCGACACCATTCACATCATCAGCCGCTACGTGAGCGAGCTGGGCTACGGCGCTGGCAAGAAGGAAGCGCTGTGGACTACTATAAAGGAGTCGGGGTTTGGGTCGGGCCTGTCGGCGCTCACCACCAGCCTGGGCTTCTTCACGCTGATGACGTCGACCATTCGGCCCATTCACAACTTCGGGTTGTTCACGGGCGTGGCCATCATCCTGGCGTTCATTCTCAGCTTCACGCTGCTGCCGGCCATGCTGGTGCTGCTGGGCAAGCCGCAGCTGCGGGAGCCCCGCCGCCAAGGCCACAGCTGGGACGGGGTGCTGGGCCGGCTGTTTCGCCTGGTGCTGGTGCGCCGGCGGCTCATTTTTGTGGTGAGTGGGCTGGTGCTGGCCACGGCCATTGGGTTCTCGACGCGCGTCCGCATCAATTCTTCCCTGCTCGACGACCTGTCGAAAAGCGACCCGGTGCGGCAGGACTTCTTCTTTTTCGAGCGCCAGTTTGCCGGCCTGCGGCCCTTTGAGATGGAGCTGAGGCCAGCGCCCGGCCGCGACATCTACGACCTGGCGGTGCTGCAGGAAACCGAAAAGATTGAAGACTACCTGCAACACACCTACGGGCTGCGCTTCGCGGCCTCGCCGGTTACGCTGGTAAAATCGGTCCGCAAAGCCCTGAATGGCGGAGGGTTGGCCGAATACCGCCTGCCCACCGACACCCTGGAGCTGCAGCGCCTGCGCAGCAAGCTCAAGCTATTTCGCAAAAAGCCAGAGTTCAGCGCCCTGGCCCTCCCCGATGGCTCGGCCGGCCGCCTTACCGGCCGCATGGCCGACGTGGGCAGCGTGCGCGCCGGTGCCCTCAACGACGCGTTGCGCAAACACTTGCGCGCCAGCGTCGACTCCACCGTCCTCACCACGCGCCTCACCGGCTCCTCCAACCTCATCGACAAGAACAACGAAAACCTTACCCTGAACATGATTCAAGGCATGGTCATCGACGTGCTGATGGTCATGCTGATTGTGCTGGCGCTGTTCAAATCCCTGCGCATGACCATTGTGGTGCTCATTCCCAACCTACTGCCCATCATCATTGTGGCGGGCGTGATGGGGCTAGCCGGCGTGAGCATGAAAGTGAGCACCAGTATCATTTTCACCATCGCCTTCGGCATTGCTGTCGACGACACCATTCACTTCATCTCCAAGCTGCGGCTCACGCTTGCGAAAGAGCCTGACATATTCAGGGCCGTGCGGCGCACGTATTTGCTCGCCGGCAAAGCCGTTATCACCACTTCCCTCATTCTGGTAGGCGGCTTTTCTACACTGCTGTTTTCGAAGTTTGATGGGACGTTTTACGTGGGCCTGCTCATTGGCCTGACTTTGCTGTTCGGCGTGGTGGCCGAGCTGACCTTGCTGCCGCTGCTGATTCTTTATTTCTACAAAAGACCAAAAGCCAGCCAGCCCCAACCCGATGATTTGGTGGTAGAAAGCAGGCTCTGACAATGTTGCCCCGGTCCTCTTGGCCATTAGCTGAGTTTAGACCTGCCGAGGTTACTCGAGGTGGGCTTCTTAAACGCCATGGGGAGTACGTTCGGCCTGCGTTTGACACAACGGTTCAATTCTATTTGCCGTTACGATAAAACTTTCCACCTAAACTTTCATGTATGAGCCAGCCAATTCAGGGAATAGACTTTTACAACAGTGTGCTGCAGTTCTACGACCAAGCGGCTAGCTTCTCTAAACTGGACCCCGGCATATTGGAGCAAATAAAGGCCTGCAACAGCATTTACAAGGTAAACTTCCCGGTTGAAGTTGAAGGCAAAATACAGGTGTTCGAAGGCATTCGGGTGCAGCACAGCCACCACAAGCTGCCCAGCAAAGGAGGCATCCGCTACAGTGTTCACGTAGATGAAGACGAGGTGAAAGCGCTGGCCACGCTCATGACCTTTAAGTGCGCCTTGGTCGACGTGCCGTTTGGCGGGGCCAAGGGCGGCGTAAAAATCAACCCCCGCACCAGCTCGGTAGAAACCCTGGAGCGCGTAACGCGGCGCTACGCCAGCGAGCTGATTAAGAAAAACCTAATTGGGCCGGGCGTCGACGTGCCGGCCCCGGACTACGGCACCGGCAGCCGCGAAATGGCCTGGATTGCCGACACCTACCAAGCCTTCAAATACGGCGACACCAGCGCTCTGGGCAGCGTTACGGGCAAGCCCGTGGGCCAGGGCGGCATCCGCGGCCGGACCGAAGCTACCGGCCTCGGCGTGTTCTTTGGACTGCGCGAGCTATTTAACGATACCGAAATGCTCAAGCAAATAGACTTGAGCAGTGGCATGAGCGGCAAGCGCATAATTGTGCAGGGCCTGGGCAACGTGGGTTATCACGCCGCCCATTTCTGCCAGAAGGCCGGCGCATTGATTATTGGTATTGCTGAGCGCGAAGGCGGTATTTTCAACGCTGATGGCTTCGACGTGGATGAGGTAGTGACGCACCGCACCAACAGCGGTTCAATTCTCGACTTTCCGGGCGCAAAGAATGTGGCCAACTCGGCCGACCTGCTGGAATACGAATGCGATGTGCTGCTGCCGGCCGCGCTGGAAAACCAGATTCACGACGGCAACGCCGCTCGCATCAAAGCCAAAATCATTGCCGAAGGAGCCAACGGCCCCGTGACCCGGGACGCCGAGAAAATTTTGCTCGAGCGCGGCATTGTCGTGCTGCCTGACTTGTACCTGAACGCCGGTGGCGTGACGGTTTCCTATTTCGAATGGCTGAAAAACCTGTCCAATGTTCGCTTTGGTCGCATGGGCAAGCGGGCCGAAGAAGCCTCGCTGCAGCGCTTGGTATCGGCCATTGAGCAGAACACCGGCAAAAGCATCAGCGCCCAGGAACGGGCGCTCATCGTGCACGGCACCGACGAAATTGACCTCGTGCGCTCCGGCCTGGAAGACACCATGATTGTGGCTTACCACGAAATCAGGGCGGTAATGAACGACGTGAAAGGCATCCAGGACCTGCGCACGGCGGCCTTCTATAGCGCCATCGAGAAAGTGGGCGTCAGCTACCAGTCGCTGGGTATTTTCCCGTAGGGACCAAGCGGTGCAGCGAGGCAGATGGTTGAGCCGCATTAATGAATAGAGTATAACTTGGAGGCCTTGGCGGCCGTCGGGCCTGCTTCCTTGATGCTCGTTCACTTTCACCGCTGCTCCGTGGTTTCTTCGCTTCGTAAAAGTTTTGCACTGCTGCTGCTTCCGGCACTGGCCACCTGCACCCGGCCGGCTAGCCCCACAGGGGCCACTGCCACCCCGGCAGCTGCTTATTTTCCCGCCCCTGGCGCTGCCTGGCAACGCCAGTCGGCGGCAGCGGCTGGGTTCGATTCTGTGCGGCTGGCCGAAGCAATAGCCTTTGCCCAAACGCAGGGGACTACCCAGATGAGGCCGGATTTCTCGACCCAGGAAGAGATATTTGGCAAACTGCTGGGGCCCATGCCCAGCAGCCGGGCAGCCACCAACGGCCTCGTGCTTCGCCACGGCTACATTGTGGCCGAATGGGGCGATACGCAGCGCCCCGACCCCACTTATAGCGTGGCCAAAAGCTTCCTCTCCACCATCCTGGGCATTACCCTGGAGCGGGGATTAATCAAGGACATCAAGGACCCCGTGGCGGCCTATGTCAAGGATGGTGGCTACGATTCTGAGCAAAACCGCTCCATCACCTGGGAGCACCACGCCCGGCAAACCAGTGAGTGGGAAGGCGAGCTGTGGGGCAAAAATGCCAACTTCATTGGCCGGGAGGCCTTCGGCAAAGGCGAACGCAAGCCGCGCGCCCTGCAAGTTCCCGGCACGTACTACGAGTACAACGATGTGCGCATCAACCGCCTGGCCCTGTCGCTGCTGCGGCTCTGGCAGCGCCCCCTGCCCAATGTGCTAAAACAGGAAGTTATGGACCCCATTGGCGCCTCCAATACCTGGCAGTGGGTGCCCTATCCCAACGCCGTGGCCACGGTAAAGGGCAAGTCCATGCCCTCCGTGAGCGGCGGTACTCGCTGGGGTGGCGGCTTGGTAATCAACGCCCGCGACGAAGCGCGGTTCGGCTACTTGCTGCTGCGCCAAGGCCGCTGGGGGCGCCGGCAACTGGTGTCGCCTAACTGGATAAAGCAGGCCACGACCCGCGGACCCGTTGGCCCCGACTACGGCTATCTTTGGTGGCTCAACACCGAGCAAAAAGCCTGGCCCGACGCCCCTGCTACTAGCTACGCCGCCCTGGGAGCCGGCCAGAACACCATTTGGATTGACCCTGAGCACGACCTCGTAATAGTGTGGCGCTGGCACAACGGCAGCCCGAACGACTTAATAAAGCGGGTCCTAACGGCGCTCAAACCCTAACCCTAACGTAGCCTGACTCTAGCGTCAGCCAGGATTTTCTTGCTCTCTTATTTCATGGGCTCCCCTCCTTTCCCCTTCACCCTCCTCCTTCATGGCGGCTCTGGCCGGCTGTACCCTGCTGGCGCCCCCTTCTTGAAAGAGGAAGATTATAAAGAAGCGCTTGCCGCGGCCTCACGCGCTGGCTTTGCCGTGTTGGCTAAAGGCGGAAGCAGCGTTGCCGCGGTTGAAACGAGCCTGAAAGTCTTGGAAGATTCGCCGTTGTTCAACGCAGGCCGGGGCTCCGTTTTTTCGCATGCCGGGGCAAACGAGATGGACGCTGCCATTATGAACGGCTTCACCCTGATGGCTGGCGCAGTGGCGGGAGTTCGGACCGTAAAAAACCCCATCTCCGCCGCCCGGGCCGTGATGGAGACTTCTCCGCACGTGCTGCTCACGGGCGTGGGTGCCGACGAGTTTTCGGCCACCTCCGGGCTGGAAACGGCACCCGCCTCCTGGTTTCACACCGATGAGCGTTGGCAACAACTACAAGTGCTGAAGGAAGCCGAGCTGCGCCACCTGTCTCACGCTCAAACCCTGCCCCAAAGTTCTAAATATGGAACCGTGGGCGCTGTGGCGCTTGACCAAGCGGGGCGGCTTGCGGCTGGAACATCTACCGGTGGCATGCTGAACAAGCGGTTTGGCCGGGTGGGCGATTCTCCACTTATTGGAGCTGGCACCTATGCCAATCACGTTTGCGCGGTATCGGGCACCGGCCACGGCGAGTTTTTCATCCGCCACGCCGTAGCCCACGACATCGCCGCGCTAATGGAGTACAAGGGCCTGACTGTACAGGAGGCGGCCGACCTTGTTATTCACCAAAAAGTAGCTGCCGCGGGCGGCAAGGGCGGCGTCATTGCGCTCGACTCCCGGGGAAACGTAGCAAAACCCCATAGTACGGAGGGCCTTTTCTGGGCCCTGGCCAGTGCCGATGGTCGTCAGGAAATCAATGTATGCAACATGGTTATCGAATGACGCAGCAGGTAATCACCGCTAGAGGTGAATCCGGGGCCAGCAAACCATTTAACTACATAATAGAAGTAACAGTCTTGCGAAACAACAATGCGGGGCTCGGTCTGGGCGCAATGCGCTATTTTTATAAAAAATATCTAACAGAAATTTCATTTCCCCCTGTGGCAAACCGTTTCATTTTACTCTTCATTCTGGCAACCGCAAGCCTGTTTGCATCTTCCTGTAGCAAAGACTACGTCAAGATTGATGAGAAGCTCATCACCAATTACATCAGCGACCAGAAGATTAATGACGCCCAGCGCATAGGTTCCGGCTTGTATTACGTGCCGGTTTCTCCCGTGCCGACCGGCACGCGGGCCACGGTGGGCAAGACTGTTTCGGTGCTTTACACGGGCATGCTGCTCAACGGCAAGGTGTTCGATTCTACGTCGTCGAGGGGAAATACTCCGTTTGAATTTGTGCTCGGCCGCGGCGAGGTAATTTCCGGCTGGGACCAGGGCATTGGAATGATGCGCAAAGGCGAAAAGGCCATTCTGCTCATTCCATCGGCGCTGGGCTATGGCGAGCGGGGCGCCCCCCCCACCATTCCAGCCAACGCCGTGCTGCGCTTCGATGTTGAATTAGTAGACGTGAGGTAGCAACCTGCTCCTGATACCGAAAGACAGCCGCCTTACAGCGGCTGTCTTTTTTTGGCTTAGGCCATGACTGAGGCAGGAAGGCAGCGTGCTACAACGTTGTACAGGCTGCTTCGAGGTATTTAAGTGCTGGAGCAAAATAAAGGCGGTCATGCTGAGCGCCTTTATGGTATGAATGATTTTGCACGAGCATTTAACGCCTATTGCAGCATCAATACGACGCAGTGTATAAGCCTGACACGCCGGCGGCTATAGTTTTGTATCCTTTGCAACAATAGCAAAACCCGCCAATCGACAAGTTAAGGTACCGGAGGAAACGTTTTTCTCCCGAACTGCCTTGGCCATTAGTCTGTAATTTTGGAAAAAATCAACACTTATGAAGCATACCTTTTTCTCCAATCTGAATCGCTTGTTTTTACTGACTTTCATAGTCGCAAGCAGTTTATTTACTACCGCCTGTCAGAAGGACGCTCCTGAGCTCAAAGACTATAGTGGCATTGACAACGATATTATCACCAAATACTTGGCTGATAACAACATCACGACCGCACAAAAGCAGCCCTCCGGGCTATACTTTATCCCGATAACAACGAATCCAACTGGTGTAAAAATTGCGGCGGGCTCTATCGTTTCAGTACTTTATACTGGTCGTCTGCTTGATGCGGCTGGCACTGTTTTCGACGCCACGTCCAGTCGGAATAACACGCCCCTCACTTTTGTGGTAGGTGGCGGGCAACTGATTCCTGGTTTTGAAGCAGGCGTTGCGCTCATGCATATCGGCGATAAGGCCGAACTACTTATTCCTTCAGCCTTGGCCTATGGCCCGTCGAGCAAAGGAGCAGTTCCTGCCAATGCGGTGCTGCGATTTGAAGTGGAAGTGGTTGACTTTACCGTAGTAGACGAAGCCCTGATTGCGAAATATTTGGCCGATAACAACATAACCAATGCTGTTCGGCAGCCATCGGGCCTCTATTATGCTCCCTTAACCACGAATCCCAGTGGGATTTTAGCCACAGCGGGCAAGACTGCTTCGGTTTTATACACTGGCAAGCTGCTTAACGGAACTGTATTTGATGCAACATCGCAACGCAACAACACTCCTTTCAATTTTGTCCTCGGTAGCGGACAGGTGATTCGCGGCTGGGACGAAGGCATTGCCCTGATGCGGACAGGTGAAAAAGGCATACTGCTAATACCCTCGGCATTGGGTTACGGGCCACGGGGAGCCGGCAACGGAGCCATCCCTTCCAACGCAGTGCTGCGCTTTGATGTGGAATTGGTTGACGTGAAATAGAACTTTGCTTCTGATACCGAAAGACAGCCGCTTAACAGCGGCTGTCTTTTTTTGTACCTACGCCACTAGTAAGGCAGTAAGGCAGAAGCATTGTCGCACTGCAGCGCGAACCCCGAAGCTCGCGTCCCTGCACCACACCCACACGGTATGAGGACGCGAACTACAAGGTTCGCGCTATTGCCGGATGCGCGCAAGCAGTGCCGCGTGGTGCGGCGCCCGGTTCAATATCTCCTCGTTGCCGAGCAGCACCAGCTGCTGCCGGGCCCGCGTAAGGGCCACGTTGAGCTTGCGGTCGACCTGGCCGGTTTCGTCGGGCGACACCATGAGCTCCAACTGATGCTCGTGGTGGCAGCAGAAACTCACTATGATGACCTCGCGCTGGCTGCCTTGGTACCGCTCCACGGTGTCGACGCTTATCTGGGCCAGGGCGGGTAGCTCTAGCTGCACTGCGAGCTGGGCCAGGCGCGCGCGAATGCGAGCCGCCTGATTTCGGTAGCTGGCAATAATGCCCAATGTGGTTTCGGGATTGAAAAGCCGGCCGTAACCCTGGGCAATGTAGGCAGCTGCGCTCGCCGCCAGCTCGGCTTCCTGGGCCGATTCTTTCATCGACAAATCTTCGGCCATGCGCCGGGTGGGCACAAACACTACCCGCTGCGAACGCAATGAGCTGGCATAGGCATCGGCTGGGGCGGGCCAGGCGGCCCGGTCCAGTGGGGCGGCCTGCCATGGTTGCGGACAGCGGAGCTGGTTTTCGTAGAAATCCTGATTAACCAATTCGGCCAGGTCCTGGTGCATGCGGTACTGGTCGGCGAGGGTGCCGTGGGCGTGGGACCACCGGGCTTCGGCGCGCCGAAACAGGCGTTCAAAATAGGAGTTGCGCAGGTTGGTAAGGCCCAGCTCGTCGCGCAGCAAATCGGCGCATTCGGCGGCCACGGCGCTGGTTTCTGACTCTTGCGCCACCACGGCGGGCAGTTGGCGGTGGTCACCGATGAGGATAAACTTTCGCACTTTGGAGAGCAGCGCCAGCATGGGCGATTCCAGTACCTGGCTGGCTTCGTCGACCACCGCCAGGTCGAACTGCTTCAGCATAAATAGCTCGGGCTTGCCGAGCAGGCTGGCCACCGTGCCCACGTAGAATGGGCAGGTACCCAGCCGGTCGCGCACCGCCTGGCGGTTGGTGCAGTCGCGCAGCATGTTATCAAGCAGGTAGGGTCGGTACATAGGGGCCGTGCCCAGCCGCGACCCCACCCGAATAAATGGCAAGCCGGCATCGACCAGCTGTTCGCAGATTTCGTCGACGGCGCGGTTAGTGTAGGCCGCCAGCAGCACCTGCTTGTCTTGCCGGTATAAGTTCACGGCCAGTTCCCGCAGCACGGCCCGGGTTTTGCCGGTGCCAGGAGGACCGCAGAGCACAAACCAATCGGGCGCAGCCAGGGCACGAGCCACTACTTCGGAAGCGGTAGTAGCCGGGCCCACCGTGGCCGACCAGCCTTCCGGCTCCCGCGGTCCGGTACGGGCCAGCAGGCGCCGCCGCCGCTCCGGCGCCAAGCACAGAAACGACGACAAACCAGCCCACTCCCGCCGAAACGTATCGTAGGTATCCGGCTCCAGGGCCCAGTGCGAGTGCCCCAGCAGGTAGCGCGGAGCCATGCGCCGGTTGCGCACGCTGAGCACCACCTGGCCGTCGGCCCCGAGGTCTTCGGCCAGCACTACTTTCACCACCTGCGCATCCAGCACGGTGAGGACCTGGGAGGCAGGCTGATGGGCTGCTGCAGCCGCTTCAGCCTCTTTCGTGGCACGGCGGCGTGGGTAGAGAATGAGGGTGTCGCCGGCCCGGAAGTTCACCTCGCGCCCACCAGCCGGGCGCTGAAAGATGAGGTGCGGGCCCAGGCCGTCGCGGGCGTCGTCGGGGGCATTGCTGTGGTCTTCGAGCAGCACCAAGTCATCAAGCAAACTGAAATTCTGATGCTTGCGGGCCTGGGGCAGCAACCAAAGGCCCGCCTGCCCGCCGGCGTCGCCAGGCCGAGCTTCGTCGCCCAGCAAGGTCAGGCGCATTTCACGGGCGGTGAAGCGGGCCAGCTCCAGGCAGTAGGCGCGCTCCACAGGGTCGGCGGCAGCCCAGGCGTTGGCCACTTTTTCGGCTTTGCTTTTGCCGAAGGAAGGCAAGGCCGTGAGATTGGGCTGCAGCACCGGGGCCAGTAGGTGGGCCGTTTGGCGCGGGCCGGTTGCGCGGGCCAGCTGTAGCTCGGTGCCCACCAGCTGGTTGCGGGTCGAAAGCAAGCGGTCAATCAGCTCCTGGTCCTGGTCGACGCGTCGTACGGCAGGCTGGCCCATGGCGGCGTTGGAGTACAGGATGCTGGTGCGGCCCCGGCCAGCAGTTTCGCCATCGGCCCCAAACACCGATTCCAGCAGCAGGCGGTACAGCTGAGCCTGAGCGGCGTGGTTGCTCCACGGCTCGCCGAAGGGCACTTTGGTCGAGCTTTTTAATTCTACCAGGTCGTAGCCGGTGCTGCTTTCGTGCAGCAGGTCGAGGCGGCCCTGCAGGCCGTAGGTGGCCGACAAAAAAGTGGGTTCCAGGAAGCAATCGGCCAGGTGCAAGGGTTCCTGTTGGTAGCCGGTACGGCTTTGGGCGATAAAACCTTGCTCGCGGGTTTCGCGCAGGGTGCGGTGGTGGCGGCGCAAGTCGTTGAGCAGCTCGGGCACACCGGTGCGGGTTTGGAACTCAGGCAGAGTGCTCAGCGCCAATGGCGAAGTGCGGAAAAGGCGTTTGCGTAGAAAATCCTCCAGGTTAAACTCCTGTTCGGTTCCACTCCCGGAGGACTCGTTTTGCGGTGCCTCAAGAACGGCAGCAGGTTGAAAGCCTCCGCCTGCCCTACTGTTTTCTCCAGCAGCTACCTGCTGCTTTTCAAGCCGAATCCTGAGGGCTTCGCTTTTGGTTTTTCCCTCAGCATTCCTGGCGGCGTGGCTCACTTCTTCATCGAGCAGTAGGTTCACCAGGTTTCCCAGCACCAGGGGGCGCGAGGATTCATCGGGCAGAAAAGCGTTTAGCAGTGCCCATTCGGGAATGGTGCCGTCGCGTTGGGCGCATTCGGCCACGGTGGTTACGCTCACCAAGTAGTCGGGCTCGAGCACTACGCGGCGGGGGCGCACGCTGCCATCGGGCAGCAGCATCGGGCCCACTAGGTGCAGCGTGGGGTGCAGCGCCGCGGCCAAAGACAGTATGTTTTCGTAGGCGGGCGGCAGTATCAGGCGGAATGGAGCGCTGGGGCGGCCGTCGGCGGGAGTAGCCATCTCTACGGTTAGCTCGCCAGTGGCTTCGTTTGCGTGCAGCACATTTACGCGCCAGGCCAAGCCAGCCGCTGGCACACTGGCTGAAGCCGCTGGCGCATCGGTGTTGTGAGCCGGTTGCGCTGCGGCGGTTGCTTGGCTAGGTGCCGGCCCCTCATATTGGGTTCCGGTGAGGTGCAGCACCAGGGCTGCCAGCGCCGCAAAGCCGCTTGCCACCTCGGCGGCCGTCCCGGCGTAGCTCTCGTGCACCACCAAGTTAGCGGCCAAGCGCAGGGCCTGCAGCTGGCGACGCAAAGCCGCGGGCAGGCCCCGCTCATAGACCACCAGACCAATGGCTTGGTTGAGATTGACAAAAGGCATTTCCAGCCGCTTGCATTCGTCACGCAGTACCGTTTCGAGCAGCTTGCGCAGCTTGGGCAGCTGGTCGGCGGGCACGGCGGTCGGGTCGGAAGCCAGGGCAGCGAGCCGAGGATAGTAACGAGTGGGCATCGGGGGCAGAAATCAGCAGAAGAACCTATAAAAGTAACAGATTCCGACCCAGCTTATCGGCTAGTTGGCGGCTGTGAAGCCTTGGGGAGCCATTAATTTGCCCCCGCGGTACATATTTATGTAGATGGTGACCGGCGTGGGCTTGCCAGCCCAGCTAACTTTGTACACGTCCAGCAGACCAACGTTGTCGACTTCGGCGCGGCGGGTTCTGAAGGCGCAGCAGCTGGCTTGGCGCTCGTAGGTGATGGGCTGGCCTTGCGGACCTTTCAAAGCATTTAAGTAGCGCAGCTGGTTGCGGGCGCCAGCCGTGCGGCCACCACCCACCCGCACCGGGTTCTCGGCGGTGTAGCCATACGTTTCGTCGTCGCTGACTTCGTTTACCACAAAGGGCAGCACTGCCGTATTCGTGTTTGCATTAGTTACCGCAGTACTAGTAGACGTACCGTACATAGTGGGCGTTTTACCACTGTTGACACAGCCGCCCGCGACTAGCCCAAGAACTCCTAAAAGGAGCCACGTATTATTGTTCATAACCACTAAATTGATGATGACTGCCTCTCTGCACCCTATCCTTTCGATGCCACAAAGAACGCAGGCGCACGTTAAACGGCGCTTTTTTCTTCTCCTGGCCTTGATTGGAGCCCTCTGCAGTTCGCCGCTGAGCTCCGCTTTTGCCCAAACCGACACTGCTGCGCCCGACAGCCGGCTTCCCGGCCTGCTCCGCGAACGGGCGGTGCTCACCCGGCGCTACGCCGAGGCCAGCGCCCAGCGGCACAGCCTGTTCGGCAACAAACCGTCCAAAAAGGACCTGCAGGAAGTTGTCGACGCGTTGCAAGGAATTGTTGACAAAGACCAGCAAATTGTAGACATCCTCAACGAAACCGCTCGCAGGGCCCAAACCACCTCGGTGCGTCTGGCCGCTACTACTACTCACCTGGAAAGCACCGGCCGCGACGACCGCAACCTCACCGCCCAACGCCTCTCCGAGCTTCAAAATGAGACAGAGAACCTGCGGCAGCGCGAGAAAGCTAACATCGCCCGCCAGCGCGACCTCGAAGCCGATATAAAGGAGGTGAAAGAAGGCCAGTTTGTGCGTGATGCCCTAATTGCCGGGCTGTGCGTCCTCAGCGTGGGGCTTATTGTGGCCCTGAGCCGCCGGAAACCGGTCCCGCGAGCACGGAAATAGCCGACCTTTGACCTTATGTCTACGACCTTTCCCTTTCAGGTAGCTCCGCTGCCGCCTCCCACTCCTCCCGAGCGCCAACTGGCCATTTTCGCCGATGTGGGCGGGCTGGAGGAGTACTACGTTCTGTTTCAAAACTATGGCTTCGGGGGCACGGCCGAGTCGTGGGTTGAGCACATTGAAACCATTATTGAAGAGCACCAGCCCCAGCTGCTGGAGGAACTGGAGTTTGAGGAAGGCGGCCACACGTTTGTGGCGTACGCGCCTAACCAGGGCGTGGCAGACCGTTTTTTGGCGTGCGTACTGCCGTTCTTTGGCACCTTGCCCCAGCTGCAGAAATACCTAAGCCAAGCGGACCCGGGGGACTTTTTCGCTTAGAATCACTTCTTTTTTCTGCCACCTTCGGCCACTCATTTCCCGTTTTCGTTGTTACCACGTCAACGAAATCAATCCGCATTCTTTTGTCAGAAGTATTCATCCCCACCGACCCTTACGCCCTCGAAAAAGAGCTGCGCCACACCCAGGCCCTCATGCAGCTGGAGCAAAAGGAAGACCTGGAGCAATTCAAGATTAAAAATGCCAAGGCCAGCATTGCCGAGCGTCAGCAACGCGGCCTGACCTGGTACCCCGTTACCATCACCAAGGAAGACATCGGTTTTGGCGGCAAGGTGGTGCTCGAGCTCGAGCGCCCGGCCGGCCAGCAGGGCCTGCACCTGTTTCAGGTAGGCAAAAACGCTTCGCTTTTCGGCAACATTCCTGGCCGTTCGGCCACCGACCGGCCCACGCTGAGCGGGGTTATCACCAGCGTGCGGCGCAACAAGCTGCTGCTCGCCACTACCAAAGAAGACCTGCCCGATTGGGTGCTCGACGGCGGCAAGCTGGGCATCGACTTGACCTTCGACGAGGTGAGCTACCGCGAGATGGACTATGCCCTTGGCAAGGTGATGGGCGCCTACGGCGACCGTCTGGCCGAGCTACGCGACATCGTGCTGGGCGCCAAGGAAGCCCGGTTCCGTGAGGAAAAGCCAGATGACCTGTTTTACCCTAGTCCGCTGAACGAGTCACAGCTGGCCGCCGTGCGCCACGTGATGGCCGCGCAGGACGTGGCCATTATCCACGGCCCGCCCGGCACCGGCAAAACCACTACGCTGGTGCAGGCCATTATGGAAACCATCCGGCGCGAGCGGCGCGTGCTGGTGTGCGCCCCCAGCAACACAGCGGTGGATTTGCTGACCGAAAAGCTGGCCGAGCGTGGCGTCAATGTCATTCGCATGGGCAACCCCAGCCGGGTATCCGACCTGCTTTTGGAGCACACCCTCGATGCGCAGGTGATGGCCCACAAGAACTACAACGAGATGCGCTCGATGCGCCAGACGGCCGACCAATACCGCGAAACGGCCAGCAAGTACGTCCGCAATTTCGGCTACGAAGAGCAACAGCAACGCAAGATGCTAAAGGAGGAAGCCCGCATGCTGTTTCAGCAGGCCGACGACTTAGAGCGCTACATTACGGAGGACCTGCTGGAGCAGGTGCAGGTTATTACCTGCACGCTGGTGGGGGCTTCGAACCGCAATATTCGCCACCTGACCTACGAAACGGTGTTCATCGACGAGGCTGCCCAGGCCCTGGAGCCGGGCTGCTGGATTCCGATTTCCAAAGCCAAGCGCGTAGTGCTGGCCGGCGACCACCACCAGCTGCCGCCCACCGTGAAGAGCGAAAAAGCGGCCCGCGACGGCCTGCGCGAAACGCTGTTTGAGAAGTGCATCAAGCGGCAGCCGGCCACGGCCCGCATGCTCACGGTGCAGTACCGCATGCACGAGCAGATTATGGAGTTCAGCTCGGAGCAGTTTTACGAAGGCAAGCTGGAAGCGCACCACACCGTGCGCCACGCCGACCTGGCCGATTATGACCTACGCTTTGCCCCCGACCTTCCCGTGGAATTTCTCGACACGGCCGGCTTTGGCTTCCAGGAAATCACTATTCCCGAAAGCCGCTCCACCGCCAACCCCGAGGAAGGCGACCTGCTCATTAAGCGCCTCGCTCAGCTCCTCGAGCCCTACGACCAGGCCGACCACGAAGAAGACTTGCTCACCATCGGCGTAATTGCCCCCTACCGTGCTCAAATCAACTATTTGAAGGACGCCATCGAGGAAAACGACGAGCTCAACGGCCTTATGGCCCACCGCATGTTGAGCGTGGGCACCGTGGATTCGTTTCAAGGCCAGGAGCGCGACATCATCGCCATTTCCCTCACCCGCAGCAACAACCACGGCGAAATCGGCTTCCTCTCCGACATCCGCCGCATGAACGTGGGCATGACCCGGGCCCGGCGCAAGCTATTGCTCGTGGGCGACTCTTCGACGTTGAGCTCCAATCCGTTTTTTAAGGACCTGCTGGCTTATGTAGAGCGCATTGGTGGGTATCGCACAGCCTGGGAAATGCAGGATTAAGAAGCTGCTCGTCGGCGAAACCTCATCCTCTGGCCCCTTTCCAAAAAAGAGGGAAATGCGTTTATGCAACACTTCTGAGCATATTGAAGCGCAAGAAATCGGAACGCTATTTGGCCCCGGCTCTACTTTTTGCGTACTTATCTTGCCTGAAATTTACTTCTTCACCCAACCCATCAGCCGGCCCCGCCGGCTGCCCCTTCCATATGGCTGCAATCAGCGAGAACAAAGTTGTCACCATCACCTACGACCTCAGCGTGACCGACGAAAACCAGGAAAAAGTGCTGGTTGAATCGGCCGAAGCCGACGCGCCCATGGTGTTTCTCTTTGGCCACAGCGGCCTGCCCGAGGAATTTGAAGCACAGCTCAACGGCAAAAATGTCGGCGACAACTTCCAGTTCAGTCTCACCCCCGACCAGGCCTACGGCGACTACGATGAGCAAGCCCTAGTGGAAATTCCCAAGGAAGTTTTTCTCATCGACGGCAAGTTGGACGATGAAATGCTGCAGGAAGGCAATTTCCTGCCCATGGCCGACAACGAAGGCAACCACATGCAGGCCAAGGTGGTCAGCATCGGCGAATCGGTTGTAAAAATGGATTTCAACCACCCGCTGGCTGGCATGGTGATGCATTTTGCCGGCAAAGTGCAGGACGTGCGCGACGCCTCTGCCGAAGAGTTGGCCCACGGCCACGTGCACGGCGAAGGCGGCCACCAGCACTAGGTTTTGCGGGTCTTCAGGGCAAATCCTGTAGTAAGACCACGCCGTGAGAACGTCATGCTGAGCGGAGCCGAAGCATCTCTATCGTAGTAGTAAACCAATCGTTAAGGTTTAGTTACGCGGTAGAGATGCTTCGGCTCCGCTCAGCATGACGTTCTTTCTTTTTTCAAACCACTCTTATTAAGTCTTCAGTCAAATCACCCCTAGTAAGCCCGCTACGTGCGCCTGCAGCTGCGGGAAAAACTCCCGAAAATCTGCTTCGTAAGCCGCGTAGTTCAGCCGGAGTTCTGCCACGGCGGTTTCCATGCCGGAGCCCGGGGAGGCCCGCCGGCTCAAGCCATTGAGGGCGCGGGTGATGCTTTCGAGGTCAGCGTAGCTCAGCAGCCAGTTGTGCTGGGCCATGTGGGGCAGAAAGTGCTGCACGCGGGGCGGCATGTCGACGTGGCGGGCGTTGAGCAGGGCGTAGATGCGCTGGGCAAAATCGGCCAGGCGTTCGGACGTGAATTCTGGAAAATGCCGAGCCAGAAAATGGTCGAGAAACATGTCGGATATCACCCCGGCGTATTTGCCGTAGCCTGCGGCGCGCAGGCGCTGGGTGGCGCGGCGCACCACGGGGTGCTGGTCGGTGAAGGTATCGATGGCGCGGTGCAGCCGAATGCCGGTTTGCACAGCCAGAGGGTAGTTTTCAAGCTGCTTGCCCGGCACCGAATCAGCAATAAAATTACCCAACAGCACTTCGGCGTAGGCAGGAGAATTGGGGGGGCCGGAAAGGAACAGGTGAGCAAGAAAATTCATGGATACGATAGTAGGCAGGGCCGCCGGAAATCACAACAGTAAGAAACAAGTACTCGCGGGGGCCGTAAACCCAATGCTATCCATTTCCTCATTTCCCTTAACACCCTATTCCCATGGCCGACCAAGTTGCCGTAAGCCACGACGTATCGAAGCTCGTCGACAAAATTAAGGACATCAAAATTGCCATGATGACCACCATCGAGAACGGCCACGAGCTGCACTCGCGCCCCATGTACACTACCCTGCCCGAACCCGACGGAACGCTCTGGTTTTTTACAGAGATGGACTCGCAGAAAGTAGACGAAGTACAGCACGACCGTCATATCAACCTGGGCTATGCTAAGCCGGAAGATAATCTATACGTGGCCATCACCGGCACGGCACAAGTCGTGACTGACCGCGCAAAAATTAAAGAACTGTGGAGCGAGGCCATCCGCGGCTGGTTTCCTGACGGTTCCGACGACCCGAACATTGCCCTGCTGAAAGTTACCATCACCAAGGGTGAGTACTGGGATTCGCCGAATGCTACCTTGCTGCGCGCCTACACTTACCTGAAGGCCGTGATAACTGGCGAGCGCGACCAACCGAGCGCCGACCGCCAATCGGTGGTTATTCCGAAGTAATTCGCACCAATAGTTGTTAGAATAAAAAAGGCCGGAAGCAATTCCGGCCTTTTTTTGTTGATTGAAACCCGCTGGCCGCATCATGGCGCTGGCATATGTTCTGGTATGCCCCACACCTCCCTTATTGTCTTCACGCTAAAGCCTGGCAACAGGCGCTGGGGCTTGGCTCAAATGGGCACTTCGCCCCCCACCCTGCAGCGCGTGCCGGGTCTCCGTTTTTTTAAGTTGATGGGCAGCGGCGCCAACAACGGTTTCGGGGTCTGGCCCAATCTGGAGCGCTACGGCTTCATGGGCGTGTGGGAAGATGCCGAGGCGGCCACGGCATTCTTTGACCTGCACCCGCTCTGGGCCATCTACCAGCGGCGCAGCGCCGAAATGTGGTCGGTGCAGCTAGCTCCGTTAAAAGCCCATGGCCTGTGGGATGGAAAAACGCCATTTGACTACTCCCCGACCCAAATGCCAGTCGACAATGGTCCCGTGGCCGTGCTCACCCGCGCAAGCATTCGCCTGCGGAAAACGCCCCGGTTCTGGCAATTTGTGGAGCCCACCAGTGCGGCCCTAGCCGAAGCAGTGGGCGTGCGCGCTGCCATTGGCCTGGGCGAGCTGCCCTTGGTGCGGCAGGCTACTTTCAGCGTGTGGGAATCGGCGCAGGCTATGCAGACCTACGCCTACCACGACGTGCGCCACCGGGAGGTAATCAAGCTCACGCGCAGCGAAAAATGGTACGGCGAGGAGCTGTTTGCCCGGTTTCAGGTGGTGGGCAGCAGCGGCACACTCGACGGCGAGGACCCGTTGGCGGGGCTATTGTTGCCCCCTTCCACCTAAAGCCGGTAGCGTGTCATCCAGCTCCGAGCGTTGGCGGTGGCAGCCGCATCAGGATTGGGCCTGACGGTGATACCCCGCCGCTTTTGGCTAAGTGCATCGGCCGTGTTACTGTGCCAGGTAATGCCAGTGAGGGCCGCGTTCGCAGCGGGCGGCACCAGCTGGTTTTGGCCCGCGCCTCCGTAGAAGTGTACCTTAATACGGTTGTTCAAGGAGCCTCGCAACTCAAATACATCGTTGCCGGCCAAGCCATAAATAGCCAGGCTGGAGGTATGCCGGCGGTTGTAGGTGCGCTCCATTACCAGGCTATCGGCTTGATTAACCCTTTGTGCAAATATTTTTACCCGCAGTAGGCCCGGTCCTACTTCGCTGAGCACAAACCGCTCGGCTTTATCGGTGCCCACCAGCAGGGCTTTCTTGGCCAGAAGCTCGTAATACCACCAGGCCACCTGGGGCAGCTGGTCGCGACGGCTACGCAGCAACGGCGCCAACCGCTGGGCAATGGTGGCCCTGGTTTCGGGCGGGCCGGCTGTCAGGGCCTGCGCAATAGCCGCGTCGGTGAGTTGCAGGCGCAGCGCGTCGGCAACCTCGCGAAAGTCTTCGGCTTGGAGGGAGCCCAGCAGCGTGCGGTCGAGTTCACGGGCAGTAAGGGTGAGGCCGTTGATAGCCCGGGCACTTAAGGACGCGTGAAAGCTCTGGTATTTGGGCACAAACCACGATACAACGCGGGTAATCACGCCGTCGTTGAACAGGAAAAAGGCTTGGTCGCGGTCGCGGGGAATGGGGCGGTAGCGTACTTGGCCCGACTGCCCGAAACTAGCCCAGCGCCACTGGTCTTCGCGCCGGCTCCAGTCGCCCAGCCACATGTCCAGTAGCCGGGCGCGCAGGTAGGAACGGGCTTCCACCCGGGCGCTGGGCCGCTGGTGAATGTCGGCCAGCATACGGCCCGTGTTCACCACCTGCGGCGAGTGGCCAAAGCTGGCGATGTCGGTTTGGTTGCCATCGGGCCGCTCTTCCAGCAAGTACAGGTCGTTGGCATATGCTGCGCGGAACTTACCCAAGCCCGGGTCATCGCCCACAAATACCAGCCGGGGATTGGTGTGGTACACCCCCGCCGCTTCGGCTAGCTGCGCGGCCACATAAGCGCCGTACGGCTGGGCTACGCTGGTTTGGTCTTTCATCAGGTCGCCCAGCAACCTGCGTTTCCACCCGGGCGGCAGGGCCACACTAGCGTCTTTATCTACGGAGCGCAGCACAAACTCTTTGCCGCTGGCGGCCCGCAGGCGCAAGGTGCGTGTTTGGTAGCTGCCGCCGGCCTGCAATGGGTGCAGCCCCCCGGGCACCGCCGTGGCCAATCGAAGCACGGGCGCGGTAATTGGCGTGGCCCAAATGTCGCGGTAGTGCTTGCCCCAGAAAAACTCCCACGCCGCACTGCGGTCATATTCCGGGCCAGCCGGCCGCACCACGGAGGCTGAATCGGACGCCCACTGGGTGGGCACTGGCGAAGAGGCTGACTGACCCGTACAGCTGGCTGGCACTGTAGCCAGGCCACAATACAGGCAACGAAAGAGGTACGGGGAGAAAGCAGCTAAGCGAGGCATAAACGAAAAGTCTTCAGGGCCACAACGCCCCACGGCAGGCCACGAACTCGGACAGTGCGGTGCGTATACTGCAAACGGCGGGGCAACGGTTGTAAATCCTCGCCCTGGTTCGACCCGACCTTTGCGGCGGGTTTGCGTTAAAGGCTTATTCTTGCCCTCCTGCCTTTCCCTGGATGCCTTATTCATTTACTTTCCTGCCCTCTGCGCGTTTTCCTCTGTTGATATTAAGCCTGGGGCTGGCTATGAGTGGCTGTGCCCGCCGTAATTTCTTCCAGCCCGATGCCCGCATTGGCCCCGGCAGCGCCCAGGCCCTTCCACCAGGCGCCGACAGCGTTCTGGCCGTGGCCGGCCGGCAATACAACCGCCACTCTAAGCTGCACGACGTTTTCTGGGGCCGGCACTACCGCGCCGTGTGGGCGGCCCCCGTCAAAGTGCCGGTGTTGGACCTACGCACCGCCGCCCCTGGCGGCCTGAAAGCCGGCAAGCCCGGCGGAGGCTTTCAAAGCATTAGCATGACGCTGGAAGGGCCAAAGGAACGCGAATACGCCCTGCGTGCCCTCGACAAAGACCCCAAGAAAGTCCTCCCTAAATTTTTGCAGGGTAGCTTTTTGCTGAATGCCGTGCGCGATGCTACCTCAGCTGCCAACCCTTACGGCGCCCTCACGGTGCCGCCCCTGGCCCAGGCGGCGGGGGTGCCCCATACGCGGCCCCGCTTGGTGTATGTGCGCACCGATGAAACGAACCTTGGCACCATGTCAGAGCGGTTTCAAGGCAAGATGGCCATGATTGAAGAGAAGTATGAGGCCCTGGCTTCGCAGACTCCCGACTTGTCTGGGGTTACCAACTTTGTGGGCGGCGAGGGCATGCTGAAAAGGGTTTACGCCCAAGCCTCCCACACCATAGATGAGCGTTCCTTCTTGCGGGCCCGCCTCCTGGACGTGTGGCTCGGCGACTGGGACCGCCACGAGGGCCAGTGGGATTGGGCCGAGTTTAAGGCCCCCGACGGACGCGTGCGCTACCGCGCCATTCCCAAAGACCGGGACCAGGTCTATTTCCGCTTCAACGACGGCTTGGTGCCTTGGCTCGTCAGCCTCCCGTTCGTCATGCCCCGCTTCCAGACTTTCAAGCCCCACTATGGCAACGTAGCGGGCCTGGTGAAGCAAGGCCGCTTTATCGACCAGCGTGGCCTGGCGCAAATGACCCGCACCGATTTCCGCCGCATGGCCCTGGACTTGCAACGTCGACTCCCCGACTCGGTCATTGAGCGGGCCATGCGCCGCATGCCACCTGCCGTATATGCGTTGGAGGGCCCCGCTACTGGCAGCATCCTCAAGGTGCGCCGCGAAACACTGCCCCAGGCCGCCGACAAGTTCTACCTGACACTGGCACGCGAGCCCGTGCTGGGCGGCACCGAGGAGCCCGAGCGCTTTGTGGTGCACCGCTACGCCGACTCCACCACAGTGCAGATTTTTTCGCGGGCCCTACAGCAGCTCACGCGCACCGATTCGCTGTTGTTTCGGCGCACCTACTATGCTGCCGAAACCCGCGGGCTGACCCTGGAAGCCCTGGGCGGCAACGATGTTTTTGAGGTAGAAACAACTGGCTCGGGCAAATTCATGCCGCTGCAGCTCTACGGGGGCGCGGGCCAGGACCAGCTGCGCTTAACCGGCAGCAGCAGCAGCCTCAAAACTTACGACGAGGCCTCAGACATGGCCACGGCCAACGGCCCGCGCCCGCAGGAGCCCCGCAAGAACCGGTTGGGCTACGACCAGACCGTCGGAACCAAGGGCCGCTAAAAGGAAAGAACTCAACAGTCGGCCTTTTTTGGCTCCCTGCCGTTGTAGTCCCGTCAGTGCCGTCTTTCTATTAATTAATGCAGTCGCGTTCACCGTTCTATTTTCTTTTTTTAGCTGCACTAGCTGGGCTGGGCATTGGGTCGGGCTGCGTGCGCAAGCAGTTTTTCCAGCCCGATGCCCGGCCCGATGCAGTGCTGACCCAACCCCTGCCCGCGGCTGCAGACAGTGTGCGCGACGTCACGGCCGGGCGTCATTATGCCCGCCACGGCCGCCTCTACCAAGCGCTGGTGGGCCGGCACTACCGGAGCTCGTGGGCAGTTCCCATCACGGTGTCCGTGCTGCGCCTGCCCAGTGTCCGGCCCGGGGGCCTGAACCCGGGCAAGGTGGGCGGCGGGTTTAACAGCACCAGCCTTAGTTTGAGCACTCCAGATGGCTCCGCCTATGTGCTGCGCACAGTGGACAAAGACCCCATTCGGGCCACGCCGCAGCTGCTGCGCGGCACATTTTTGGTAAATACCCTTCGCGATAATATTTCGGCCACGCAGCCCTATGGCCCGCTGGTGGTGCAGCCACTAGCCCAGGCCGTGGGCGTGCCCCGCGCCGCGCCGCGGCTTTTTTACGTACGCCCCGACGACCCCGCTTTTCAGGCGGATTCGCTTCGCCTTTTTCGGGGCCAGCTGGCATACCTAGAGGAAAGATTCGCGGTTGCCCCATCAGCTTCCCGCATTGGTGCATCGAAAGTGGTGGGCAGCAAACCGGCCTTCGCCGCAGTAGTTGCCAGCCCTGAACAGCAGCTAGACCAGCGCGCGCTGCTCCGGGCCCGGCTGCTCGATGCATGGCTAGGCGACTGGGACCGACACCCCGGCCAATGGAACTGGACTGTGCGCCCCCAGCCCGAGTCCGGGGCCCGCATTTCTCCTCTACCCAAAGACCGGGACATGGTTTTTTATCGCATCGACGATGGCGTACTGGGCTGGCTGGTCGGGCACTTGGCCATTCCTCACTGGACCACGTTTCGGGCCGAGTACCCCAGGCTCTCTCACCTCATGTCGAACGGCCATTACCTCGACACTCGAGGCCTCAATCAGCTTAGCCGTTCCGAGTATAGAGCCGAGGCGCTAGCCATGCAGCAGCTTTTGCCCGATGCCCTTATCAGCACGGCCGTGCATCGCATTCCGCCCCCGGCTTTCGCGCTGGAAGGGCCGGGTATCATTGCCGCTTTGCAGACCCGTCGCGACAATCTCCCGGGCTTTGCCGACGTCTTTTACCAGCACCTGGCCCGCCGTCCCATGGTGGCAGGCACTGCCCAACCTGAGCGGTTCGTCGTGCACCGCTACCCCGACTCTACAGTGGTGGCAGTGTACCCAGCGCAAGGGCCTGCTACCAGGCAGACCGCCTTTTTCCACCGCACCTTTTTCTCGACTGAAACCCAACAAATCCAACTCGAAGGCTTGGGTGGCAACGACGTATTCACCATCGAACAACACGGCCGCAGCACCGTGAGCCGGCCCGCGCTCCGCATCTATGGCGGTCCAGATGCAGATGAGCTACAGGGCTCCCACTATGGCCGGGGTGTGCGTTTCAGCCAAGGCAACGCCCGCGCCAAGCACGCCTTCGACAAACCGCCTACCGAGTAGGAAACTGCCTGGAGCCGAGGGGAATAAATGCGCCTGGCGTCTCTCCACGGCACTAGCTGGTTGCGATTGCTACTGAACTTCTTCCAGCATTTTCAGCACCAGCCGCTCCACCGGTGTTAGCAAATCCCCGGGGGCAGCTTCGGCATCGTGCTTACGGAGGTATTCAATCAGTTGCCCCGATTTGAACAGCTCCACTACCTGCGGATGAATGTAGTATTTCGAGCACACGGTCGGGGTATTTCCCAAGCCGGTAGCCACTTCTTTCACGGCCTTTTTCACCACCTTTTCGGGCTCCAAATCGGGCTCCACGTCCAGCACAGCCTCTAGGCATTTCACCATCTTCACCGTGCCGCCCCAAGTGCGGAAATCTTTCGCCGAGAGCGCCATGCCCGTGTGGCGCTGCAGGTACTCGTTCACGTCGCCCGATTCCAAGGCATGGCGCTGCCCGTCGGCTGAATAATACTGAAACAGGTGCTGGCCCGGTATCTCTTTGCACTTGCGCACCAGCCGAGCCAGGCGGGAATCGTGCAGGGTCACGTCGTGCGGCACTCCTTTTTTGCCCAGGAAGCTAAAATTGACATCAGCCCCTTCGATGGCCACATGCTTGTCGCGCAGGGTGGTCAGGCCGTAGCTTTTGTTTTTCTTGGCGTATTCCTTATTGCCAACCCGAATGAAGGATTGGTCCATGAGCGTGAGCACCAGTGCTACCACTTTTTCGCGGTCCAGCGCCGGGCGGCTCAGGTCTTTATTGAGCTGCGCCCGCAGGTCGGCGAGCTTTTCGCCAAAGGAGCGCAGGCGCGAGAACTTGGTCAGGCTGCGCATTTCGTCCCAGGCCGGATGGTAACGGTACTGCTTGCGGCCCAGACTGTCGCGCCCCGTTACTTGCAGGTGGGCCGTGGGCGAGGCCGAAATCCATACATCGGTCCAAGCGGGCGGAATCACAAAGCTGCTTATGCGCTCTAGCGTTTCAGCATCCGTTATTTTCTGCCCCTGGGCATCATGGAAGGTAAATTTGCCGGTGCGGGTAGCCTTGCGGGTAATGCCCGGGCCTTGGTCGGTGGCATAACGCAAACCCGCCATTTGGGCCTGGCGGGCGGGGTCTTTATACACAATATGGGCCTCCTCTTGCGGCAGAAGAGCCTTTTTGCGGGTTTTTGGGCGGGGTGCGGTGGCAGTGGGCATAGGCGGAGTAAAGCAGCCCAAATTTTCAGGCATGGCCATTCTACGCAAGCACGGCGTTGGTGGCCAACCCGAGCGGTTGCGGGATGCATGCCGTAGGTTTGCCGCATGAAGCTGCTTGACGCCCTTTCCTCCTTCACCGAATGGACCGACCACCTCCTCACGCGCTCGACGGCGCGTGCGGGCTTGCTGCGCCCACTGCAGCTTGATGCGTACCGCAGCTACGGCACGGCCACCCGTTTCTACATCAAAGGGCGCCTGTTGGCCGACCGCGGCCTCACGGCTCAAACCGCGGCTGATTCGCGCTGGCGCAATTTCCGAAGCATGGTGCGGCGCTTCAATAGCCGCGAAGTAGCCGGCGCCGACCTCGTGGCCGAACTGCCCGATGGCACCCAGCACCTGGTCACGACCGACGACGAAGGTTATTTCACCCTTATCATCGAGCCCCAGGCACTGCCCGAGCCGGTGGCCTACCTCTGGTATCCGGTTCCGGTGAAGGTTTCGCGGCTGCCCCGGCATTTTCGCTCCCCGGCGCAGGTGGTAGAGGCCTCGGCTCTAGTGATGGTACCGCCGCCCACGGCCGAGTTTGGCATTATCAGCGACCTGGACGACACCGTTTTCGAAACCAGCGCCACCAACGTGCTGAAGATGCTCGCCCGCACCCTTTTCAGCAATGCCCACTCCCGCCTCCCCTACGTGGGCGTGGCCGATTTTTACCGCCGCCTGCAGCGTGGCCGCACCAAACAGCCCGACAACCCGTTTTTCTACGTGAGCAGCAGCCCCTGGAACCTCTACGACATGCTCGATGAGTTCATGGGCATCCACGAGATGCCCCCTGGCCCCCTCTTGCTTCGCGACTTAGGCATTGCCCGGCCCAAAAGCACTCCTCCCCCCGGGGTGGTGGGCTCGGCGGCCGTTCACTTTGCGCACAAGCTGCACGAAATCAACGACCTGCTTAATACTTATCCCAACCTGCCTTTCGTGCTCCTCGGCGACAGCGGCCAGGAAGATGCCCGCATCTATCGGGAGGTGGTGCGGCAGCATCCCGGCCGCATCCTGGCCATATACATCCGCGATGTGCAAGTGCCGGCGCGCGCGCTACTGGTAGGCCCCATCACCCAGGAGCTGCACACCGAAGGGGTGCCCATGCTACTGGTTCCCGACTATGCTACCGCCGCCGCCCACGCCGCTAGTATCGGGCTTATTGTGAATGAGCCCATTCCGGACAAGCCGGCCGAAACCATCATTATTGAGAAAGCCAGCGAGTAAGCCTAGGCAGCTATAGAGTTGCTCATTGGCTATTGGTATGGTCGGCTGCTACCACCCACTTCCCGTCAACGCGCCGCATTACCAGCAGGAAATGGCCCTGTACATCGCCGGCTACGGGCCGGGCCAGGTGCCACCGGCCAATTACCTGCGCCGCATCGGGGTTGAGCACCGTCACGCGCAGACCGCTGAAATCGAGCTGGCCCATGGCTGCCGCATCCGGATAGCTTTTTTTGTAGTTGTCCAGGGTTTGCTGCCAGCCATAAGTCGGTCCTTTACGGCCCAGAAAAACCAGCGAGTCAGACTTCCAGTATCCTTCCATAAAGCCAGGAATGTCGCCCCGGTTCCAGGCAGCCGTTTGGGTAGTGAGCACTTGGCGAATAGCCGCTGTAGCGGCCGCATCTGAAGCTTGCGCCGCCCGGGCCGACTGAAAGGCAGTAGCACAGCCTGCTAAGCCCAGCGAAAGCCCACTCAGCAAGATTTTTTCAAATAAAGGCTGGAGTCTGGTCATGATTAATGGTTGAGCAGGGTGTTAACGTAGGAAGTGCCCCCCAAGCGGCGCATGTTGCGCAATACGCGCTGCTGCTTGGCGCGCGCCACCGGCCCGGGGTTGGAAGCCCGAAACCGCAGCGGGTTGGGCAGCACGCCAGCTAGCAGGGCTGCCTCGGCGGGTGTGACCTGACTGGCCGACTTGCCGAAGTATCGCTGGCTGGCCGCCTCCACCCCGAAGGTGCAGTCGCCCATTTCGGCCACGCTGAGGTACATTTCCATGATGCGCCGCTTGTTCCACAAAAACTCGATTAGAACAGTGAAATACGCTTCGGCCACTTTGCGCACGTAGCTGCGCCCGTGCCACAAAAACACGTTTTTGGCCACTTGCTGCGATATGGTGCTACCGCCCACAATGTGGGTGCCGTCGCTGTTCCAGTTGCGCTTGGCCGCCTTGGCCATGGCGTCAAAGTCGAACCCCCGATGGATGAGGAACCGCTGGTCTTCGGCGGCTACCAAGGCCAGCGGCACGGCTGGTGCCACCTCGTCCAGGGTCCGGAACCGGTAGCTGATTTGCCGGGAGTCTTCCCGAATGCCGTAATAGCCCTTGCCAATGGGCGCGTGAGCCCGCCGCTCCAGCATCAGCCAGGTAGCAGGCGGCGCCACCCATCGGTATATCAATACCCAGGCCACCGACGCCAAAAAAAGCGCCGCGCCTACCTGCAACAGGAGCCGGACGGTTTTTTTGAGCAGAACCGAAGCATCAGGAAGTAGCGGGGTAGCGGACATTGGGGCAAAAGTAGGGCGATGGGCGGTGTTTCGCTATTCACTCCTACCTTTCGTCCGCGGCCGCTGCTGTTTAGCCACACGTTTCTATCCATTCCGGCAAGCTCAGCTAAACCCATTTAACGGTCTTGTTTGTTGAGGCCTTAGCTACCTTTTTCAGTTTCGCCTGCCATGCCGCGCATGTTACCGCTGTTTCCGCTCAACCTGGTGGTTTTTCCGGGCGAAAAACTCAACCTGCACATTTTTGAGCCCCGCTACCGCCAGCTGGTACGCGAGTGCATCGAGCAAAATATCACCTTTGGCATCCCGCCCTATCTGGATGACTCCCTTAGCGAGCTGGGCACCGAGATGCGCCTGCTCAGCGTAGAGCAAACGTATGCGAGCGGCGAGCTCGACATCCGCACCAAAGCCGTGGGCGTGTTCCGCATCAACAAATTCTACCGCCAGGCACCCGGCAAGCTCTACGCCGGCGGCCAGGTCGAAGACGTTGTGCAGGACGAAGTACCCGACCCGGTGCTGCGCGAAATCATCTCCAAGCAGGTGCGGCAGCTCTACGAAGCCCTCGGCCTGCGCAAGCTGCTGCTGGAGCTGGCCCCCGACTACTGCATTTTCGATGTCGCCCACCACATTGGCTTCAGCACCGAGCAGGAATATCAGCTGCTGGCCACCACCAGCGAGCTTGAACGCCAGGAAATGGTACGCGAACACCTCGATACCATCCTTCCTGTGGTCCTCGAAACCGAACGCCTTAAGGAACGAGTACGCCTGAATGGACACTTCAAAAACCTGACCCCGCCTAATTTCTGAACCAGGGTTTCCGGCGGATTTTTTTAGATTTAACGGCTTCCCCAAACGGTTCACATCTGAACTGCACCCCAGCTTCACCATGAAAAAAGGCCACTCTATCGAGTGGCCTTTTGCTATTTAAAAATTTGTCAAGCCGTTCACAAAACTCGTGACATCCGAAAACTCCGCCGGAATCCCTGGTTCAGATTACTCCTTCAGCCCCGCGGGCACGCCTTGCGGGAAGTCGGCGGCAATTTCCTGCTCCAGCAAAGCAATGCGGTTGCCAGGGTCGGGGTGGGTACTCATAAACTCCGGCGTGGAGCTGCGACCGCCCGCCTGTGCCAGAATATTCATTACCTCTATCATGGCGCGGGGGTCGTAGCCGGCCTGGGGCGTGAAGTCCACAGCAAGCTTGTCGGCCTCCAGCTCATCGTTGCGGCTAAAGCGCATGCTGACCACCTTGGCAATAGCAGCCGCAATGGCTGCCTTGGCAATGGAGCTGCCAGGGCTATTCGGGTCGTAGGAAGCGATGGTGGCGGCACCCGCCAGGCCCTGCGTCAAGTTGGACTTGGCCACCTGCGCCGCCGAGTGGCGGCCCACCACGTGCCCAATTTCATGCGCCAGCACGCCTGCTAGCTGCGCCTCGGTCTTGAGGTTTTTTAGGAGGCCTTCAGTAATAAATATCTGGCCGCCAGGCAATGCAAAGGCATTGATGGTCTTGTCGTCGGCCAACAGGTGAAACTGGAATTTGTAGGGCGTTTGGCCGGCTTTGGTGCTGGCTACAAGTTTCTGCCCTACCTGCTGCACAGCGGCCCGGGCTTGGGCATTGGTGCTGACGCCACCGTACTGCGCGGCCATGGAGGGAGCAGCCTGCAACCCGAGGGCTATTTCCTGGTCGGCGCTCATGCTCACATGCTGCGTTTCGCCAGTAATCTCGTTTTTTGAGGTGTTAAAGTAATAGCCAAAGAGAGACACCGCCGCCACGATAATGGCAATGATGAAGCGGAGATTAAGTTGCATGAACAGAATGGGGAATAGTGGAAATGAAAAGGCGCCGCCGATGGCCAGAGCCGTCGGGGTTCACCCAACGGCCTTTTAACGCGCCCTTTTCTTTCTGGTTATCCCAATACCACCTGTGGGCTATTGCATCCCGGCAAAGGCGGTCACTGCCGTGTCCACGTTCAGCCAGCGCGACTTGAAACGCGCTTCTTCCGGCCCGTGCAGGTACATCACGCTTCCGCCCTTAATTGTCTTCACAATGGCCGTGGTTTCGGCTACTGGCAAGGCCGGGCAGCCTTGGCTTCGGCCCAGGCGGCCGTGCGAGTTCACAAAATCCTGGCACACATACTCGGCACCGTGCACCACTACGGCCCGGCTTTCGGCATTGGTATTAAAGCCTGGGTCGAGGCCAATGAGCCGCAACGAGAGGCCGTGCTTGCCGGTGTAGGTAGTAGTGGCGGTGCGATAGAATCCCAGGCTGCTCATCTCTGACCCATTTTTGTTCGAGAAAGCCATGGGCACATCGGCCCCGCTGGCTTTGCCATGGGCTACCAAAGTGTGAAACAGCACCTTGCCTTCCTCCACATTAATCACCCACAACCGTTTCTGCTTGCTGGGGCGGCTAAAATCGATGAGCGTAAGCACAGGCGGGGTTTTGGTTTTCCTACCCGCGGGCCGGAGATTGTAGTAACCCACCAGGCCTTGCCGAAACACAGTCAGGGGCAAGCCCTGTGCACTTAGGCCAAGCTTTATGTACAGTTGGGCCGCCTTCTGCTCAAAGGCGGTTTGGTAGTAAGCCCGCCGGGCCGACGGGGGCAGGGAATTGATTGCGGCAACAGGAACAGTTTGCGCCGCCAAGTGCTTGGTAGGAGTCAGGGCTCCGAGGAGTAATCCAATAGTGAAAAACTTCCCAAACATTGATGACATCAACTATTTATAAGGTTTTGAACATTTCTAGGGTCTACCCTATACACAACTAGGCCAAATTTAGTGCTTAGCTTCGCTTCTTCACCTAAAACGCCGCTTCGGTTAACTTATTTTTTCTGATGCCCATTTCTTTTTTGCCTGCCCCATGCGCCCGCTTTCTTGTAGTGCTTGCGCTAGGCAGCCTTGTGATGGGCTGCGGCCACGCCTTACCCGAGCTCCCCGGCTTTGATGCTGCCACCTGGCGCAGCGACCCCTACGCCTGCCGAAACCTGCGGAGCAGCGCCGTGCCAGCTCTGATTAGCGCCAAAGAACAGCTCTACGAGGCCCGTGCAAACGACGTTACGGCCTTGCTAGGCCCCCCCGACGAAGAAGAGCTCCGGGCCGGCACCGAAAAGGTTTACTATTACTACTTGGAGCCCGGCACCCACTGCGAGGGCCGCCATGTCCGTTCCGGGGCTCCTTGCCTGAGCATCCGCTTTGGCCCCATTGGCACTGTTACCGAAGTACTAACTGACCCGCTTACCACTTCCGGCAGATAACAAAAAGGCCCGCCAATCATTTGGCGGGCCTTTTTTTGATGGTTTTACTGGGCGGGCACTAGCCCAGGCCGTTGCCGGGGGCTGTAGTCGAGCGGTCAATGTCGTGCTGCAACTGGCTGAGCTGCGACGGGGTGAGAATGCGGCCGCAGGCCTGCTCATACTGAGCTTCGAGCTCGGCAATTTTGGCTGCACGGGTGGCATTGTCGCTGCGGTATTCGCGGTTGATTTGCTTTAGGCCAACAAGCCGGGTCCGGTTCAAAGGCAACAGGTATAAGAACTGCCCTTCGTTTAAGTGCAGCCGGTTGGTCATTTCCCGAGTCATGATAATGGCATCATCGCTCGCAGCTTTGCTTATCGAAGCCATGCTAAACGTAGGATGCTCGGCCATGCGGTCGGCCATTTGGGCATGGGCCGAAAAAGAGCCCAAAGTGAGAAACAAACCTAAAAGAGTAAATATGATTTTATACATAAAAATCAAGAGTGTGAAGTGAAGGTTTTTGCAGTTGAGGTGCTAATTGTCCGAAAGGTACTGGTTTGGTTCTGTTTTCTCTAACTTTTATTATAAAAATTTACTTTTTTATATATTTCAAAAAGAAGCAGCAAGCTCGGTTGAGCCTGCTGCTTCTCTTGCTTATCAGCACGGGTTAGTTATTTGGGGCTAGTCCATGCTGGCTACGGGCTGGTGGTCAGGGCTTTTGAAATACTGCATGGCCACCAGCGAGGTAATTACACCCGTCATGGACCCCAGCAAGATAATGCCTAGCCCGCCAATAAGAATACCAAGGTCGGCTCCGAACAGGTCACGTGCCTGAATGCGCTCTACCGAGCCCATCACGCCTTCGCTAAGCCCTCCTATCAACCAGAAGAAGCCCGCCAGCAATACAGAGGCTACAATAGCCGTGACCACGCCGGTGCCATATCCCTGCAGATAGGTCATTTTGTTGCCGCGCGATTTCTTGAAGCGCTTAATGGCCATCACAACGCCCACAATCAATATTAAAATATCGAGCGTGCCAGCCTCAATTTTATCAAGGAAACCTGCTAGTGCAGCAATCCCCGTGTACGCCATCAATGCTACGGCTGTGAAAATACCTATCCGCATGCCGTTGTTTTCTGGGGTGATTGAGTGGTCAGCCATACCCGAAGGTCAATTAAGTAAGTGAGAAATAGCCGGCCCAGCGGCCGTTTAGCTTTTTATACTTGCTCTCCCGTCCAGAAGTTATACAAAACGTGTTTTTTACTTGATATCTCGACTTTTTAACATATGGTCATGGCACTAATTCGCCAGTTAGTCAGTTATTTTCATCCGAACCGGACTTACTTTCTGCAGTCCGGATATTAGCCAGCGCGCTATTGCGTAATTTTGCGGCCCTGCGCCTATCTACGCGCTTTTTTGTTTGCTACTATTTTCTGACTGAATGATTTCGACCACCAATGTGAGCCTGCGCTACGGCAAGCGCATCCTGTTTGAAGATGTTACCGCTAAGTTCTTGCCCGGCAACTGCTATGGCCTTATTGGCGCCAACGGGGCAGGCAAATCCACCTTTCTGAAGATTCTCTCCGGCGAGCTCGAGCCCAACACGGGTTCCGTCGACATGCCTGCCGGCCAGCGCCTGGCCGTGCTCAAGCAGAACCAGTTTGCCTACGACGATCAGCCGGTGCTCCAAACCGTGATTCAGGGCCACCAGCGCCTGTATGCGGTGATGACCGAGAAGGACGCCCTCTACGCTAAGGCTGATTTCAGCGACGCTGACGGCGAGCGCGCCGCCGAGCTCGAAGGCGAGTTTGCCGACTTGGAAGGATGGAACGCCGAATACGAAGCGGCCGAGCTGCTCTCCGGCCTCGGTATTGTGGAAGACAAGCACCATTCGCTGATGGCTGACCTTGGCGCCAGCGAAAAGGTGCGCGTGCTGCTCGCTCAGGCCCTGTTTGGCAACCCCGACGTGCTGCTGCTGGACGAGCCTACTAACAACCTCGACGCTGAGAGTGTGCTCTGGCTCGAAAACTTCCTGGACAGCTTTCAGAACACAGTAATTGTGGTGAGCCACGACCGCCACTTCCTCGACGCGGTGTGCAACTACATGGCTGACCTGGACTTCGGCAAAATCACGATGTACCCCGGCAACTACTCGTTCTGGTACGAAAGCAGCCAGCTGGTGCTGCGCCAGCGCCAGGACGCCAACAAGAAAACCGAAGACCGCCGCAAGGAGCTCGAGGAATTTGTGCGCCGCTTCTCGGCCAACGCCTCCAAGTCGAAGCAGGCCACCAGCCGTCAGAAGCTGCTGCAAAAGCTGACCCTGGAAGACATCAAGCCCAGCTCGCGCCGATACCCGTACATTGCCTTCAAGTCGGAGCGTGAGCCGGGCAACCAACTCCTGAGCGTGGATAACCTGAGCGCGCTGGTCGATGGCCAGACCGTGTTTAAAAACGTCAGCTTCACGCTCGACAAGAAAGACAAAGTAGCAATCGTGGGCCGCGACGACCGCGCCGCTTCCCTCCTGTTCGACATTCTCTTTGGCGAAGCCAAGCCCGCCACCGGCGAGTACAAGTGGGGCACCACCATCACGCCCAGTTATTTCCCCAAGGAAAACAACGCGTTTTTCAGCTCCGGCGAATTGAACCTGGTGGACTGGCTGCGGCAGTACTCCGAGGAAAAAGACGAAAGCTTTATCCGAGGCTTCCTGGGCCGGATGCTGTTCTCGGGCGAGGAATCGCAGAAGAAAAGCAACGTGCTGAGCGGGGGCGAAAAAGTGCGCTGCATGCTTTCCAAAATGATGTTGCAAAGCGGCAACGTGCTGGTGCTGGATGACCCAACCAACCATTTGGACCTGGAAAGCATCACTGCTTTGAATAATGCCCTGCGCGACTACCCGGGCTCCCTCCTGTTTGCCTCGCACGACTTGCAGTTCATCGAAACCGTTGCCAACCGCATCATCGAGCTCACGCCCGATGGCATTCTGGACCGCCGCATGAACTACGAAGAATATCTGGCTGACGAGACACTAAAGTCGCAACGCCAGAAAATGTATAAAATGGCTTAATGCTGCGATTGATGAGGAATGACAAAGGAAGAATTGACGCTTGCTCATCCTTTTCTTCGGTCATTCCTCATTTTCATTCCTCATTTTTCATCCTTCTTCCTCCTATGAAACGCCATCTGCTTCCCCTGCTGCTTCTTGCCGGCGTGGCTTGCTTGCCTGCCCACCGCGCTCAAGCGCAGGAAAAGCCGGTGCTCAACTCGGCTCCTCCCGCTGTGCCCCCTGTTCAGCCTCGCCCGGCCGAAACTACGCCTGTGCCCGCTCCAACCCAGGAACCAGTTACCCAGCCCGAGCCGCAGCCACAGCCCGAGGATGAACCTGTTCCTCGGTTTCCACAGCCTACTCGGGACGCTCCTTCGGGCTTGGATTTCCCCAACCGGGGCGTGGTAAAAAGTGGTGAGTATGGCCCAACGCTCACCAAAAAATTCATTTACTCGAATTTTGGCCTTGGCTTCTCGTCCTTCAACGGCCTCACGCAGTTCAACGGCAGCATAGCCCCTGCTTTGGGCTTTCGCATCACTGATAAGTTTGCTGTAGGCCCTGGCCTTTCCTACGCCTACAGCAGCTATTCGGTGCCCGATGGCTACGCCATCACGGCTTCAGGTGCCCGAAGCATTTCCACGAGCAGCCTGGGCCTGAAAGCGTTTGCACAGTACATCGTGTACAAAGAGTTCTTTCTCCATGCCGAGTACGAGGTAACCAATGCCCAATTGATTGCCGATGACGGGTCTGGTTATTTCAACAAGGTAAACCGCACGGTGACGACACCTCTGGCCGGCGTAGGCTACCGCCAGTACGTAGGCGACAAAGCGGCACTCGACATTGTGGGTCTCTACAATTTCGACAACACCATTTATTCGCTGTACCCCGGCTTGGTTATTCGCTTCAGTTTCCTATACAACATAGGCAAATAAGCAAACCTGCCAAAAGCTAAAAAGCCGCCCTGAGCAATCAGGGCGGCTTTTTAGCTTTTATTTATTTCCAATGTATCGCTACACCGCGCTTCGTCCGCTGATTACACGCAGGAGGATGGCAATAATTGCAATTACGAGCAAGGTGTGAATGATGCCGCCCGTAAAGAAGCCACCAAAGTAGCTGATTGCCCAAATGATTACTAGGATGACGGCGATGATATACAGGAGGTTGCCCATGACTGAAGAAAGTGAAGGAGGTGAAAGAGAAGTGTCTCTGCGGCATTGTACGCACCATGCTCTGGAAAGGATATAATAAATCAAAAAATTATTTTCAACAATGCAAACAAAAAGAGCAGTTGAGTATGGCACCGTAGCTTTGCAGCAGCGTGCCATCTGGCCGCTTTTTCCTACCCTTCCCTACTTTTCCCGCTAGTTATGAACGTAGCCGTTATTGGTTCCGGTACCATGGGCAATGGCATTGCCCACGTTTTTGCACAGCACGGTTTCACCGTTGCGCTTATCGACATCAGCCAGCCCGCGCTGGACCGTGCACTGGGCACCATCACCAAAAACCTGGACCGTCAGGTGGCCAAAGCAACGTTGAGCGAAGACGACAAAGCGGCAACTCTGGGCCGGCTCAGCACCTTCACCTCGCTGGAAGCGGGCGTGGCCGGCGCCGGGCTGGTGGTAGAAGCCGCCACCGAAAACGTGGACTTGAAGCTCCAAATCTTCCGCGACCTAGACCAATACGCGCCCGCCGATGCCATTCTGGCGTCGAACACTTCGTCTATCTCCATCACCAAAATTGCGGCCGTCACCAAGCGCCCCCAGCAGGTGATTGGCATGCACTTCATGAACCCCGTGCCGGTCATGAAGCTGGTGGAGGTTATCCGTGGCTACGCTACTTCCGATGCCGTTACGAATCAGGTCATGGACTTGTCGCGCCAGCTGGGCAAAACGCCCACGGAAGTCAATGACTACTCCGGCTTTGTGGCTAACCGCATTCTGATGCCCATGATAAACGAGGCCATCATCACCTTGTTTGAAGGCGTTGCCGGTGTAGAGGAAATCGACACCGTGATGAAGCTGGGCATGGCCCACCCCATGGGCCCCCTGCAGCTGGCCGACTTCATTGGCCTGGATGTCTGCCTGGCCATCCTGCGTGTGCTCCACGAAGGCCTCGGCAACCCTAAATACGCTCCCTGCCCGCTGCTCGTGAACATGGTGATGGCCGGCCGCCTAGGCGCCAAGTCCGGCGAAGGCTTCTACCAATACACGGCCGGCTCCAAAGACCTGGTGGTAGCGGAACGGTTTCGCCGGTAGGGCGTCTGGCTAGGCTCTAATATTATAACGTCATGCTGCAGCGCGCAGCATGACGTTTTTTTTGGTCTGTATCGACAATACAATAACCTGCACGATATCCAGCGCGTTGTTGTTGAAACGAAGAATCAATCCCAACAATATGGAACATGCAACGTTCGGTGCCGGCTGCTTTTGGTGCGTCGAGGCCGTATTTCAAAATCTAAAAGGTGTGGAGAAAGTCGTGTCCGGCTACACCGGAGGCCGCATCGCCAACCCGACCTACAAAGAAGTATGCAGCGGCCTCACGGGCCACAACGAAGTTATCGATATCACTTTCGACCCGTCGATTATTAGCTTCAAAGAGCTGCTGGAAATATTCTGGAAAACCCACGACCCGACCACCCTCAACCGCCAGGGCAACGACGTGGGCACCCAGTACCGCTCAGGCATCTATTACCACAACGACGAGCAAAAGCAGCTTGCCGAGGAATACAAGCAGAAGCTGAACGACGGCCATGCTTTCCCGAATCCCGTGGTGACCGAAATTCTGCCCGCACCCACCTTCTACCCCGCCGAAAACTACCACCAGAACTACTACAACCAGCACGGTCACGAGCCTTATTGCCAGTTTGTAGCTAAACCCAAAGTTGACAAGGTGAAGGCCCTGTTTGGCGAAAAACTGAAAGCGGGTGTCTAAACCACGGATGCGGCAAATTTCACGGATTTTGTAGTTGGCACTAATGACCTCTACTACAGGAATTAAAAAAACAAAGAAGACCACTCATATGAGTGGTCTTCTTTGTTTTGGCAGCGCACGGTAATCGTCTACGAATCCGTGAAATTTGCCGCATCCGTGGTTTAGACAGAAACGCCGAAATCGCGCAGGGCATCATTTAACGACGTTTTCAAGTCGGTGCTGGGCTTGCGCTGGCCGATAATCAGTGCGCAAGGCACCTGGTATTCGCCGGCCGGAAACTGCTTGGGAATCGAGCCAGGGATAACCACCGAGCGCGGCGGCACATACCCGCGGTATTCCTTGGGCTCGCTGCCCGTTACGTCGATAATCTTGGTGCTGCCCGTGATGGTAACACCTGCTCCGATAACGGCCTCCTTGCCAATGCGGCAGCCCTCTACCAAAATGCTACGCGACCCGATGAAGGCACCGTCCTCAATAATTACGGGAGCTGCCTGCACGGGCTCGAGCACGCCGCCCAGACCTACGCCGCCGCTCAGGTGCACGCCCTTGCCCACTTGGGCACACGAGCCCACGGTAGCCCAAGTGTCGACCATGGTGCCTTCGCCCACGTAGGCGCCGATGTTCACGTAGCTGGGCATCAGAATGACGCCAGGAGCCAGGAAAGCACCGTAGCGCGCCGTGGCGGGAGGCACCACACGCACCTGCTGGCCAGCGTAGTCGGTTTTGAGGCGCATTTTGTCGTGGTACTCAAAAGGACCTACCGACTCGGTCTGCATCTGCTGCAACGGGAAATACAGGATGACTGCTTTTTTAACCCAGTCGTTGACCTGCCAGTCTTCGCCGTCGGTGGTGGGCTGGGCTACGCGCAGGCGGCCTTTGTCCAGCTCCTCGATGACATGGGCAATGGCGGCTTGGGTTTCGGGATTTTGGAGCAGGGCCCGGTCGGACCAGGCTTGCTCGATGAGGGTTTGAAATTCTGACATTGAAGGAAAAATAATCATCTGGCGAGGCCGCTGAAAAATGCCAGTGCCCCTTAGAAGCGGCAAAACTACCATCTTTGGGCCGTGCTTGGCTCTGGTCCTCCTCAATTAGTGGTGCTGCTGGCTTCCGTTCTCAAACCGGTCGACGATACCCGCATGCGGGGAAAGTTTGCTGAAACCCTTGTCAGCCGGCCCCATACGCAGATTCATGTGGCGGGCCAGGGCGCCAAAGGCTATGAAACCTACCCCGACCGGGGCGGTCAACGCATTTATCAGCACAGCATTTTTAGAGGAGCACGGCTGAGTCTGGGGCGGCTGGCGGCTCAGTGGCGCTACTGGCGGCTATTGCAGCGCCTGGCACCCGGGCTGGTGATAGTGCATGCCCCGGAGCTGCTTCCTCTCACGATGCTCTGGCAAAAGCTGGGCCCGGGCCGCAGGTTCATCTACGACATCCGCGAAAACTACGCGCTCAACATCTTTACCCAGCAGGTATATCGGGGACTCACACGCCGTTGGCTGGCCGCGGGGCTGCGCTGGGTCGAGGGCCAGGCGGCCCACCAAGCGGCTGCCATTATTCTGGCTGAGGCGAGCTATGCCGACGAGCTTCCCTTTGTGCCCGCCCTGCCGCCCTGCCGCGTGCTGGTGTTGGAAAACAAGTACCAGCCGGCACTAGGCGAAACCATGCCAGACAGGCCCACCAGAATCCCTGCGGCCACTGAAACCATGCGCTTGCTTTATTCGGGCACTATTTCGGAGCTCAATGGGGTGTGGGAAGCCATTGCCTTTGCCCAACAGTTGCACTCCGCCTGGCCCGGCGGCGCCCATCTCACCATTGTGGGTTTTTGCCAGCAGCCGGCTTTACTTCGGCAGATACAGGAAAAGGTAGCGCAGGATGCAGCCTGGCTCACGCTGGTTGGTGGGGCCGAATTGGTGCCGCATGCGCGAATCGTGGCGGAAATTAACCGCAACCACCTTGGGCTGCTGCCCTACCGGCCTCACCCCAGTACGGAACGCTGCCGGCCCACCAAACTATTTGAATACCTTGCGCATGGGCTGCCAGTAATTTCATCCCCCAATGCGCTGTGGCAGGAACTGCTGCACCAGCACCAAGCCGGTGTCTCTACCGACTTTACCCAGCCACTAGATGCCACCACGCTGGCTTACTTGCTGAAAAAGGATAATTTTTATCCTTTTGGCCTGCCCACTGACGTACTATGGGCTGCAGAAGGCAAAAAGTTGTGGCTTTTGCTAGATTCTTTCGTTTAAACTGCCACCTTTGCCCCCCGTTTTGTGTCAACCGCGGAGCTTGTAAGTAAACAAGGCGCGCTACACGCAGCATTTCTAATTCAGAATTCCTACACCATTCTCCGTCATCCATGGCAACTTTACGTCAGTCTTATATTGCCGGTGTCGGCCACTACGTGCCCAGTAGGGTTGTAAAAAACGCCGAGCTTGAACCCTTAATGAATACCTCCGATGCCTGGATTCAGGAGCGGACCGGCATTCAGGAGCGGCGCTGGTTTGAGGAGGGCAAGGACACGACCGCCAACATGGGCGCCAACGCCGCCCGCAAAGCCCTCGAGATGGCCGGTGTCGAGGCCAATGACGTGCAATTGATTGTCTTTGCCACGCTCTCGCCCGATTACTTCTTCCCGGGCTCTGGCGTGCTGTTGCAGCGCGAGCTCGGCATGTACAACAACGCCCCCGCGCTCGACGTGCGCAACCAGTGCTCGGGCTTCATCTACGCCCTCTCGGTAGCCGACCAGTTTGTGCGCACCGGCATGTACGACACGGTGTTGGTGGTAGGCTCTGAAATCCACTCTTCCGGCCTCGATAAGTCGCCCGAGGGCCGGGGCGTTTCCGTCATCTTTGGCGATGGCGCCGGCGCGGTAGTGCTACGGCCCAGTACCGAGGAAGGCCGTGGCATCCTCAGCACGCACCTGCATTCGCAGGGCGAGCACGCCGAAGAGCTAATTGTGAAGGAGCCCGGCTCCAACCGCGAAAACCGCCTGCAGTACGTGCTGGACAACCCCCAGGACCTCTACCCCTTCATGAACGGCCAAAACGTGTTCAAGCACGCCGTGGTCCGCTTCCCGCAGGTCATCAAAGAGGCCCTGGACCAGAACGGCTTCCAGCCCACCGACATTGACATGCTCATTCCCCACCAGGCCAACCTGCGCATCACCCAGTACGTGCAGCAGAAAATGGGCCTGTCCGATGATAAGGTGTTCAGCAACATACAGCGCTACGGCAACACCACGGCCGCTTCCGTGCCCATCGCCCTTAGCGAAGCCGTGCAGGAAGGCAAAATTAAGCGCGGCGACCTGGTGTGCCTGGCCGCCTTTGGCAGCGGCTTCACTTGGGCATCGGCCCTGCTGAAGTTCTAGGGCCAGTCGATTAAAAATGAGGAATTAAACCTTGAAGTTACCCCGGAGCCTGCACGGCTTGCTAAGCGACTCAATTTTTAATTCCTCATTTTTAATTTTTAATTAAAATAGATGCCCAGCCACACCGAAGAAAATTACCTTAAAGCTATATACAAGCTGGCCGAAGCTGAGCCTGATAATGCCGGCGTGAGTACCAATCGCATCGCCGGTGCCCTGGATACCCGCGCGGCCTCCGTCACGGACATGCTGCGCCGCCTCGCCGACAAAGGGCTGCTAGCCTACGAGCGCTACCGCGGGGTGCAACTGACCCCCGAAGGCCAGCGGCTGGCGTTGCTCACCATTCGCAAGCACCGGCTGTGGGAGGTATTCCTGGTGCAGCAATTGGGTTTCAACTGGGACGAGGTACACGAAGTGGCCGAAGAACTGGAGCACGTGCAGTCGCCTTTGCTTATGCGCCGCCTCGACGCCTTTTTGGGCCACCCCGCGCTCGACCCGCACGGCGACCCCATTCCTGCCGAAGACGGGGCCATGCGTCGCCCCACCCACCGCCTCCTGGCCGACATGGCCGTGGGCGAGCGCGGCACGCTGGCAGCGGTCAAAAACACCACCGCGCCCTTCTTGCAATACCTCGACAAAGTGGGCCTGCAACTCGGCTCCTTGGTTGAAGTACTGGATAAGGTTCCATTTGATAATTCGTTTGAAATTAAGGTAAATCGCGAGCGGACCACTTTGATTTCAGCCGAAGTAACCTGCAATTTGTTTGTAACTGAATAGCCCTCCCGCGCATTCTTTTACAGAAACTGTGCAACCTGCCTAACCCGAAAAACACCCGTGGTCCAGACAATTTTTTCCGACACCATTGTCGCATTGTCCACGCCACCGGGCGCGGGCGCGCTGGCTGTCATTCGCCTTTCAGGCTCGGCCGCTATCACCATTACTGCTTCGGTTTTCTCCAAGAAAAGCCTGGCCGAAGCGGGTGGACACACGCTGCACTACGGCACGATTCGCGACCCCGACGGCGGTGCCATCCTCGATGAGGTGGTGGCAGCCCTCTACCGCTCCCCTCGCTCCTTCACGCGTGAAGACGTGGTTGAAATCAGCTGCCACGGCTCCGACTACGTGGTGCGTCAGGTGCTGGCCCTGCTTCTCCGGCAAGGAGCCCGCCTGGCCGAGGCCGGCGAATTCACCAAGCGCGCTTTCCTCAACGGCGCCCTCGACCTGGCCCAGGCCGAAGCCGTGGCCGACCTCATTGCCTCCGACTCAGCCTTGAGCCACCGCGTGGCCCTGAACCAGCTGCGCGGGGGCTTCTCGCAGGAGCTGCGCGACCTGCGGGCCCGCCTCATCAAGTTTGCTGCCCTGCTGGAGCTCGAACTGGATTTTGGAGAAGAAGACGTGGAATTTGCCGACCGCACCGGGCTGGCCCGCCTGCTAGCCGAAGTGCGGGGGGTGGTAGCGGGCCTGCTCCGCTCCTTTGAATTAGGCAACGTCATCAAAAACGGCATCACCGCTGTGATTGCCGGCCGGCCCAACGCCGGTAAGTCCACGCTGCTCAACGCCTTGCTGCGCGAGGAGCGCGCCATCGTTTCGGCCATCCCGGGCACTACCCGCGACTTCATTGAGGATGAGGTGAGCATCGATGGCTTACGGTTCCGCTTCGTAGACACTGCCGGGCTGCGCGACAATCCCGCCGATGAAGTAGAAGCCATTGGGGTAAGACGCACCCGGCAGCGCGTGCGCCAGGCAGCGCTGCTACTATACTTGTTTGACCTGACCGAGCTGACGCCCGCTGAAGTGCAGGCCGAAATTCAGGAGCTTACCACCGGGCTGGATTTACCAGTGCTGGCCGTTGGCAACAAAACCGACCTGGCCTCGCCCGAGGCTCAGAACGCGTTTGCCGCGGAGTTCAATGCGGCCGCTTCTATTTCGCAGGCAGCCGTCCCATTGGTTATGCTGGCGGCCGGCCAAAACCTGGGGCTGGAAGCCCTGCAGTCGGCCTTGCTCACGCAGGTGCGCGGGACTGCGCTCGAAAACACAGCTTCCGCTACCATCGTAACGAACGTGCGCCATGCTCGCGCCCTTGAAACCGCCGCCGCGCACCTAGGGGCCGTACAAGTAGGGCTCGACAGCGGCCGCGGCACCGAGCTGCTGGCCGCCGACCTCCGCCACGCTCTCGCGGCGCTGGGTGAAATCACCGGCGACATCTCCTCCGAAGACCTTCTCACAAGCATCTTCACCGAGTTCTGCATCGGCAAATAACCACGGCCAATACTTATTCTAAAACCTAACACCACAAAATCGACGCAAACGATGCCAATGGGTCCGGTGGCAGTTTTAGCGCTTTTTTACAAAACCTACAGACAAATACTTTTGTAATGATTGCACGCCGAAGGGCGTAAATATTTCCCGGCTTAGGGCTTATGCCTTAGTTTCGCATTCCATTCCCTCTCATACTCCTCCCGCCCATGGCAGAAACTGCTGAACTTATCCTCGACGGCAAATCTATTAGCTTGCCCGTCATTGAAGGCACCGAACACGAAAAAGCGTTTGATATCGGCAAGCTCCGCGACCAAACCGGCTACGTCACCCTCGACTCGGGCTACAAGAACACCGGTGCTACCAAAAGCGCCATCACCTTCCTCGATGGCGAAGAAGGCATCCTTCGCTACCGTGGCTACCCCATTGAGCAGTTGGCTGAAAAGTCGAGCTTTCTCGAAGTGGCTTTCCTGCTGATTTACGGTGCCCTGCCCACGAAAGAGGAGTTTGACAACTTCCAGCATCGCATCACCCAGCACACCCTCATACATGAGGACATCCGCAAGATTCTTGATGGTTTCCCGTCATCGGCTCACCCCATGGGCATCTTGTCATCGCTGATTTGTTCGCTCACGGCCTTCTATCCCAAAAGCATCGCGCCTGAAATCAGCAAAGAAGAGCTCGACCTGAACATCGTGCGTCTGATGGCTAAGATTTCGACCATTGCTGCCTGGAGCTACAAAAACTCGGTGGGCCACCCGCTCATCTACCCACGCAACGACCTCGACTATTGCGCCAACTTCCTCTACATGATGTTCAGCTTCCCCACCGAGAAGTATGAAATCAACCCCATCGTAGTAAGCGCCCTCAACAAGCTCCTCATCCTGCACGCTGACCACGAGCAAAACTGCTCGACCAGCACGGTGCGCCTGGTGGGCTCGGCCAACGCCAGCCTCTACGGCTCGGTATCGGCCGGCATCAATGCCCTGTGGGGCCCCCTGCACGGCGGTGCCAACCAGGAGGTGGTTGAGATGCTGGAAGCCATTGAGGCCGACGGCGGCGACACCAGCAAGTGGATTGATAAGGCCAAAGACAAGAACGACTCGTTCCGCCTCATGGGTTTTGGCCACCGCGTATACAAGAACTTCGACCCCCGCGCTACCATCATCAAGAAGGCAGCCGACGAAGTGCTGCAAGCCCTAGGCCTGCAGGACAGCCCCCTGTTGAAAATAGCGCAGGAACTGGAGCAAGCGGCTCTCACCGACCAGTACTTCATCGACCGTAAGCTGTACCCGAACGTGGACTTCTACTCCGGCATCATATACAAAGCCTTGGGCATCCCCACCGAGATGTTCACGGTGATGTTTGCCCTAGGCCGCCTGCCCGGCTGGATTGCCCAGTGGAAGGAAATGCGCGAAAACAAAGAGCCCATCGGCCGTCCCCGCCAGATTTACACCGGCGAGTTGGAGCGCGACTACACGCCCATCGCCGAGCGCGCCTAGGTTTTCGTTGTTAGTTTTTTCACTGAACGGACAACTAACAACTAGAAACCAACAATAAACAAAAAGCCCGCTCTATGGAGCGGGCTTTTTCGTGTCCGGCTGGGTAAGTGGGAAAGGCTCCCTCCCCTACTACTACTACTTCAGGCGGTGCGCGGTAAAGTTGGTACGTAAGGATTGGTAAGCCACCAGCTGCTCAGGCTTGAGCAGGTACATCAGGTCGCTTTCGTAGCGCTGCTGTGCCCAGGCCAGTTGAGTGTCACGCTCTTCAGCGCTTGCACCATTAAGAAGAATCTCTAGGTCGCGGCGCTCGGTGAGCATGTTGAGGTGGAGTTGCTTTACCGCGAGGTATTGCGCCTCATTGAAGTGGATGCGGTCGGCCAGTGCCCGGGTAAGCGTAGTGGCGCGGCTCATCATCGCTTGTGAATAAGAGCCATCGCCAGGACCTGCTGCGTTGGCGACTGGGGAGATGCTAACGCCTGCAGCAATACAAGTGGCCAAGAACAAATTTTTCATGGGTATGGGGTTTGTTTGTGAAAAGATGAGTGAAAGTGTGAAGTGGTTTATGATTGACTGGACCAAACGTAAGCACAATTTTGTTTTGAACGAAAAATACTTTTTTTATCATTTTTTTAATCAAGCAATTTGTCCTGTAACTCACAAAGTTTTCATTATTACCTATTTAGGTGGATTAAAAAAACCAACTTAATAGGCAAAAAAAAAGCCCACCAATGGGTGAGCCATATTTATTTACAGGCAAAGTCCTACTAAATTTTCACTTACCTAAAGTAGTACTTTAAGTAAAATCGCCTCAGACCCCGATTTTTTCTCTGTATCACTTTTGCGGTTTTTCTGTGTAACCCCTTAAAAGACTCACTTTATTTGGCTGAACTAAGAAGAAGGTGCCTCAGAAGGACAGCCGAATCTGCTCATCGCATCAGAGTGGGCCCTCTTTAAGCAGTTGGAGTTTGCTGGCACCGGCTATTTCAAATAAGAGGTGCTGACGAAGCGCCATCAGCGGTTCCCTTTTCGGCTGATACTAGCGCGAGCTTGGTTGTTCAGGTGGGACGTCTTTCATCCTTATTATAGAGCGACCGACATGTGCTACCCAAGCTTGCGCTACTACTCAGTAGCTGCATAAGCTTGAAAAGTGCGCTGAAAAGATAGGACGTGGTTCGAAACCGGTGCTCCGGGTAATATGTGCACGGGCCAAGAGGATGTGATACCTCAAGGGGTTGTGGCTGGAGCTGGTGCCGTGCTTAAAGAATGCGAAGCTCGATGCGGCGGTTCAGCTGGCGATGTGCTTCGGTGTCGTTTGCCGCCAGTGGGTTGCGGTCACCATAGCCCTTGGACCGAAGGCGGGCGGGCGGAATGCCATGGCTCGAGAGGTAGGACACCACCGCCTCGGCACGCTTTTCGGAAAGCTGCAGATTGGCTTCTGGCGTGCCCACGTTGTCGGTGTAGCCCGACACCTGAATCTGGACGTCTTTGTACTGGCGCAAAAACTCAATCAGACGGTTGAGCTCCGTGCGGGAGTTTGGCTTGAGGTCGTACTTATTGGTGTCAAAAAAAAGGTTGTTTAGCACTACGCTGCGCCCCGAGCGCACTGGCTCCAGGTAAATATCGAGGGTGAGCGGGTCGAACGTATGGCGGTCGGAATAGTCGAAGTTGAGGCTTTTGAGCAAGTACTTATCGGCCGAGGCGTACATGGCGTAATGATGGCCTTCGTTCAGCACCACAGTGTAGTCGCCGTACTCAGGGTCCGACGTCACGAACTGAGTCAGCACATCGGTATCGATGTCGTAGAGCTTAAGTTCCGCTTTGAGAGGCTTCTTGGTGGTGGCGTCGAACACCCGTCCCTGGGTGTAGGTGCTGGTTTCGCGGGCTTTAACCGCGGGCGGCACCACGAAGCTGAACAGCTCCACCGGCCGTTCGCGGATTAGGCGCGAACCCGCGGCGGGCTCATCCGTGACCCGGCTACGGGAGCAAAAACCCTTCAGATTATCAGAAGTAATGAACAGCGATGCTTCGTTTTCGAAGGTATTAAGCGGATACCCTAGATTGCTGGGGGCACTCCATTTGCCAGCCGGAGTTCGCTCGCACCGAAACACGTCTAGCCCCCCCATGCCCACCAGGCCGTCGGTAACATAGTACAGCGTGGTACCGCTGGCATGAATGAATGGTGCCATGTCTTTGCCCGCGGTGTTCACGGGTGTGCCCAGGTTCTGGGCGGCGCTCCAGCTCCCATCGGGCTGTAGCGTAGTAATGTAAATGTCTTCCTGGCCTTGGCCACCGCGGCGGGTGGAGGTGAAGTACAAGGTGCGGCCATCGGCCGAAAGCGAAGGCTGCGAGTCCCACTCCGTGGAGTTGACGTTGGTGCCCAGGTTTACGGGGGCGCTCCAATTGTTGCCGGTGCGGCGCGAGATGTACAGGTCGCAGTTGCCAATGGCTTTGGGGCGGTCGCAGGAAGCAAACACCAGGGTTTTGCCATCGCCGGAAATGGTGCCCGCGCCCTCGTTGTAGCTAGTGTTGATGGCCGGCGAAATGGGTACGGGCGCTCCGAAGGAGCCGTCCTTGTTCTGGCGACTCACAAACAGGTCTTCGCCGCTACTGGCCGCTGGCCGCCCGGTAAACAACAGGAAGCGGTTGTCAGCGGTTAGGGCCGGAAAATACTGAAATTTAAAGCTGTTCAATGGCGACGGCAAGGGCACCGGCGCCTCGCCCACGGGGTTTTTGATGGCCTCCAGGGCAAACTCACAGGTGCGCAGCTGTCGCTCCGATTTGGCTAGGTTTTTCTGCGCTCTGGGCGCCACCTTCATGAGCTGCTTGTAAGCATCCAGTGCCGTTTGGTATTCACCATAGCTCAGGGCCAAGTCACCAAGCAGCTGATATTCTGAGGCGTGAGAAGCGTCGGCGGGCACCTTACTCAAGCCGTCGCGGTAGGCAGCCAGGGCGCCGCGATTGTTGCCAATAGCCTTAAGCAACGAGCCTTTCATCAGGAAAGCCTCCCCAAACGAGGGAAACTTCTCCGTGAGCTGGTTCAGCGTTTCAATGGCCTTGATAAAGTCCCGGTCTTTGGTTTGCTGCTGTGCTTTTTCGAGCAGGTTGCGGGCTTTGGTGTTGGTAGGTGTCTGAACCTTCACGGGAAGCTGGCACCAAGCCGGGCCCGCCGTGGCCAGCCACAACAGAAACATCGTTCCGAGGCGCAGGGCCCCCAACACTGAAATACCACGCATAGGATAAGCTACGGGATGTCAAGATATTTGTGAGTCTGCAGCGACACCTGCCAGCGCGGGTGCTGCTTCACGTACTCCACCAACTCGGGCGTCATGCGCGCAGCCCGGCTCCATTCCGGCTGCAGATACAGCCGCGTAGTGGCCGGAACCTGCGCCGCATGCTCCTCTGCCCATGCAAAATCGTGGCCATTAAACACCACCACCTTCAACTCGTGGGCAGCAGCCAGCACTTCGGGCAAGGGAGCCTTGAATTTTTTGGGAGACAGACAAATCCAGTCCCAGGTCCCCGACAGGGGATGCGCGCCCGACGTTTCGAGCCAGGTGCGGCAGCCTGCGGCTTGCAGGGCCGCAGTGAGCGGGCCGCAATTGTGCATGAGGGGCTCGCCCCCGGTAATAACCACGTCGCGGCCAGGATAAGCAAGCACGGCGTCTACTAGCTGCTTAATGGACTGCCGAGGGTGTGCATCCGCATCCCACGACTCCTTTACGTCGCACCACACGCAGCCTACATCGCAGCCGCCCAACCGGATAAAGTAAGCCGCGCGGCCGGTGTTGTACCCTTCGCCCTGAATGGTATAGAACTGCTCCATCACGGGGAGCATAGTGCCGGTAGCTGGGGCCAAGACGGCACCGTTTGGTACAACTAATTCTGAAGAAAGTAAAGTCACTGGAATCATAACGTAATGCGTCCGAAAGCTAGGCTTTCTGAACGTTGGGACAGGAACACACCGTTCCCTATGCCGAACTTTAAAAGTACGGCTTTGGTATAGGTTAACCAAATATTTATAAAATCAACCTTATGCTTTAGGGTATATTTCACCCTTCGCAGCGCGTAGGGTATTGAGCAAAAGCATGGCAATGGTCATGGGCCCCACACCGCCGGGCACGGGCGTAATCGCGGAGGCAAGTGGGGCTACCTCAGCAAAGTTCACATCGCCTTTGAGCGTATAGCCGCTCTTCTTGGTGGCATCAGCTACGCGGGTGGTACCTACGTCAATGACTACGGCACCGGGCCTAACCATATCAGCAGTCACAAACTCAGGGCGCCCAATGGCAGCTACTACAATGTCGGCTGTCCGGCAGATTTCGGCCAGGTTCTGAGTGCGCGAATGACATAAAGTAACAGTACAATTAGCCGTATCTAAGTTCTTCGCTAATAATATACTAACAGGAGTACCAACAATATTAGAACGCCCGATGACTACGCAGTGCTTGCCGCTGGTCTTGATGCCTTGGCGGCTCAGCAGCTCGACAATGCCCGAGGGCGTAGCAGGCAGCAATGCCGGCAGGCCGGCCACCATCCGCCCGATGTTCATGGGGTGGAAGCCATCGACGTCCTTCTCCGGCCGAATGGCTTCAATGACCTTCTCCGGGTTGATGTGCGCTGGCAGGGGCAGCTGCACAATGAAGCCGTCTATATCCGGGTCACGGTTGAGCTCATCAACCTTGGCCAGCAGATCGGCTTCGGTAATGTCGTCTTCGTAACGCAATAATGTGGAATTGAACCCCACCCGCTCACAAGCCAGCACTTTGTTGCGCACATAGGTTTCGGAGCCACCGTCGTGCCCGACAAGGATGGCCGCCAGGTGCGGCAACTTTTCACCGGCTGCCTTGATTTCGGCTACGGAAATGGCAATTTCGGCTTTGATGTCTTCGGCGGTTTGCTTACCGTCGATGAGGTTAGGGGTGGTGGTTGGGCTCATAGGAGTAATTAATGTTGACTGCTTTATTTTTAAGTCAGCACAGGGCTTTGTAAAGGCTACGCTGCGACGGCCAAGAGGTGGGGCTTGGATGACATATTAGACAAAAAAAACGCGGCCCTTGAGGAGCCGCGTCTTTTATTTAATCGATTTTCAAAACTGCCAGGAAGGCTTCTTGCGGGATTTCGACTGAGCCCACGGAACGCATCCGTTTCTTGCCTTCTTTCTGCTTTTCAAGCAGCTTGCGCTTTCGGCTGATGTCGCCGCCGTAGCACTTGGCAATTACGTTTTTGCGCAGTGCCTTAACCGTTTCGCGGGCAATAATTTTCTGACCAATCGAGGCCTGAATGGCAATATCGAACATCTGCCGGGGCAGCAGCTCGCGCAGCTTTTCGCAGAGGCGCTTGCCCCACTCGTAGCTCTTGGAACGGTGCACGATGGCAGAGAGGGCATCCACCTTCTCACCATTCAGCATCACGTCCAGCTTCACCATGTCGGCCTCGCGGAAGCCAATTAGTTCGTAGTCCAGCGAAGCGTAGCCGCGGCTGATGGTTTTGAGCTTATCGAAAAAGTCAAATACAATCTCGGACAGCGGCAACTCAAAGGTCATTTCTACCCGCTCCGAAGTGAGGTAGGATTGGCCTTTAATGATGCCGCGCTTGTCCATGCACAGCGTAATAATAGGGCCCACGTACTCCGAAGCCGTAATAATCTGTGCTTTGATAAACGGCTCCTCAATCAGTTTGATGAGGTTCGGCTCGGGCATCTCAGATGGCGCGTTAATGGTCAGCATCTGGTCCTTGGTGCCAATGGCGTGGAACTGCACGCTGGGCACCGTCGTGATAACCGTCATGTTGAACTCACGCTCCAGGCGCTCCTGCACGATTTCCATGTGCAGCATGCCTAGAAAACCGCAACGGAAGCCGAAGCCCAGGGCTACCGACGTTTCGGGCTCCCACACCAAGGAGGCGTCGTTGAGCTGCAGCTTTTCCATGCTGGAGCGCAGCTCTTCGTATTCAGTGGTCTCGACGGGGTAAATGCCGGCAAATACCATCGGTTTCACATCGGCAAAGCCCTGAATGGCTTCCGGTGTGGGGCGGCTCACGTGGGTGATGGTGTCGCCTACTTTCACCTCGCGCGCTTCCTTGATGCCCGAGATTAGGTAGCCTACATTGCCGGCTTGCATTTCGGTACGGGGCTCCTGGTTGAGGCCAAGGATACCGATTTCGTCGGCGCCGTACTCCTTGCCCGTCGCCATGAACTTTACCTTGTCGCCTTTGCGCATGGTACCGTTCTTGATGCGGAACAGGACTTCAATACCGCGGTAGGAATTGAAGACGGAGTCAAAAATCAGGGCCTGAAGCGGAGCTTCCGGGTCGCCTTTAGGAGCCGGAATCCGGTCGCAGATGGCGTTGAGTATGGCTTCGATTCCGATGCCGGTTTTACCCGAGGCGTGCAGAATATCATCGGGCTTGCAGCCTATCAGGTCCACGATTTCGTCGGTCACCTCCTCCGGCATGGCGTGTGGGAGGTCGATTTTGTTCAGGACCGGAATAATTTCCAGGTCGGCCCCGATGGCGAGGTAGAGGTTGGAAATCGTTTGGGCTTCGATGCCCTGTGAAGCGTCCACGATGAGCAGGGCGCCTTCGCAGGCCGCGATGCTGCGGCTTACTTCGTAGCTGAAGTCGACGTGGCCGGGCGTGTCAATCAGATTGAGCGTGTATATCTCCCCTTTGTAGGGATACTGCATCTGAATGGCATGGCTCTTAATGGTGATGCCGCGCTCGCGCTCCAAGTCCATGTTGTCGAGCAGCTGGGCCTGCATGTCGCGCTTGGCCACGGTGCTGGTAAACTCCAACAGACGGTCGGCCAAGGTGCTCTTACCGTGGTCGATGTGGGCAATGATGCAAAAGTTACGAATATTCTTCACAGAGGGCAGTTTTTCAGTCCGCGAAGGTACGAACTGCAGGGCGCAAAAGCCAGCCGGGCAGCATTTGGCTGCCTTATGGCTCAACTGGTTTTATAAGAATAAGGTGCTTAGTTTTGCTATTTATCCTATTTGAGCGCGATTTTATCTCAGCCGCCTATGCAACCGGAAACCGCTACTCTCCCCTCCGCTACTCTCGAAACCGATAGGCATAAATTTCTAATCTCGGCGCTGAATGGCACGGCGCTCTACGTGTTGGCTTACTACGTGGTGTGGGGTGTGCACCAACTGGCTAAAGTGGGCCTCTCGCATGCCTATAACCTGCGCGGCAACTGGGACCCCAGCCGCATTGTGTATACCATGGTCGACAGCGAATGGTGGCCACTGGCCATTATTGCGGTTTACGGCATAGGCCCACTAGTGTGCTTGCTGCTCGGCATAGTGGCGTTCCTATGGTTTTGGAAGCGCCAGCGGGCCCACCGCGGCCAGCTGAAGCTCTTGATGCTGTGGATAGCTTTTCATAGCTGCAATGCCGTGTTCGGCGCCATGCTGGCTGACACGTTCACCCAGTCTGGCTTCTGGTATGTGCCCGATTGGCTGTTTCGGATGGGCAACGTGGTGAATGCACTGGTGGGCATACTATTTGGCTTGGTGCAGCTGGCAGCGGGCTACTTTGGGTCCATTGCTTTTCTGCAGGCGCACGATTCGCGCACCGTGATGCGCTATGCCAATCGCCGCTTTATGGTGGTTTTCACCCTGATGGTGCCGTGGGTGTTGGGTGGCCTTTTCATCACGCTCACCAAGCTGCCTTACTTCTCCCTGCAAGAGTTGCTGCATTTGTTCATGATGGGATTGCTGGTGGCCCCAATGGCTTTAGGCTGCCTTAATGAGACCTTCTCCGACACCGTTCGTCGGCCTTTGCCAACGCACGTATCATGGGGACTGGTGGGCCTTGCCGTTTTGCTGGCAGTGGCCTGGCGCCTGGCCCTGAGCCCGCCGGTCACGTTTGGCTACGCCGGGTAGAGCCGGTTGAGGTGCGCGGCGGCGATTGTAGTATCGTCGCAATGTTGGGAAGTATTGTATCAAACATGGGCAAGGAGTAAACCCGACGGCCGCTACACCGTTGTGTTAGGAGACCTTTTCTCCTAAACCCTTAGAAAACCATGGGAATTACCCTAGCACAAGCGCAGACAGCCCTGGAGGCAGCCCACCAGAAAGCCGTCGAAATGAACGTCAAGATGAATATTGCCGTGGTGGACGCAGGTGCCAACCTGGTGGCCTTCATCCGCATGGACGATGCCTGGCTCGGTTCGCTCGACATCTCCATCAAGAAAGCCAAGACGGCTCGCTTTTTCGACATGCCCACGGGCGCCATTGGTGGATTGTCGCAGCCCGGCGGTTCGCTCTTCGGCATCGAGCACTCCAACGGCGGCCTTATCACCTTCCCCGGCGGCATTCCCATCAAGGGCGATGGCGGCCTGGTGATGGGTGCCATCGGCGTTTCGGGCAGCACCGTGGAAGATGACCACGCCGTGGCAGAAGCCGGCGTCCAGGCCATCGAAGGCAAGTAAGCCTTTTTTTAACTGGTAATAGCATCGTCATGCTGGTCTCGCCCGGCATGACGATGGTTTTTATATCTCGTTACTATCAAAACCCCAGCATCATGGCAGACAACAGAGGAGTAGTGTATCTGGGCCCCGGCAAAGTCGAGGTTCAAAGCATTGATTTTCCCGAACTGAAAAACCCCAAAGGCAAGAAAATTACTCACGGAGTTATTCTGAAGGTCGTTTCAACCAACATCTGCGGCTCTGACCAGCACATGGTGCGCGGGCGGACCACGGCGCCCGCCGGGCTGGTGCTGGGTCACGAAATCACGGGCGAAGTGATTGAAACCGGCGAAGACGTGGAGTTTCTCAAAAAAGGCGATTTGGTTTCCGTGCCCTTCAATGTGGCCTGCGGCCGTTGCCGCACCTGCAAGGAAATGAAAACCGGCATTTGCCTGACCGTAAACGAAGGCCGCGCCGGTGGCGCCTACGGTTATGTCGACATGGGCGGCTGGGTCGGGGGCCAGGCCGAATACGTGATGGTGCCCTACGCCGATTTCAACCTGCTCAAGTTTCCGAACAAGGACCAGGCCATGGAGAAAATCCGCGACCTGACCATGCTGAGCGACATTTTTCCAACCGGGTTTCACGGCGCTGTGAAGGCAGGTGTGGGCCCCGGCACCACGGTGTATGTAGCTGGTGCTGGGCCGGTTGGCCTGGCTGCCGCAGCTTCGGCGCAGCTGCTGGGCGCGGCCGTGGTGATTGTGGGCGACATGAACAAGGCCCGCTTGGCGCACGCCCGGTCGTTCGGCTGCGAGACGGTGGACCTTACCCTCGACGCTACGCTCACTGAACAAATCACGCAGATTCTGGGCGTGCCCGAAATTGACTGCGCGGTCGACTGCGTGGGCTTTGAGGCCAGCGGCCACGGCACTGACTCCAAGAAGGAAGTGCCCGCAGCGGTGCTGAATTCCCTCATGGAAATCACCCGAGCGGGTGGGTCCATTGGTATCCCGGGCCTCTACGTGACCGATGACCCGGGTTCCAAAGATGAATCGGCACAGAAAGGCAACCTCTCCATCCGTTTTGGGCTGGGCTGGGCCAAGAGCCACTCCTTCCATACCGGCCAGACGCCCGTGATGAGCTACAACCGCCAGCTTATGCAAGCCATTTTGTACGACAAAGTACAAATTGCCAAAGCCGTGAACGTGGAAATCATTACCCTTGACCAGGCTCCCGAAGGCTATGCCGAATTTGACAGCGGCGTGGCGAAGAAGTTTGTAATTAACCCGCACAACATGATTCCCAACGTGAAGCCGAAGGCGAAAGCAGAAGTAGCTGTTTAGCGGCTACTCTTAAAGAACGTCATGCTGAGCTTGTCGAAGCATTTCTACCGCTTTGTTGTACATCGTTGACTACTTCCGAGGTAGAGATGCTTCGACAAGCTCAGCATGACGGCCTTTTTGCCTGTTCAGATAGGCTCTTAGCCTACTAGGCATGCGGACCTGTTTGTTGAGAAAAGCCCCGGTGCCAACGCGCCGGGGCTTCTTTCGTACCTTCACCCCGTCAAATTCCCACCCGCTACTCCCCTGCTCATGCAAGCTCCTGTTGCGCCCTACAAACCCAAGAATCACGTTCGTATTGTAACTGCTGCCGCGCTGTTCGACGGCCACGACGCGGCTATTAACATCATGCGCCGCATCATTCAGAGCAGCGGCGCCGAGGTTATTCACCTCGGCCACAACCGCTCGGTGCAGGAAATCGTGGATTGCGCCATTCAGGAAGATGCCCAGGCCATTGCCATCACCAGCTACCAGGGCGGGCACAACGAGTACTTCAAGTATATGTACGACCTGCTGAAGGAGCGCGGCGCTGGCCACATCAAAATCTTCGGTGGCGGCGGCGGCGTGATTCTGCCCACAGAAATTGAAGAGCTGATGGGGTACGGCATCACGCGCATCTACTCGCCGGATGATGGCCGCGCCATGGGTCTGCAAGGCATGATTAACAACCTGCTGGAGCATGCCGACTTCCCAACGGGCCAGAATCTGAACGGCGAAGTTGGTCACGTGAAGGAGAAGGATGCCCGCAGCATTGGCCGTCTGATTTCAGCAGCGGAGAACTTCCCCGAGGAGTTTGAGCGGGTGAAAGACCAGTTGGTACAGGAGTTTCAGCAGAGTGAGGCAAACCAGAATCAGGAGTTGAGGTCGAAGCACTCCGCTCCCATTCTCGGCATCACGGGCACGGGCGGCGCGGGCAAATCGTCGCTGGTGGATGAGCTGGTGCGGCGCTTTTTGATGGACTTCCCGGATAAGACCATTGCCATAATCTCCGTGGACCCCAGCAAGCGGAAGACGGGTGGCGCCCTGCTCGGCGACCGGATTCGGATGAACTCCATCAACTCGCCGCGGGTGTACATGCGCAGCCTGGCCACGCGCCAAAGCAACCTGGCTTTGAGCAAGTATGTGCAGGACGCCGTGGACGTGGTGAAGGCTGCCAACTACGACCTGATTATTCTGGAAACTTCCGGCATCGGCCAGTCCGATACCGAAATCATTGAACACTCCGACGCCAGCCTGTATGTGATGACGCCTGAGTACGGTGCGGCCACGCAGCTGGAGAAAATCGACATGCTCGATTTCGCCGACGTCATTGCCCTCAACAAATTCGACAAGCGCGGCGCCCTCGACGCCCTGCGCGACGTGCGCAAGCAGTACCAGCGCAACCATGGGCTGTGGGACCAGCCCACGGACGAAATGCCCGTGTTCGGCACCATTGCCTCGCAGTTCAACGACCCCGGCATGAACCGCCTTTACCGGGCCGTGCTGAAGATGCTGGAAACCAAAACCGGCGCCACCTTCGCCTCCAGCCTCGAAACCACGGTGGAGGATTCGGAGAAGATTTACATCATCCCGCCGCACCGCACCCGCTACCTCTCCGAGATTGCCGAAACCAACCGCGCCTACGACCAGCGCGTGCGCGAACAGGCCCTGATTGCGGAAATAGCCGGCGCGTTTGCCAAGCTGGAAGAGCACTACCGCGCCGAGAAAAAAGACGGCGACAGCACGGTGGAGGAGTTCAGCAAGAACAAGCAAACCCAGCTCCGCCGCCTCGACGCCGACAGCCAGGCCATTCTGGAAAACTGGGAAAGCACCCTGCAGAACTACCGCAACCCGGAGTACGTGTACTCGGTGCGTGGCAAGGAAATCCGGGTGCAGACGCACAGCAAGTCGCTCTCGGGCAACATGATTCCGAAGGTGGCTACGCCGCGCTACACCGGCTGGGGCGACCGCCTGCGCTGGGCCATGCAGGAGAACTTCCCCGGCGAATTTCCCTACACGGCCGGCGTGTTCCCCTTCAAGCGCGAGGGCGAAGACCCCACCCGCATGTTTGCCGGTGAGGGCGGACCGGAGCGCACCAACCGCCGCTTCCACTACGTGAGCATGGGCCTACCCGCCAAGCGCCTGAGCACGGCCTTCGACTCGGTGACGCTCTACGGCGAAGACCCAGATTTGCGGCCCGATATCTACGGTAAAATCGGCAACGCTGGCGTGAGCATCGCTTGCCTCGACGATGCCAAGAAGCTCTACTCAGGCTTCAACCTGGCCAACCCCAGCACGTCGGTATCGATGACCATCAACGGCCCGGCCGCGCATCTGGCCGCATTTTTCATGAACGCCGCCATCGACCAGCAGTGTGAGCTGTACATCAAGGAAAACGGGCTGGAAGCAGAAGTTGACGCCAAAATCGACCAGATTTACGCCGAGAAAAGCCTCACTCGCCCCCGCTACCAGGGCGAATTGCCCGACGGCAACGACGGCCTCGGCCTGATGCTGCTCGGCGTGACCGGCGACCAAGTGCTGCCGGCCAACGTGTACGAGACCATCAAAGCCAAGACCCTGACGCAGGTGCGCGGCACCGTGCAGGCCGACATTCTGAAGGAAGACCAGGCCCAGAATACCTGCATTTTCAGCACCGAGTTTGCCCTGCGCCTGATGGGCGACGTGCAGGAATACTTCATCCAGCAGAAGGTGCGGAATTTCTACTCCGTGTCCATTTCCGGCTACCACATTGCCGAGGCGGGCGCCAACCCCATTACCCAACTGGCCCTGACGCTGAGCAACGGCTTTACGTTCGTGGAGTACTACGTGAGCCGCGGCATGAGCGTGAACGACTTCGCGCCGAACCTGAGCTTCTTCTTCTCCAACGGCATCGACCCGGAGTATGCCGTGATTGGGCGGGTGGCCCGCCGCATCTGGGCCAAGGCCATGAAGCTGAAGTACGGCGCCGACGCCCGCAGCCAGATGCTGAAGTACCACATCCAGACCTCGGGCCGCAGCCTGCACGCCCAGGAAATCGACTTCAACGACATCCGCACCACGTTGCAGGCGCTGTACGCCATCTACGACAACTGCAACTCGCTGCACACCAACGCCTACGACGAGGCCATCACCACGCCCACTGAGGAATCGGTGCGCCGCGCCATGGCCATTCAGCTCATCATCAACCGTGAGTTGGGCCTGGCCAAGAACGAAAACCCGCTGCAAGGCTCCTTCATCATCGAGGAGCTGACCGACCTGGTGGAAGAGGCGGTGCTGCTCGAATTCGACCGCATCACGGAGCGCGGCGGCGTGCTCGGGGCCATGGAAACCATGTACCAGCGCGGCAAAATCCAGGAGGAAAGCATGCACTACGAGATGCTGAAGCACACCGGCGAGTACCCCATCATCGGGGTAAATACCTTCCTTTCGTCGAAGGGCTCGCCCACGGTGGTGCCGGCCGAAGTCATCCGGGCCACGGAGGAGGAAAAGCAGTACCAAATCGACATGCTCACCCTGCTACACCAGCGCAACGCCTACCAGGCCCCGGCGCGCCTCAAGCAGCTCCAGCAAGTGGCAGTTGCCAACGGCAACCTGTTTGCCGAGCTGATGGAAACGGTGAAATACTGCTCGCTCGGGCAAATTACGAACGCGCTGTTTGAGGTCGGCGGGCAGTACCGGCGGAATATGTAACTTACTTAGTAATAACGGGCATATGCATCCTTTACAGGACGCTTATGCCCGTTATTTGTTCTATAATACAGCTCTTGAATAATGAAGCAATCTGAAAAGTTAGATTTAATCCTTCAAACGCTGTATGAACTAAGGGTAACAGGGCAGCCTCAGTTTCTAAAAACCATTTGCGAGAATTCTGGGGTTCCTTTAGTTTCGAGAGATGAACTTTATATACTCGCTAAAAGGCTCGAAAACGACAATTTAGTTGAGTGTCATTACATAGGGGCGGGTGTTATGGCAATACTCAATAGCTATGGCATTGAATATTGCGAAGAGGACTCGTACTCATATAAAGGGACACCACTTATTATGAATACATATAATTTAACGATTTCAAATAGCCCACAGGCTAACATTGTTTCAGCTTCAACAGGTGTTAGTGTTCAGAATAACTTTCAAGGTGAATTGAAACATAAAATCAATGAGTTCAGGAAGCTCGTTGCTGAAGATGTTAACGTTGACGAAACACAAAAACAAGAAATAAACGAGTGTCTAGAAGAAGTAGAGAGTGCTCTCAATGCGGGTAGAAAGCCCAAATTCTCATTCAAACAGTTATCTGAGCTAGCATCAAATGTTGCTGGAGTAAGTTCGCTGCTTCTTCAAATTGGCCAAATGATAATGTCTCAGCCTGGATGAAAATCTTCTCCAACTAAGCTACCTGGAACTGAAACGACATTGGCAACGCCAAATGAGCCCCGGCGCAGCTTAAGCATCTCCAGCAAGTAGACGTGGCTAACGGCAACCTCTTCGCCGAGCCGATAGGAACGGTGAAATACTGCTGTCTTAGTCAGACTACGAATGCGCTGTTAGAGTTCGGCGGGCAGTACCGGCGGAATATGTAGGGGTGTCGACTAAATGTAAAACGAAGCGGGCGGCCATAATATGGCCACCCGCTTCGTTTTACATTAGGAATAATATAATCAATCAGGCATTTTAAGTCTGGCACCGTTGAGGTATGCAGCCTGCCAATAGCAAAGAATCTCATACATGTGGGTCAAACTTCCAGCATCATTTATACTTCTTGACCTAACATCATATTGGCTTAGCATTTCGACCATATCAATTAGGCGTGTATGGTCTTGCAAATTTCGAAGTTCAATACGCTCTTCTCGAGTTTTGAATTTTAGTCTAATATCTTGAAAATATTCAAGAAAGTTTCTCAAGTATGTAATTGGCGTTGTTGTAGAATTACGCGCTAGCCAATAGTATAATGGAATAGGTCCCTCAGATTTCAAAAGAGGGTCTTTGTGTTGAAATGCAAAATGCATATCTGTTAAAACAGATTTGATTCTATTGGTCGCCTTTTCTAAAGTTGGAGTTTCGGCTAAAAATGCATCTAAAACTAGCTGCTCTGTAATTCCTTCAGGTATTATTCCATTGGAAGAGGTTTGAGCGTGCTCCTTCACTAAATTATCAAGATGACGCTTTTTTGTATCAGTGAATTTACCCCGGAACTCTAGCAGCAATAATTTTGCGGCTAAATTCTCGTCCTGCTTTCTATTATCAGCAAAGGACACACAATCAGTAAAGAAAACATGAGAAGCTATGGATTTAATTAATTCTGGCACTTCACCGGTCAAAGCACTCCTTACTTCTGCTCCCGTTAGGGGTTTGCTTGAATTTAAGCGAACGAACAATTCATTGATAAGAGACTCCTCACTCGTTATTACACTCATGACAGTGAGGCTAGAATTTTCGAATATTCTGGCCACCCTAGGGTGTTTAATAAGTAATTCTGAAAAACGTAATCCGCTAATATTAATACCAGAATCTTCTAAAAAAGTAAAATTGGAAGACAAAGGGTATTCGTCATTAAAGAACCCAAATATAGCCTCAAATCGCTGCTTACCATCAATTACTGCATATGGCTTTTTTCTAATGTTAAGAGATGTATCCCTGTAAGTAAAATCTGCTAAGTAAATCTTGGGTACGTCAAAGCCATTGAGAATAGTATCAATCAAAAAAGCTTTTTGTGAAGGGTACCATACGCCTCCTTTCCTTTGATAGGAAGGATTAAAATCTATATTATCTTGTTCATCATACCACCACCTAAGAGTACGAGCCGGAAATTCGCGAACTTGAAGTATTTGTTGCATAAAACTATTTATTAAAGCCGAAGTAACGTTTTGTCTCTTTTCCTAAACCCTCCATATCTGGGTAGATTACGGAATCTGTTATACCTAGACTTGTAATAGAAATGAGCAATGCTTCTACACATGCAAGAGGAATTACTAGCTTCACTAAGCAGTCATTTGGTAAAGCAACATTATTAACAAATACATCCTCCATAGCTATGACGTCAGTACCGAAAATACTAAAACCTCCCCTCTGAGCTACGATTCTCGGACTATTATAAGTACCATTCATAAAAACCGGGATAGTATTACGGTCAGCTTTTCGGAAGGGAGTAGTTGGTGTATGTGGCACAAAGCCCTTTAAAGCCTCCTCACCGGGAGAGAATATTCTATCTCCTCTCATTTGTGTCATAAGGTGTTTATTCCACATAACTGGATTAACAACCCAAACTACAGCATCCTCAGGATTATTATCAGCTATTGCCCCAGTAAGGGCAAAAAACAAGGCAACAAGGGGATTTTCAGTCCAGTCTAACAAACGGGTTGGAACCCCAAAATGCTGCATATAAAACAGTGGCTCCCAGTCGCCTGTAAGCTCCCGTGTCTGAAAAGGTATGGACTGCTGACTAAACCTCGTCATTATTTGTTCCTCCAGTTCAAAAAAATCTTCACTTCCAGATTTACCAGGATGGCGATAAAGCGTAGGCAAAAGTTTAAAACTAGCCCGGGCGGTGCCTCTAAACCACAGAAAGTTTGGCTTTGCACTATCAAGAGAACTACTGACGAAAGACATTAGGTCTGGCAGATTCTCTATTTGATGAACTTGCAATGTTTGCATGAAAAGGCTGGTAGATTTTGAAATGTATTTAGCACCGTCAAATCTAACAGAAGTATGTTTATAATAGTATCACTATTTAGTCAAATGAGGTGTGACGTCCTAATTCACTAATCCCTATGCCTTACCTCCTCTAAATAGTTTTGTATATCACATAGCAAAACAACAGCCATTGTTAGCTTGTTGAACTTTACTCTTAACTACTTAGGCATCAATGGGACTTCGTGGTCTAGAAAAAGAATCGTCTGCAGGCCCATGAAGCACTTGATTGACCTAACCAACTGGAACCAGCGCGAGCATTTTGCCTTCTTCTTCGCGTTTGAGGGGCCTTTTTGGGTCTAGTTGCCACCATTGACTGCACCCGCGCTCTAGACGAAGCCAAGCGACTCGGGGTACCGTTTTTGCTGTAATACCTGCACACCGCCTTACAGATGATACACTAAGCTTCCTCAGCGGCTTCGAGAGGCGCCAAGAGCACTGGGGCGGGCGCATGGGGTATTTGGGCGCGGCACTGAGGCACGCGAAGCTTCGGCAGCGGCGGTGAGGGCGGCCGATGTCTTTGATTTACCATCAAGTTAAACCAACCGGCGCTCGGCAGCCCCTTACCCCTGCTCCTGTGCCTCCAGGTCCAACAGCGCCTGCAGGAGGGCTAGGGTTACGGGCCCGGGCCGGCCTGTGCCTAGGACGAAGTCGTCAATCTGCACCACCGGCAGCACGCGCTTGGTGGTGCTGGTCAGGAAGGCTTCTTTGGCCTGGTACATTTCGGCGAGGGTAACCCGGCCTTCGGCTATGCGAAAGGGCGGCGCGGACAGGGCCAATAGGTTGTGGCGCGTGATGCCTGCCAGCACGTCAGTGTCGGGCGTGAGGACCGTGTTGTCGTGCTTCACAATGAAAAAATTGGCCCGCGGTGCCTCTGTTACCACGCCTTGGTGGTGGTAGAGCACGTCGTCGGCGCCCTTCGCTTTAATCTGCTTTAGCAGTCGGATGCCTGTGGCGTAGTTGATGGTTTTGGCTGGTGGGACTTCACGCACGTAGTCGTGGGTGATGAGCTTGATGCCCGTTGCGACTTGCTCCGGCGTGGGCAGCGCCAGCGGCTGCTCGGTCAGCAGCAGGTTGGGCACGCCCGGCTCGTAGCCGTTGGCTGAGTAGCCGCCGGTCAGGACCATCTTGATACCGGACAAGGGCAGGTTGTTGCGTTGAATCAGCTGCTCAATCACACCCGCCAATGCCGCCCGCTCCAAGGGCACTGCCAGCTCCAGCAGCTGCGCCGAACGGTAGAAGCGGTCGAGGTAGGCGTTGAGAAACAGGGGCTCTCCGGCGTGAACCTTAAAAAAATCGAACACTCCATAGCCACGCTGAATGGCTAGGTCGCTGATGTGCAGAAACGCCTGGTCGAGGGGCGTGAATTGGCCGTGTATGTAGGCGTAGAGCGGCGGGTTAGCGGGCATGGTGTTGCTTTAAAATCTTGAGCACTTTGTCCAGGGGCAGAGCTTCGATGCGCTGCTTGCCCTGCATGGTTTCGGCTCGAAACAGGGAATTGATGATGGCTTCCTCCGTGGCTTCTATCACAGCCAGAAACAGCGGCGACAACGCCTCGTTGGTCAGCGTGGTGGTCGTTTGAGTCATGGCCGTCGGCCCATAGGGCACGCGCCCGCCGGGGTGGGTCGAGAAAGCAACGACGTAATCGCCGCTGCCGTTGGCAACAATGCCGCCCGTTTTGGCCAGGCCCAGCATGGCGCGTTTGGCCAGGCGCTCCAGGTTGCGGGCCTCGAGGGGGGCATCGGTGGCCACCACAATCATACAGGAGCCGTCGGCGGGGTCGCGCAGCTGCTGGCTCAGGTAAAACTGCTTCAACGCCTGGCCGACCGGGGCCCCATTTATCTGCAGCACGCCGCCAAAATTTGTTTGCACCAACACGCCCACGGTGTAGCCGCCCAGCGCGGCCGGCACCACACGCGACGCCGTGCCGATGCCGCCCTTGAAACCAAAGCACACCGTGCCCGTGCCGGCCCCGACGTTGCCCTCGGCAACCGGCCCGGCCTGGGCTTGCTCAATGGCGGCCAGGACGTGCGGCGCCGTCACGTGCCGGCCACGAATGTCGTTGAGGGCCCCGTCGTTGGTCTCCCCCACGAGGGCATTCACCGATTGCACCGTTTCGTTGCCGGGTTGGCGCAGCACGTACTCCACCACGGCGTTTAGGGCCGTGCCCACGCCGAGGGTATTGGTCAGCACAATAGGCGTTTCCAGCACGCCAAGCTCCTGGACCTGCGTGCTGCCTGCCAGCTTGCCAAAGCCGTTGCCAACGTAGACTGCGGCGGGCACTTTCTGCTGAAACACGTTGCCCGGGTGCGGCACAATGGCCGTGACGCCGGTTCGTACGGCATCGCCTTGTATCAGGGTAGTGTGGCCCACGCGGACGCCGGCCACGTCGGTAATGGCATTGAGCGGCCCGGTTGGCAGCACGCCAATGCGGATGCCGTACTCGCGGGCGCGCTTGCGTTCCTGGCTTTGGGCCTGAATGGTCAGGCTCACCAGCAGCAGCACGAGTAGAAGTTGTTTCATGGGCGGAATGGATAGCAGGTTGGTGGACTAAAGGTATCGGGCGTCGAGGTAAATAATAGCAGGCCGCGACGGTAGAGACAAGAGCAAAATCGCCTGCTGACAACCGCCCGAAGTGGCGCTCCACCGGCCACGCTTGCGGGGCAATACATACTAGTGGGTTCAAATAGTGCGAATCAGCGCCCGCCCATGTTTGGTTTAGCAATGCCAACTCACACCCCGCTTTGCTGCCACCATTTGTTCAGGCGCCAAAACTGCTACCACAGCAGAAATGCCCGACCTTTGCCGGCCCATGAAGCACCTTATTGACCTGGCCAGCTGGAACCGGCGCGAGCATTTCGCTTTCTTCTCCGCATTTGAAGAGCCATTTTTCGGCCTGGTAGCCACCGTTGACTGCACCCACGCTCTGGCTGAAGCCAAGCGGCTGGGCATACCGTTTTTCCTGTATTACCTGCACGCGGCTTTGCAGGCGGTGAACCAAGTAGAAGCCTTCCGCTACCGCATCGACGATGGCCAGGTGTACTGCTACGACCGCATTCACGCCTCGGCCACCATTGGCCGGCCCGACCACACGTTTGCGTTTTCCTTTATCGAGCACCACGACGAATTGGCGGACTTCCTGCCCACTGCCAATGCTGAAATCGCGGCCGTGCAGGCCAGCAAGGGCTTACGACTAAATGAGACCACCAGCCGGCCCGACGTGATTCACTTCTCGGCGGTGCCGTGGGTGCGCTTCACCGGTCTGAGCCACGCCCGCAGCTTCAGCCATCCCGACAGCTGCCCCAAAATTTCGGTGGGCCAAACCTATGTAGAGGGCGGGGCTACGCTGATGCCCGTGTCCATCAATGTTCATCACGGCCTGGCCGATGGCTACCACGTGGGGCTATTTCTGGCGGCGTTTCAGGAACTATTGGGTAGGCACATCATTCGCCTATAAACACATTTTATGATGTTTAAGGACAACTGCGCATAAATGCTTCAAAACAGAACGTCATGCTGAGCTTGTCGAAGCATCTCTACCGCGCAACTAACCTAGTCGGTGCAACAAAGCGGTAGAGATGCTTCGACAAGCTCAGCATGACCGTAGCTCAAAACAAATCGGCCTTTCATGCGACTATAGTCACCATGAACATTACCATCGCCCAACATTCTGCCCATCCCCTTACCGTTTCGCGCTTAGGCTACGGTACCATGCGCCTCACCGGCCCCGAAATCTGGGGCGAACCTGCCAACCGGCCCGAGGCACTGGAGATTCTCAGAACTGCCGTTGCGGCGGGTGTCAACTTCCTCGACACCGCCGACTACTACGGCGAGGACGTCACCAATCGGCTAATTGCGGAAGCTCTGCATCCGTACCCGCCGGACTTGGTTATCTGCACCAAAGTGGGCGCCACCCGCAGGACCGACAAAAGCTGGGTGCCATACAACACCCCCGAAAACCTGCGGGCCAGCATCGACAATAACCTGCGCACCCTAAAGCAAGAGCAGATTCAGCTGGTGCACTTGCGGCTATTGGGCCACAGCGGGGTGCCGCTTGCCGAGCAACTCGGAGCCATGTTTGCCATGCAGCGAGAAGGCAAAATACTGCACGTGGGCCTGAGCAATGTGACCCGCACCGAGCTGGAAGAAGGCTTGCAGCTGGGGCCGATTGCCACCGTCGAGAACATGTATAGCTACGCGCAGCGCACCACGGTGCAGTTGCCCCATGTCGCCAATCCGGGCGGCGAGGAAGTGCTGGACCTTTGCGAGCAGCACGGCATTCCGCTCATTCCTTTTTTCTCTCTGATTCATGGCCTGCCCAACGCCGGCGAGAAGCTTGCGGCCATTGCCCGGAAGCACAACGCAACAGTAGCACAGATTAACATCGCCTGGCTGCTGCACATGTCGCCCTGGATACTGCCGATTCCGGGCACCTCGCAACTGGCGCACTTGCGTGAGAACCTAAAAGCTTCCGAAATTCAGCTTAGCGCCGAGGACATGGCGTACTTGGGGTAGCTGGTTCTCACGCTGTCTGTCATGCTGAGCTTGCGAAGCATCTTATCACGCCATAACGAATTGTTCCGCGGCGATAAATAAGATGCTTCGCAAGCTCAGCATGACAGTTCTAGTTAGAAAACAGAGCCTGTCCAAAGTAGGCTCGACATTGGCCTTTTTATAGTTAGCGCATAATTTGGCGTCATGAAAAGCTGCTTTTGGTATGGCATAGCGGCCCTGCTGTTGGCGGGCCCCGGACAAGCCCAATCCCTGACGGGCGTATGGCAGGGCGTAGAGTCTGACACCGGCGAGGAAGAAGGCTACTGGCCAGCGGTGCTGCGCCTGCAAAAAAGCAAGGGCAATGCGCTCTTTGGGGTGCTTTACCAGGAAGTAGGTGGAAATCCGGCCATTTCCGTCACGTTCCAAATGCAGGGCACCCAGACGGGTGCCGTAATGCGGCTGGAGCATCAACGTAAGCTAAACGAAACCGGCCGCACCCGCACCAGCTACTGGTGCGATGGTGCCATCTCGTTTACCTACGACGCCAAGCTGGAAAAGCTCACCGGCCGGGCCACCTACCGCCCCGTGGGTACCTGCGACATGGGCACCTTCACCTTTTATCGCATCAAGCTAAAATCGGCAGCTACGGTGAAAGCCGGTGCCGAAACCACCATCCGGGTATCGGGCCGCAACGTGATGTGGTATGCCGACGCAGACATGAAAGAACCGGTGGCTACCGGCAACACATACCCCACCAGGCTTAACAAAACCACCACTTTCTACCTGGTTCAAGGCTACTACCCCACCAGCCAAAGCCCCGTGGTGCCCATCACCATTCAGGTAACGGGCAAAGCACCAGCTGCCAAGCCTGCCCCACTCACGGCTGCTCCGGCCCCAGCTCCAGCTGGCCCTCCCGTTGCCGCCCGACCAGATACCGCAAAGCCGGCCCGCCCGGCTCCTATCATAGCCGCCACGCCGGTGGTGCTGCCCACCGTGCTTTTTAAGCTGGGCACCCCCGAGTTGTTGGCGGAAGCGCTGCCCACGCTAGACCAACTGGCCGCTGAGCTCAAAGCCCGGCCCACCCTGAAAGTGCGCGTAGCCGGGCACACCGACAAGATTGGCGAGCCCCAGAAAAACCTGATTCTATCGGAGCAACGGGCCGAGGCTGTAAAAAGCTACCTTGTAAAGGCTGGGATTGCCGCCGACCGGATTGCCACGGTTGGCTACGGCGATGCGCGCCCGCTCTACCCCTCGCCCGATGCCCGCAACCGCCGCGTAGAAGTCGAAGAGGTGAAATAAACCGCTTTACTTCGCCAAGGGCCAGGCCGTGGCATTTGCCCTTGTATCATTGACAACTACGAAAGGCAACCACTAATGATATACCCACGCAGGCTGCTAGCGCTGGCCGCTGCTTACTCTCTCCTGTTCCTCACCGGGGCGCACGCACAGGCAGGCGGCCCCTGGAACAACAAGCAGTGCGCCGTGGTGCTGACCTACGACGACGCCATCGACGTTGACCTCGACAACGCCGTGCCCGCGCTCGACTCCCTGCAGCTGCGTGGCACGTTCTACCTGATTGGGTCTTCGCCCGTAGTGGCGCGCCGGCTTCCGGAATGGCGGCAGGCCGCCAAGCGTGGGCATGAGTTGGGCAACCACGCCTTGTTTCATCCCTGCGATGGCAGCCTGCCGGGCCGCGGCTTCGTGACGCCCGACAACGACCTGAGCAAGTACACCGTCAGCCGGGCTGTGAGCGAGATTAGAACCAACAACACCTTACTCACAGCCATCGATGGCAAGACCAAGCGCACGTTTGCCTACCCCTGCGGCGACCTAAAAATCGGAAACGTGGCCTTCTACGACCAGCTGCAAAACGATTTCGTGGCTGCCCGGGGCGTCACTGCGGGCCTGCAGACACCCGCGCAGGTCAACTTATCCAACATTAACAGCTACATGATAAACGGCCAGTCGGCTGAATACCTGATTGACCTGGTGAAGAAGACCCAGCAGTCGCGCACGCTGCTGGTGTTTCTGTTTCACGGCGTGGGCGGTGGCCATGGCCTCAACGTAGACCTGCAGGCCCACCGCCAGCTGCTCCGGTACCTAAAGGCGAACGAGAAGAAAATCTGGGTGGCGCCGATGGTCGAAGTGGCTGAGAAAATCAAGGTCCTTCAGCAGCCTGTTGTTCCTAAAAAGCAACCGTAAGGATACGATGGCTTCGCCCTGCTCAATTCTGGAGCATCCGTCCGCGAAGTGGTTGTGTCCCTATCCAATACTACTTGGACACCATTATGTAACCATCGTTCCTATCCGATATGGCACAGAAACCAGGCATCTTTCCGACCTTCTTTATTTCGGGTTTTGAGTGCTCTACCTTTCTTTGGAAGGATAAAAAGCGGCGCAACCTGGTGCACGAAACGCAGCACCACACCTTTGTGCACGAGGATTATGAGATGTTGCGCACGCTGGGCATCGCTGTGGCCCGCGAAGGCATTCCATGGCCACTCGTCGACACCAACGGGCAGTACGATTTCTCTTGCATCGACCCGATGCTGGAAGCCCTGAACACAAATAAGATTCTGCCCATCTGGGACTTGTGCCACTACGGCTATCCTGAGGAGTTAGACCCTTTTTCGGAGGACTTTGTCGCCCGCTTCGCTGCCTATTGCCGGGCCGCTGCCGAATACGTTATTCCGAAAATGCGCGGCCCGCACTTTTTCACGCCCATCAATGAAATCACCTTTTTCTCGGTTTGTGGTGGTGAATGGGGCTGGATAGCGCCGTATAAAAACACTCGGGAAGACCGGTTTAAGCTGCGCCTGAACCTGTGCAAAGCTGCTATTGCCGGCGTAAAAGCCATCCGTGAAGTGGAGGCCGAAGCCCGCATGGTACACATCAACCCGCTGGTGCAGGTGGTGGCCCCCCGCGACCGGCCCGACCTACAAGCCGCCGCCCACGAGGAGACCTACGTGGACACCTTTCTGGCCTGGGACATCATCGCGGGCAAAGAGCACCCGGAATTGGGTGGCACTCCCGAAATTCTCGACATTGTGGGCGCCAACAACTATTCCTTTGGCCAGATGGAGTACCGCGAGCATGGACCGCACGAGGCCCTCCCCCCCGACGACGACCGCATCAAACCGCTGTGCGACCTGCTGCGCCTGGTGTGGGAACGCTACCGCCGGCCCATGATTATTGGGGAAACCAGTGGGCTGGAAGGCGGGCGCGACGAATGGCTTTGCGACGTAATGGAAGAGTCTTTGGCCGCCGTGGAAGCCGGCATGGACCTGCATGGCATCTGCCTGTTTCCGGCCGTCGACATGCCCAACTGGCACACCGGCGAGTGGCTGCACAACGGTATCTGCGACCTGATTCCCGAAGGCGAGACCCTGCACCGGCAGCCCAATGCCGCTTACGTAGCCGAGCTCCGGCGCTGGCAAAAGGAGCTTAACCGCGTCACCACCCTCGATGCGGACCCTTTCAGCGACCCCGTAGAACTGGTGGAGGTTATCGCCGCGGCTAAACGCCTCAGGAAACAACCCGACAAAAACTGGCATTGAACAGCTATACTAACAGGTGCCCTACTTCCTTACTTTTGAGGTAATACTGCAACCCTAATTCTCTTGTTGGTGAAAAAAATACTTCTTGCTGCTGCTATTCTCTGTGGACACGCTGCCTCAGCGCAAAAGCTCACTGCCACCGAGCGCAAAATCGTGGCCTCGGTGCAGCAGAACATGCCGCGGAGCGAGCAGCTTTTGGAACAGCTCGTCAACATCAACAGCGGCACGCTCAACGTGAAGGGCGTGCGCGAGGTAGGCACGGTACTGCAGAAAGAGTTCGACGCCATCGGGTTCAAAACCCACTGGGTGGCCATGCCCGAAACCATGCAGCGGGCCGGCCACCTCGTGGCCCAGCGCAATGGCAGAAAGGGCAAGAAGCTCTTCCTGATTGGCCACCTCGACACGGTGTTTGAGTTGGACATGCCCTTCACCAAATTCACCCGGCTAAACGACTCCACGGCCACCGGCCAGGGCGTGAACGACATGAAAGGCGGCGACGTGGTGATACTGGCCGCCCTGCAGGCCCTGCACGCCAACGGCTTGCTGAAAGATGCCAGCATCACAGCCTACTTCACCGGCGACGAGGAGCGCGGCGGCAAAGGCCCCGAAAGCCGCGCCGACTTCATTGCCCGGTCCAAACAGGCCGAGGTGGCCCTGGCATTCGAAACCGCCACCAACCTGCACACCGTGGCCACGGCACGGCGCGGCTCCAGCACCTGGCTGCTGAAAACGTACGGCACGGCCGCTCACTCCTCGGGCGTTTTCAAGCCAGCCGTGGGCGACGGGGCCATTTATGAAGCCGCCCGCATCCTCAACTCCTTTCGTGAAACCCTAAGCCAAGAGCAGTACCTCACCTTCAACCCCGGACTAATAGTGGGCGGCTCCGAAGTGAGCTACGACGAAGCGAAAGCCCGCGGCGAAGTAGTTGGCAAAACCAACATCATTGCCCCCGGCGCTACCGTAATCGGCGACCTACGCTTCCTCACCGAAGCCCAGAAAGAAGCTGCCCGCGAAAAGATGCGTGCCATCGTGGCCCAAAGCCTCAATAAGACCCGGGCCGAAATCACCTTTGCCGATGGCCTGCCCGGCATGGCGCCCACTCCCGGCAATCAAAAGCTGGCCGCCCTCGCCGACCAGGTCAGCCGCGACCTGGGCCACGGAACTGTAGCTGCCGGCGACCCCGGCTCGCGCGGCGGCGGCGACATTTCCTACGTGGCCCAATACGTCGACTGCCTCGACGGACTAGGCGTGTCGGGCAAGGGCGCCCACGCGGCCGGCGAAACCATCAACCTTAAAGAGTTTCCGCTGCTGGTGCAGCGCGCGGCGCTCATGATTTACCGCCTCACCCGCTAAGCCAAGTTGCTCCCACTCTGCGGCAGAAAACCCTCGTACGCCCTCCCCTGCATGTTCCCCAGCGTAGCACCACCCACCCACCGCCACTTCCTCATTCACAAGCCCTACGGCTACCTCAGCCAGTTTATTGGCGAGGCCAAAAAGAAGAAACTGGGCGAGTTCCACCACTTCCCGGAAGGCATCATGGCCATTGGCCGGCTCGATGAGGACAGCGAAGGCTTGCTCCTGCTTACCACCGATGGTCGCATGAGCGAGCATATCCGCAGCAAGAAGGTAGAGAAGGAATACTACGCCCAGGTAGACGGACTGATTAACGAAGGCGCCATTGCCCAACTGCAAGGCGGGGTGGAGATTGGTATTCACAACGTACGCTACCAAACCACGCCCTGTCAGGCCCGCCAGCTCGACCCGGCGCCGACCTTCGCGCCCCGCTCCCGCAAAATTCGCGACGACCGGCACGGCCCCACCAGCTGGGTTTCCATCACCCTCACCGAAGGCAAGTACCGGCAAATTCGCAAAATGACCGCAGCCGTGGGCTTTCCCACCCTGCGGCTAATCAGGGTGCGGGTAGGCTCCCTGCACTTGGGCGCCATGCAGCCCGGCGAAGTCGTAGAGGTTCAAACATTTGAATGTTAATCAAAGATTAACTTATGCTGCATGCATAACGTTTTTGGCTTGATTTTCGTATCTTTGCCCTGAAATCACCAATTAGGCTATTTCGCCTTTAGAAATGAAAAAGACCACCGCATTATCGTTTTCTTCGCTGCTTTTATTGGGCGGCGTTAGCTACTTGGCTGCCAAAGTGGCTGGCCTTGACCTGACTTTCTTCTTTCACGGAGACGACGACCAGCACCTGTATTGCTAAGCCTTAGTTTATTGTTAGTTACTGTTTTTAGCGGTTAATATCTGAAAAAGTCCGGTCCAATGGCCGGACTTTTTTGTTGTGGATTCGGCCATTAAGACCGGCCAAGCGGTTCGGCGCGGCTTTTGGAACCTTGCATTGGCAACGGCGTAACTTTGAGCTATTCTTTCATCCGCTGCCGGGCACCGTTTCGGCCTGAAACACCCGCAGCATTTACATCACCTGCCCATGAACCTCGATTCCCACCAGGCTCAAGTGAGCTACATCATCGGCCGCGACCTGGCCCGCAACTTTGCCCAGCAGGGCCTCGACCTCGACATTGATACCCTGGCCGGCGCCCTCAAAGAAGGCCTGCAGGGCCAACCCAGCCGCCTCACCCAAGAGCAAATGCAGGCCGCCATGCAGCAGCTGCAGGAGCAGATGGGCGGTGCCGAAGACGACGACCAAACCCAAGACCCCAATTCCATGAGCAACAACAAAGCCGAAGGCGAAGCCTTCCTCGCCCAAAACGCCAGCAAGTCGGGCGTGACCACCCTGCCCAGCGGCCTGCAGTACGAAGTGCTGACCCAAGGCACGGGCAAAACCCCCACGCTGAAATCGTCGGTGACCACGCATTATCACGGCACCCTCATCAACGGCACCGTATTCGACAGCAGCTACCAGCGTGGCCAGCCTGCCACCTTCCCCGTCAACGGCGTGATTGCCGGCTGGACAGAAGCCCTGCAGCTCATGCCCGAAGGCTCGAAGTACCGCCTTTATATTCCCTCGGACCTTGCCTACGGCAAGCGGGGCGCAGGCCGCGACATCCCCGGAGACACGGCCCTCATCTTCGATGTAGAGCTGATTAAAGTAAACAACTAAGGCGCCGTGGGGGTGGAAAATCCATTCACATCTTCTACCCCCACCCGCACTGGTGCGCCCACCTGGTCGCGCACCACTAGCACATTGGCTGTTTCTGAGCACATGAACGACCTCGAAGCCCAGCCACCCGCTGACCCCATCCCACCCGTGGCCCCGGAACAACCTTCCGGGGCCGCTTTGGTGTCGGCGCCTTTCTATGAGCCAGGGCCGCCCCCCGAAATGGCCCCGCCCGAGCCTCCGCCCCCGCTGCCCACTATGCAAAGCGAAGACGGCCGCGTGGTGCTCACCGACGCCACCCTGACCGTGCGCGGCCACGCGTTTCTGCTGCTGGAACTGGAGCGGGCCGAGCTCACGCCGGTGCGCTGGATACTATGGTACCTACTGGGCAGCATAGGCCTGGCCACTGTGATGATTGCCTTTTTGCAAAACTGGCTGCGTACCGGGCCCGCCATGATAGGCATGGCCCTGACCGCACTGCTACTCGCCTACGGGCACCGCGGCACCAACCGACTGCGCCTGCATCGACTGGGGCGCGAAATGGTCAATTTCGCCTTGCCCGGCGACACAGCTGGCTGGCAGCGCCTCACGGCCGAAGTCAACCGCCGCATCTTTCGTGCCCACAACTGGGCAGCCCGCCAGGCGGCCTATGTGCTGGCGGCCGCCGACGAGGCCACCCGCCAGGCTGCCGAAGCAGCACAGGCGGCCGCTCAGGCCGAAGCCGGGGCTGAGCAGCTGGATAATTAACCCCACAATTTGCTGTGCATCAGCGGCAAGCCTGTGCAGCGGGCCGCACCTGACTCCCCACTCGAAGAGTTGGCTCATACCTTCGCGCGCCTAATTTTAATAATAGCACTGGCCCTGCTACTTACCGCTGCTTATTCTTCATGGACTCTAAACATTCGCATACCGCCGTTTCGGGGGCGGGATTGCTGATTGCCCTCGGCATTATTTATGGCGACATCGGCACTTCGCCGCTCTACGTGATGAAGGCCATTGTGCCCGGGCTGATTGACCCGCGGTTGGTATACGGAGGCATTTCCTGCGTGCTGTGGACCCTCACGCTGCAAACCACGGTCAAGTACGTGCTGCTGACGCTGAACGCGGACAACAACGGGGAAGGCGGAATTTTCTCGCTTTATGCCCTGGTGCGGCGCAGGGGGGCTTGGCTGTCGGCAGTGGCCATCATTGGCGGCGCTGCCCTGCTGGCCGATGGCGTTATCACGCCGCCCATTTCGGTTTCGTCGGCTATTGAAGGCCTGCAGGCCGTGTACCCCAGCATTCCGACGGTGCCCATCGTTATTGCCATTCTGCTAGGGCTCTTCTTCATGCAGAGCTTTGGCACTCAGATTGTAGGCAAGGCCTTTGGCCCCATGATGCTGGTGTGGTTTTCCATGCTGGCCATACTGGGCATAAAGGGGGTTGCTATGCACCCCGAGATACTCAGGGCCATAAACCCCGTGTATGCTTACGAGCTGCTGGTGCAGTACCCGGGTGGCTTCTGGCTGCTGGGCGCAGTGTTTCTGTGCACCACTGGGGCCGAGGCCCTGTACTCGGACCTTGGCCATTGCGGCAAGGGCAACATCCGTATCAGTTGGATATTTGTGAAAACTTGCCTGCTGCTCAATTACTTTGGGCAGGGCGGGTGGCTGGTGGCCCACCAGGGCGAGCAGCTAGACGGCCGCAACCCATTTTATGAGCTGATGCCGCCGTGGTTTCTGCTCATTGGCGTGGGCATTGCCACCATTGCGGCCATCATTGCTTCGCAGGCACTTATTACGGGTTCGTTTACGCTGGTAGCCGAGGCTATCCGCCTCAACATGTGGCCCAAGGTGAAGCTCAACTACCCAACTGATGTGAAAGGGCAGCTTTTCGTGCCCAGCATGAATCGGCTGCTGCTCCTGGGTTGTGTCGGCGTTGTGCTGTACTTCCAAAAGTCGGAAAACATGGAGGCGGCATACGGCCTGGCCATCACCCTCACCATGATGATGACCACCATCCTGCTCACCATGTGGCTCCGGGCCAAGCGGGTGGCCACGCCCTTGGTGTATGGTTTTGCCATCGTCTACGGCCTCATCGAGGGCTCGTTTCTCGTTGCCAATCTCATTAAGTTTCCGCACGGGGGCTGGGTTTCGCTGGCGATTGGGGCCGCCCTCATTGGGGTGATGTACGTGTGGCTTAAAGCGTTCTATATCAAGCGCCGCCTTACCGAATTTGTCCGCCTCCAACCCTACGTGGACGCTCTCAAGCAACTCAGCGACGACGAATCCATTCCGAAATACGCCACCCACCTGGTGTTCATGACCTCGGCCGAGCGCAACTCTGAGATTGAGCAGAAAATCATTTACTCCATTTTCCAAAAGCGCCCCAAGCGGGCCGACATTTACTGGTTCATTCACGTCGAAACCACCGACGAGCCTTATACTATGGAGTATAAGGTGACCGAGGTGGCCAAGGATGACGTATTCCGCATCAACTTCCGGCTGGGTTTCCGGGTGCAGCAGCGCATCAACCTCTACTTCCGCAAGGTGATTGAGGACCTGGTGCGCAACAAGGAAGTGGACATCACCTCGCGCTACGAGTCGCTAAGCAAGCAGCACGTGACCGGCGATTTCCGGTTTGTGGTGCTGCAGAAATTCCTGAGCGTTGAGAACGACTTCCCCACCATGGAAAAGCTCGTGATGCAGGCCTACTTCTATATCCGGCAGTTTATTGCGTCGGAAGACCAGTATTTCGGCCTCGACACCTCTTCGGTTAAAGTAGAGAAAGTACCGCTCGTAATTGCGCCAGCACGCGAGGTGGCGCTGAAGCGCATTATCTGACCTGCCGGCTTGGTTTTTAGTCGTTCACTATAAATACAAAAGGCCCCGTACAAAGCTGTACGGGGCCTTTTGTATTTATTCAAGCAGGCTGAAAAGCGCCGGTTGCTCATCCTCCTATTTCTTTGGGCCAAGCCAGCGGGCCAGCACGCGCTGCTGCGCAGCGCTGGGGCTGGCCACGGGCTGAATTGTGTACTTGCGGTCGGGGTCCGCTAGGGCCTTGAGGGCGATGTCGCGGGTGAGGCCGTCGCGGCGCACCTGCAGCTTGACATCCGTGCCCACGGGGCTGCCAAGCAACTGTCTGATAGACTCCTCGTTGGGGGCACTGCCGTTGACGAGCAAAACTTCGTCGTTCACGTTAAGGCCGCCGTTCCAGGCAGCGCCGTCGCGCTTCACACTCACCACCACAATGCGGCCCGCGCGGTTGGCAAACGAAGCGCCGAGGGTGCCGTTTTCGTTGAGGGGCGCCACGCTTAGCGTGAGGCCGGCGTAGCCGAGGGCAGTTGCGTAGTCCAACGTTTTGGTGCCGTACACACTGGTTTGAAAGAAGTCGTCGTAGCGACGGCCGGCCACGGTAGCCACGGCGTCCTGAAACTCCTTGTCCGTGAAGCCGCGGTTGGCCTTCTTATAATAAGTGTCGTACAGCAAGCGGAAAACGTCGTCGAGGTGCTTCTCTCCTTTGGTGGCTTCGGCAATGTTCAGGTCGAGCACCGCCCCGATAAGGTCGCCTTTGGAGTAGTAGCTGATTTCGGAATTGCTCGAATTTTCATTCTGGCGATACCCCTTAATCCAGGCATCAAAGCTCGATTCGGCTGCCGACTGCACACGGTTGCCCGGGGTGTTTTCTACCTGCGTGATGGCGTTACCTAGCTTGCCCAGGTACGCCTCCTGCGAGATAAAGCCTGCGCGCTTGTTGATGAGGCGCGCGTAGTACGACGTCATGCCCTCGCTCACCCACAGCATGTTGGTGTAGTTTTCCTGGTCGTAGTTGAAAGGCCCCAAGGCGACCGGGCGGATGCGTTTTACGTTCCAGAGGTGGAAGTATTCGTGGGCGGCAAGGTCCAGGAACGACTGGTAGCCGGCTTCGGTGCCGTAGGTGGTGCGGCTCACCTCCAAGGTGGTGGAGTTGAGGTGTTCGAGGCCGCCGCCGCCTCGCTCCAGGTTGTGCACAATGAAGAGGTAGCGGTCGAGCGGGTTCTGGCCTACCACGCGGTGGGCTTCCTCGCAAACCTTTTTCAGGTCGGCCGTCAATTTGGTGTCGTCCGCGGTGTAGGTGCCGTACATGGCCACCTGGTGGGGCGTGCCATTGGCGTTGAATTCCAACACCTTGTGGTTGCCTATCTCAATGGGTGAGTCGGCCAGCTCGTCGTAGCTGGCGGCCTTGTAGGTGAACTTGCCCGGGGCGGCCTTGAGCGCGGTGCTCACCTTCGACCAGCCCGTGGCCGGCTCTACCACCACGGTGCTGCCCAGCATCTTGTTGTCGGCGGGGTACATGAACACGCTCGTGCCGTTGAGGTAGCCGTGGTCGGCGTCGATAAACGACGTGCGCACGGTTAGCTCGTAGGCATACACTTTATAGCTCACCTGAAAATCGGCCTGCTTGGGATGGCGCACGCGCCAAGTGTTCTTGTTAAGTTTCTCCACGGCCAGAGCCTGGCCGCCGGTGGTGCGAGCCTGGAAGCCTTCCACGTTTTTGGCAAACTCCCGCACCAGGTAAGAGCCCGGCGCCCACACCGGGATTTTGATGTCGGTATACTCGGCGGGGAAGCCGCCGAGGTCCATTTTCACTTCGAAGTAGTGGGTCTGGGGTGTGGGCATGGCCAGCGTGTAGCGGAGCGTAGGTACCACCGCGGCGACAGTAGCCGCGGCGGGCAATGCGCTGGTCAGCAGCACAGCCAAGGTAGCCTGACAGAAAAATGATTTTGAATTTTTGAGCATTAGCGCTGTTTTGAGATGTATCAAGGCCACAAAGTAAGTCCTTGGGGCTGCCACCAACCTAGCAGCTAGCTGCACCGTTAGGAGCGAAGGTGACGTATAGAACACACCGGTACCTTTTTTCATTTTCGTTATGCGTTTCCTTTGGCTGATTTTTGTGGGACTAATACTGGCTATGGTGGGGATCTTGCCCCGCCTGACGTCATCGAAGCCCAAGGCAGCCCGGGAGGCGGCAGCTTCGGCTCAGGCCCCTGGCGGCCAGGCCGCGGCTGCCGACGATGGCCACCTGGAGGCCGTGTTTACCTCCACGCGGGAGGCCGGTGAGCTGGTGGGCGAAGCTTCCCAGCGCGACAGCATTGTGCGCTACGCCATGCAGCAGCTCGGCACCAACTACTGCTATGCCGGCAACACGCCCGAAACGGGTTTCGACTGCTCGGGTTTTGTGCAGTTTGTGTACAGCCGCTTCGGGATTGCCATGCCCCACTCCACGGCCTTGCTCATTAGTGTGGGGCAGCCGGTGCCCCGCTCCGATGCCCGGCCCGGCGACATCGTGGTATTCACCGGCACCGACAAGGCGGCTACTACCCCGGGGCACGCGGGCATCATCACCACTGCCGGCCCCAGCGGGCCCATTCGGTTTGTGCATTCGTCGTCGGCCCGGCGCGAGTCAGGGGTGAAAGTGAGTCAGGTGGAGGGCACCGACTATGAGCGCCGCTTCATGCAGGTGCGGCGTGTGCTTGGGCCGGGCGCTCCTGCTGTTGCCCGCACCGCCTCCTCGGTTCGAAAGGCTGTGCCGGTAGCAGCCTTGCCTTCCCTGCCAGTGGCTGTGGAAGCAGAAGATGCTCTGGCGGCCACTCTGCCCAAGGTGCTACCCCGCCGCAAGAGTGTTGCCCGGAAGAGCACGGCCCCCGTGGCTAAAAAGAAGGCCGTCGCTCAAAAAAAGGCGGCTTCGAAAAAGCAACCCGCCCCCACGGCACGGCGCAAAGTGCCTGCTAAAAGCAGCACTCCTGCCAAGAAGCGTGCAACGCGGTAAACAGCTCGCTCAGAGGCAGCCGGCAGGGTGGGCTTAAAGCTTCGGCACATGACAGCCACTAGCCATAACTGGACAGGCAGGCCGCCTGTCCAGCCTCTTTCAAAACCCTTATAACGAAGCGATGCCCGGTTGGCCTCTGCCGGCCCACTAAAGGGCGGCTGGGCTAACCGGGCATCTAATCCTTCAAATCTTACCGAGCGGCGAAACTGGGGTACAGTTCCGGCGTCCACTACTGAGAGTAAGACCTGGCCGAATGTGGGAAGCCTTAGGAGCTACCCCACGAAGCTGTTGTTAGGCGCGTACTGCGGTGAAGCGTACGACATTCGACAGGCTGGGCAGGATTTGTTTGGGACTACTAGACATTTTGTACCTCCTTTCTTTACGTTCGACATAACCCCCCTCGCGCGGCCCAGCACCTTAGGGCTGCTTGGGAGGGGCCGTAGCACTCACTACTGGACGGTAAAGTTAATAGCGGATACTAAGGTTCAAAGTTAGGGGACTTAATTTTTCCCAAATCGCCCCCCATTGTAGCTTGCGCCCTGATTTACAGACCTATTTTTTTTGCAATTTTCATCCTGCTAAACCAGCCGTTCGTATCAGCACGCAACTTGGCCGTAAACTTGCCAAACTGCCCTTGCGGCCCTAGCCGGCAGCGGGCCGATAGTTTACCTTGCCTTTTCAATTCTTTCCTTCTGAGATGAAAAAAAAACTCCTCTTACTTATTGTCATCGTTTTGGGTGCCGCCAGCATGGCTTCAGCCCAAACCCTGTCTCCGATTGGGGTCTGGACGCAATCGGATAAGAAAGCGACGTTTGAGATTTTTCAGTGCGGCACTAAGCTGTGCGGCAGAATTATGAGCCTGGCCGTTCCGGACGACCCGGATACCGGAAAGCCCAAAACCGACACGCAGAACCCTGACCCCAAGCTCCGCAGCCGTCCGCGGCTGGGCTTGGTGTTTATGGAAGACTTCACATACGACGACAGCAACAAGTGGGACGATGGTAAAATCTACGACCCCGAAACGGGCAAGTCGTATTCGTGCTACATGAAAATGCAGAACGCCAATACAATGGAGGTGAAAGGCTACATCGGCTTTTCGCTCATCGGCAAATCGCAAACCTGGACCCGCGTAAAATAGCCTCAGCCGTCGACGCGAAACCAAACGGTAGGCCGGCTTCAGATTGAGGCCGGCCTTTGGTTTACGGCTTGGTTATGGAATGGCCGGGGTCTGCGATGATTGCCATACCCAAGGCCTGGTCAATGCCTGCGCTTCAGTTGTGCGGCTTCTTAAGCAAGCGTATTCTTGTGCTTACAGGACGCCGAAAAGGCAAATTGCCAGCATGGCGCTCAGAAACTATTTACCCGGCCGGGTGTTTCGACTTCAATAACTTTCCACGTTTTGTTCGATTTTATTCAAAACCTTTTCCGCTCCAAAGACGGGGTTCCGGGCTCCTGGCAGGCCGTGAAGCTGTCGCCTGCCCAGGTGAAGCGGCACGCACGCTGGGTGGAGCAGCGGGTGTACTTGAACTGGCTGGGGCCCTACTTTAAAGCCTACCACTTGCGGAAAGGTGGGGCGGCGGGCTCGCGGGGTTTTCAGGTGCAGCTGCTACAGGAAAGTGGCCGCCAGGGAGCCATGCTGTTGTTTGACCCCAGCATTGGCCCGGGCAATTTCCGGCATTTCTACGAGCACCTGGGCGAGCGCCTGCTCACCCTGGGCTACCACCGGGCCTGCGCCGACCAATGCACCTGGCAGCACGACTCGCACCGGGAAGTTGCGTTCAAACAGCTCTTCAAACCCAACCCCACCGATTGCCCCAAAACCGGCCACTGCAACCAGCGCTACGGCCTTGTCACGGTAGACCTGGTTGCCTTGAACGAGCAACCAATGTTCATTCGAATTTCCAGCAACGCCGTGCTCCAGGCCGGGTTCACTCCCGCCTGCTCGTTCGACGACCTGCTGAAGGCCCTATTAGACGCCCCCCCTGCCGATGCTGCCATTGAGGCCAGAATTCAGGAATACCACGACGTATTTTAGAGGCTGTTTGCGTTAGCAGAAGTATTTATCCGCTTATTGGAGAAACGTGACAGCGCTTGGCTGCGCCGACCTTTGGTTCCCGTCTCTTCGTTGAACGGTGACTTGAAACCGGCGCAGCCGACCAAACGCAAGTATGCGTCAATACCCCGCTCCGCCGGTTAAAGTCAACCAACAAACGCGCCTCTACTCTCGCACGAAGCGGCCGTGGCCCACCAGCTCACCGTTAGCACTTAGCAGTCGCAAATAATATAGGCCAGGTGCCAGCAGACCGGTATCGACCTGTGGCTGAGTGGCCGCGATGGCCTGCCGCAGCACCACGCGCCCGGTAGCATCGAGCGCTTCGGCCCTGGCACTGAAAGCGGGTAGAGCCGCCAAGCGCAGCTCCTCGCGGCAGGGGTTGGGGAAGAGCGTAAGCGGAAGCAGACCTGCGCTGGCACGGGTGGGCAGCAAGGTATTGTCGCGCGTGGGCGCACTGCTGCGGTCAAGTATCCATTGGTCGGGGTCGACGGCCACGCTGGCTACAGTGCCGTTCACTGTTAGCTGGAAGGTTTCGGAACCCTGCCCCTGGCGCAGGCGCACGGTTTGGGTGGTGCCGTTGGTGAAGGTGAGGCGGTAGTCCACGTCGGTTTCAAAAAACGGGGTGGTAGCGGGTTGCGACACCGTTTCGTCTACCCGCAGCACCACGTTGCTGCCGCTCTGGTTCCAGCGCACCTCAAAAGCGGGGTAGCCGCGCCCCCGGAACCACTGCTGAAAGAAATACCCCAATGGCCGCCCGGCCTCGGCCTCGAAGATGGCCTGCAGGTCGGCAGTGCGAGCCGTGGACCCGCTGAACTGGGTCTGGAACGTCCGCAGGGCCCGGAAAAATTTGGTATCGTCGTGGAGCAGATAACGCAGCATGTGCACTACGCCCGCGCCCTTTTTGTAGCTCAGATAGTAGTCGAAAATGCGGCTGACGCTAGTGGTATCCGACACGTACACGCTACCGGAGTTGAGAAAGGCGAGGCGATGGGCTTCGTTCATCCACCCCCGGGCGTTAGCCGGCGTGTCGAAGGCCTGCAGTGCGAGGTATTCGCCGTAGGAAGCAAAGCCCTCGTTCAGCCAGATGTCTTCCCAGCTGGCGCAGGTCACGTTGTCGCCAAACCACTGGTGAAACAGCTCGTGCGCCGTGAGGGTGAAACTGTAGCCGTCCTGCGTAGTCATGGTCTGGTGCTCCATGCCGCCGAACAGGGGCGCGTTGGCGTGGCCGTACTTCTCGTCAGCAAACGGGTAGAGGCCTACCAGGGCCGAGAAGTTTTCGATGAAGCCAGGCGTCAGGTCGATGCGGGTTTTCCAGTAGTCGAGGTAAGCTTGATTGTAAACGTAGTTAACAATGGGAATGCGTGGCCCACCCGCCGGGTTGGCGTAGTTCACGTATTCCTGATAGGGCGCCACAGCCACCGAAATCAGGTAATAGACAATGGGATGCCGGGATTTCCACTCGTACCGGACCTTGTTGCCGGGCAGCGTCACGGTGCGCACCAGCACGCCGTTGGACCCTACTTTATTGGGCAGGGTGGTGGTCACCCACACATCGGAAGAGTCAGCCTTGTCGGTGAGTACCTGCTTGCATGGAAACCACTCGTGCGCCGAAAACGGCTCGGAGAGCGACCAGGTAACGTTATAAGGAAACGTAGGGGCGCCGCTATAAGTATCGAGGTGGACGGAGCTGCGGTTGCTAAGGCCATTGCCAATGGCCGCCGAATTGCCACTGGGGGCCGTGCCGTGGTAGTAAATGCGGGCGTCGACGAGGGAGTTGGCGGGGGCGGACTGGGCCAGCCGCGCAGTGGCGTCGGGTCCGGCGCGGCGGACACCCGGCGAGCGCCGCCCGTTCACCACCACCGAGTCGATGAGCAGCGTGGCCACGTTGGCACCCGAGCCCGCGGGGGCCTGGTATAGCTCAAAGGCCAGGGAATCGAGGGCTTGGCTGCCCACCCGGACGCGCATCCAGACCGAACCGGCCACGTTGAGCGAAGTGTTTTCCAGGGCCAGATCCAGCTTATAGTACTTCACGTCGTAGCGTTCCATCTTGGCGCGGTGCGTGACCGAAGCAGTGGCCGAGCGCTGGGCTGCTTGGCCATGAGCAGCTGCGCATAAACGCCCGCCTTCTAACTCGGCCTGCGTGAGGACGCGGGCAAAGGAAGCGCTGACCGCCACAGGCTGCTGGGCTCTCATCGGCGAAGGTGCCAATAGTAAGCTACAGCCTAGAAGGGCGTAAAGAAAGTGACGCATAGATAATAAAGCAGTCGTGACAATTAATTTTCAGCCGGGTTAAATAGCCATGCTCCTAAAAACCGAAGGTAGGTTGGGTGCCTCGTAAAGTTCCGCCGGCCATGGGGCTGCTGGGCGACTGGCAAACGCGCGCCTTGGTTTATAAGTTGACTATTGCATCCGTATATTTCGGCTTAATCTGGATTTATTACGCTTTTTCCTCCACCCGATGCCATTTCGCTTTTTTCCCCTGCGTCCGGCGTGGTCAGTAGCGCTGCTGCTTTTGTGTACCTGGCTTTTGTTGGCCAGCTCGGCACGAGCCACCCACATCGTAGGCGGCGAAATGGAGCTGGTGCATAACACCGGCGAATCGTACACCTTGGTGCTCAACCTGTACTTTGATGCAGCGAATGGCAGCCCCAGTGCCCTGGACGCCGACCTAACGGCCAGCATCTTCGAAAAAGGCTCTAACCAGCGTGTGACCAACGTGCTGCTCCCCCTCACCAACAACACCTTCGTCAACTACACCAACCCGGCTTGCGCAAAGCCCACGCTCAGCACCCGTCGGCTGGTTTACAGCAAGGTTATCGCTCTCTCAGCCAACATATATAACAACCCGCAGGGTTATTACGTGGCTGTGGAACGCTGCTGCCGCAACAACAGCATCAACAACATTGTGCTGCCTAACAGCGCCGGTCAAACCTTCTACCTGGAGTTTCCGGCCGTGGTGCGGCGTGGGCAGCCTTTCGTCGACTCCACGCCCCGCATTTTCCCTCCGCTGGCCGACTATGCCTGCCGCGACGAGCTATTTTATTACGACTTTAGCGGGCAGGACGCCGATGGCGACTCCCTGGTTTATGACCTGGTGACGCCACTCAATGGCAACTCCAGTTCCAATGTACCCAAGCCCGCGGCGGCTTCTCCTGCGCCGTATTCGCTAATTACCTGGCTGCCGCCCGCGCCCACCATCCCGGGGGTGCCCACCCGTCCGCCCCTGAGCACGCTCAACCAGATTCCGGGCTCCCCTACCCTGAACATAGACCGGAACACGGGCCGCCTCACGGTGCGCCCCACCGACATGGGCCTGTTTGTGTTTGGAGTGCGCTGCTCGGAGTACCGGGACGGCGAGAAAATAGGCGAAGCCCGACGCGACTTCCAGTTGATGGTGCTCAATTGCCCCGCCAACGCCAAGCCCAGTATGGTGCTGCTGCCAGCCCCAAACAGCCCGACCCCCTACCGGCCGGGGCGTGACACCCTACGCCTGGTGCAGGGCGGCAACCGCTGCGTGAACGTGCGCTTCACCGACTCCGACCCCAATTCGCGTTTATCACTTTCACTGAGCCCGGTCAACTTCACGGGCCTGATGCCCAGTTTTACCACGGCCACGAGCGGGGCGGTGCGTACCCCCGGAGCACCCGACACCCTCACGGCCACCCTGTGCTTCCCGGAGTGCATCAACACGCAGGGCCGGGTGTTTCTGCTGGATGTGGTGGTGGGCGACGATGGCTGCAGTCTGCCCAAGCGCGACACGGTGCGGGTGGCGTTCATAGCATCTCCGCCCGCCAACTCACTCCCCACGCTGGTGACCACGGCGGGCCCAACTCTACCGCTGCGTGTGCGGGTGGGTGATTTAGTGACCTTCGATGTGACAGGCACCGACCCCGACAATGATGTCATTCAGTTGGATATGAGCGGGCAGGGCTTCAACCCGGCTAATGTGGGCGCCACCCTTTCGCAGGGCACCGTGGGTAACCAGCAGCGCGGGCGCTTCACGTGGCGTGTCGACTGCCGGGCCGTGGGGCCCGACTCGGTGCGCACCTTTCAGTTTACGGCGGCCACCTCGCCGTGCAACATTCGGCAGGCGGTTACCATCTCCGTGCCCATTGTTGTTCGCTACGACAACCACCCGCCTACCCTGGCCTCGACCCTGCCGCCGGTAGTGCAGCCCAATACCATCCCGCTGGTGGAGTTGCCGCTGGGTCAGGTGTACACCGCCACCTTCGACGGAGCCGACGTGGACCGCGACGGCCTGACCCTAACCGCCACCGGCTCTTCAGAAGATGGCAGCGAAGGCTTCGACCTGGCCGCACTGGGCATGCGCTTTGAAGCCAAGAACGGCACCGGGGTGGCTACCGGCACTTTCCGCTGGGATGTAAGCTGCGCCGCTGCCACCCTGCACCGCAACCTCGTCGTCACCTTCCAGCTCGTGGATGCTACGTGTCGGCCCTTGCCGCAAGTGCAGCGAGTGAGGCTGCACGTAAAAAACCCCGATACCCTGGCTGTCAAGCTCTACAACGTCATCACCCCGAACCGCGATGGGAAGAACGACGTGTTCCGTCTGCCCGACCTGCCACCCAACTTTTGCGATTCGCAGTTCCGGGACATCCAGATTTTTACGCGCTGGGGCCAGCAGGTATTTAGCTCGCCCGACCGGGAGTTTCGCTGGGCTGGCGAGGGCAGTGGGGGCATGTACTATTACTTTATCACCTACACCGATGGCCGCCGCTTCCGAGGTTGGCTGGAGGTTATCAGATAACGCCTCGGCCTGAGTAGCGCTCCTAATACATAAACAGAAACACGGCAAACAGCACTATCCACAACACGTCGATAAAATGCCAGTAGGTTGCCAACAGCTTGAGGTGGCGGCGGTGGTAGGGGTTGCGGATAAATACCAGGGCGCGCACGGCATCGCGGTCGGCATGAATTACGCGCAGCAGCACAACCAGCAAAAACAGCATGCCGCCCAGTAAGTGAGCCACGTGCAGCGCCGATATCAGGTAGATAAACTGGCCACTGCTGTTGCTGGCCATGCCCCGAAAGGGCACGCCGTTCATCATCAGCTCGCGCCAGCCCAGCACCTGCAGTCCCGAGAACACCGCCCCCATAAAAAGGGTCGCCCCCAGGCAGCGGACCAGACTTCCCAAATCATCCTGCGCATAGAGGCGGTGCGCCTGCGCAATGATGTAGCTGCTAACCACCAGCACAATAGTGCTCAGTGAGAAATAGCGTGGCAGAGAATATAAGCCCGTGGGCGCCCCGCTCCGGAGCCGGGTGGCCACGTACGCTACCACCAGCATCAGAAACATTACCGTGATGCCGAGTAGGGCAAAGTACAGCGCCACCAGTATGGGGGACATGCCCTCAATTCGGCCAAAAGGCGAGGAGCGATGCCGGGCCCCGACCCGGTTTTCGTGTTCGTGTTCGGATTTCATCGGGTGCGCAGAGTTTGTACTCTTGCAAACTAAACGGAGCAGAATTAGTTGCACTCCGGCCCTGGTTTACCCGTGAAAATGCTACCGAAAAAACGAGCCTATTTTGCCAAGCACAGCATTAAGCGTGATTTTGGGGGTTCGTTGCACCCCAAAGGTCACGTAGGTTTTGCCGGCCACACGCAAATCGAGCACCCAGCCCAGCTGCCGGGCCAGGTCATTGATTTGCTGCATGGGGTCGGGCCCGGTAGGCTTGGGGGTCTTGGGCGCGCCCGGCGGCTTGGGCGGGCCCGCCGTGAGCTGGTCGAGCACTTGCTGGCTGGGAATGTTCAGGATGAGGTAGGTGCCCGCAGCGGCCAGCTGCAAAGCATGGCCGTTCCAGGTGATGACCAGCTGGGCCTCTATTTCGAGGCTACTAGGCACCGGCTTCGGGAGGGCTAGGCGGCAGCTGGTGAATGGGCTGCGGGGCTGCCCCCCCACCGGGCTGCTGCTCGCCGCGGGTGCGGATGCGGAGCGAGCCGTTTAGTTTCCAGGTAGCAGCTGGGGCGTGGGGATTTTGTGGGTTGGGCACCTGCAGCTCCATTTGTTCGAAGGCGCAGCTAAGCTCAACACCGCCCGAAAGCTTGCCGAGCAGCGAGGCGGCCATGTCGGCCCAGTTAGAAGAGGAAGAATCAGCCATGGTTGCTGTTAGGTATAGAAGAAAGAGGTTCTGGGCAAGGCAAGCGAACTTGCTCCCGGTTGGCCGCAAAGTACGACCTTGCCCCTGCTAACGCAATGAAACGGCTTGGGTTGCCGGATATGGTGGCTGAACGGCCCGTCTTGTACCTTGCTGCTTCTTGTCTTTTTTGCCCCTTAGCCATGCGCGTCTCCTTCTCCTTTCCGGTTTTTGTGGCGGCTGTCATAAGCTTGGGTAGCCAGTGCGGTCGCGCTCAGTCTCTGCCCGACTCGGCGCGGCTGCCACGCCCGGCGGCTGTTTCTCAGCTCGTTTTTGAGAAGACTACCCACTGCGCTCAGCCCTTTGGCATGCGCGAGGGGCAATATTTTGAATATCAATTGCTAGACGGCCGGGGCAAGCCTGCTGGCACCTGGCGCTATCGGGTCGTAAAAATCAGCCAGGACTCTGTGGCTGTTAAGAAGAAAAAGCCCGTGGCCACCACAACGGTTTTCTTGAAAAGCGGCCTTTACGACCTTTCCAACCGGGTGCTGGCCCAGCAAGACCTCACCCACTTTTGCCGTAATGACACCACCTTCACCGATGGTTTGGGCTGCATCAACTACGAAAGCCTTAAATCTTTTCGGGGCCGCCGCCTGGCTTATCAGGGCACCCCTTTGGCCTGGCCCAGTCAGCCCACCGCCGGCACTAGCTTGGCCGATGGGGGCGTTACCATTCAGGTAAGCAGTCCGTCGGTAGCCATTGCCAAGGTGCGCACGGTGGTGCGGCAACGCAAAATCCTGCCTGGCACCTCTCTTATCACGGTGCCCGCTGGCACGTTCAGCTGCTACACTGTAGAGAGCCAGCAGGAAGCCTCAACGGCTCCCCGCGCCGACCTGGTCCTGAAAAGCAGCGGGCGCGAGGTGACTTACTACGACCCGGCTGTGGGCATTGTCAAGACCGAACTCTACGACAAGAACCGGAAACTGGTGCAAACCCGGGTGCTGACAAAACATTAGCTTCTGGTTCTGGCCCCTACCTAGCCATTGTTCCGCTTGGCCCACCGAGAACGGGCGGACCGGAGCAACGACACGCTATTTCTTATAGTGCGGGGACGCGAACTAAAAGTTCGCGCTACTTTCTATCAACCTTTAACCCGCTTCAGATAATAGCCCAGCCGGTTTCGCCTTCCGGGCCCCGCAGCAGACTAAAGCCCTCGGCCTGCCCGAGCACCACCACTGCCGTCTGCGCATTTAGAGCACCACCAGCTGGTGCAGAGGCGGCCGGCAGTGTGCGCAGCTCGGTGGCCGCAGGCAGCACAAGGCGGCGTAGCGGAGTGCCCGAAGCAGCCACCACGGCCTGCGTGGTTACGTAGCCAATCTGGCCGCTGGGGGTTTGCACCCGCAATGACGAGCCTTGCTGCCCCACCACCAGCAGCGGCATTTGTTTGGTAAGCCGAGCACCCGAATTTGTGAACTTCCCTTTTTCGAAGCTGGGCACTGGCCGCAGCAGCGCATCGGCGCGCAGCCGAACAAACTCACCCCGGTGGTCGGGACCGGCGGGGGGTGCGCTAGCCACTGCCGGACGGCGCACAAAAGGAAATGGGTCGACTGCCCCCTGGCCGCTGCGGTAAATGCCAAAGTGCAGGTGGGGCACCGTGTTTCGCGCATTGCCTGTGTTGCCAACCAGCCCCAGCGTGTCGCCGGCCCGCACGCGCTGGCCCGGTGTCACCAACTGCTTGTCTAGATGCGCATAGTAAATATGGTTGCCGCGTAAGCCGTCGGCCAGCCACACCACCCGGCCGCCAATGGGTGTTTCGCCGGTGCGGGTAATGAGTCCCGAAGTGGCTGCGACCACCGGCGTACCGCGCGAGGCAAAAATATCTATACCCTCATGCCGACGGGCTCCGGCGTCGCGCGCTGCTCCCCAGTAGCTTCCCACCGCGGCATCGTTGCGGCCCAGCACGGGAAAGACACTCAGACTAGGCTCCCGATTGACCCGCAACGTGTAGCGGCCCGTGGCCAGCAGCTCGGGTTGCACCCGGAGCAGGTGCTGCCCATCGGATTCGGCTTGGTAGCGGAAGTCCAACACCAGGGTATCGGCGCTGGCCAGGGGGGCCGGTGTGCGGCCGGGTACTACTTCAAACGCATCGAGGAAAACCCGCACGGCTGACCCCGAGCCCAACGAGAGGCTAACGTGCACCTGCTCGCCGGCACGCACGGCATAGCGGTAGCTGGACGCGCTGGGCCGCTCGGGCCGGAAATAGCCGGTTTCGGCAAAGGGCAAGGTCACCACCAGCGAATCGCGCAGTGCTTGTTCGGCCGCCTGCAGCCAGGCCCGGCCTGCGGGGCCCCGGTCGAGGCCGGCCTGCTGCAGCTGCCGGGCATACGCCTGGTGGGGAGTCGACTTTTGAAAAAGCGCCTTGAAGCTTTGCTGCTTGCTACAGCCGCTCAGCACCAGCACTGCCCCGAGCAGAAAAGGCCACGAATATCCTGAGAGCGGCCGCTTCACCAGCCGCTGAAAAACAGCATTCATCATATAAAGCATGGCTGTTTAACAGTGAACAAGCGCAGCGGGTTCGCGAGTTCTTTAAACACGAGCCGGGCGCGCGTGAGCCTGCTCGTGTGCGCCAGGGCTAGGCTGCTACCTTTATGGCCCAGTTCTTATTCCTCTTCCAACCGCCATGAAGCTCATCGAATGCCCCCGCGACGCCATGCAGGGCTTGCCCGATTTCATTCCGACTGCTACCAAAACCAATTACCTCAACGCACTGCTGCAGGTCGGCTTCGATACCCTTGACTTCGGCTCCTTTGTTTCACCCAAAGCCATTCCGCAGCTGCGCGATACCGCCGAAGTGCTGGCGGGCCTTGACCGGAGCAGCTCTTCAACCAAGCTGCTGGCCATCGTGGCCAACCTGCGCGGCGCCGAAACGGCCCTTCAATACCCCGAAATCAGCTACCTGGGTTTCCCGCTGTCACTATCGGCCACTTTTCAGCGGCGCAACACCAACCAGTCCACCGCCGAAGCCCTGGCTGACGTGGCCGCCATGCACGAGCAGTGCGAGCGCAGGGGCAAAACCCTGGTCACTTACCTATCAATGGGGTTCGGCAACCCCTACGGCGATGCCTGGAGCCCGGAAATAGTTACGGACTTTACCCAGCAGCTGGCAGAGCTGGGGGTTCGTATTGTTGCGCTTTCGGATACCATTGGGGCTTCTTCGGCCGCAACCATCACCCCGTTGTTCTCTGCCCTGATTCCGGCATTCCCCGCCATTGAGTTCGGGGCTCACCTGCACACCACTCCCACCACCTGGCGCGAAAAAGTTGCGGCGGCCTACGAAGGCGGCTGTCGCCGCTTCGATGGCGCCATTGGGGGCATCGGTGGCTGCCCCATGGCAGCCGATGAGCTCACGGGCAATATGGCTACGGAAAACCTGCTCACCTTCATGGCCGAGCAGGGCGTTGACGCGGGGCTCGATATGGCGGCTTTCGCCCGGGCACAGACCGCAGCAGCCGGGGTTTTTGCTTTCCACTAACGCCAGCGCCATGCCTGCCACCGTCGATATCTTCATACCCTGCTTTGTCGACCAGCTCTATCCTGCCACGGCCATGAACATGGTGAAGGTGTTGGAGCGGGTTGGCGTGCAAGTGAACTACAACCCCAACCAAACGTGCTGCGGCCAGCCGGCCTACAACGCCGGCTACCATCCGCAAAGCCGCGCCGTGGCCGATAAATTCCTGCTTGACTTTGCGGCTCCTCCTGCCGTCGTTACTGCCCAAAATACCCTTCCCCGCTACATCGTCAGCCCCTCGGCTTCGTGCGTGGGCATGGTGCGCAACAGCTACACCGAGCTATTTATGGGCACCCTAGAGCACAGCGCCTGCCAAAAGGTGCAGGCCCGTACCTACGAGCTGACCGAGTTTCTGGTTGATGTGCTGGGCATAACAGCCATCCCCGGGGCTCGGCTGGCGGGCAAATACACCTACCACGACTCTTGCTCAGCTCTGCGCGAGTGCGGCATTCGGGCGGCGCCGCGCCAGCTGCTCGATGGCGTGGCCGGGCTCGAACGCCTGGAAATGGCCGAGACGACTACCTGCTGCGGCTTTGGCGGCACCTTTGCGGTGAAGTTTGAAGCCATCTCGGTGGCCATGGCGCAGCAAAAAGTAGAGCACGCCCTCGACACGGGCGCCGACTACCTCGTGAGTACCGACGTGAGCTGCCTAATGCATCTGGAGGCCTACATCAAAAAGGAAAAGCTGCCGCTCAAGTGCCTGCACATTGCCGACGTGCTGGCCAGCGGCTGGTAAGCACTCAGGCATAAAAAGAACGTCATGCTGCGCGCAGCATGACGTTCTTTTTACTTTCTAAGGAGCACTTGTATTGTCTGTTTTAGCCGCTGCATTGGCACCGAACAACTACCCAGCGACAACCAATTAGTTAGCCACCACCAGGCGGGTGCTCTGGGCTCCGCTGCGCACAATGTAGATACCCGCCTGGAGCCCGGCAATGGGCAAAGCGGCCGTGCCATCGGCGCCTACTGCCACCGTTGCTATCTGCTGTCCACGTACGTCGAGCACCTGTAAGCTGGCGCTGCTGGCACCTTTCACAATTACCGCGGCGCCGGCCACTGCCGGGTTGGGCATTACCTGCAGGGAAGTAGCTACCGTACCAGCCGCCCAGTTGCCCGATAAGGTGACCACTGGCGAGTAGGTGATTTTGTCATCCATATCGACCTGGCGTAGGCGGTAATACACCGTGTTGGTGGCGTAGCGCGCCACGTTCTGGTCGCTGTATTTGTAGGTCTGGAGGCGCGCGCTATTGCCATGGCCGGGTACTAGGTTTAGGGCAGTGAAGGTCTGGCCATCGCGGCTGCTCTCAACTGCGAAGTAAGCGTTGTCCTTCTCCGTGGCGGTGCTCCAGCGCAACAGCGCGGCAGTGCCCTGCTGTTCGGCCGTGAAGCTCGCCAGGGTTACGGGCAGCGGAGCAATCCCGACCGTTTCGAGGGCGCCAATGTTGCCGATAGAAGCCGTTTGGGGCGTGGGGTTGCCGGCAAAGTCCCGGGGGCCATGGCTCACGTTGAACTCAGCCTGCAGGTTGAGACCGGCGCCCCGGGCGGGCGAGGATGGCGCGGGCAAGTAGGTCGACGTGGTGCTTTGCAACTCGGGGTCGGCGTGGAGGCCGGTGGCGCGGCCATTGGCCAGCTTCTCTTGGCCGGTGGCGGTCCGCCAGCTGGCGAGGTCGGCAAATGTGGTGCCGTTCCATTGCAGAGCCAGCTGGCTCGACTCGCTCCAGTAAAGGTTGCCTTCCATGCGCACTCCACTTGAAGCGTGATTTGTGATGATAGGCAGGCCAGTGCTTGTTTTCAGCAGATTGTTGCGAAGAGAAATCCCACTGATACCGTCGCTAAGAATGCTTACTGCCCGCGGATACGACCCGTTAGCGGGGCGGCTCAGCACAACCGTGTTGTTATGGATGCTGGCCCGCTGAATCCCCCCGTTGGAACCCGTCGACCAGATGGCGATGGCGCCCTGGTGGTCGCGGCGAGCGTCGTTTTCGCTCACGTTGTAGCGAACAATCAGGTCCGTCATGGGCGGCGCGCCGGGGTATTGAGCCAGCAAGTAGCCGGGGCCGCCGTTGTCGTGCGAGTAGTTATACTGCATCACCGAGTTGGTGCAGCCCCCGTCCAAGTCAAACCCGCCGCCGTCGATGGCCGTGCCGGAGCTGTTGTGGTGCGACTCGCACTTTTGAATCACCAGGTTGTTGCAGCACCAGCCCCAGATGCCCACGGGGCCGCCGGCCGTGCTGGCGTTCAGCCAGCCATTGTTGTAGGCTTCGCAGTTCTCGATGAGAGCGCCGTCGATGCCGCCCAGCACAATGCCGCTGCCCGTGTGCTTGTTGGGCATGTCGGCACGGCCCGAGTTTTCATAAGCTTTGCAGTTTCCCACGTACCAGTCGTGGTGGGCCGCCAGGTCTTGCGAAACCGAGGTCAAGCCGTTTTCACCGTTGGCAAAAACCCGGCAGTTGGTAATGCGAACATCGGTGTACCCGCTTTTGCCCTTCCAACTACTGATAGTGATGCCGGTATTGCGGTAGCCACTCACGTTCAAGCTGTCGAGGCGCAGATGCCTCAGGTTGGTATTTTGGGTATCGAGGAAGAAAATAACGCCGGAAGTAGTATTGACGAGGCGGCCGCTGCCCACAAAGTTGAGGCGACGAAGTTCGATGCCGGCGTTGTTTTCGGCATAGAAACCAAAAGCTGTTCCGCTCGAAATGGTAGCCCGGCCGGTTCCGTACGAGCTTACCACGAGCGGTTGCGTGGGCGTACCAAAACTCGCTGCCTGCAAGTAGATGCTCCCGTTAAAAGTCTGGCCTGCTTCAAATAATATCTTATCGCATGGCCGAAACGTTGCAGAGTTTACCCGGGAAATCGAGCGCCACGCTGTTGCGATTGAAGTACCAGCATTGGTGTCGTTTCCACGCGCGCTGATGTAATAAGTTGCGGCGGCAGAAGGAAAAACGAGCGCAAATACAAAAAGTGAGAAAAGTATAATTTTAGTCATAATCTAACTCTTGTGTAAATTCAATACACAAAGCTACATCACGCCTATTGAATTAAAATATCAACATTTCAGCAGCTTTTTTATAATAATTCAAGACTTTCAACTTCTTAAAGTGTAAAGTTGAATTTTCACTAGGCAAACTTATAGAATTGCATCCTTTCATAATAAGTGCAAAAACAAAACACCTTTTCGTTCCCTCATAAGCGGTGATTTATAAATGGTGATTGAATATATTACAAATATTAAATACTTAATAATACGCAACATCTACTTGTTTAACAATGGGTTACAGTCCCAAACTCTTCAAATCCACTGAGCATTTGATGCCCTACCAGTTTAGCTCACTGAAATGGCCTTACGCTACGGCTTGCTAGAGCCAACAGAAAAGCCCCGGCGGGCTGACCCACTATGTAGGCCAGCCCGCCGGGGCTTTTCTGTTGGCACGCTCCAGGCGTGTGCCTTGCTTGGGTTGCGGGCAGTGCCTAAAGCACTTTTCCGATGCGCGCCTTGAGCCCGGGCGTGGCCTCGAGCAACGGCAAGCGCACGGCACTGCCGCACACCCCCAGGGCTTCGAGCGCTGCTTTTACGCCCACCGGGTTGGCTTCCTCATACATGAGGGGGTTCAGCGGCAGTAAATAAAACAGCTCGCGGCGGGCGGCGGGAAAGTCGCCGGCCAGCGCCGCGCGGGTCATGGTGCTAAACTGCTGCGGGAAGGCATTGGCCAGTACCGAGATAATACCCTGGGCACCGCAGGCAATGAGAGCGGGGGTGAGCATGTCGTCGCCGGAAAGCAGCAGAAAATCGGCGGGCTTGCCCGCAGCGATGACCATGCATTGCTCCATGTTGCCGCTGGCTTCCTTGATACCAATAATGTTGGGGTGCTGGGCCAGGCGCAGGGTGGTCTCGGCGGTGATGTTGGAGGCGGTACGGCCGGGCACGTTGTATAGTATTACGGGCACGGGGCTGGCATCGGCCAGGCGCTGGTAGTGGGCCACGAGGCCGGCTTGCGTGGGCTTGCTGTAGGCGGGGCTGGCCGAGAGCACGGCCGCAATGCCGGTGAGGTCGGTGGTGCGAAACAGGTTTTCGGCAGCGGCCGTGTCGTTACTGCCAATGCCATATACCAGGGGCACCCGGCCGTCCACTTGCTCCTTGGCCACGCGCAGCAGCTCCGCTTTTTCGTCGGCCGTGGTGGTGGGCGACTCGCCGGTGGTGCCGTTCACCACGAGGTATTCCACGCCGCCTTCAATACAAAAGTTTAACAGGCGACGCCACCCGGGATAGTCCACCGCAAAATCGGGGGTGAAGGGAGTGACCAGGGCCACGCCCGTACCATGAAAAGCAGGAAGACGGGTACCAGAGTTGTTCATGCAAAAGGATGGGGTTAGTTTTGTACAAAGGTAGGGGCGCGTCGCACGCGCTCGGCGCATTGCCCACGCTACACTCTTTCAAATTAATAGCTGCCCCGCCCGGCGGACGCGTGCGACGCGGCCCAATCCCCATGAAATTCACTTCTGCTTCCCTCCTTTTGGTGGCCCTTGCTGTGGCTGCCTGCGATTCAAAAACAGCCACCACCGGCGAGGCCGCCGTTAGCTCTGCCACTGTTGAAGCCATTGCCGGCGCCGACCCCGCCGAGGCCGGCACTTCGGGCACCCGCGCCACTGCTCTCGACGAGGCCAACGCCACGCCTGCTCCCGACCCCAGCACCATTCCGGTAGCCAACACTCGCAACGCGGCCGCCATTCTGGCCCGTCCGCAGGTACCCATTTTGTGCTACCATCAAATCCGCGACTGGACGGCCAAAGACTCAAAAGGTGCTAAGGACTACATCATCCCGGTAGCGCAGTTCAAGGCCCAGATGAAGATGCTGGCCGACTCTGGTTACCACACCGTGCTGCCCGACCAGCTCTACGCCTACCTCACTACGGGTGCCCCGCTGCCGAGCAAGCCCATCATGCTCACCTTCGACGACACCGACCTCGACCAGTTTACTGTGGCGCGCCCTACACTGGAGCAGTACGGCTACAAGGCGGTGTACTTTGTGATGACCGTGAGCATAGGCCGCCCCCGCTACATGACCAAAGCCCACATCAAACAGCTTTCCGACGAGGGCAATGTCATTGGCTCGCACACATGGGACCACCACAACGTGAAGAAGTATCAGGGCCAGGACTGGGTGACTCAAATCGAGAAACCTACCAAAACGCTGGAAGACATCACGGGCAAAAAAATCAAATACTTCGCCTACCCCTTCGGCCTCTGGAACCCGGAAGCTTTCCCGGAGCTAAAATCCCGTGGGTTTGTGGCAGCGTTCAGCCTGGCCGAGAAGCGCGACCAAAACGACCCGCTGTTTACTATTCGGCGCATCATCGCCAGCGGCTACTGGACTCCGAAGACGCTCCGCAATAACATTGTGCAGTCGTTTTAACATTAGATTAGCCAAACAGATTTCTTAAGCGAGCATGAAAAAAGGCTCCGTCCCGCTGGGACGGAGCCTTTTTTCATGCTCGCTTTGAAAGGGCCTGCTTCTTTCTGCTTAGCGTTTTTCCCATCGCTGGGCAAACTCCTGCTTGCTACAATACATCCAACCCCTGGAAACCGGGTTAACGATAACCACCTCGGCGGGGCGCTCGTCGTCGGCGGCCGTCATGCCCAGTTCAAGCTCATACTCCTGACCGTGCCGGAATCCGGCATAGCCGTCCATGCCGCGAAATGTGTACTTCTTCTTCTGAAATTCCATGGAACAAAGGTAGGGGTACCTGACGAGCCAGTGCCCACTTTCTTACCGAATGTGGGCAATTTGAGGGCTCCCGCTAATGCCCACTTAGAAGACGGAGTCCTGCCAATAGTTACATTACGAAGTGTTTGTTATTAGCAGGATGAGCAGCCGGGCTCCTCCTTACCCGACGCGTGTAGCCACACAACATCTCAGGCCCTCAAAGATAAATCCGTTGGCCCCTGGGCCGTGTGCGGGTGGCCAGGACACAGGCCGCAGAGAATGAAGCTGCTAGCGCATAAATTCGGCTAAATGCCGTTCTCTGCCGTAAGCCTAATGATTAACCATCTGCCCAGTGCACTATGCCAAGAACCGTAATCGTTTCCAACCGCCTGCCCATAAAAGTCCAACGCACCGAAGACAACCTCACTTTTCAGCCCAGCGAAGGCGGACTGGCTACGGGGTTGGGGTCCATCTACCGGGCCGAAGGCAATGTGTGGGTGGGCTGGCCGGGGCTGTACGTGCAGGACGAATCGGAGGAAGAATACGTGCGGGCGCAATTGGCTGAAGACAGCATGGCGCCGGTATTCCTGACCGAGTCCGAAATAAAGGAGTACTACGAAGGCTTCAGTAACGGCACCCTCTGGCCCACTTTCCACTATTTCGCCCAGCTGGCCGTGTACGACGATGCCCTTTGGCGCGCTTATGTGGCTGTGAATGAGAAATTCTGCAAGGCCGTGCTGGCCCAGACTGGCCCCGACGACACCATCTGGGTGCACGACTATCAGCTGCTGTTGCTGCCTGAAATGCTGCGCAAGGCGCGTCCTAACGCCACCATTGGCTTCTTCCTGCACATTCCGTTTCCTTCCTATGAGCTGATTCGGGTGCTGCCCTGGCGCGATGAGTTGCTGCGCGGCATGCTCGGGGCCGACCTCATCGGCTTCCACACGTTTGGCTACATGCGCCATTTTCTCAGTGCGGTATCGCAGCTGCTGGGCTTGGCCAACCACAACGGCCAGATTGAGACGCCCACCCGCACAGTGCTGGTCGACGCTTTTCCCATGGGCATCGACCACGCCCGCTACGCCGAAGTGGCGGCATCGGCCGCTGCTCAGGCCCACGTGCGCGAGTACCGCGAGGCCCTGCGCGAGGTGCGCGTAATTCTTTCCATCGACCGGCTCGACTACACCAAGGGCATTGCCCAGCGCCTGCGCGCCTTCGAGCTGCTGCTGCAGCGCTACCCGGAGTGGCGCTCGCAAGTGAGCCTCCTGATGGTGGTCGTGCCCTCGCGCGACCAAGTAGCGCAGTATGCGTCGCTGAAAGAGGAAATTGATGAGCTGGTGGGCCGCATCAATGCGCAATACCGCACTATCAGCTGGAACCCGGTGCACTACTTCTACCGCTCTTTTCCGCTCGATGAGTTGGCCGCCTTCTACAGCATGGCTGAAGTAGCGATGGTGACGCCTATGCGCGACGGTATGAATCTGGTGGCCAAGGAATTTGTGGCCAGCAAGGCCGACCAGCGCGGCGTGCTCATCCTCAGCGAGCGGGCCGGGGCGGCCCGCGAGCTCTCTGACGCCCTCATCATCAACCCCACCGACACCGGCCAGTTGGCCGAAGCCCTGCACGAGGCCCTGGTAATGCCCGAAGAAGAGCAGGTAACTCGCATGGCCAACATGCAGGCCTTGGTGCGCCAATACGATATTTTCGCCTGGACGAAGCTGTTTATGGACCGGCTGGCTTACTCCAAAACCCAACAGCTTTCGCTGGCAACTTCCATCCTATCTCCTGTGGTTGCGAAAAAGCTGGAGGAGGACTACCTGCAAGCCGAGCGCCGCCTGCTCCTATTCGACTACGATGGCACACTGGCTCCCTTTCACAGCAACCCCCAACGCGCCCAGCCCGACGAGGAGTTGCGCCTGCTGCTGCGGGCCCTCAGCGACAATCCCCAAAACAGGGTGGTCATCATCAGCGGCCGCGACCGCGACACGCTGGAAAAGTGGCTGGGCCACCTGCCCATAGACTTCATTGCTGAACACGGCGTCTGGCTGCGGTCGGCGGGCGACGAATGGAGCTTGTTTCAGGAGTTGCGGGCCGACTGGAAACGCGACATCCGGCCGGTGCTGGACTTGTACGTGAGCCGAACTGCGGGCTCCTTCATCGAAGAGAAAGACTACTCGCTGGTGTGGCACTACCGCCGCGCCGATGCCGAGCTGGCCGCTGGCCGTGCCCGTGAGCTAACGAGCCACCTCACCTTTATGGCGTCCAACACCGACCTGCAGGTGCTGGAAGGCAATAAAGTGGTTGAAATTAAGAATGCCGGCATCAACAAGGGCACGGCGGCCGCGCGCTGGGTTAGCACCCATCAGCCCGACTTCATCCTGGCTCTCGGCGACGACCGCACCGACGAGGACACGTTTCGGGCCCTGCCCCCGGAGGCCTATACCGTGAAGGTGGGCAGCGCGCCCCGCTCCCTGGCCCGGTTTCACGTGGCTGGCACCACCGAGGTGCGCAACTTGCTGCGAAAGCTCCTGTAAAGAGTTGCGCCCGGCATTGGCGTCTGTCCAGGCGTGGCTATTGCCGGGCCAGGCGCGTGCTGCTTTCCCGGCCCGTGCGACGCACGTGCAGCACCGCGGGGCTGGGAAGCTGCTGGCGGGCTGGCATGTTGCGCACAGGCTTGGCGGCCTGAGGAAGTGCTTGCCTGGGCGGGCCGGCCACCTGCGAATTGCGCAGCGACCTATTGCCTCCCCCCGTGGTTTTCTGCACCGGGCTGCTGTAAACAGCGAGCTGCGGCGGCTGTTGGGCCAGCACCTTGGGCTGCAGCACCAAGGTGGCGTTGCCTTCCAGGGTGTACACGGGCCGGTTGTTGGTAGTTGAGTCCTGGCGGTATTCCACCACCCGGGCATAGTAGGTAGTATTCGGCTGGAGCGTGGGCAGCAGGGCCGCGCTGGCGGTGCTGTTGGCCACCACCATGGTTCCGTCGCTTAGCACTTTGCCTTCCGGGTACACCGCGCCATCTACGGGAAAGGCCGTGCTGCAGCCGCTGGCCTTAAGCAGCAGCAGGCGGTGGGTGCCGCTGCCATTGGCCCAGCTGAGGTGGGCGTGGGCCGAGTCGTTGGCACTTGCGTCGAGCTGGGAGGCATTCTGCTCGGGTGCAAAAAGATTGTGTTTGGGCCACTTGCGCGCGTTATCTACCCAGTTCCAGCCCAGGGCTTTGAGCTCGTGCCAAAACTGGGTAGTGTTGTTGTCGGTGTTCAGCAGAATAGCCCAGGTGTAGCCGCTGGCAGAGCGCATCACCAGCGTGGAAGTGCCGTCGAGCAGGCCGGTGTGCCACCAGTTGTGGCCGTCCACCATCCAGCCCTTGCTGTACCAGGGCGTAAGGGCCGAGGGGGTGGTCATGCTTTTCAACGTGGCCGGCGCCAGCAGTTCGGGTCGGGTGCCAGAGCCGTCGGCCGCGAGCATCAGCCGCACCAGGTCGCGTGCCGAGAACATCCAGCCGCCGTGAGCATTCATGGCTTCTACCTGAAACCCACCGTAAGCGGCAGGCACCTGCAGGCCGGTGTTGTAGCAGGAAACCATGCTGGAACGGCTGAGGTAGTCGCTTTCGCGCTCGCGCCGAGCCATGGGCAGGTTTTGGGCAAGGTGGGCTTCGAGCACCCCGCTGGGCTCTAGCACATGTTGGCGCACCCAGGTGCCGTAGAGTTGGTGGGTGACGGCTTCTACCACCTTGCCCAACACCAGGTAACCAATGTTTGAATATGCAAACCGGGTACCCGGGGCATAATTCAGCCCTTGCCGGAGCATGTACCGGATGATGGTGGAATCGCCCACGGGATTGGGCACGCGCATCACTTTCGCCACGTGGGTAGGAAAGTCGATGGGGTCGCAGCCGCCGTAGCCGTCGCAGCCAATGTCGCGGTCCCAGCCGCCGGTATGCTCCAGCAGTTGTTGCACCGTCACATCATGCAGGCGCAGGTCCTTAATCTCCTTGCTGTAAGCCGCGCTTTTGAGGTAGCCGGCCGGGCCAAATACTTTGTGGGAAAGGCCAAGCTTGCCTTGCTCCACCAGCTTCATAACGGCCAGCGCCGTCACGCTTTTCGAGATGCTGGCCACCCGCATCAGATGATAGGGCTGCAACGGCACGGTGCGGTCCACGTCGGCGTAGCCAAAGGCGCGGTCGTACACCAATTGCCCATCCTTCGATAGCGCTACCGAAGCCCCTAACACCTTCCAGCGCCGCATGAACTCCTGCATGGATTCATCGCAGTGTGCCAGCTCGGGCACCACAATACCTGTTTGGGCCATGCCATTAAAGCATAGCAGCCCCAGAAGAAAAGTGACGAATAATTTCACTTAGAATAAATCACAAGTCAAAACACCACTTGTCGCTATTAATTAGCTGAGCAGTCGACTAAGCAAATTTATTGCATTACCCTAAGTTAAACAAGTCTAACGTTTTTTCATTTTATATAATTATTCCTTTTTTAAAAGGAATGAACAATATATAAAAAAGGTTAATATTTAAGAATCTCAGGCAACTAAAGGCATGTTTTGAGTAAATACGACCCGTTGCTACTATGCCAGGCTTTTGGCTCTATCCTCGGCAACACTGTTAATCATTTTGTTTTAGAAATAATATTATTTCTCGTCAACCCAAGCAATTTTTAACCAGAAAGCTTCTCCTTAAAGTCTTCAGAAAAATGCTTTAATAATCTTCCGCGCTACCTGCAGTCCGGTGGGCTCTGAGCTTATTGTAGGTTTTCTTTACAGGAAGCAGCCTCACGTTTATGCGCAAAAAAGAACCCCATGCTTTCGGCAAGGGGCTCTTGATATGAAATGGATGGCGCCCTTGGTATGACTACTACCAACAGGAACGTACACTTGAAGCGGTTTACACAAACCCCGGCCTGTCCAGTTTCTTGGCAATGCGATAAGCGGCGTTCATTAGCCCAACGTGGCTGTAGGCCTGGGGAAAGTTGCCCCATTGCGAGCCGGTTTTGGCGTCTACGTCTTCGCTTAGCAAGCCGAGGTGGTTGGTGTAGCTGATGAGCTTCTCAAACTCCCGGATGGCGTCGTCGACGCGGCCTACCACGGCTAGGGCTTCCACGTACCAGAAAGAGCAGATAAGGAAGGTGGTTTCGGGCGTACCAAAGTCGTCGGCGTGGCGGTAGCGGTAGAACAGGCCCTCTTTGGTCTTTAGGTCTTTTTCCAGAGCTTCGAGGTGTCGGCGTGCCCGCTCAGAGTGCGGGTCGAGGTAGCCCATGAGGATGAGCTGCAAGGTGCTGGCATCAAGGTGCGGCGAGCCAATGGCGTTGGTGTAGGCACCCAGTTCCGGGCTGTAGCACCGTTCGATGCGGCGGGCTGCTTCTTCGTTCAGCTCGGTCGCGAGCGACTCCATCGCGGTATTGCCAAGGGCTCGGGCCACTTTGGCGGCAGCGTGGCTGCCGGCCCAGTGGAAAAGGTAGGTATAGCAGTGGTACTGCGCCAAGTTGCGGAATTCCCACAGGCCGGCATCGGGCATGTCCATGGTGGCCCGAATCAAGCCCAGCGCTTCGTACATGAGGGCTTCGGGATTGGTCCGTTCGGGGTCTACAAAGCGCTGGTCGACGTAGAGCGGCAGCAGGGCTACCAGCACCTGCCCGTACACGTCGTTTTGCACGTGGGTATAAGCATCGTTGCCAATGCGCACGGGCTGGTTGCCCATGTAGCCTTCCAAATCAAGCTCCTGCTCTACCAACTCCGAGGCGCCACTGATGCCGTAAAGGGGCTGGTACTTGCCTTTAATCTTCGACGAAATATTGGCGATGTAGTGAAAATACCGCTCCATTTCCTCGAAGTGACCGATGTTGTTGAACGCCGTGAGGATGTAATAGGTGTCGCGCATCCAGCAATAGCGGTAGTCCCAGTTGCGGGTGCTGCCGGGGGCCTCGGGCAGGCTGGTGGTACTGGCCGCAATAATGGCGCCCGTGTCTTCGTACTGGTGCACCTTAAGGGCCAACGCCGAGCGGATGACCTGCTCCTGGTGAAAGTTGCCAATGCTCATGTTTTTCACCCACTTGCGCCAGTACTCAATGGTGCTGCGCAGGAAACGCTCGGCGGTGCTCTCCAGCGGGGCTTCCAGCGGCGCGCCGTAGGTCAGCACAAGGTACTTGGGTTCGTTGAGGGCGAAGTCCTCCTCATCCAGTATATAAGTGAGCGGAATGTTGGTGGTGAGGCGAATCTCTTCTTCCAGCCCAAGGTAAGCAATGTGGTTGGAGCTGCGACGACGGCTCAGCTCCTTGCTGCCGTACTCGCCCACGGGGTCGCAGGTCACGCGCACGCGGGGGGCGCCTTCCAGCGGTTCCAGCTTGCGGATGAACATCAGGGGTTTGTAGTAGCGCTCGTATTGCGCAAAACGCGGAGCAAAGTCCGTCACCCGGTAGCGACCATCCTCGGTCGTAATTTCTGTGCAGAGCACGTTGGTATTCTCCAAGTAGTACTGCTCGGAACTGAAGCCAGCCCCGACAGCCGGCAGAATGCTGAATTCGCCCCCTTTGCGGGAGTCGAGCAGGCTGCCAAACACAAAGCTGCTGTCGAAGCGCGGCCAGCAGAGCCAAGCCACCGACGTGTCTTTTCGGATGAGGGCGAGGAAGGCACAGTTGCCCACCAAGCCCATCTCATAGATGTGTTTCGTGGGGGTGGGCGATATAAGCAAGGGTTCAGCAGTCATAGAATTCAAGTAAATACGCGTGTTGGGCTCGGCGATGCCGGCGGTCACTATCCAAAAAGACCCGGCAGCCACCTGCCGGGTCTTTATTGAAATACGCCGGAATGCGGCCGAGGTTACTGTTATGCTAGCTGAGGCAGCTATTCCAGGCTGCCCTAACGTGCCTGCCCTATTGATATTAGTTTACGCCCGCAGCCTTTAACCGGCTGTAGCCGCCTGGTTGGCAACAGCGCTAATGCCTTATGCCTGCATGAACTAGGCAGCGTGGTTGCTGCAGTTGGTGCTAGTGAAAGTCCCGTGAGCGAAAATTCAGATTTTAAGCACGCTCCATATACCTAGCGGCATTTTGTTCGGGCGTGCGCACATGCAGCAGGGTCTGAGGGTCGGCTATCAGGTCGGCGGCGGTGGCTATGTCCAGGGCGGGCTACAGCGAGTTCACCTTCGGTCAGATTTGATGGTAGTGCCTTTGGCGGCCGGGTCTTGAACAATTGTTGAAACTTGATGCACTACCACCACAAAAGGGTAATCGCCCTTCATCTGGCTATAGATAGTAGCTTCATAATCCGGCCCTTTGAACCGGACTGCCTCGCAACCGGCACAGGTTACGGGCTGGGCTTCCAGCTTTTGGCTCTTGAGTTCGCTGCGCAGCTGACGCACGCAGGAAGCCTGCGTAGTTTTAAGCACTACATCCTGGCCAGGTCGCTGAGGCCGCACTGTGAGCCGGGAAGGGGCGAGCCTCCCTCCTACTGGCAGAGCTGAAGTCCAGTAGGCCTCCAGCGAACCGGCTGCTGGCGCATTAAACATCCACTCCGGCAGGTGTTGGGTTACCACTTGCGGTGTTGAGACGGCAGTAGCTTCGGCCCCAATGACCAACAGCTCCGACAAACCCAAACACTGGGCCTGCACCGTCAGCGGGAATGCAGCACGCATTAAAAAGAAAGAAAATAGTATTGTTATTCGCATGAGTGGGAAAAATAGAGGAACAATATCAGCATTTAAGTCGGTACACAAAAATGCAGCCGATAATATCCCTGAACTTCACCTAAAAAATAAAATATTTCTCAGTCAGCTCCATAACGCATGGGGCCGTATTTGGCAGAACGGAAGGCAGTGTCTGCTTCGGATTTAACCCCTAATTCGTCAGGGTTAGGCGGGTGCGTTGCAGACCACACCGAACCAGGTAGACCCCAGGCGAAAGGCCTTCTGCCGGTAGCCCGGCTACCCCATCGGCTGCTACCAGTACACTGGCAAGCAGACGGCCACGAGCATCGAAAAGCTGAACCTGAGTGGCTGGTTCGCCTTGCACGCGCACTAGGCTGCCGGGCTGGGCCGGATTGGGCCACACCTGCAGGCGAGCCTCTTTAGCCGCCACCTGCCGGCCCAAAAACGCCCGCACGGGCGAGTAGGTGCTTTTGCCATCGGTGTCGACCTGACGCAGGCGGTAGTAGACCGTGCTGGTCGCATAGCGCGCCACGTTCTGGTCGGAGTACTGGTAATGCTGAGCCCGGGAGCTATTACCTTGTCCAGCTACCTGGTGCAGGGTCGTAAAATCCTGACCGTTGGGGCTGCTCTCGACCACAAAATAAGCATTGTCTTTTTCGGTAGCAGTAGTCCAGCGTAGTAAAGCACTGCTGCCATCTTGCTCGGCGGTGAAGGCCGTGAGCGCTACGGGCAGCGGCGCAGCGGAGGTCAGAGGGCCTTCAAAGGCGCCGATGTTGCCGCGGGCGGGGGCCTGAACAGTGGGGTTGCCGATGAAGTCGCGCGGGCCGGGGCTGATGCTGAATTCTGCCTGTAGGCTGAGGCCGGCGGCCTTGACCGGCGAAGTAGACAGGGGCGCAGCGGTGGCAGAGCGGGCGAGTTGGGGGTCGGCGTTGAGACCGGTAGCACTGCCATTGGCAAGCTGCTCTTGGCCAGTAGCGACGCGCCAGGCCTGCAAATCGGGATAGGCCGCCCCGTTCCATTCCAGTACCAAGGGCGCATCGGCGCTCCAATAGCAGTTCCCTTCCAGGCGCAGGCCCGCCGCCGAAAGCGTGGTGAGAACGGGCAAGCCGCCGCTGGTTTGCAGCACGTTGTTGCGCAACGTGATGTCGGAAATTCCGTCGCTCATAATGTACACCGCCTTGGGCCGCGTGCCATTGGCGGGCGGGCTCAAAAGCACCGTGTTGTTATAGAAGCTGGCCCGCGCAATGCCGCCGTTGGCTCCCGACGACCACACGGCTAGGGCCCCTTGATTATGGCCACGAGCATCGTTTTCGCTGATGTTGTAGCGCACAGTTAGGTCGTGCATCGGAGCTGCGTCGGGAAACTGCGCTAGCAAGTACCCTGCGCCCTGGTTGTCGTGCGAGTAATTATACTGCATCACCGAGTTGGTGCAGCCCCCATCCAAGTCGAACCCGCCGCCGTCGATGCCAGTGCCCGACTGGTTATGATGAGACTCGCAGAGTTGAATCACGAGGTTGTTGCAGGCCCAGCCCCAGATGCCCACGGGGCCGCCCGACGTATTGCCGTTGAGCCAACCGTTGTTATAAGCCTTGCAGCGCTCGATGATGACGCCGTCGATACCGGCCAGCACTATGCCGTTGCCAGTGTGCGTATTGGTGATGTTGGCACGACCGGAATTGTCATAGGCCTCACAATTGCCCACATACCAGTTGTGATGGGCTTGCCCTTGCAACGGGAAAAACTGATACGAGCTTAGCCCTGCTTCGCCATTGGCGTGAAAGTGGCAGTTGGTGATGCGCACGTCGGTGTAGCCGCTGGTACCTTTCCAGCTGCCCACCAAAGCGCCAGACTTTTGGTAGCCACTAACGTCCAGGCTGTCCAGACGGAGGTGCTGCAAGTGGGTATTGGCTTGGTCGAGGTAGAACGTAACTCCTGAGGTGGTATTCGTCGTTCGGCCAGAACCGACAAACGCCAGCCGACGCAGCTCGATGCCGGCCGAGTTGTGAGCATGAAACCCGAACGAATTGCCGCTCGCAATAGTAGCATGACCGACTCCATACGAACTAAAAATGATGGGGTGCGTGGGCGTTCCCTGAGTTGTTGCAGTGAGTGAAATACCCCCAGTAAACGTCTGCCCTCCTTCAAAAAGAATCTTATCGCCGGCCTGAAATGCCGTAGCATTGACTTTGGCAATAGTGCGCCAAGCCGTTGCCACAGAAGTACCAGCCTGCATGTCACTACCGCTAGGACTGATATAAAATGTTGACGCCAGCAAGGGACGAACAGTAATCACAGCAATAAGCAATAAGAGTATAATTTTTAATTTCATGTAGCATCATTAAAAAGTGACGCCACAAAACTAATTCATTTGCTCATTATTAAAATATCAACATTTGGCAAGTCTTTTTATAATTAAACAAGAACTTTTGAGGCTAAATATTCAATTTCAGAATAAATTTTATCACTAACTAAAATTGCATTACTTATGAATAAGTCCAAAAACAACGGAAGACTTAATCTATATAATGGAGCATGCTTAACCAAACAACCTGTGTATTAGCAATAGCAATGTGAAGGGCCCCTGCCTACTAAGCAATAGGCAAGAGAACCTCCCCTCAACCATCGGTTCCTAAAACCAGGCTTGAGGTAAGACACCACTTGACGAAAGGAATCAGTTCGCTATCCTTTTGGATTATTACGATTGCCTTGCTCTCCCGTGGCCAACTGTGCACCTTTGGAAATCAGGGAATTCCTCTTCAGGTTATTGTCCGGAGAATCGCACTGCAAAGAAGCAGCGTTTGCAGGTGCGTAGCTGTCATAAACCACTGCCCTGATTTCGGGGTATTGAGAAGCTACACGGCGTGCCAGCACGTTTGCGGCGGGTGCATTGGCGGGCAGCGTGGCCAGCAGCATCACTGGCTTCCGATGCAACTCAAACTGCTGCGCGGCCTGGAACCGCATGCGCGGGTACTCATCACTGTTCTCCCCTACCGGGTGGTCGGCCACCATCCAGTCGAAGTAAGCTCCACCGGGGCAATAATCAGCCACTGCCTCCGGATTTGGGGGCGTCCAGAGCCACACTACATTGTGCACGTTCTCCGCCGCAAACCCCTTAATCATATCCCGCCAGGCTCGACGGTACTCGACCGGTGATTTCGCCGAAAAGAGGGGCCGCAGCATGATTGGCCGAGCAACCCCTTGCTTGAACTGCCGGGCTATGGATTGCCACTGCCCCACGCTGTAGGCCTGTGCCGAGATGGGCCAGGTAAGCAAAGGCACTTCAGTTGGCTGTAGCTGACGCAAGGCGTCTGGAGGACTGTGCAGTAGGCTGCTGGCATCCACAACGAAGGGCTTTATGTCGTTGCCCTTATAAGTTGATAAAGAAGCCCCCATGCCAGCGCTGCCAGCTGCATTCGGCGCCAAGGCCAGCCCGGTGTGCACAGCCATGCCGCCAGTCTTGGCCCAGGTTATGTGGGGCACCGGCTTTACGACCCCCATCAGCATAAGAAACTGAAAAAGGGCCACTATGCCCCCAACTCCCATAGCTAAACCAACGGTGGATTGCCGCAGTCCCCAGCCCACAGTCCGGGTTATTTCTACATATTGACGATTTACCCAAAGCACCAAGGGGCGGTAAGGCCAGGAAGCCATGTCGCGCACGAAGTTGCGCAGGGCTTCGTGCTGCCCCATAGCAACGGAAATTAATAAAATCGCCGCCAGCAGGAGCGACAAAGTCACCATCAGGTGAGTATAGATGGTAAGGGACTGCATGCGCCCTACCTTGCATGCGCCTAGCAGCAGCACGACGGCCAGTAGGTTAGGCAGCGTGACGCGCCATTCGTTAGGCAGCCGGCCCTCGTCTTTAGGTGTAGGGATATACGGTACCCGCACACGGAACAGAGCATAAACAAATCCTAATGCGTACACCCACCACGTGCCCACCCGCAGAAAGCCTCCTACCAAGTGAAGGCCGCGCTCGTGGGGCTCGCGCAGCCATTGCTGCGCGTAGCACCGAATGAGCAAGCTGATGCCCCATAGCGGTAGCATGTGGAGGGCAAATTCCTGCAAGGGCACGTACCACGGAAACTTGGCCAGAAGCAGTGACGCAATGGGCACTGCGATGTCGATGAGCGTGACAACGCCCGAAAAGAAATACAGAGGCAGCGTGAGATAGTGCAAGCGCTGCGGCCACGTAAAGCGGCCCCACAGCTTAGGATATACCCGCAGCAGCAGGTCGAAAGCACCCCTCGCCCACTTCAACTGCTGGGCATAGAACGCGCCCATGGAAGCTGGCACCAGCCCACGACTGAGCACCTTGGGCACATACACCGACTTCCATCCCTCGGCGTGCAGACGCATGGCCGTGTGCATGTCCTCAGTCAGTCCGGCCGCGTGGCCTCCAATCGAGTCGAGCGCCGCCCGGCGAAAGGTGCAGTTGGCGCCAATGGTTTGCACCGTACCATAGCCATTCATGCCCATCATTAAGGGGCCGTAAAAATGGTACGTCTGCTCGGCGGCCCCTTGGGCTACAAGGCTTTCCTGCTGGTTGCCATAAGCCTGCACCACTTGCACAAACCCGATTTTCTCATCTTCGAAAAAGGGAATTACCTGGTCCAGAAAGTCGGGAGCCAGCACGTGGTCGGGGTCGAGCACCACGCAAAATTCCCCAGTGGCCTGCCGAAGGGCGTTATTGATATTACCAGCTTTGGCATTTGTCTTCTCTTGACGGGTGACGTGGATTATTCCCAGCCGCTCGCACTCTCGCCGCAGAAATGGGTCATCGCCTTCGTCGCATAGGTAGCTGGTGTGCGGATAATTCAGCGCTTGCATGGACTCCAGCGTGCGCACAATCATATCATGTGGTTCGCCGGGGCAGGCGGTAGTGAGCACATCTACCGTATGCAGGGAACGGCGGGCCCGGGTAGGTGCCACGGGCTCCTGCACGTGCACGTAGTGTGCCCATTCGTGCAGCATGCGCAGCATCTTAAATCCAAGCGAAACAGCCAGCAGCCAAAATAAAGGCGCATATCCAATGTGCTCGGGGTTAATGAACCATATTAGAAAATACAGCATGGCCGCTAGCCCTAAGCCTACCAGCACACGCATGGACCGTACGCCCGCCGCCAACTTAAAATCTACCGAATAAGAGCTTGCCTTGTTAGTTAGTAAATCAACCAACTGGGGATTTGCACGCTTTTTCTCTTTTATAGGCAGATTGCTATCCTTATAGATAAGCATAATTAAATTAATCTCCGAAAATCTATCATCTTTCTAACGACCTTCGCTCGTAAACGTTCCGTATACTGATTTTTTGTTTAGTCATTATCCTTTCCGGGCCCTTGCCGAAAATCAAGAACAACGTTTCTTCATCTTCCCCAATTATAGATTTACGTCTTTAATATCTATCATTTACCAAATAATTATAAAATGCTGATTACAATAAAAACGATGAGCGCTTAAAATGATAATAATCAGAAGTTCCAAGGCCTTGCGAGTCTTATGGACAACATTACTCGGGGCCTACTTGCTGGTAATGCTGGCAAGCTGTGGAGGTTCAACGACTGGTTCAATTGATGAACTTCCAAAAGCCAGTGTGCGAGTAGTGAAAACGCCCCAAGGATTCAAGCTGGAACGCAATGGGAAACCCTTCAGACTTCGCGGCGCGGGTGGTACTCAGTATTATGACCGCCTTAAGGAGGCCGGCGGAAATACAGTCCGGCTGTGGAGCGCCGAATATGCCGGGCCCCTACTCGATGAAGCCCACCGCAACGGCCTTACCGTCATGCTGGGCCTTTGGCTCGAGCCCGAGGGCAAGAGCATTGATTACTACGACCGCACTTCGGTGCAAGCCCAACTCCAGCGGTTACGGGAGCAAGTGCTACGCTTCCGACATCACCCAGCCCTGCTGATGTGGAACGTGGGCAATGAGTTAGACTTGGCTAAACCGAATCCGGAACTGTACAGCGCTATGAACGAAGTAGCACTTATGATACGCGAGCTCGACCCCGCCCACCTCATTACCACTTCTTTAGCTAACCCCGCCTCGGCCTCTTTTGTCGTACGCTGGGCCCCAGCAATTGACATTATATCCATCAACTCGTATGCGGGGTTTGGTGACTTGCCCGCGAAAATTCGCGAGACTACTTGGACTGGTCCATACATAGTTACGGAGTTTGGGCCCATGGGGTATTGGGAGGCTGATAAAAGCCCTTGGGGCGCCCCACGCGAGCAAAGCAGTGCCCAAAAAGCAGCATTCACTGCAGTCCGATACCGCCAGACGGTTATTGCCGATTCGAACCGCTGCCTTGGTTCCTATGTGTTTTTTTGGGGTAGAAAATTTGAAAAAACATCCTCGTGGTTTAGCCTTTTCAACGAAAAAGGAGAAAAAACCTTGCTCGTGGACAGCATGCGGTACTTATGGTCTGGTAAGCGGCCTGCCAATTTTTCTCCCTCCGTTGTTCGCCTGGAGCTGGCCGGACAGCGCGATGGCAATTTTCCACGGCTAAGCCCCAATACCAGCTACCCGCTTTCCGCTATTGCCACCGACCCTGATGGTGACGCTTTGACTGCAGTATGGGAACTGTGGCCTGAGTTAGCGCCCGAGTCCGATGCAGAAGAAAGAACGGAGGCCCTATCAGGCTACATCAGCCACGCCACGGCTCAGGGGGCCACCTTGCGCACGCCCATGAAGCCCGGCGCTTACCGCTTACTCCTGACGGTTCATGATGGGCACAGAGGCATTGGGACTGCCAACATTCCTTTTTTCTGCGGGTCGGAAACCGACCTTTAGAAAGTTGGCTTAGTCACAGCAAGCTTAAGAACCCGTTGTTTATCCAAACAGCTCACCCCGGTTGCCAGGGTTTACCACCGACACCACCGGAGCAAGCAGGCTATCAGTCGCAGCCTCGTCCGGAGCAGGCAGCAGCGCCATAAGCTCGGTTTCGGAGATGATGGGCACTTTGAAGCCCAGGGCTTTTTCCCGCTTGGCTGGTCCCATGTTGTCGCCGGCCACCAAGTAGCTCAGCTTCTTGCTGATGGAGCCGGTAATCTTGCCACCATTGGAAATAATGAGCTGTTGAAGCTCATCGCGGCTATGTTGCTCAAAAACGCCGGAGATGACGAAGGTTAGGCCTGCCAAACGGTCGGAAGCCGGCACGGGCGCTTCGCCGGTCACGGCAAGCTGCACCCCGGCCTGGCGCAGTCGCTCAATTATTTCCCGGTTTTCGGGCTGGCGCAACCAGTGGGAGGCCGCTACGGCTATCACCCCTCCTACTTCTGGTACGGCCGCCATTTCTTCGGCTGAAGCTGCCATCAGCGCATCGATGGTGCGGTAGTGAGCTGCCAGTTTCTGGGCCACGGTTTCGCCCACGTAGCGAATGCCCAGACCGAAGAGTACGCGGGGGAAGGGCACCTGCTTGCTGGCCTCGATGCCGGCGAGCAGGTTGTCGATGCTCTTTTGGCCCATGCGCTCCAGCGTCACCAGTTCGGGGCGGCGGGCGGGCAGGTCGTAGATGTCGGCGGGCGTGTTTACCAGCCCTAGGTCGAAGAAGCGCCCCACGGTTTCGGCACCTAGGCCGTCAATGTTAAGAGCTTTGCGCGAGACGTAGTGCTCTAGCCGGGCCTTGAGTTGGGGGGGGCAGCCACGCTCATTGGGGCAACGGAAGTGAGCCTCGCCCTCGGGGCGCACCAGTGCGGTGCCGCAGGCCGGGCACTCGGTGGGGTACTCAATGGGAGTGGCCTCGGCCGAACGGGCACTGAGGTCAACCCCTGTGATTTTGGGAATAATTTCGCCGCCCTTTTCCACGTACACCATATCGCCGAGGCGCAGGTCAAGCAACTCAATCTGGTTGGCATTGTGCAGGGTGGCGCGCTTCACCACGGTGCCGGCCAGTGGCACGGGCGTGAGCATGGCCACTGGCGTCACCGCCCCGGTCCGGCCCACGTTGTAGATGACTTCGTTGAGACGGGTCCGGGCCGCTTCGGCCGGGTACTTATAGGCAATGGCCCAGCGGGGACTTTTGGCCGTGTAACCCAGCTGGTCTTGCTGCCGCAAGTCGTCTACTTTAATGACGATGCCATCGGTAGCGACGGGCAGCTCAAACCGCTGCTTGGCCCATTGATGCACAAAATCGAGCACCTCAGCAATATTAGCGCAGCGGCGCCAAGTGTCCGACACCGGCAGGCCGTAGCGCGTAAGCGCTTCGAGAGCGGCGCTGTGGCTGAGGAAGTGCCGGCCCGGCGTGAGCAGCGAGTACGCATAAAAGCGCAGCTTGCGAGCTGCCACCAAAGTGGAATTCTGTAGCTTGAGAGTACCGCTGGTTGCGTTGCGAGGGTTCGCGAGCAACGGCTCCCCGTTTTGCTCGCGCTCGGCATTCAGCTCGTCGAACACGGGCAGGGGCATAAACACTTCGCCGCGCACTTCGAAGTCTTCGGGCCGGCCCAGGCCGGGGCGCAGGGCCAGCGGCAGCGTGCGGATGGTACGCACGTTGGCCGTCACCACATCGCCACGGGTGCCGTCGCCGCGGGTCACGCCCTGGGTTAGCTCGCCGTGCTCGTAACGCAGACTCATGGCGACGCCATCGATTTTCAATTCGCAGACATAGCTGTAAGGCGCCCCTTCCAGGCCGCGCTGTACCCGCTCGTCGAACTCCCGCAGGTCGTCTTCGGAATAGGTGTTGCCCAGGCTGAGCATGGGAAAGCGGTGAGCCGCCGTGGGAAACTGCTTGGTGATGGTGCCGCCAACCCGCCGCGTGGGCGAATTGGGCAGGGCCAGGTCGGGGTACTCGGTTTCAAGCTGCTGCAACTCGGCCAGCAGCTGGTCAAACTCTTGGTCGGAGACTTCCGAAATATCGAGCTGGTAATACTGATGGTTGAGGTGGTGCAGCCGCTCGGTGAGGGCCAGAATGCGTTGCTGAACAGCGGAAGAATCGGACATGAGCAGGAAGCCGGGGGTGGCCAGGCGGGTCGTGGTAACTAATGGCGCAAGCTACGCCAACGCTTTAAAAAGATTTTTAAAACGAAAAAGGCCACCTCAGCGGGTGGCCTTTCTACTACTTTCAGGGTCAATGGCTAATGCCTACTCCTGTACCAAAACACCGTCGGCCATAAAAGTAAGCTGTTGCTCGTCGTTAGTGATGGCGGCAACTTCCTTCTCTGACTTACCAGCGTCGCGGAGGTAATGTTGCTGGTCGGCAGCGCTCACCTTGCTGCGGTGGGCCCAGCCGCTTACTACCACGTTGCGGCCACTGAGGTTCTTGGGAACAAAAAACGCATAGTCCTTGAATCGCACGCGCATTTCTTTGCCATCGGCGGTGGGCAGGGTCATCCAGCAGCCCTTCACCTGGCACACGGCTTTTGCCTTGCCTACCAGCTTCATCCGGGCCGAGTCACGGTTGCCTAGGGCCGTGCTCAGGGCACTCATGGGCACGGCTCCGGCCAGGGTAATGGCCGCCCCGTAGGTTTGCCCAGGTACAGCGGCGGGGACGCGGGTGCTGGGCCCTTCGCCTTCTTCGGCTTCTCCCTCTTCCGGGGCCGTGGTGTTTTCTTCACTGCCAGGGGGCACTTCGGCATTGTGCCCGTTTACTTCAACCTGCGCTTCCTCCACAGGCAGCACCGGGTTAATGGGGGCTGAGGGTACGAAACGGATGTAGAGCAAAATGGCGACTAACACGCCAACGAATGAAAGGAAAAACTTCATAACCCGAAAATCTAAAAATTATGCTTGAATTTAAAAAAAGCCAGCCATCAAAGCAAGTCTACAACTCCTCACCTTGAGGAAGCATCCACCCAATTAGTGATTAATAACTACGGCTTTGCGCAGCTTGCGCACATACGCTACCCGGCGCTCGCCCCCTCCTGCACCGACGTAATCGAAGCCTACAATGGTGGGGTCTTCACGTAGAGCAACCCAGGTTTTGGTGTCCAGTTCAGCGGGCTGCTGGGCATCGGCGGGTACGGCGGGCTGGCTGAAGCGGCCATCGGCAAAGAAGTTGTTCATGCCCTGCAGAATGGCAATTTCCTTTTCCCGGATGGTGGCAGCCTGAGGGTCGCTGAGGGCTTTTTCGCTGAGCAGAGCACGAGCCGGCAATACCTCATGGCGCAGGGTGTCGCCAGTGCTGCTGGTCACAATAAAGTGCGCTTGGGCCGAAAGCACGCGGGCTCCGCGCAGCTGCAGAATAAAGTTGTCCTTGGTTTTGGGGTCCGAGAAGGAATGGGTTCGGCTCACAGTGTTGAGCACGGTTTTGCTTCCGACCCGGGTCCGGTCCCCGGCCACGGGGGGCTTATAGGTGGTGCGCGGGTCGACGGTGGAGCTGCTCACTTCGCGCTCGGTGCTTACGCAGGACGCAAGCTGCAACGAAAGGCTGGCCGCCACTAGGGCCAAGCCAGCGAGTTTAAGGGAAGAGGTTTTCATGATAAGGAGGCACAGGCAACAAGGAAGTTGCCACACGAAGGTAAGGTGGGAAAATGCGCGCATACTTACATGCTGCTAGGCAAGTACAGAAAGTAGCGTCAGCAAACAATGATTTTTACGAAAAAGCCTCAGCAATGGGTTTGCAAAAGCGCGGGCTTGCTGCTAGAACAAACCTATTTCCAGACCTAGCTCCCACCGGGGCAGTTCGGGCCATTGGGCATAGCTGCCGCCGAAAGCCGATGTAACCCGGTAGCGGCCCACCAGCGCATAACGGTCGGCACCGAGACGGGCCCCCACGCCTCCCGTCCAGCGCCGCAGATACGACAGCCCGCGCTCGGTCGTTTCAACGGAACGAATGCCTGCCGAGGGCTCGTCTTCGGTCACGTGGTTGGTAGCGGCCACCCAACCGCCGCCGGCCAGCAGGTCGAGGTAATTGCCGACGGTGTTGCCCCGTCGGCCCACGTTCAGGCGCAGGCTGGCCTCGGAATACACCTGGTGCATGCCGAGACGTTCGCGGCGGTGCAGGTCGGGCGTGGGCACAACCTTCTGGCCGTTCTGCGCCAACTCGTAGCGCAGGTAGGCATAGCCTAGGTCTAGGTTGAGCGCCAGGGCCTGGGTGAAGCGAAACTTCATGCGTCCGCCCACGCGCATATCGGCCGAGGCCAGGCCGTAGCGGACCCCGGCCCCGGTACCAGCCGGGCCCGCCACCCATCCGTAGCCCGCGTAGAGATGGCCAAAATAGTTGCGGTTGGCCCCAAACATGGTTTTCACCGTGTCATCGGCCACGTTGGCTTGCACCAGCACTTGCTGGGCTGCAACCACTTGGGGCAGCGTGGACAAACCGGCAACGGCCAGGGCTAGCCCAGCCACTTTCTTGGGCATACGAAGGTGGAGAGAAGAAAGCCTAGTGGTAGCTGCGTATGAATTCATCATTCCGAATACGTCCCGGTGTAGCCCTTAAAGTACACTTTCAGCACATCGCCTTTCTGCAGCAGGCGGCGCGGCACTTGCACCACCAACCGCTGGGTGACGGCGCGGGTCTCGTAGCGACGGAGCACACCGCGGCGGTCGGCGAGGTTCCAGTAGAGGTAGGCCGGGTAGTGGGGTTCGGGCAAAGGGGCCAGGGGCGGGCCGCCAGCCGTGGCGGGCTGCTCGCGGCCCACGGGTGGCACGGGGGTTTCGGCCGAGGCTTTGGGCTCGGACAGCTCCGAGGTTACCTGGGCCGCCGCTTCGCCCTGCTCCACCATCAGCGGCAGCATTTCGGCGGGGCGCATCGCAGCTTCGGAGCGGATGACAATGGCTATCAGGCTGTCATGCTGCACAAAATCAAAAGTTGGCGTAAGCGCAGCGGTTGGTTTGGGGCCAGGCTTGGGCACAAAGTGCTGGTAGCGGGGGCGCCCGTACCCGTGGGCATAATCAAAATAGGGGAAAAGCTCAGCTGACTTTTCCATGCCCTTGAACAGTTGCATGGCCGTTAGTTGGCGGTTCTTTTGCCAAAGGCACGCGGCAAACCCCGCCACCAGCGGTGCCGAAAACGAGGTACCCTCCAGCCGCTCGTAGCCCTTGGGCGTGGTGGTGAGCACAATGCCAAAGGCCGCCAGGTTGGGTTTGGCGCGGCGGTCGGCGGTGGGGCCGTAGGAGCTAAACTCGGCGTGCAGGCCCGTTTCGGGGTCGAGCCCGCCAATGGCCAGCACCGAGTCGGCATCAGCGGGCGTGCCGATGCGCAACCAGTCGTTGTCGCCGTCATTGCCAGCGGCGCTCACCACCAATATGCCCTTGCGAGCGGCCAGGTTGGCCGCGCGGGAAATAAGGCTGCGGTGTCCGTTCATCTGCTCTGGAAAGTAGCGCTGCTCGGTGTAGGCCAGCGAAGAATTGATGATGTCGACCCCTAGCTTGTCGGCCCATTCCACGGCGGCCAGCCAGGCTTCTTCCTCGGCGTAGCGCTCCCGGCCCAGCTGCTCGGTGCGGGCCAACAGGTACTCGGCCGCGGGCGCCAGGCCCAGGGCCGGGCCGGGCACGCCGCCCAGGCCCGCGGGCAGGCGGCCAGCCAAACAACCCATTACCTCGATGCCGTGGCTACCGGTCTGATAAACGTTGTCGCGGTTTTTCAGAAAATCGTGGGTAGCGACGATGCGCTTGCTCTTCACCAGTTCCTGAAAAGCGGGGTGTTCGGGCAGGCCGCGGAAGCCAACGTCGAACACCGCAATGCGAAGGCCGCGGCCATCTAGACCATCGGCGCGTAGGGCTGCGCCATCGAGGTGGGCCGTCTGGCGGCGGGCCAGCAAGTAGTCATTGGCCGATATTAGTTTGGCTGGGGGCTCAAGAGGTTGAAGCGCGGCAGTGGGCACCGGCCTGCGAGATGCCAAGGCGCCGCTGGCCTGAGGCCAAGCCTCTACGGCCACCACCCCGGGCAGGCTCCGCAGCACTGCTGCCTGCGCCGGCGTAGCCCGGCAGGCCACGGCGTTGAACCAGCGGCTGACCAGCGTCACGGTATCAGCCACGGCCGTAATGCCGGCCAGGTAGTCGGCACGCACTGGCAGGTCGCTGGCTTCAAAGGCCGGAAGCTGCTGGCGCGCCCGCCGGGCCTGGGCTTGCGGCGTGAAGTACCGGGCAGGGTCGAACCGAACGCCTTTCTTGTCACTCAGCCTCACCCAGTACCGGTCCGTTTGGGCAGCCTGGCTGCGACTGCTTTGCGCAGCGGCATGCGTTGCAACCCCGGACAGCAGCCCAAGCCCCCACAAAAGACAAGCCCAATAGCTATTCAAAAGACTAGTTTCTAAATAATAAATCAGAAAAAAAAGAGCATCGAGCAGCCCAAGCGAGCCTGAGGTTAAAAGAGATGCCAAGCATCGCAAGTCGCTGGCCACAATCGTGCAACGGCCAAGTGCAAGCTGCTCCGCATTGCATAGCGGCTAACCGGCTGAACTTCTTAACTCAGGCACCAGTCTAAAACCTTAATGCTTATGCATTGCTCTTGGCCTTACTTTTTACCGCTACCAAGCCCTAAATACGGTGGCAACTGCCACCCTACGCTGCTACTTTAAGCCCCAAAACCGGCCCCTGCAACAACGGGGCTGCAGGGGCCGGCTCGTTACGTTATAAACCGTACTTGCTGAGCAGGTAGATAAGCGAGGCCATGCTGGCCCCGCCCAGTTCCAGTTCGCGGCGGTTCACCTTGTCAAAGGTGTCGGCGGCGGTGTGGTGAATGTCGAAGTAGCGCTGCGAGTCGCAGTCGTAGCCGATGAGGGCCTTGGGCTTTACAGCCTCTTTGAGCGGGCCGATGTCGGTGCCGCCGTGCCCGACCGTAATGCTAGAGGCATGGTATGGCTGCAGGAGCGGGCCCCACTTGGCCAGCTTGGCTACCACGGCCGGCTCGGCCTCCACGTTGAAGCCGCGGGGCGTGAACCCTCCCCCATCCGACTCAATCGCGGCGAGGTGATTTTCCTTATTTGCAGCCGCCAGCCGGGCATATTCGATGCCGCCGCGGTTGCCGTTTTCTTCGTTCATAAAGAGCACTGCGCGCACGGTGCGCTCGGGTCTGAAACCGGTGGCGCGGAGCAAGCGCAGGGCTTCCATGCTTTGAACCACGCCAGTTCCGTCGTCGTGGGCTCCTTCGGCAAGGTCCCAGGAGTCGAGGTGGCCGCCCACAGTGATAATTTCATTGGGCAGCTTCGAGCCTTTGATTTCCCCCACCACGTTGTAGCTTTTTTCATCGGGCAGGGTCTTGCATGCCATCTCCAGCTCAAACTGGAGGTCGGGGCTGGCTTTGAGCAGCAGGCTCAGGCGTTCGGCAGCCAGGGTGCTCAGGGCCGCTCCGGGCACTTTGGGCACGGCGGGGTCGTAGGCCATGGTGCCGGTGTGCGGGTTGTCGTCGCGGGCGCTGGTGAGCGAGCGCACCAAAGCGCCCACGGCCCCGCGCTTGGCAGCCTCAATGGCCCCGCTGCGGCGCTGGTCGCCGGCACGGCCATAGGCTATGCCGGGCTCAATCAAGGCATCATCGAAGGGGCGGTTATAGAACACAAATTTGCCTTTCACGGCCTCATCAGGCAGGCTTTTCAGTTCGTCGAAGCTTTTGACTTCCACTACCCCGGCCTTCAGCTTGCCGTTGGTGCCCACCGAGCCACCCAGGGCGCACACTGCTACTTTGATGCTTTTGTCCTTGTTGCCCACGATTTCGCCGCGCTCCTTAGGCCCACGCACCCAGTGCGGCACCATTACCTCTTGCAGGTACACCCGGTCGAAGCCAGCTTTTTCCATGGTCAGTTTGCCCCACTCCACAGCCTGCTGGGCCTGGGGCGACCCTGCCAGCCGGCCGCCAATGGTGCCGGTGAGGTAGCGCAGGTTTTCGTAGCTCTGGCCGCGCAGCAAGGCTTCATCAAATATTTTGCGCAGAGCCAGGGAATCGGCTTGGTCGACCCGATTGGCCGTGGCCTTCTCGGTGCTCACTTTGGTCGTTTTGGTGGCACGCTGTGCGTGCGCAGGCACTAGGCCAGCCAGCACGGCCAAGGCAGCCAGGGCAGAACGGCGACACCAAGCCGCAGAAGTATTACGATTCATAAAGTAAAAGTTGATGCTCCAAACATGGGGCTTAGCACGAAAGTACGCGGCCCTATGCTCCCGGGGTTTATCGTTAGCCCCGGTTGCCCCTGGGCAAACGCTGATGAGTTCACCAGTAGGTAATAAGGTATGCTTGTTAAAAAGGCAGATAAAAGCAGATTGAACTCATTTTGAAACAGTAAAGAAGAGCTCAGCAGGATGAAGCCTCTTTCTGTCTACTTACAAAGTAAGCTACAATCCAAAAAGCGCTTCGGAAGAAGCCAGCGACTAATATTGTGTCATCTGTATCACGGAGCAGCCAGAGTAGGGCTTTAAGAAGAAGGCTGTCTTAACCACTACCTCCACTCACAAGCAGGTGTCAGCTTCACAAAGACTTTCTGGTTTTCAAATCAATAAATAGATAGCATTACCATTTAGTAATGAGCGGGAAATAACATACTGTTCAAGTAATAGCTGAGGCATATTTCAGCCATCAGCATTAATGATTCAGTTACAAGTGCAGTCTCAGTAGAAACACGCGGGGAACAGTTCGGCTAGACCATAGGAGGCCGTATTGCAGTCGTCGAATGGCTTGGACTGAGGCTAACGTGGCACCGCTTTATCTTTCGGCAACGGGAGTTCCTACAGGCTGCTGAGCTGCTCCCTAACACAGACAGAGAGGCCGAAATCGGGGCAGGCCAAGCAAGCAAAGCTCCAGAGCGTGTTTCAGGTCGCGAAGTGCGCTTCTACCGGGAGCCGTACTGCATCACTTTCACCGTGGGCGCGGTGCCATCCGCAATGCGCACCTCGAACAGGTAGCTATACTCCTCGTCTTTAATTTCACTAAGCGGCGCCTGGGCACCCAGGGACGTTACCAGCGGCAGGAGGGTGTTGGAATGGCCCACTACCACCACGGTTTTGCCGACGTAGTTGCGCCGGATTTGCTCGGCCAGCGCAGCCGGCGCGTCGTACACCTGAGGCATGAGCTTAGTGGCGGCGGCCAGGGGCGCCAGCGTGGCGCGGGTGCGCTTGGTGTCGGTGGTGAAAAGGGCGGCCGGTTTAACACGGCGCAGCTGCTGGTGCAGCGCGCGGGCGCGGGCTTCGCCGACAGGCGTAAGCAGCGGGTCGGCCAAGCCGGGGGTCAGGTCCTTTTCGGCGTGGCGCATGATGTAGACCGTGGTGACGGGTGGCTTAGCAGCGGGACGGGCCGCCGCCACAGCCAGAAGACCGGCCAGAAATATTATCCAACGAAAACCTATGGAGCGCATGATGAAAGAGAGAAATGTGGTGTTGCCGCAAGGCCTGAAAACCGGGCGGTGCGTTGCAGGCCTAGGGATTGGCTGGGCCATAGTCTTCCGGCAACACAGGCTGGGGCGGGTTGACCACGGCGTTGGCTTCGGGCAGGGGCATGCTCCAAGCGGCGCTCATGGTTTCGAGGCCGCGGTAAGCAGTAAGGTCGAACTGGCAGGGCACTACCGATAGGTAGTTATTGGCCAGGGCCCATTCGTCGGTGTCGGTGCCGTGGTCGAGGTTCACGAACGAGCCAATCAGCCAGAAGTACGGGCGGCGGTACGGGTCTTGGCGCTCGTCAAATTCTTCCTGCCACTTGCCCTGCGCCTGCCGTGCCAGACGGATACCGGCAATGCCCTGGGGCGAGTTTTTGGGAATGTTTACGTTCAGGGCCGTTCCGGCAGGGATGCCGTGGTCAAGGGCGTGGCGGCAAATCTGTGTTACCCACTCGGCCACGTGCGAGAAATCGGCCTGCACACCGTATTCGCACAGCGAAAAGCCGATGGCCGGCAGCCCTTCAATCGCAGCTTCAATAGCCGCCGACATCGTGCCTGAATACAATACGTTTACTGAAGCGTTGGAACCGTGGTTGATGCCCGAAACTACCAAATCGGGCGTGCGGCCCTTCAGAATGTGGTGCTTGGCGATTTTTACGCAGTCGGCCGGGGTGCCCGAGCACTGGTAGGCTTCCACGTCGGGCCCGAAAACAGGATTGTTCTCGATGCGCAGCGGCTCGCCGATGGTGATGGCATGCCCCATGCCCGACTGCGGCGAATCGGGCGCTACCACCACTACTTCGGCGCCCAGGGCCTGCACAATGCTGACCAGATGGCGAATGCCAGGAGCGGTGATACCATCGTCGTTGGAAACCAGAATAAGCGGGCGAGAAGCTGTCATGAAAGCAAAGAAAAGGAGGGCAAAGGTGAGGCCGGCCACAAAGGTAGGCTCCTCGCCTACCGCTTTCCTCCCCGAATTGTTTCGCCGCCATCGCGGCCCCTTTTTAGCGGCGCTTGCGTAATTAGGCACTTCAATCATCCCTCACCTTCACCGGCCCCCATGAATCTTACCAACCGCTACCGTTACCATGACCTGGGTTTATTGCTGTTGCGCGTTGGCCTCGGCGTAATGTTTATGGTGCACGGCTACCCCAAACTAGTGGGCGGCCCAGCGGCATGGGCAGGTGTAGGCGGTGTGATGAAAACGATGGGACTGGGCTTCGCTCCAGCGTTTTGGGGCTTCCTGGCGGCTATTGCTGAGTTTGTCGGCGGGCTCCTGCTGGCCCTGGGACTGTGGTTTCGGTTGGCGTGCCTGGGCTTGCTCATTACCATGATAATGGCCACGGTGATGCACGTGAGCAAGGGCGATGGGTTTAGTGGTTACTCGCACGCGCTGGAATCGGCGTTTGTGTTTTTGGGGCTGCTGTTCGCCGGGCCCGGCCGCTACAGCCTCGATGAGCGGCTGTACGGTAGCCGCCTCCGGTAGCCTGTGAGTGGCAGGGGTGATTAGGCTTTCTCCTTTATTAGAAGGTTAATATTTTCGCTTTCTAATGGACGCAGATGGCTGAGTTAGTTGAACTAAAGGTCGGCGGGGCCAAAGTGAGCCTGACGAGTTTGCCTGACGGCGCGGACGGCGCAACCACCCCAGCCGCCGCTTCCACGGCGGCGTCCCCTCCTTACTAAGGAGAGGAGTGTGTTCTTTTGCACCTATGATTCCTCTTCTTTTTGCCTCGCTGATGGCCCTCGCTCCTACCCCACCCGCACCTGCCCTGGAATGGCGCACGCCGTTTGAAGTTGGTGGGGGCAACACCACGGCCACCTACGCCGAGTGCATTGCCTTTTATCAAAAGCTGACGGCCGCATACCCCAAGCAACTGCACATGGCCGAAGCCGGGCCCACCGATTCGGGCCAGCCGCTGCACGAGGTGGTGCTCTCGTCCGACGGCGACGCCGACCCCGCCAGCAGCCGGCAAAAGAATCGCCGCGTACTTTTTATTCAAAATGGTATTCACCCCGGAGAGCCCGAGGGCATCGACGCCAGCATGATGCTGGCCCGCGACCTGGTGCAGCAACCCAAGCTCCGGAAGCTACTCGACGGCTTGACGGTGGTGGTGGTGCCGGTGTACAACGTGGACGGCATGCTCAACCGCAATTCCACCACCCGGGTGAACCAAAACGGGCCGGTTGCTTACGGCTTCCGCGGCAACGCCCGTCACCTCGACCTGAACCGCGACTACATCAAGCAAGACTCGCACAATGCCCGCTCGTTTGCGGCGCTGTTTCAGAAGTGGCAGCCCGATATTTTTGTTGAAACTCACACTTCCAACGGCGCCGATTACCAATACACCATCACGCTCATTGCCACCCAGCACAGCAAGCTGGCCCCGGCCCTGGGCACCTATCTGCAAAAGCAGCTGCTGCCGGCGCTGTACCAAGGCATGGAGAAAAAGAAGTGGCCCATGACGCCCTACGTGGACTTTGAGGGCCAAACGCCCGAGAGCGGCCTACGCGCCTTTCTGGAAACCCCGCGCTACTCTACCGGCTACGCGGCTCTGTTCAACACCATCGGCTTCATGCCCGAGACGCACATGTTGAAAGCTTTTGCACCCCGCGTGCACTCCACCTACGACTTCCTGAAAACAATGCTCGAAACCGTGGGGCAGCAGTCGGCCGCACTAGCAGCGGCCCGGGCCGCTGCCAACACCGCCCTGGTCAACCAGACCACATTCCCCCTGACCTGGACCCTCGACGAGACCCAGCACGAAACCGTGCAGTTTCGCGGCTACGAAGGCAAAACCAAACTGAGCGAAGTAAGCGGCCAGCCTCGCCTCTACTACGACCGCGCAGCCCCGTTTATTCGGCCCGTAAAGTACTTTAATACCTACCAGCCGGCTGCCACCGCCCGCCGACCCACAGCCTACCTTATTCCGCAGGCCTGGGGCGAAGTGGCCGAACGGCTGCGGCGCAACGGCGCCACCTTGGTGCCACTGGCGCAGGACGTAACTGTGCCAGCAGAGGTATATTACCTGGAAGACTATAAGACCAGCCCACGCGCCTACGAAGGCCACTACCTGCACAGCCAGGTGAAAGTGCGGCCCGTGGCCGAAACCGTCACCTACCACCGGGGCGACTTTGTGGTGTACCTGACCGATAAGGCGCCTATTCGCTACCTCATGGAAACCCTGGAGCCACAGGCCACCGACTCTTTTTTCGCCTGGGGCTTTTTTGACAGCGTGCTGCAGCAAAAAGAGCATTTCTCCAACTATGTGTTCGAAGACCTGGCCGCCGACCTGCTGCGCCGCGACCCTCAGTTGCGCGAGCGACTTGAGCAGCAAAAGAAACAGGACCCTGCCTTCGCCAGCAACGGCGCCGCCCAACTAGAATGGGTGTACGTGAACTCGCCCCACCACGAGGCTGGCTTCAACCGCTACCCCGTGGCCCGGTGGCTGGGCGAGGGCGAGCTAAAACCGTGAGGTAGCAGTTCTTGAATAGGCAAAAAGGCGGTCATGCTGAGCGGAGCCGAAGCATCTTTACCACGCAAGTAACTGATTTACTCTTGCGGTAGAGATGCTTCGGCTCCGCTCAGCATGACGTTCTCCTGGTATCACGCCTTATTCGGACAGCTTCTTCATATGTTAACCTTCTGCTTCTGAAGCATTACGTCCCGAGGCCCTGTCTGGTCAGGTGCCTGCGCAGGCAATAATCTTGTGCGCTCTTCCATCATCGTTCGACGGTGCCCTTGCGTACATCCTTCCATAACCTCAACTACCCTATTATGGAAATGCATCACATTCGGCTTGGTAAAGGCAAGCCTTTGCTGCTCATACATGGCATTGGCGGAAGCTGGCGCTCGTGGAACACGGTCCTGGACGGCCTGTCGGCCAAGCGGGAAGTCATAGCGCTCGACTTGCCAGGCCATGGCCAAACGCCGAAGCTGGATGGCGAAAATTCCTTTTATACCCTTGCCGATGCGGTCGAAGCGTGGCTGCACGCCAACAACCTGGTTGGGGTAGACTGCGTGGGGTCGTCCATGGGGGCTCGACTGGTACTGGAGCTGGCCCGCCGCGGGGTGCTGGGCGCCGTGGTTTCGCTCGACCCCGGCGGGTTCTGGGAAGGCTGGCAGGTTCCGTTCTTCTACTACTCGGTGGCGGGTTCCATTCGGCTGGTGCGCCTGTTGCAGCCCCTGATGCCCGCCATCACCGGCAGCGCCGTGGGCCGCACCGTGCTCATGGCACAGTTTTCGGCCAGGCCCTGGAAAATCCCGGCCGATGTCGCATTCACAGAGATGCGCACTTTTGCCTGCACCACCAACTTCGACGAGTTGTTGAAGCACCTCGCCTATGGCCCAAAGCAGGAAGGGGTGCCCCGTGGCAGCCTCCAGCACCCGCTGGTTATTGGCTGGGGCCGGCAAGACCGGGTGCTGCCGCCCAGCCAAGCTCCCCGCGCCGCGGCAGCTTTCCCCGATGGTTTTCTGTATTGGTTCGAGAATTGCGGCCACTTCCCTCACTGGGACCAGCCTGAGGAAACCATACAGCTCATCCTTTCGGTTACGAGTCAATCTCGCTCTTTCGTAGCCGATTGGCATGGTGCCGTGACCACCGGCTTTTAGTTACCGTATGCGCCGGGTCGGGCCGCCCTATGAGGTCCGACCCGCGGTCTCGCCTCAGATAAATAACTTCATAGGCTACTGCCTCAGTGGAGCAAGCCCAAACATAAAAAAGCCCCGTGCATCAATTAATGCGCGGGGCTTTTTGTGTTCAGACAAACCGCTGGTTAGCGGCGGCGACGCGGCTTTTCGTCTTCTTCCTCATCATCGTCATCACCAAAGGTCGGCATGGTGAACATCGATGACAGCAGGTCTTTGAATTGCGCGCCCGACGTGAGGCGGTTGCGTGAAATCAGGCTGTGCTCGGCCAAGCCGTGCAGCAGGAACTCCATCAAAAAATAGGTGTGCTCAGGCGTCTCGTTGGGATGCAGTTCGGTCACGATGTCGCGCAGGCCGGGCACTTGGTCCAGGGCCTTGCGGTAGTCTGCGGTGCTGGTGTCGTGCAGCAAGTCCAGCGTGTTGCCGTTGCCGAACCATTCCTGTACCGTTTTGTAAGGCGAAGGGCGGTTTTTGAGCTTCTTGGACTTGTCGGGGTTGGGGAAGAACTGCAGGAACAGGGTACGTACGGCCTTGCCCATGAGCTTCTCGGCCACAATGCCAGCTCCCTCCTGCTCGCCTTCATACACCAGCTCGACTTTGCCCGTAATAGCGGGCACCGCCGAGATGAAGTCGCCGATGCGCACATAGGTATTCTTTTCGCCATTGACCAAGGCGCGACGCTCGGCTCCGGCAATCACCTGCTCGTAGGCCGAGATAGTAAGGCGGGCCGATACGCCCGACTTAGCATCCACGAACTCGGAACCGCGGGCCTCCACCGCTACTTGCTCCACCAAGTCGTGCACCACTTCGTTGCTGGTCACCATGCCTTTCTGCTCGTCTTTGATGCGGGCTTCCTGCTTGGTGATGCGCTTACCGATTTCGATGGACTTGGGATAGTGCGTTATAATCTGGGCGTCAATCCGGTCCTTCAGCGGCGTCACAATGCTGCCACGGTTGGTGTAGTCCTCGGGGTTGGCCGTGAACACAAACTGTATATCGAGTGGCAGCCGCACCTTAAAGCCCCGAATCTGAATGTCGCCTTCCTGAAGAATATTGAACAGTGACACCTGAATGCGGGCCTGCAAGTCGGGCAATTCGTTAATCACGAAAATGCCGCGGTGCGCCCGCGGAATCAGGCCGAAGTGAATTACCCGTTCGTCGCTATAGGGCAGCTTAAGCGTAGCCGCTTTGATAGGGTCAGCGTCGCCGATGAGGTCGGCTACCGACACGTCGGGCGTGGCCAGCTTCTCGGTGTAGCGCTCGTCGCGGTGCAGCCAAGCCACGGGGGTGTCGTCGCCGTGCTCGGCAATAAGGTTTTTGGCGAATACCGACAGCGGCTGCAAGGGGTCGTCGTTGAGTTCGGCGCCGGCCACTACGGGCATGTACTCGTCGAGCAGATTGATGAGCAGGCGCGCAATGCGGGTTTTGGCTTGGCCGCGCAGGCCGAGTAGGTTGATGTGGTGCCCGGCTAGTATGGCGCGCTGCAAGTCCGGAATCACGGTTTCGTCGTAGCCGTAAATGCCGGGGAAAACTTCCTCTTTGTTGCGCAGCTTGTTAATTAGGTTTTCCCGCAATTCGGCTTTTACGCTGCGGGACTTATAACCACTGGCGCGGAGCTGGCCCAGGGTTTGGATGGTTTCGTGTGTCATTAATTGATAAACCGCTTGAGGGCGCTTGAGGTTCAGGTGAGGTGAGCGAATAAGACGTGCTTTTACGCCATTTAGCGGCAAGCACTACCTCGGTACACTATTAGCGCAAATTGGTAACACATTGCCAAATAAACGGAAGGGGTCGCTGAGCCCGAATATGTGCTTTGCTATTTATCAAAAAACTCCTTTTTTTTAATATTGGCTATACAACCATTTTGCTGTTGAATTGCCGCATTTTCAGCCTCGCCAGCCAAGCTGAACGATACAAATTAACCTTTAGCCCTTGAGTAATGAGTATTTGAATAATTACTTAGTAAAAGGATTATGGTTAGTCTCTAACAGTATTAACTTTGACTCCTTTATAGCTTTGCCATATTAATACAAAATTCATCTTTTACCACTTATCCCAGAATGAATAAAACTTTTTACACTACTTGTCTATTGGTAGCCGGGTTAATCGTTGCTGGTCCTGCTACTGCACAGCACCAAGCTTTGTATCAAATAACTGGTCAGTCTAACAATAACAGATACACGGTTCCTAATAGCAAATACACAGTTCCGCTTACATCTCCATTGCACGTTCTGCTACCTGTGCCTATGAACGAATTAGCAAGTCAGAAGATGTTTAAGAAAGCAGTTGACCACGCTGGCTATCTGGCTGAGGTGGCTACTAAGCGGGCTGCCTTAGAAGAGGCCGCTAAGCACTGGCACTTGTCGCCGGTTTCATTCGTTACCATGGCTGAGTATGAGGCACTCAAGTATGATAAGCAAGCTTCACACTTAGTAATTGAAATAGGAACCAAAGAAATAGTTCAGGAAAATTATGATGGCAGGCGGCATACGCAGGTTACATTCAATGTACCCTCTTTGAATTTGTCCCTACTTGGCAATACAGGTATTATCAGTTCTGGTGCTCTACTTGAAAAACATGAGCCAGTTAATTCGGTTTTGCTATGCTATCAGATGTATTATCCGTTCTCTCGGCAATTCTGGCAAGAAATTTACCCCAGCACTGAGCCAATAGCTGGTGTACAGCAATTACAATCTTACATAAAGCAGCGCGCTAAGGGCCAAAGCCATTGGGAAGTTAAAAATTCAACCAAGGAGAACCTTGGTAAAAGCGAAACGTTGCTACAAGGCAAGACACTTCTCCTGGCCCAGCATCAGCTTTCGAAGAGCCTAACTGAAAGTAAGCTCGCAAAGGTTTATCCCTACCCTGTGAAGGTAGCAGACAAAGCTACATTTGATTCTGCCATCACCAATGCAAATTCCAAGTATCTGTACGTGAGATATGTAACGATAGATAGTGAGAACGGCTATCAGTTACTTGACGCTGGTTCAGGAGAAGTAATCGGCTATAGCGGTTTTCATGCTACGCATACCTATGATATTGGTTATGTGCAAGACGACGACCTTAAGCAACTCGTGAAAACAGCGACTAAAAAAAATTAATCTTCTGGCTACCGTAGTACGAAAATAAAAAGCCCTCTCCTACTTGTCGTAAGAAAGGGCTTATTATTTCTACAAGCTCTTGCGTCGGTTCTTCTTGTAGTCTTCAAATACCAAATGACCCAAACCCTTGAGGCCTGAATAGTAGGCCTTGCCCTGGTTCACCTCCGTGAACTCCTCCACAAACTTCTGCAAATACGGGTCAGAAGTAATCATGAACGTGGTGATGGGGATTTTCACGCGGCGGGCGGCAGCAGCTAGGTTAAGCGTTTTGTTCACCACCTTGCGGTCGAGGCCGAAGGAGTTTTTGTAGTAACCACCGGGCTCTTTCAGGCAGGTAGGTTTGCCGTCGGTAATCATGAAAATCTGCTTGTTGGGCGTCTTGCGCTTGCGGAGCAGGTCCATGGCCAGTTCCAGGCCCGCCACAGTGTTGGTGTGGTAGGGCCCCACCTGCAGGTAAGGCAAGTCCTTCACCTCAATCTGCCAGGCGTCGTTGCCGAACACGATGACGTCGAGAAAATCTTTGGGGTACTTCTGCTTCACCAACTCGGCCAGGGCCATCGCTACCTTCTTGGCCGGCGTGATGCGGTCTTCGCCGTAGAGAATCATGGAGTGCGAGATGTCTATCATCAGCACGGTGCTGGTTTGCGACTTATGCTCGTTTTCGCGCACCTCCAGGTCGCCCTCGGTTAGCATAAAGCTGTCGCCTTCCATGCCGTGATTGAGCTGGGCGTTGCGAATGGACTCGGTCATCTGGATGGACTCCAGCGAGTCGCCGAAGCGGAACTCACGCAGGTCGGTGCTTTGCTCGTCTCCCTGCCCGGTGTGGGGTGTGCGGTGGTTGCCGGTGCTGCTTTTTTTTAGCTTGCCAAAAATCTCTTCCAGCGCCGACTTGCGAATACCCTGCTCGGTTTTGGGCGTAATCTTAAACTCACCCTTTTCCTGTTCGTTTTCATCGATGTAACCTTTCTTCTTCAGGTCATCGATGAAATTGCCCATGCCGTAGTTGTCGTCGGTGAGGCCGTACTGCTTATCGAGCTCATTGAGCCACTGCAGGGCCTCGCCCACGTCGCCGGAGGTGATGGTAACCAGCTGCATGAACAGCTTAAATAAGGACTCAAAGCCCTTTTCGGGCTGGTCTTCGGGCACAAAATCGCGGAATCGGAAGCCAACGGCCATAATATCAGTGAACAGTTATCTGGTAGCAATTAACAATACCCGGGCTTATAATACCTGTACCTATTGGCCGGTTGCTGCGCCCGAAAACAACGGCGAGGGGGGCAATGTTCAATTGTGGGACCTGCGCGGTTCGCTTTGGTTGACCATTAGCACTGCCCGGCCCCGCAATCCTTCACAACCAAGCCGATACTTCGCACCAAACCCATGAAAGCTATTTGGAATAACACCGTCGTGGCCGAGAGCAACGACACGGTAGTAGTCGAAAATAACCACTACTTCCCCGCCGACTCAATCAAGCAGGAGTTTTTCGAAGACAGCATTGCCCACACTTCATGCCCCTGGAAAGGCCAAGCTAGCTACTACTCCCTACGCGTGAACGGCGAACAAAACAAAGACGCTGCCTGGTACTACCCCGAGCCCAAAGACGCCGCCCAAGAAATCAAAGGCCGCGTGGCGTTTTGGAAGGGCGTGAAAATTGAGAAGTAACCCGTTAGATAATCGATAAAAAAGAACGTCATGCTGAGCTTGCCAAAGCATCTCTACCGCGTAACTAATTTGTTTTAGTGTTGCGGTAGAAATGCTTCGGCAAGCTCAGCATGACGTTCTTTTTTATAACGCTGCTTGAACTCTTGAGCCAGCGGATGCTGCCTAGCTAATCCACTTGAACTTGTATTCCAGCTTAGGCACTGGCATGCGGTCGGCTACGCGGCGCAGGCGGTTGGGCAGCGCCATGATGTAGTCGCGAGCTTTTTCGGCCTGGCCGTTCAGGTCGGTGATGTGCTCGATTTTCCAGTCTTTGATGAGCGAGTCAAGAATGTCGGTGTAGTCGGCGCTGGTGTACACGCCGATGCGCTGAGCGGCGTCGGTAAAGTGACCGAACGTCTTGCCCATCTCGATGCCCATTTCGCGCATGTAGTGGGCTGGCATCACAATTTTCTTGCGCATCATGTCTTCGAAGGCCAGCATCATTTCGCTGGGGTCAACTTCGAATATTTTACTAACAAACGTCTTGTACACGCGGGCGTGACGATTCTCGTCGCCGGCAATCATGCCGCAGATTTTCGAGAGCTGGTCTTCGCCGGCGGTGCGGGCAAGCTGGCCCACGCGGCGGTGTGAAATGTTGGTTGCCTGCTCCTGATAGCTCGTGTATACGAAAGCGCGGTAGGGGTCGTGCGCGGTACCCAGGTCAAAGCCGTCGTTGATGAGGTACTGGGTGCTCACTTCAAATTCGCGCATGTTTACGCGGCCTGAGAGATAGAGGTAGCGGTTGAGCAAGTCGCCGTGGCGGTTTTCTTCGGCGGTCCAGCCCCTAATCCACTGCGCCCAGCCGTTGTCGGGGTCGCGGTTCAGGTCGTCGAGTTCGTGAAACCAGGCTTCGTAGTTGGGTAGGGCTTCCTCGGTGATGGTGTCGCCGATGAGCACGGCCAGCAGGTCATAGCTCAGGTTTTGAGACTTTTCGCGCAGTTCCTTTACTTGGTCAAAAAACGAATCGAGTCGCGAGTCGGGCAGAAAGTCGGCAGGCTGCCAGCTGTCTTCCACACTCTTGAGGAAGGAGCTCATGTTATCTTTCAAAAAGCCCTCCATGTGCTGGAGAACTTCGGCGCGGGAAGTCATGGTGGAAGAGAGCATAGGATGTGGCAGGTGAGCGTGAATAATGTAAGGAGAACCGCTTTTGCCGGGGCAAAGGTCCGCGGTGAGAGCAATGGCCCGGGTATAAAATTATGGCATTACTGGAATGCCGCATTTCTATTCTACTCCCTTGGTTTACGCAAGCGGAGGCTTGTAGGTAGTCGAGCTTGGCTTTTAACGAAAAACCACCTGATGATAATGTAGGGAAGTGTCGGCTGCCAGCGCCTGCATCGGCACGAATACGGGGGTCGAGTGTGCGTCTGTATCAAAACGAAAACGACGAGTTAGCCAGTGAGCGGTTTCGCGCGTTAGCAGCCACTGAGTACTGGGGGCATGGCGCGCGAGCTGGCGCAGGCATTCGATGGGTTGTGGGGAACCGCTCAGCTCTCGAAAAAGCCCTGCCTGTGAAGGGTCGTGCGATTGCCAGCCCGAGAGCATTACAACGGGTCCCCGCCCTGGGGAATAAATTTTGAACGGAGACAGGCTTTTAAGTAAGTCGCTGGTGCCAGCCATTACCCGAACGCGCCCGCGGGCACCCGCCGGTGAGGAGTAGCCGCGTATCTGACGCAACGCCAGTTCGTGCTGTTTGCGCTCCTGTTGCAGCACGTGATAGCGGTGCAGGTTTTTGGCTCCGTAAAGCACCACTACCAACATGCCGAGCCCCACTCCTACCCGGCGAGCAGCAAGCGACCCGGGCAGGAAAAAATCAACCTTTTGCGTGACATTGGCTTGGCTGGATTTTTTATAGCCTGGAGCGAAAAAGCGGGTCGTACGGCACCAGAAAATCAGATTGGTTATCAACCAAAAATCAAGAATGGGCAGAGCAATTCGAGGGGGCAGTTTGAGCAGTCCCGCAAAAGCAAGGAGTGTGGCTCCAAACCCGATTTGTACAAGCCAAAAACCAGCTGTTCCCTTCTTCCGGCGAAGCGTTCCGAACACGACTGCGGCCAGCGCTAAAAGCACAGGAAAATAATCGCGCGCCACCAAGCCTGCGCGCAGGCGAAGCTTGGTCGGCAACTCGCGGCCCCAAAAATCGGCCGGCTCAAAATGATAGGCCCGCTGTAGCATCGCATTGTTTACCAGGGTGGCATCACCCAGTATCCACTGTTCCACTGCCGCCGTGCCCAAACTGTCGGCGGGGGTGCGCGGCGTCGGGCGCAGCTGGTTGAAATCGAGGATGCGGGCCAAGTATTTATCACGCTGCTGCATCTGGGCTGCGTCATCCGTTTGCAGGGCGCCCAGCACTACCGTGGCCAGGCCCAAGCCCAACGCCGCCGCGGCCAGTACCGGCACCAAGCGCCGCCAGTTTTCAGCCAGCAACAGTGCGGCCGGAACAGCGAGGCCAAACCCGAGCATGGCGAGGCTGGGCCGGATGAGCCAGGCGGCGCCGAGCCCGAGCACGCCCAGCACCACCGCACTTCGGCTGCCAGGCCGCTGCGCCGCAAACAACACCACCGCCCCAGCCAGCAGAATACCCACCCGGACGTGGCTAAACCACAGCCAGTGCTCGAGCCAGGCTAGGAAGAAGAAGGCGACTAAGGCCAGCACCAGTGCCCACGGCCTCAGGTAGGGCCGCAGCAACCTATCCAGCACCGCAAAGGTGAGCATGGTGGCCCCCATCAATAGGCTCGCATTCAGCAGCCCTAGCCAGGGCACATGGGGCGCGGACGTATAGGCGGCGGCCAGCGCGTGCCCGTAGCCGTGGAAAAACAAGGGAAGCGAAACAACCGGCTTCCCTGCCAACACCCCCGAGAACAGCCAGGCAAAAGAGGTGTCGTCGCTGGTTTCGTAATAGCTCCCCAGTGTAGCCAACGTTGCCAGCACGAGCACCAAAGGCAGCAGCAGCACGCGGCTCAGAATGGCTAAACGGGAAGGCATCGTCACGGAGGCAGCGGGAAATTAGGCTCCCGACAAGTAAACCTCGGAAGCGGAAAGGGTTTAGATTAACCCGATAAATGAGAAAGGCGCGAGGAACCTGCCTTAAAAATGTACTCCTTGGGCATCCAGAGAAAACTGAAGCGCCAAACGACTCACGGCAGCCAAAGTTAGGTCTAGCAGCGCTGGGCGGCTCGTCTGGCGCAGTATTTTAAAAAGCTCCTGTACTTCGGCAAAGCGGCGCCGACGCATAGCCTGCCGCATCTCCCAGCGCACTCGGGTGGCTAGGGCAGCACGCTCATTGTCCGTGCTGACCCGGGCCAGGGCTTTTTCGCACACGCGAATGGTGGATGCCAGGTAGGGGTCGTACCGCTGGTAGGCCCGGCTGCTCATGCTGCGCGGATGCTTGCGCTTGCGGGTGGTCACGGCGTCGAGGAACAGAAACTGCCAATCGCGGCTGGCGCGCACCCAGAAGTCGAAGTCTTCGTAGGCCAGCGTTTCGTCGTAGCCGCCCAACTCGGCGAGGCAGGCGCGGCGCATCATCATAGTAGGTGTGCTGATAAAATAGCGCCGCAACACCTCGGCAAAAACCCAGCCGGTGGCTGGTGGCGGCACGAGCGCACCGGTAGGCCCTGGGCGGTGGTGCAGGCCCAGCAAAGTGCCGTCTTCGGCTATGATTTCGGCATTAGAATACACCACGCCCACCCTTGAGTCGGCAGCGCGAAAGGCTGCTACTTGCTGGGACACCCGCTCGGGCAGCAGCACGTCGTCGGTGGCAAAATCAATTAGAAACTCGCCGTGGCTTTGCCGAAAGGCGGCGTTGAAGGCCCGGCAATTGCCCAGGTTTTCGGAAACCAGCAACAGGTGCCACTCCGGATGCTGCGCTGCGTATTCGCGCAGAATGTCGGGACTGCCATCGGTGCTGGCATCGTCCACGAGCCACACTTCCAGGTGCGGATACGTCTGGCTAAGTATGGAATCCAGCGCTTCCCGCAGGAAGGAGGCGTGGTTGTGGCACAGCGCCACAATGGTAACCGTGACGGCGCTTGCCGAAGCAGTTGGGACTAAAGAGGAAGAGCTGGACATGAGACTACAGCGGCAAATGAAGTGAAGAAAAGCTCCTGGCGCTTCACTTATCGTTCTTCATTCCCACTTGATAAGCCACGCAGGCCAGCAGCAGCAAGCCGTAGCGGCCGGCGTGGGCCAGCACCGCGCCCTCTAGCCCAAACCTGGGCAACAGCACTGCCAGCAGCCCAGCAAACACCATGGCCGAGCCAGCTTGCACGGCCACATACCGACCGGTGCGCGCCCTCACCGTGAGTTGAAAAATGAATATCCAGCTCAGAAACTTGGCCCAGTCGCCTAGCAGCTGGGGCGCCAGAAAATCGCGCGCGCCAAGCAGCTGCGGAGCAAAAAGCAGCGGCAGCAGCCAGTTACGACAGGCAAAAATCAACCCCAGGCCCACCGCCAGCACCGGGGCCAGCAGCCCCAGCACTCCGCGCAGGTAGTTCCGTGAGGCTCGGGGCTGCCCAGCCAGTGCCGCCAGCCGCGGATAAAACACGCTGCTCATCACGGCCGCAAACACCATGGTGTAGTTGTCAGACAGCTTGGCCACGGCCTGCCACAAGTCGGTGCGGGCCGGTCCATAAGTGCCGAGAAGGTAGTCGCGCAGCACGTAGTCTACGGCTTTGCCAAAAAGCAGCGTGCTCACGGCCATCAGCAAAAACTGGCTGAGCCGACGCAGGGCCACACGGCTAATGGGGCCGGCAGGCCGTAGGTGCCGCAACAAGCCGGCGCGCGCCGCCAGCCCCAGGGCGGGCAATACCGTGAGCCCCTGCGCCAGCAAATACGCCAGCAGCACTACGTGCAGGGGCAGCTTCTGCAGCAAGGCTAGTGCCGCCGCGCCTGTGCTCAGCACTGCCAGCATTACCGACAAACCAATGTAAGCCCGCAGTCGGCCAGCAGCCAGCAGCGCGGCTCCCAGTAAGCCCTGAGCCGTAAGCAGGGCGATGCCCGTCATAAATACGCCCATGCTACCCCACCCCCAGTCCAGTAGGCCGCGACTCGCCAGCACTGCGCCACCCAGCAGCAGGGCCGCGGCATTCAAGGCCGCGGCAGCGCCTAGCCACAGGCGGTACCGGGCGCTTCCCGGCTGCAGCGGCGCGAGGTACTTTACCAGTCCCACCTGCACCCCCTCGCTGGGCAAGGTGGTGAGCAAGGCCATCAGGTTCTGAAACTGCGCGAACAGCGTGAGCCCACCCGCTGGGGCATACACCGCAAACAGCTTATTTAGAATCAGAGCGCCCGCAGCCCGGGCGCCCACCGCCACGCCTGCCCCCAACGACCCACGCACGAAGCCGCGCCATACCGGGGCTGGCGCAGGTGGTTTGGGGGACGGGGCCGGCGAACTAGACGTCACGAAGGGTGAGCAGAAATGAAGTTATTGGTCGTAAAGAACGGTACGGCTGGTGGTCTCGCCGCCCGCCTTTTTCTCCCACGTTTTTCACTGCTCTTCCTCAGCCAATGGTCTTCTCCCAACTCAAACGCAGGCCAGCTACGCCGCCCAAGTGCCGCTTGAAGCGTAGCAAAGAAGCATTGGGTCCCGAATCGAGGGTGGAGGTGCCCAGGTCCAGCACACGCATGTCGCTGGCTTTGGCAAAGGCGTGCAGGCCTTCGTTGAGCATCACCACCGGGCTGAAGGCGTTGCAGCGCAGCGGACTGGCCGGATAGAAGTTATAGAGTATCTGCTCGTGCACACGAATGGCCACCGTGAGCGCTGCCCATTCGCCGTTGGGCTGGCGCACTGAGAACAGAAAGTGCTCCCGCGGGAAGCGCCGAAACAGCTCCTGCACGCGCTCCAGCGGCAGCGAAAGCTCCTGCCCCCGCTCCTGCCGGCAGGCTTGAATGAAGGCGTAGGCGGCCGGCAACAGAAACGGCGGCTCCTGCTCGAAATGCAGGCCGTGGCGGCGGCACTTCTGCAGCCGCCGCCGCTCCGAGGGGTGCAGGCTGCTTTCGTAGGGACGGCCCGGGTCGAGGTGGTAGTTCTGCTCGGCCAACGTTACGCGGTAGTGGCGCTGCCGCAGGGTTTCGGCCAGCACGGCCGCCCCGGTCGGGTCGTAGGCAAAAGGGTAGCTGCGCAGGCGGAGGGCGTGGATGCCCCGCTGGCGCAAGGCGTTCTCAACAGTATTCAGGAAGACGTGAATTTGGTTTGTGCTCACGCCTGCGGCCAGCTGCACCGCTCCGAAAGGCGCTTGCGCGGGGCTCTGGGCAGTGCCGAGCTGCGGCGCCAGCGCCAGGTGCAGTTGGGCCACGGTGCTGCCGGCTGCCGGGTCTTCGAGGTAGCAGCTCAGTACGGATTCGCCGGCCGGCTGCAACACCTGGTGGGCCGGCTGCAAGTAGAGAAACGACTCGAATGCCAGCGGCAGGCGGGGCGCAGCGGGGCCGCTAAGTCCGCTTTCGGCAAGCCAAATCGCGGCCGTGTGGCTTTGCGCGTCGGTTTCAGTTGTAGTTAAGGAATCCGTACTTTTCAAACCTGATTTTCGTGGCTTTCAGGACAAAGAACGGCACAGAATGGGCGGCTTGCTAGCTCAGAGGCCGTGCAGGCACCTGGCTTACCCTTAATTGCCACCTTGCAACGGCCCTCACGTATCATTGTCGTACTACGGAGGCTACTGGCTCCTCCTCTTTACCTCTTATTCTCGTTGCATGAATTCATCCAATCCTGTCCCTCATCCTTATTTTGACAATGACCAAGACGAGGACGAAGATATCGATTCCGCTTACGGAATAACTGACCGCGAAGCCACCCTACAAGCCCGCCAGCAAACCGAAACCCTCGGCCAGCGGCCTGGCTCGCTCGTCATTCGCGAGGGCGCCCTCAAACCCCGCCTCTTTCTTTACTCCTACGACGACACAGCTTTATCCGAGGGTGAGTTCAGCAGCTACGACGACTTATGGGCTAGCTTCCAAGCACAACCCGAGCGCAAGCACTGGATAGATGTGCGCGGCTACGGCGACTTGGCCCTGATGGAACGCATTATGCAGGATTTCGATTTGCACCCCCTGCAGATGGAAGACGTGCTCGGTGACTATCAGCGGGCCAAGGTTGATGTATTTGGCGACAACCGCCTGTTTCTGGTGTCGCGCATGACCGACTTCACCTCCGAGCTCGAAATCGATGACGACCAGCTCTCGATTTTCACGGGGCCCAACTATGTGCTCACCTTTCAGGACGACTACGAAGACTGCCTCGATTCGCTCCGCAACCGCCTCCGAGGCAACTTCAGCACTACCAAGCGCAAGCCCTCTCTGTACCTAGCCTACGCACTCACCGATGTCGTCATCGACCACTATTTCCCCACCATGGCGGCTATTGGCGACTACATCGAGGGCCTGGAGGACCGGATTTTCTCCGAGCGGCGGGAGCGGCGCATGCTCAACCGCATTCTGCGCATCAAGAAGGACATCGTGCGCTTTCGGCGGCTGGTATATCCCGAGCGCGATAAAATCAGCGAGATTCTGCGGCTACCCGAGGAGGTGATGCCAGAAGAGGTAAAAGTGTACTTCAAAGACGCCTATGACCACGCCATGCAGGCCCTGGACCTGGCCGAAAGCTACCGGGAAAACATCACCAGCCTAACCGAACTGTTCCTTTCGGACCAAAGCAACCGCATGAACGAGGTGATGAAAGTGCTGACCATCATCAGCGCCATTTTCATCCCCCTGAGCTTTGTGGCCGGGCTTTATGGCATGAACTTCCAGCGCGAAGCCCTACCCGAAGGCCCCAACCCACTCAACATGCCCGAGCTCTACCACCCCTGGGGCTACCCTGGCGTGCTTGCCCTCATGACCCTGATGGTTGTTGGTCAGATCTATTATTTCTGGCGCAAAGGCTGGCTGTCGAAGCAGCGGTAAGCAGTTGGTAATTAACAGTTAACAATGAGCAGTAAAACGCTTTACTGTTCACTGTTAATTGATAATTGATTTTTCACCTGCTCTACCCGCTGGGACACCGTGCCTTCCACCAAGGTATAGGGGATGCCATAAAACTCCAGCTGCATTAGTATCATGCCGTGTTGAAAGCTGCGCAGGGCCTCGGGGCCACGCCAGTTATCGTGCTCAAAGGGCACTGTGGGAGCACACACAAAGGTGTGGGCGTAGCGCTGCCCGCACACCGCCGCCATGGCTTGCAGCATGGGGTCGCAGCGATGAAAATAGTAGTAGGAATACAGTGCCGTAGTGGCAGCGTTGGTGTCACAGAAAAGCACTTGGTTGGCTTGAGCCGCGGCCGCATCCTCCAGCTCAACGTGCCGCCGGGCAATGTAGAGCAGGTCTTCGTAGTCCAGGTTGCCGCTTTTTTGTTCGTGCAGCGTGCGTCCGTACTCAGGTACCCAAGCGGTATTACAGGCCTCGGCCAGGGCAGCGCACAAGGTTGATTTGCCACTGCTCTCGGCGCCCAACAACACCACCCGCGGCACATGGGTGGGCGGCACCACCCCCAGCTGGGCCGCAACCAACGGATGCAGCTGATGGGCAAGCACGGCTACATCTGCCCGCAGCTGCGTGCCCGAAACCGGCACTTGCTGGCGGGCCTTATCCACGACCACATGGGTAACTCCTAGGTGCTGGGCAAAGCCATGCCCATAGTCTTCGCTACTGAAAACAACATCAACTGCAATGCCCTGCCCGGCTAACCAGCGGCGCACAAACTCACGGTGCACTTCGTCGGGGGCAGCATCGGGGGGCACGCCATCGGCTTCGGCCGAGAGCGCAAACACCCGCAGGGGGGTCGAGCCAATGCGGGCGCCACGGGCCACTTCATCGCCCCGGTACAGCTCTTTAATCCAGCTGGTGCGCAAGGCCGCTGGCATAACAGGCGCATCAGGACTGGCATAAACCAGCACCACCAGTTCGGCTACCTGAGCTGCAGCCGCTTCGAGCAGTAGCTGATGGCCGCGATGCGGCGGCCAGAACTTGCCAACTATCAACCCAGTGGGAAGCTTTGTCATGAAGAAAATGCCGGGTTTTGAAGGTTAACACATGGAAAATAGTAGAGGTGTAACACCGTGGCTGACGGACAGCGCTGGCCTCTACCAGAACTTGCGCTGCTTGTACGGAGGAATCAGCTGCTCAAACTGTATCAAGTCTACTACGGGAGGGCCACCTTGAGCTCGGTGCGCCGCAGTTCTCGCCCCGCCACACGCACCAGGTGGTAGGTATCAGTGGTAGCATCGTAGTTCAGGCCCACTCCGGAGCCGGTGCTGGGCACCGGTTCGCCGCCAAGCAGGCGCCCCTTACCATCATAAAGGAATACCTGTCCCGGGCCGGGCTCGGTCACGGCCACTAGGCGGCGCCCTTTACCGAAATCAAAAAACTGCACGCGCTTGCTGCCCGAGGTGACGAAGCGCTGGGTCAGCAGTGGGGCTTTTTGGCTGGGCAGGTACACATCGAGCTGGTTGCCATCTTCCCGGGTCACCACGAAAGAACGGCCTTTGGGGTCGGGCACGAGGTGGAAGCGGGCGGTCCGGCTCCAGGTAGCAATACGGGCGCGGCTGACAATGTCGCCGCTCAGGTTGAAGGTAATTAGTTCGCCGTGCTGGTTTACAAGGGTAAGGCGGGTGCGGCTCAGGGTGCTGGCGGGCTGTACCACCACATCGCCGGCCAGCCGCCCGCCCATGCTCAGCGGGAAACCCGGAAACAGGCTGCCTTGCTGGTCGAAAGCATACACGTAGCCATTCTGCAAGGGTACCAGAACTACGTCGCGGCCGTTCACGCTGAAAAAGGCTGGCCGGCCCGCCAGCGGGAAATCGAGTCGTTTGGGCTGCCAGCCCGGATACAAACGGCCTCTGGCATCAAGTAGCAGCAGGTCATTGCCGGCCGTGACGACCAGCAGGCGAGCGGATACTTTGGCTCCCGTGGCGGGAATAGCCAGCAGGGAGGCCACGCGTACGGTATCGGGCAAGTTCAGGGGGAAGGGCAGCACTTCGGCGCCTTCATTCCCTAGCAGGTGCAGGCGGTTGGCGGCTCCTAGCAGTAAGCCACCCGGCACGCTGCCACCGCTGGGCAGCAGACCCACGCCCCTGGCAGGCCCCTTTAGTGTGTCAGACCAAAGCACGGTGTTGTCGGGGCTCACATAGTGAAGGGCCCAGAGCGAGTCCTGCACTACCACGGCCGGAATGCGGGTGCCCAGGGCGGGCAGCAGCGTGGGCTGCCCCACCAGCTCGTGGTTGAAGGTTAGCACCCGGCCGTTGGCCGCGGCCCCGCCGGGCTTGGTGGAAGCAGGGCCCAAGGCCGGATGCCTCAGCAGCAGCTGGGTAAAATACTGGGCATTGGGGTCCGACTCGTTTTCGTCGGGCATCAGCTGCAGCGCCACTTGCGGGAAGCGTTTGAACAAGGCTTCGTTGCGCAGCAGCCCCGCCCGCCGCTCTTCGGTGAGCACCCCAAGCAGTGCATTCCAGCTGTTGCGGGTATCCACGAAAATGCTCAGGCGGGCACGCGGCAGGGTTTCCTGCAAAAACGCCACTTGCGCAGGTGATTGAGACCAGATGTGCCCGGCCACCACATCGGCCAGGTAGCCGTTGAGAGTCAGTTCGTCGGAGAACACCAGGTAGTTGCCTACCAGCACTGCCGCGGCGGGCCGGGCTTCCACCACGTAGGGTTGGGCGGGGGCCAGCAGCGGCCCCAGCACCATGGCTTCCGGAAAGCCCACGGGGTGAATCTGATAGGAACCTACTTTGGTGAAGGCCGGCGAGCTGCCATAGACGCGGCGCAGGCGGGCCAGCCACTGCTGGGTACGGGCGGGTATGGGGCAATGCACAAAAGCCAGCCGCCCGGGCTTGCTACCGGCCGTGGTAGTGGCCAGGTAGGCAATGGCCATTTCTCCCCCAAAGGTGGCCCGCAGGCTATCGAGCGCAGCCGTGCGGTCCACCAAATCGGCCGAAGAGCCAGTGGGCCGGGGCCAGGTACGGCCGGGGTTGGCGGCCAGGTGCAGCAGCATGGCCGTGCGGGTACTCAGCCAGGGAGCAAGGCCCAAGGGCAGGGCGCGCTGCCCTTGCAGGCGCTGCTGCAACGTGCCCCGCGCGGTTTCGGGGTTCGAAAAGCCTAGCAACTGCGCCCGGTTGCCGGCCAGCTTCACCCCCAGCAGGCCCTCCGAAACCAGGCCCGCCAGCTGGTCGAACTGCCCATGGGCTTCGGGCCGGAACAGCACATCCAGAAATTGGGGGAGTCGGCGGTAGTTCACCATCAAGGTCGCATCCACGCCGCTCACCCGCAGCAAATCGGTGGGGCCAAAGGAGGTCATCACCGTGGGAGCATCGGGGTGGGCCGCGCGGCGCACCACGGCCTCTACCAGCCCAGCGTTGGTGCTTAGTAGTAGGTGGTTGCGGTAGTTGAGCACGGTGAGGCTGGTTTCGCTGTTACGTTCCGTTAGCACCGTCAACTCGTGGTCTTCGTATTCGCGGGTGCTGAGGCGGTATCGGGGGTCGCGGCCCAGGGTTTCGAGCAGGCTGCGCACCTGCCGGTACTCGCTCACGCGGGTCAGGGGAATTTGATAAAGCACGTCGAACACACCCGGGCCGGTTACGTGCACGGAAGTTATCACCAGCTTGCGGCCCAGCAAGTTCATTACCCCGCTGCGGCGGCGGACCGTGCGGCCGGTCAGGCTGTCGGCCAGTGCGAGGTGCCCGGCCGATTGCTGGAAGTAGCGCACCGCTGTGAGGTTGTCCCAGAGGCCGGTTTCCTGCAGGTGGCGCACCAGGGCGGGGTGGTCGTGGGTACTCAGCACCAGCACCGCGTCGTTGGGCACCAGCGCATACGGGTCTACGGGCACGGCCGCCAGGGTACGCCGGTAATAGACGTAAGTCGCCAGCGTGAGCAACAGGAATAGCGCCGTTAACAACGCCAGGAGCTTACGGGACATGCGAAGGAAAGCGGATGACGGACGGCGAAAGTACGGCCGAATGCTGGGATGGACGAGCGACTCGCGAGGAGCCCCCCCCGCCGAACCCCGCCCGAAATTTAACCTTCGCGAAGCCGCGCTTTTTCCAGCTGTGAGCTTAAGCTGCCGGCACTTGCTTCTCAGAAAACCAAATTTCCCAGCACCGATGCGCGGCTCCACTAAGCCTGCCCTTACGGAGCAGGCTTTTCTTATTCTATCTTCCGGCCAAGATACCCTCATTTCAGATTTGCATGTCCGAACCTCACCCCCCATCCTCTCAGCCCCATTTCCAACGGGCCATCACCCTCTTCGATGCCATTATGCTGGTGACCGGCAGCATGATAGGCTCGGGTATTTTCATTGTCTCGGCCGACATTGCCCGGCAGGTGGGCAGCTCTGGCTGGCTGCTGGTGGTGTGGTTTCTTACCGGCTTTATCACCATGGCGGGGGCCATCAGCTACGGCGAACTGGCCAGCATGTTTCCCAAAGTGGGCGGGCAGTACGTGTACCTGCGCGAAGCCTTTGGCCGCCTCACCGCGTTTCTCTACGGCTGGACGCTTTTCCTCGTCATCCAAACCGGTGTGATTGCCGCCGTGGCCGTGGCCTTCGCCAAATTTACCGGCGTGCTAATTCCATTTTTTAGCGTTAAAAACCTGTTGTTTCAGGCCGGCAGCTTCGAGTTTAGCAGCGTGCAGCTGCTGGCCATCGTGCTCATCGTCGGCATCACGGCGCTGAACGCCCAAGGGGTGCGCACCGGCAAGCTCATTCAGAATGTACTGGGCAGTACTAAGCTGATTGCGCTGGGCTTGCTCATCGTATTTGGGGTGGCCCTGGGGTTAAACCACGAGGCCATTCAAGTCAACTTCGCCGACCTCTGGAGCGCCACCCGCCACCCGGCTCCCGGCGTGAGCGCACCCATCATCCCCATCAGCGGCAGCGCGCTCGTCATCGCCATCGGCATGGCCATGACCGGCTCGCTCTTCTCCTCCGACTCTTGGAACAACATTGGTTTTGCCGGCGAGGAAATTCAAAACCCCGAGCGCACGCTGGTGCGCAGCATGGCCATCGGCACGGCCATTGTCACGGCCCTCTACATCCTGATAAACGTGGTGTACCTGCTGGTGCTACCTCTGAATGGTTCGCCCGACGCGGCCACCGTGGCCGGGCGCGGCATTATGTATGCCACCGACGACCGGGTGGCCACCGCCGTGGCCGAGTCGGTGCTTGGGCCAGCGGGCGCCTACGTGCTGGCAGTGCTCATCATGCTCAGCACCTTCGGGGCCAACAATGGCATCATTCTCAGCGGCGCCCGCGCCTATTACGCCATGGCCAAAGACGGCTTGTTTTTCTCCGGCCTGGGCCGCCTGAACCGGGCCGGTGTACCCGGCCGCGCCCTCTGGGCCCAATGCCTGTGGGCGTGCCTGCTTTGCCTGAGCGGCTCTTATGGCCAACTGCTCAACTACGTTATGTTCTCGGTTATTCTGTTTTACGTGGTCACCATCATCGGCATATTTGTGCTGCGCCGCACCCGGCCCGAGGCTCCGCGCCCGTACCGCGCCTGGGGCTACCCGCTGGTGCCCGGCCTCTATATTTTGCTGGCCAGCACCTTTTGCGTCATTCTTCTCATTGCGCCCGACACGGCCGAGTTTTCACAGCGCGGCTTGGGGCTCGTAGCTTTGGGGCTGCCGGTGTATTTCTTGTTTGGCCGCCGGTTCGGCAATCGCACCGAAGGGTAAGGCTTGGCTACAAGCACTTTTGCTGACTACTTATAGCACAAAAAAGGCCTCCAATAGGAGGCCTTTTTTGTAAATAGTCCAGTGCCTGTTGAAGCTGGCAACCGGTCGCAGCGGCTGAGCGCAAGTAGCGCCTGCCTTACCTTAACGGCGCTTGCGGCCGGATTTGGCACGGGGCGTCAGGGTCACATTCACGGGGCGAGAGCCGCTGATGCGAACCACTTCGTCGTCGTAGCCACCGTAGCCAAAAATCAGGCTGTGGTCGCTACCCCCGGGCACATCCAGCGAGTAGCTGCCATTGGCGTCGGTGCTGGTGCCTTTGCTGCTGCCTTTCAGCAAAACGGTGGCGCCCACCATGGGCCGGCCGTTCTCGTCCTGAATCCGGCCAATTAGGGTAACGTTGGCCGGGGCGGCGGGCTCGGGAGCTGAGGCCACTGCTTCAACCGGCTCGGGCTCGGGCGCCTGCACGGGAGCCACAGCGGAGGGTGACACCAGGGCTGCTCTGTTTGCAAGAGCCGAGGCCTTCGATGAGGTAGCGGGTTTGTCAGATGTTTTTGTGCTTGTTTCTGTGCTTGTCTCCTCGGTTGGTTTGGCGGCCACCGGCGCGGCTTTCAGGCCAGCGGCAATGCTGTCGGCCGAGGTGGGAGCAGTGGCTGTGACGGCCGCATCATCGAGCATGAACGAAGGAGTGGCAGACGCCATGCCCCCGCCACTGCCTTTGGGCAACAGCACGTAGCCGACTACCAGCGCCACAACCAAGGCTACCAATACATACATCAGGCGGTTATTCCCCCCCGATATTACCTCCTCGTCCTGGGCATCCAGGTTGGGGTCGTAAGCCTGTTCTTCTACTTTGGGTAATTTTTCTTGAATCATAATTTTAACTTTTAAAGTGAATGAAGGATGTTTGAAAGCTATTAAGAATCAGCGGATAATTCAATCCACTATCCCTAATATGACTCGCAAGTTAAGCTTTTGTCGGGTTATCAATGCTAGTGCTTGTTTTTTTTCTTAACCAACTGAAAAACTGCAACCACGACCCTTACTATGGCTTCCTCTTCAACTCAACTTATGGGCTAATGCTGGTCTAAAATCTATTATTTGCAAAGTGCAATTGCATCTTCTCTCCCGCAGCGCCTCGTATCGCACCTTAATTAGTCTGGGCACCCGTTGCTCGCCAAGAAGCAGTTGAGCACGGCACTGCCGAAACAAACAAAAAACGGGGCCGACGCCGAGCAGTTGGCTCGGACGTCGGCCCCGCATAGGGCACTCTGTTTGGAATTAGGCTTAAGCCTACTCGCTGTCGCTGATGGTTTCGTTTTTGCCGGCGGGCGTTGGTTCTCCGCTGGGCTCCGATTCTCCGAATTCCTGGTGGCGGGTCCGGATGTTGTGGTCCAACTCATAGGTGCCTTCGGCCTCAAAGCCGGGGCCCTGGGCTTGCTCGCCGGCGCTGGAATGGTCGTTGCCGCCCTGGGGCTCCAGCTCTGAACCGCCAATGTGAAGGTTCTCCAGTTGGTCCTTTTGGTTGTCGCGCTGGGTGTAGCCGTTGGCGCCGGTGTTGCGGGCGGCCGTGGGGTCGTTGCTGGCCTTGTTGTTGCTTTGGTCCTGGTTGTACTCCTTCTGCTTTTCCAGCTCCTCGTTTTTAGGAAAGTCCTTGTTCTCCGTAATCTTGGCGTTCTCGCCTTCGTTGGTATCGGTACCGTTGCCGAAAATATCGTCGAGTATCATAAACGGGTGGGGTAAGGTAAATGTGGAAAGTGGTGCACCTAGCACTGCTTCCAAAGACTTACGCAGGCGCCCGTCATACGTTGCTGGGCGGTGGGTTGCGCCTGCCAAATGCAAGCCTTCGAATGCTTAATTCACTAGATTGTCTGCTTGTTAACCGTGGTGCCGCTATAAGGTTGGGTGGCGTAAAACGCTACTCTCTCATCGTCCTAAAAAAGAAAGGCCGAGCCGAATATCAGCAGCTCGACCTTACTTATCTGTTGAATCTTTCAACTTATTTGCGGTTATTAAGGCTCCAATCATAGGGGTAATAATCAACCGCGTAGGTAGCGGGAATGGTTTTGCCCTCCCGGAACTGATTGACGTAGGCCACCCCGGTTTTGCCGCTGGCTTTGAAGTCGGCGTCGTACCACTTGAAAATCTGGGAAAGCAGCACCTTGCGGGCCTTGTCATCGACCCGAATGAAGCTGGGGCTCTGCAACACCTTCTGCGTCTGAATGGTAAGCTGCGTATCCAGGGAATTGGCCAAATAGGCAGCCCGGTTGAGCTTGGGGCAGCCTTTGGCGCCGCATACCAGCGCAAAATGCACGCGGGGGTCGTTGTAAGGCTGCCGTAGCTTTTTGGTTTCGAGGTCGTTGAGGGTAAGTTTCTCGCCGGCTACGCTCACCAGGTTTTTGTCAAAAAAACCCGGCACTTTCTCCACCGATTCGAGCGGGTAGCGGGCTACCACTTCGCCAATCACCAGCAGGTTGTAGGCGTTCAGGTAGAAGGCTTTGCGGTCGTCGGGCTGGGCAGCAGCGGCATCAAAGCTAGCCACTCGCTTTAGCAGACCTTGTAATTCGAGGGGGTTGCGCTTGATGGCTCCGTAGTTGACGTTGCCGTCGGCATCAACAAACTTAGCCAGGAATGCCGAGGTGGCCGCGGGCAAAGCAGGTGGCGCGGCTGCGACAGCAGCAGCAGCAGTATTTAAAAACAGCCCAGCCACAACAGCCAAACCGGCAATAAAGCGGCGGGAAAAGTCAAATACAATCATAATAATGGGTAACGGTATCAAAGAAAAAATAACAAGTACAAAGTTGTGAGGTTGACACCACTCCTAGTCAATCATTAAGCCACAAACGTAGGAAGCAGGCCCGGTGGTTTGTCCCTTGGCCCCAATTACTTTTGACGGGAAGCTCCTCTCATCCTTACAGCTGTCTACGCAAATGCACTTGGTTATCATCGGCAATGGCATTACGGGAGTTACGTGTGCCATGGCGGTGCGCCAACTACAGCCTGACGCGCAAATCACCATCATTTCCTCCGAAAGCGCGCATCACTACTCTCGCACGGCCCTGATGTACGTGTACATGGGTCATCTGCGCCCCCAGGACATCAAGCCCTACGGAGACTGGTTTTGGGATGAGAACCGGCTGGGCCTGGTGCACGCCACCGCCACTGCCCTGAACACCGCCGAAAACCTGCTGACCCTCGACAACGGCACCACCCTATCCTACGACCACCTGCTGCTGGCCACTGGCTCCGAAAGCAAGCGCTACAACTGGCCCGGCCAGGACCTGGCCGGCGTGCAAGGCCTCTACGGCCTGCCCGACCTCGAAGCCATGACCCGTGATACCCACGGCATCAGTCGGGGCGTGGTGGTGGGCGGCGGCCTCATTGGCGTCGAGCTGGCCGAAATGCTGCACTCCCGCGGCATCGAGCCCCTGGTGCTGGTGCGAGACTCCCGCTACTGGGGCGGGGTGCTGCCCCCCGAAGAAGCCAACCTAGTAGACCGGCAATTTGAAGAAAACCACGTGCCGGTGCGCTACAACACCCAGCTGCGTGAAATATTGGGTGATGCCCACGGCCGTGTGCGGGCCGTGGTGACCACCTCCGGCGAGGAAATTGCCTGCCAGTGGGTGGGCCTCGCTACCGGCGTGGCGCCCAACCTGGCGCTGGCCCACACCTCCACCGTGGAAACTGACCGCGGCATCCTCGTCGATGAGTACCTGCGCACCAACATACCCAACGTGTACGCGGCCGGCGACTGCGCCCAGCACCGCCAGCCCGGTGCGGGCGAAGTCGCCATTGAGCAGCTTTGGTACACGGGCCGCATGCAGGGCGAAACCGTGGCTCATACCATTTGCGGCCAATCCACCCCCTACCGGCGCGGCGTGTGGTTCAACTCGGCCAAGTTCTTCAACCTCGAATATCAGACCTACGGCCAGGCCCCGGCGGGCCCCACCCCTGGGCTGGATAGTTTTTACTGGGAACATCCATCCGGCCGGGTGGCGTTACGCGTTTATTTTAGCACCGGGGCGCCCGCCGCCGTAGTAGGCTTCAACACGCTGGGGCTGCGCCTGCGTCATGACGTCTGCGAGCAGTGGATTCGGCAGGCGACGCCCGTTGCCACCGTAATGGCTCACCTGGGCGCGGCTAATTTTGACCCGGAGTTTTTTCCGCAGCACGAACGGGCCATTGTGGCTGATTTTAACCAGCAGTTCCCTCAGCATCCCGTAATGCTGAAGCAGAAAAAGGGCCTGTTCGCCCGCTTCACCCACTAGCATCTTTTCCGTGGACTTATCCAAACTTTACCGCCCCTCGGCCCTCAACAGCTTTCAGTTCATCGCCCTCACAGGCCTGCTGATGAGCGCCGGGGCGCATTTAATTCTGCATTTTTTTGTGGACCGCATGCCAGTTGGCTTCAATTGGCTCTACGTATGCTGGACGGTTTTTTACCTCATCGGCACACTCATCAACCTATTTGGCAAGCCCGACGAGCCCCACGACCACCATCATCATTAAGAGTTGCCCCCTCATCTATCATGCTGAAGCACAAAGCATCCTGTCCCAGTGGAACGAACGGTTCTAACTTGATGAGATGCTTCGTGCCTCAGCATGACAAACGAAGCCTGACTGGCAATTAGTTTTTCCTACCCGCATCACCCCCATGACCCCAACACTCGCCACGCCTCCCCTGCCCACTTCCACGCCGGCCGAAAAGCTAACCCTGGCGGTGGTAGCCGGTGGCCTGCTGGCCCTCCTGCTCGCGCTGGCCGATGGCGACCCGGGCCGCCAAAAAACCTGGCTTTACCTGGCCATGGGCTTGGTGAGCGGCGGCACCCTGGCCTGGAGCTGGCTGAAATTCGGTACCAAGCCGGCCGGGGTGCAGCAGAACAACTTGTGGTTGCGAGCCAGCACCGGGCGTGGCAGCGTGGCCTGGGTCACCGGCATTGTGCTCACGGGCTTTTATGTGGTGCTGTATTGGTACAGCAACGACAACGGACAGGGAAATTTTGGCCCGCTCAACAACTTGGTGCACGGCCTGGATGGGTTCAGCCAGTGGCTGCGGTCCCGCCCCGCCGACCAATGGTTTCTATACGGCAAGTTTTACACGCTGGCCATTCTGCTCATGGGCGGGCGGGCACTCTGGAAATACCGGCACTCGCGTTACCATATTATTCGCACCATTTCGGTGATGTTCTTCCAGTTGGGCTTTGCCTACCTCATCCCAGGCTTGCTGCTGTTCTTCCAGCGGCCTGAGTATTACTTCAGCTACTTCTGGCCGCTGAAGTACGATTACCTGTTTCCTGGCACGGTAACGGGGCTGCTGCAAAACGGCGGGCTGGGTGTATTTATGGTGTTTTGGGGCGCAGCAATGTCGTTGCTAGCCACGCCGGTGCTCACCTATTTCTACGGCAAGCGCTGGTACTGCTCGTGGGTGTGCGGCTGCGGCGGCCTGGCCGAAACCGCCGGTGACCCTTACCGCCACCTTTCTGACAAAAGCCGCGCTGCCTGGCGCTGGGAAGTGCGCCTCATCTACCCTATTCTGGCCATCATCATCGCTATCACGGTATTGCTTTGGGTAAACTTCGCTATGGGCAGCAGCCTGCTCGGCGAGGTAGGCAACGTGGCCGCCAAATGGTACGGCTTTGCCATCGGGGCCGTGTTCTCAGGCGTGATAGGCGTGGGCTTTTACCCGATTTTGGGCAATCGGGTGTGGTGCCGCTTTGGCTGCCCCATGGCTGCGTATCTGGGTTTGCTGCAAAAGCACTTTTCCCGATTTCGCATCACGACCAACGGCGGCCAATGCATTTCGTGCGGCAACTGCTCCAACATCTGCGAAATGGGCATCGACGTGAAGCAATATGCCCAGCGCGGCGAGCCCATCATCCGGGCCTCGTGCGTGGGCTGCGGCATGTGCAGCACCGCCTGCCCCCGCGGCGTACTCAACCTGGAAAACGGGCCCCGCGAAGGTCGCTACCAGGGCTCGCAGCTCATTCATGCCGACTCGCTGCGGATACTTTCCTAAGTATGGATGCTTTGGCAATTCTGGCGGCTCGGGAAAAAGAAAATATACGCATCACCGAAAGCGTGACTGGCACTATTGAGCATCAAACGCATCACCTCAAAAGCTTGGGTGTGTTTGACGAATATAAATCGATACACAAGGCTTATACACAACTGTTAACGAATGACCATGAAGAAGAAGCGTTAAAAGGAGCCTTATTTATTCAATGGTTTGCGTTGTCAGAGCCTTCATTTGTCAGTGGCATCGATGACATCGATTTAGAGGCAGAACTTACAGTTAACACCCGACTTGACCAGTTGCTGAGCTTTGAGCGCACTGATGCTGAGCTCACAGCAATGCTCCAATACTACAGTACATGGGAGTATGTCTTTCAGCGGCACCAATTCATGCATTTGCGGGCCCTGCAAACTTTTGTAGCAAGCGTAGTTACAGGCGCCGCTATGGATATGGACCGCAGTTTAGTTAAAATAGAGAAAATGCCTGAACGAGGTGCTATGCGCAGATACTGGCTGAGCTGGAGCAGTTCGGGTCTATCGTAACAATGTGATAGTAGCCGTTTCTGCAGAATAGATTTCTCCGTTGGTCTGGCGGTAGTATACGCGAAACTGTTGCGGGCCTGACGCGGCGGGAGTATACCTCAAGCGGAATTCCGCAAACCGGAAGGGCTCCAGCGGGTTTTGACGCGACGGGAATATCGATTGCCCTACCCCATTAAGTTCCAGCACGTCGGTGAGCGGGATGCCTGTTAGATGAAGGGCATCTTAATCGTGCAGGCTTGTGATGCTCAGACTGTTCATTCGCTCCGCAGAACCTAAGCTGCCAGCGGGCACGGGGTCGCAGGCATAGGCCGCCGAAATAAATACCTGAACTGGAATAATGGTGTAGTGCCGCTCTTTTAATCCAACGCGCAGCCGCAATTCCCGATTGGCAACTGCAGCACCGGCTGCGACGATTTCCCACGGCTTGTCAACTGGCTGACGGGTCACGGAGATACCAACCCCTGCACGTGATAATACGTGGCAGGGTGGTTACGACTGCACTGACTACCCAGCAGGCCACACGCAGGCAAAGAAGCGCTTTGAGCAAAAACGATACGTTATGAGCACGCCAAAAATACCCTCGTCTCACTTTCCGGACCGTGGCTGTTGCAGAAGTCTTCCTTTCGAATACAGAACCCGTTGACCGTGAGATTCTGCCACCTGGCGTCTGCTCCCACCGCTTTTTGGGCGGATTCCAATCGATAATTCACGGGTAAAGCGCTCGTCGAGGAGTTCGGCAACAGCCACAACCGTTTCATTAAACGGTCAGCGTTGCAACACAAGGCTACGGTAAAAGACGTTGCGCTTGCCCGTGGCGGATAGGTGGGCCGGTACCACCCCTTGCAGGCACAGGCGGTCATTGGTGAGCCACTGCACTTGGCGGGGTTCCCACGTAGTCAGGCGGTGCTCCCATTGCTTCACCACCCGGCCCCCGACCTGGCGAAAGAGCTGTAGCCCCGTCGGCATCACGTCGTAGTCCAAGCTGCCGTTGCTCGTGAGCAGGTAGACGCGGTCGGGAGAAGGCAGCGGCTGGGACCACAGCGGCGTCGTCTCGCCCGTTTCCGACACCAGCAGCCATTGCGAGGATTCGTATGCGCGCTCCTGGAGCAAGTGTTGCCGGAAGTCGGGCATATAGCCGACATAAGTGTACGTGAGCTGCTCGGTCTCGTCGGTCCCTTCCGCGTTCACGGGTCGGTCCGCAAAGGTCTTGTAGCCCCCCCCGCCTAAGGGGATGCGCACCGCCCCGTTGGACTTGCGCACAGGGTATTCGAGCCGCAACGAGGCAGGGGGCGCCGCGCGGACGGCGTGGTGAAAGGCGGCCGGGGTCAACGCCACCAAGGCAAACGGCGGGGCAGCCACCGCACTTAACAAGAAAAGGCCCGCAACGGGCAACCACAAAGGGCGCATATACAAAAGCCCCTGAAAGCGAAGGCAGGGTAATAATACCACAAATGGCAATTATTTACTCCTTTAAGTAACCTGCCTTAGCCTTGGCGCGAGTTTAGCGGAGCGCAACTCCTGACTGAACATAATGGGGAGGTGCACCTCCCCTGCCGCGCCAGCGGCAATGCAAGCCCACACCGCATGGTTCGTTTTGGCAGGTTGTTCTATTGGGAGGCATAGCCTCCTCCAGAATAGTCGGCACGAATTACGCTGTGCTAAACTCGCGCCAATTAAATAAACCTTTCTGCAATTCATCGCACCAGCTTCTCGGCCTGACATAGGTCATCTGAAGCTTGCTGGAGCTTGGCGCGCAGCGGAGGATTGTAGTCGAATTGGGCTTGCAGAAACGCACGCACGACGCTGGCCGCCCCGGCAGTTTGAAAAGAGCCCAGCGAGGCCAGCAGCCAGGAATATGGAAAGAAGATGTCGTCTGTAAGCTGGATTTCCTCCAGCAGTTCCAGGCTCTTGGGCAGGTATTTTCCGCTGGCCTTCGTAGCAGGAGAATTCAAGGCCGGAAAGATTTCACCGATAAAGTCGTGACCCGCTTTCAGCCTTCTGAAAGGGTCCCGCGCCATGATCTGTCGGGAGGAAGGTTTCAGAATTCGGGCAGCGGGCTTGAGTAAACGGGCGGCGGGCATAGAGTGAGAATTACGTGCCTGCTACGCAAATAGCTGGGAAATGGCAATGCCCAATGCCAAAGAAGCCCGCCGGATACCGACGGGTTCTCTTATCCCAACAGTCTTCGCAGAGCGCCTACCTACCCCCAAAGCAGGGCCGCAGGGCGGTGAATCCAGCGAACTACTAGGGCGCTTTTTCAAAAAAGACTATTAGGACAGGGGGCCCTTCGGTTCATAATAATATTAGAATTCGGCAGGATATTAATTTGTCGGTCGTCGAAAACGTGACCGCCCCCCCGTATATTTGATATCCCTGGCTGGCGTTAGCTTTACAACGCGCTATTTTCGGCCGTACATCTGCTTGGTTAGCGCAAGCTGCCTACTATACTTATCTACCCCGTAGTGCCCCCCGTTCTTTTCCGGTTTCTGTTGTGCCTGCTGCTACTGCTGTCGAGCTTTGCGGGCCGGGCCCAGCACCGGTATTGGGACGCGGACACCGACTCGATACGCACCGTACTGGGCACTCAGCGCGCCGACACGTCCCGCCTGCGCACCATCCGCCACCTCATTGATTTGGCCCGCCTGGGCGAGGCGCAGGACCGGCAGACTACGCTGGTGCTGCTTGATGAGCTGTTGGTGCTCGACCAATGGAAAAAACCGGAGGAAGAGGCGGCCTACCAAACGTTGCGCGCCGGCGTGGCACTTTGGATGCAGGGCGGCCGCGATGAAAAAGCCCTGGCCACCCTGCAACAGGCCGTGGAATTATTCGACCGCACGGAGCGCCCCATTCCCCGCCTGCTCATTGAGCTGGCCCCCCTGTTCAACCGCCTGGACCAGGCAGAAGAACGGTACGCTTACTACCGCGACAAGCTGGCACACTACCGCCTGCACGACGCGAAGGAAAACATTGCGGCCTGTTACCTTTCACTGGGCGGGTACTACCGGCGCAAAGGCGCCTACAACCAGGCCATCAGCTTATATCTGCGCGCAGCCGAGCTGTTCCAGACCTTCGACCAACGCTATTACATCTCCGAGCTGCTGGTGGCCGGCGCCAACTATGCCGAATGGGGCAACACCGAAAAGGGCCTGGAGTACCTGCAGCAGGCCTTGCAGCTCTCCGGCCACTATGCCCGGCGCAGCGGAGGCGTTGATTCCTACGCCCTGCGGAACATTTCAAAAATCTACCTTCGGCAAAACAACCTGCCCGAGGCCCTGCGCTACGCCGACCTGGCCCTGGGAATGAATACAGGCACGCCCCTGAGCAAGCTGGAAGACAGAGCCTACGGGATGGTGCATAAAAGCATGGTGCTGACGCAGATGCACAGGATGAAAGAGGCCCGGCGCGTGCTGGACCAAGTGCAGCACCTAGCCGATTCGCTGGGCATGAACGTAACCGGCCGCCGGCAAAGCGAATTTGAGTTGACCGCAGCGTGGGCCCAGTACTACACGGCGCAAAAAAACTACGCCGCCGCCGAGCGGTTTTGGCTAGCCGCCTACCGGGAAGCCGCAGCCAACAAGATGAACGTGCTGCGCCGGAACTACCTGCGCCAGCTTTCCGACTTCTACGACCAGCGCGACAACACCGCCGAGGCCCGCAAGTACTCCCGGGCCTACATGACGCTGAGCGACTCTATGACGGCCCAGCAGGGCGCTTACTACGTGGCCCAGTACGAAGGCGAGCGGGTGGAGCAAGCCCAGAGCACCCAAATAGCCAACCTGCGCCAGGCACAGGCGGTGCAGGCCCTGCGCCTGCGGCAGCGCAGCCAGCTGCTGCTGGGCGCGCTGGTGGCCATTGTCCTCGTCTCCGGCTTCGGGGCCTTTGCCTACCGGCAGCTCCAGATGAACAAGCGCACCCTGCGGCAGCTGCGTCAAACCCAAAAGCAGCTGATAGCCGCCGAGAAATGGGCTTTCGTAGGAGAAGTGTCGGCCGGCATTGCACATGAACTCCAGAACCCGCTGAGCTTCATGAAGCAGTTTGCGGAGGTGAGCACCGCCATGATTGAGCACATGGCCACCCCGGGCCAAGCCCCGGGCCCGGGCGGCCTGGAGCAGGAGATTCTGACCGGGCTCAAGCAAAACCTGCAGGAAATCAGCCAGCACGGCCTTCGCGCCTCTTCCATCATCAAAGACATGCTGGGCCATGTCCAGTCCGGCACCGGTCAGCCCAAGCTTACCAACCTGAACCAGCTCGTGGAGGAATACCTGCGCTTGGCCTACCAGAGCGTTCAGGGAGCCGACAAGGCTTTTCAGGCCGTAGTAACCTCCGAGCTTGACCCGGCCCTGCCCCCGCTGGAAGTAGTCCCTCAAGACCTTGGCCGGGCCCTGCTGAACGTATTCACCAATGCCTTGCACGCGGTGCGGCAACGCCAGCAGCAAGGCGAGCCCTCCTACCAGGCCACCGTGCACGTGCGCACCCAGCAAGTGGCGAATACTGTTGAAATTCAGATTATTGACAACGGTACCGGCATGCCTAAGAGTGTGCGGGAAAAGATTTTTGAGCCCTTCTTTACGACCAAGTCCGTAGGCGAAGGTACCGGGCTGGGGCTCGCGCTGAGCTTGGACGTGCTGAAAGCCCACAACGGCACCATTCAGGTAAAAACCCAGGAAGGCCAAGGCACCGAGGTAGTACTTACCCTCCCGGTCTGATTTCTGGCCTAATTCCAGCCCTCCAAACGCCTTTTCGGCGCAATGCACGAGTCAATCCATTTGGTCTTTGACCACAGCCCTAGGCATCTTTCCTTCAACCTGCCGAGCCTGAAAACAAAGAAGCCCGCCGGTTATCGGCGGGCTTCTTTCGTCGTAGCTTTCCCGCCTGACCCAGGGCACCGCAGGTTCCTGCTGAAATGTGTCAGTAGAGCAGGCAACAACCCATCTTAAACCGCTAATCGAGCGGCGCAGCCAGCACCTAAAAGCATCGTTTTACACCAAGCCGGGCACACTGCAAGCCGCTAGTGCGCCCGGTGTGCCCTTCAACATGGCTGCCCCTTTTTTTAATGAAGGGAAAAGTGGAAAGAGCTCCAATTAAGACTTCCGTAGCTGTTGCAGAGCTCACTGAAGGCAAGTCTTAAGCGAGCTGATGGAGGCGTGCACGTCCAGAAGAGGGCGCCTCACGCTTTACAGAGCACTTGAGGTAAAGCAAATGGGGCTGCAAATGCGTCTTCAAGAGCTCAGCAACAGCCACGGGTGTTTAACTTAAAGCCGATGTATCACTAGAGCGGTTAAACATAGTTGAACACCGTTAGATGGCTGTACCTTGCATATGCTAAGCACATTCGCCGTATATGCAAAAAGAGTTGCCGTACAGGTTTCGCCCCCCCCGACGGTACCCCTGCTTTTGAGAACCCAGCCAGACGGGTGCGTGAAGGCCGCTTTTCAGGCGGAAGGGCCACTTTGATTATGATAGGCTCACCCTGTTTTGCCTCTTAATTAGCATTCAGCAACAACCAGCAGTATCCAGCTAAAAACCGCCTTCGACGACACGTCAGGGCGGTTTTTTTTGCCCGTCCTCAAAAAAGTTATCTAGCTGTTACTGCTGGTTTTTAACGGTAGTGTACGGGTAGTTGGTCCCCCTGCGGTACCCCGTGGAAGTGAGGCAAGCCTGAAGCAGAATCGTCGTTTACAGGACTGTCAAGGCTTCAATCATAGCCTTACTACCTGCTAGGCACAACGCCTTCAAACCGATGCATTTCGATCAAATTCTAGGCTAAATGTTCGGGATATCAGCGATTTGTTAGGCATTAGGTCGAAGGGTATTTTACGGTAGGCACTACCCCCAGTGTTCACCTCACAACCCTAACTCAACCACAATATGGCTAATGTAACCATCCGCGAAAAGCTGCTCAGCGACGGCCGCGTGTCTTTGATTCTTGACTACCGCTTGAACGGCCAACGCATTAAACAAACCCTTAAAATCTACGTCAATCCCAAAGACGCCAAGAGTCGCAACGTCATCCTGCGCAACGCTTACGATGAGGCCTACCGAAGCGCCGAGCTGCTAAAGAACCAAGTTGAACACCGGCTTATTAAGCAGGAGCACGACATACCGACCTCTTACGACAAGCGTGCCTCCTTTGTAGACTACTTCAATCGACTAGCTGGGCCGCGTAACTACAACTGGCAAAGCGTGGCCAAACGCCTGCACCGGTTCACAAAGGGACAGCTACCTTTTGGCAACGTGACAGAAGAGTGGCTCAGCCGTTTTCAAGACTACCTGCGTGCCCGCATCCAAGACGTTACCGTTTGCAGCTACATGGGAATCATCATCACAGCACTCAACCAAGCCGTGCGGGAAAAACTAATTGCTGCTAATCCCATCCTGAATGTGCGCCGGGTACGGGGCGAAGAAAAGCCCCCTAAGTACCTAACTAAGGAACAAGTGCAGCATCTGCTGGACAATCGGCAGGGCATCCCAGATTGGTTCGTCGAAGCCTTCTTGTTTTCCGGCTACACGGGGCTTCGCTTATCTGATGTCGAGGCGCTGGAATGGGGCGATATACAACCCAGCAGTACAAGCGTCGACCAGGCGAAGCAACTTATGGTTGTAAAACGACAAATCAAGACTAAAACGGAGGTAAGAGTGAGGTGGTCCGATTAGGCTGGACAGTTTAGGGCAGTAGTTTGAAGTAAATGTTGGTGAGCATGATAAGGCATCTGATAGCCAATGCTGGAGTGCAGCCGGTCGTGGTTGTAATAGTCAAAATAATCGGCGGCACTGGCCTGGGCGTCGTCCAGGTCGGCAAAAACGGGCCACTCGCGTAGTTCGAGCACCTCCGTTTTGAGACGGGACCACAGGCTCTCGGCTTGGGCGTTGTCGTAGCACTCGCCGCGGCGGCTCTGCGAGCGCACGGCCTGGCGCTCGTGGAGCAGGGCACGATAGGCATTGCCGCAGTACTGCCCGCCGCGGTCGGAGTGCACGACGAGCCCCGGCGTGGGCGGCTGGGCCCAAAAGGCGCGCTGCAAAGCCGTGGTGACCAATTCTTCGGGCATGGTGGCCATGACGTGCCAGCCCACTACGTGCTTGCTGCACGCGTCCTGAAAGGCGCACAAATAGGCCCAGGCGCCGTTCGCGAGCGGCAAATAGGTGATGTCCGACACCCAAATGCGGTTGGCCTAGACCACCTCAGGTTGGGCTGGTCGAGCAGCCGGTTGGGGGCGCAGCGCAAGCCGTGGGTGGAGTCGGTGGTGCGCGGGGCGAAGGCCTTGGGCTGCAGCGCGTGCAGGCCCCGCCGACGCATGGCCGTGCGCAGGCGCTGGCGGCCCACCCGGTGGCTTTTTCCCGCAGGGCCACCCGCAGCCGGCGGGTGCCGTAGCGGCGTTGGTGCACCCCAAAGACCTTCACCAGCGCCGTTTCCCAGGCCGGTGTTTTCGCCTGCCCCACCGCCCGCTGCTGGTCGGCCTGCCAGGCATAAAAGCCGCTGGCCGGCACGCCCAGCACGTGACAAAGCCGTCGCACCGGGTAGTGTTCGCGTTCCGTGTTGATGAACTGATAGCGGCTCATTGGTCCGGCGTATTGGAGAGCCTGCGCTTAAAGCAGGCAACTGGCAATGGCTTTTTTTAAAATCTCCAGCTCCTGCGCCTGCCGCCGGGCCAGGGCCCGCAGCTGGCGCAGCTCGGCGGCCGTGGCCGGGTCCAGCGCCGGCCCCAGCGCGGCCGCAGCCGGCGTTTGGGCCGCTTTTTGCCACTGATAAAGGCGTTTGGGGTCGATGTTTAGCGCCCGGGCGGCGGCTTGGGTCGAGCGGCTCTGCTCGGCCAGGCGCAGGGCTTCGGCGCGGAAATCCGCATCGTACTTGCGGCGTTGGTCGGGTTTTGGCGTGTCTTTCATGACGAAGGAAAGATACCACCCAGTTCTGTCCAGCTCAACTAGACCACCTCATACTTGCCCCCCATTCCGCTGGCGTTGCCGGCCATTCTGGGCAGTTCGATTTCGCTGCTGCTGGCCTTCGCCCTCAGCCAGTCGTACGACCGGTGGTGGGAGGCGCGCAAGGTGTGGGGCGCGATCGTCAACGATTCGCGCTCGCTGGTGCTGCAGGTGCGCAGCTTTGTCAAGCCGGAGCACCGGTCGCCGGAGCTCTTGCGCCGCCTGGCGTACCGGCAGATGGCGTGGTGCTACGGCCTGGGCGAGGCCCTGCGGGGCCAGGACCCCCTGGCCACGCTGGCCCGCTACCTGCCGGCGCACGAGCTGGCCTACGCGGGGCGCCACGCCAACAAGCCGTTGGCGCTCCTGGCGCTGCACACCGAGCAAATCCAGGACCTGTACGAGCAAGGGGCCCTCAATCCCTTCCAGCAGGTGCAGCTCGACGCCACCCTGGTGCGCCTGTGCGACGCGATGGGGCGGGCCGAACGCATCAAAAGCACGGTGTTTCCCACCAACTACCGGCGGCTGGTGCATTTTCTGATCTACCTGTTCCTGGGCACGTTGTCCCTGAGCCTGGTCGAAATCAACGGCCTGGTGGAACTCCCCATTCTGCTCATGTTCGCCGTCACGTTCTTCTTGGTCGAGCGCACCGCCCGCTACATGCAAGACCCCTTCAGCAACCTGCCCACCGACACGCCCGTCACGGCCATCGCCCGCACCGTGGAAATCAACCTGCGGCACTTGCTGGACGAAGAAACCGTGCCCG
>NZ_JAFCUF010000002.1:623234-707876 GCF_049896385.1 Hymenobacter sp. B1770
CCCACCGACACGCCCGTCACGGCCATCGCCCGCACCGTGGAAATCAACCTGCGGCACTTGCTGGACGAAGAAACCGTGCTCGCTCCGCTGCCCGCCGAGGCGTTTTATTTGATGTAACCCCCCGATCAGGGGGTGGCCCACGCCGTTGTTTGCCTTTTACTAGTCAGACCGTGGCTGTTGCAGAACTCGGGTTAGGCGGTTGACTTTCTGGTTGGCGGCTGGGCGCGTGCTCGAGTGGGCGCTTCGGAGCGCTAATTTCGCCGCCTGACGCGCCACTTGGCCGCCAGCAGCGGCTGAGGCAAGGCCACGGCCAGGCTTAGTCGACGGTTGGGCCGGTATTTCAATAGCTTTTTGAGGTTGTAGGCCACGGCGGTGAGCAGCATGGTTTTGTGGGCCCCGGCGTGGCCCCGGACGTTCATGCGCCGCAAGCCGTAGTGGTGAATGAGATGCCCGAACACGGGCTCGACCGTGCCCTGGCGGACCCGGCGTTTGCGTTGCCCGCGCCGGGTGTGCTGGCGCTCCCAAGCGCGGCGGTAGGCCGCGTCGTAAATGGTGCGGTTGATTTGCTTGCGCTTGGCCCGCGGGGCGCACGTGGGCTTGCGCGGGCACTGCTGGCAGGTACGGCACGGGGCCCAGTAAATCTTGTGCCAGCTGCCGTCTTGGTTGGCGTCGTATTTCTGAAAGGGCAGCGCCTGGCCTTCGGGGCAAGTAAAGGCGTCCGTTGCCGGGTCGTAGGTGAAGCCCGGCAACTCGGCTTTGTACTGGCCGAAGACGGGAATCCAGGCCGTGATGCGCTGGGCTTCGAGCAGGGCGTAATTCGGGCCGTTGGCGTAGCCGGCATCCGCCAGCAGCTCGCGCAGGGGCAGCTCGTTGGCGCGCAGCCGCCGCTGCAGGCCGGCCAGCAGCCGGGGCAAATGCAGGCTGTCGCGCTGGTCGGCGAAATCGGCTTGCACGTGGCTAATGACGCCGTGGGCCGTGTCCACGGCCAGGCTGCAGAGGTAGTTCAGGGCCCGGGCCTTGCCGGGCTTAATGGAGATGCGTGCGTCGGGGCCAGTCGGGCTGTAGTGCGTTTTGTTGCTGAGCAAGCGCGCCTGCTCGTGCCGCGCCCCCAGCGCGCCGGTCTGCGCGCCCTGCCGCCGGGCCTGGGACGTGGCCAGCTGGCGCAGCTGGTGGGCCGGCGCGCTCAGCACCGCCGCGGCGGGCACGGCCGGCGGGGGTCGTTGCGGCCCGCTAAATACGGTCCGATGGTGCCGGCGGGCTGCTTTTTCACCACCGCTTCCAGCGCGGCGTTGGCCTTAACGGGGGCTGAATCCACGGCTTGCGTATCGCCCGCGACCAGGCCATAGGCCACGCACTGGGCGAAGACGTGGTCGAACAGGCGCTCGAACACGGCGGCCGGAAACAGCTGGCGGGTGCGGCTCACGGTCGAGTGCCAGGGCAATTCCTCGTCCACCTCGTAGCCCAGAAAGAAGAGAATGTCTAGGCGCAAAGCGCAGTGCTCCACGAGCCGGCGGTCGCTGACCAGGTTTTCCAGCCGGCCCACGAGCACCAGCTTGAAGAAGACGACCGGGTCGAGCGAGGGCTGCCCGGTGTGGCTGTAGAGGGCGCGGGTCTCGTCGTAGAGAAACGTCCAGTCGACCAGCTCGGCCAGCCGCCGGTACAGGTTATGGGGCGGCACCCGCTCGGAAAGTCGAAAGCGGACCACCTCCTTGTCGAGGTATTGCTTCTTGCCTTGCATCTTCCCTCTACGAACTAGGGTTCTGCAACAGCCACGGTCGGAAGGTAAACGCAGCAATTCAGTTTGAGGAGCGTAAGGACTACTCCCTTCCCAGAAGGTGCTTGGGCTCGGCAGGGCTACTCGACAAACAGCGGCAAGTATTCAATTTGGCGGAAGCACTCCGGGTCGGGGACCTCAAATCCCAGGAGCAGGTAGAAGTCATAGCCAAACTCCAGGGCCCGGGTCCTGGTATCGTCCACGAGCCGGTACCACAATGCCTCGCGCAAGGCCAGTTGCACCAGGGCATCCAACGCAGCCACCGGGAAGGAGCGCACCCCGTGCTCCACTTGCCGGTACACGGCGGCCAGCGCCTCGTCAAGTTCCCCCGCCCAGTGGACTTCCACCGACTCGAGCGCAACCTGCACCGAGCCTGCGAAAAAGAGCCGCGCCGCCTGCACGTACCGCCTTTCGACGGCCAAGTACTCGTCCAGGTGCAGGCGCCGGCCAGCAAATTCCTGGCCTATCCCGCTAAAACAGCACCACTCCTCGGGCAGGTAATGCCCCTGCTCGTTGCGAAACCGCGGGTTGTACTTGCTCACCCGTTTGTAAAACGAACTTTTGCCCATTGCTGCCCCAGTAGAGTTGGCCAAGCAGCAGCTTGGGCCCCTAGTCTCCAAAACTACCCCAGTTTACCCAAACGATCCAGCCAGGAGAAGGAGGCATTCGGGGGTGGGTGACGCGTTGCCGCCAGCGGGGTTGCTGCCCTCGGCCAGCCGCTACGGCTAAGCCGGGTACAATAGCCGCAACGTCAGGGCATCGGGTTGTCCCTGAAAGAACTTGTCCAACACCGCTTGAAAAATGGGCTGGTCGGGACACACCGCGTCGAAAAGGGTCATGCAGGAGCGCAGTTTCAGGTCGTCCGGGCGGCCGAATATGCGCGTCGCGTTGGCACCGGGCAGGGCCAGCAGCGTGGCGCAGAGCAGCACCAAGCGGCTGCCCAGCTGCGGGTGCTGGGCATAGGCCCGGGCTTCGGTGGCGTCGCGCAGGCCGTAGTAGTGCGCCGTGGCGCTGTGTCCGAGCCCCCGCAGCTGGGGGAACAGGTACCACATCCAATGGCTGTGCTTGTGGCCTTGCTGCAGTTCGGCCAGCGCCACGGGAAACGCCGTTTCCTGGGCGTCGAGAAAACGGTGCAACGAGGGCGCGTCAGTCATGGAGATACTTCGTGCTTGTAAGCTAGCACTCGTTTAAGAAAACGGTCCGAATAAGAGAAGGAGCCTTATGCCGCTACTCCATATTCACTCGCAGGTTTCCAATAAACCCCATGGCCGTTAGCTTCACCGCTCGCGCTTTCGCCTCCGTTATGTCGCGAAGGATGCGATTGGCAGGAGCCTTGAAAATAAACCGTTCAATCGGCCCTTCAGTGCTGTGGAGATAAGGCCGGGAGGTGTCGCTTTCAAACCGGAAGTGGTCTAGCCGGTAGCGGTACGCGCCGTCTTCCACCGCCACGGTGACCGTAAACCAGAGCTTGGCATAATAATCCAAGCCGCCGGATTGGGTGACGACGCCATTCATGCGGGTGCATTTCACTTCCCCTGTTGGCGGGTAGAAAACCATCGATTCCCGTTTTCCATTGATGTGTCGCCCTTTAACCAGTGAATGGCAGCCGCCAAGAGGGTGGCTTTGGAGCGGCCAGGCGCTGGAACAACTGCCGAAAAAGTAACCAGCTGGGTCCGTGAATCCACCACCAACGGCGTTGGCTCGGCCTTACGCGCCGACAGTCCCTGGCCAAGCATTACGCGGCAGGTGAAGTAAAAGCAGAAAAGTAGGAGACCACGGCCCATAGCTCAAGGTACAAGTGCAGAGGAGAGTTTAGGCAAACGGTGGTGGCTGTTGCAGAACTCTCAGCCAAGCCTCCTAATCGGGTTGTCTGTTGCACAACTGTCCGAGAATGCCACATTCTAAGCATTTTTAAGGTGCTTGGCACCCGTTCAGGCAGCTTTTCAGGGTGTTGGCTGAGTTCTGCAACAGCCACGGTGGTTTCGGTGCTTATCAGAGAAGAAAACGGGTCAAATACCGCAACAAACCGCGTTCATACCCCCTAATAAGCGAAGCATAAAGCGCTATAATGGGTGATGACGTCCAGGTGGGTGGTCCGATTAGCTGTATTTGAGCAGCGGGTGGGCGGGGGAATTCGCCCCCGCGATCGGGCGAATTCGCCCCGGTGAACGGGAGAATACACCCGAACTGGTGGGGGAATTCGCCCGGGTCTGGTGGGGGAATTCGCCCGCGGCGCGTAGCTTTACTTCCCTCCCCGCGTGGGCGCTTCCGCCCGGCGGAAGCGGCCGCATTCCCCGGGGGCGCATGCCATGCCCTACTTGAACGACCTGCGGCGAACGATCACGCTCAACTTCCAGCCCGCCGAATACGACGCCGTGGCGGAGCGGGCGCTCGCCGCCGGCTACCCCACCCCCGGGGCTTACGCCAAGGCCCGGGTGCTGAACCCGCCGGCCCTGACGACTCCCACGGCGGCTCCGGACCCCGCCGCCGCAACAGACGCGGCCAAGCTGGCGGCTCGACTGGCCGCGGCCGACGCGCAGGCCAAACAATGGAAAGCCCGCGCCGAGCAGGCCGAGCAGGCCTTGGCCACGACCCAGCAGGCGCTGGCCGCGGCCGAGTACGAAGTGGCCCACCCGAAAGAGCAGCTCACGGAAGCGCATCGCTATTACCTCGATCAGTTGCTGCGACCGCGTTAATCCCAAGCGCAGCGCTGCCCCATTCGCAAAACCCTCTTGAAAAAGGCGCCGAAATCACGGGTTTCGGCGCCTTTTTTTCCGAAAACTGGACGGTTCGAGAAAGAGTGAATTTTCGAAAGACCCTCCAATACACGGTCGTATTCTGGAGTTTTTTAAAGGTGACCAAACGGGCTGAAAACGCATGTTTTCCACACCATTTTTCCCCACCGTTTATTGGAGGACATTTCAAACATGAAAGTAGCCATCTATGCCCGCGTGTCTACGCGTGATAAAGGCCAAGATCCGGAACACCAACTGCACCAGCTGCGCACCTTTGCTGAGCAACACGGCACCCTCTACAAGGTGTTCACCGAAGAAATATCGGGGGGCAAGTCTGATCGAACGGAATTTAAGCAACTGCTATTAGAGGCCTACCAGAAGAAGTTCGACTTGGTGGTGTTCTGGCGACTTGACCGATTCAGCCGCGAAGGAGCACTGCCTACGCTCAGATACTTGAAGGAACTGCGCGACCACGGCGTGAACTATAAATCGTTCACTGAACCGTATCTCGACTCGCTGGGGCCGTTTGGCGACGTGATTGTATCGATGCTGGCCACCATCGCCGCGCAGGACCTGATTAAGGTCAGCGAAAACACCAAGGCAGCATTAGCAAAGAAGAAAGCGGCTGGTGTGAAGCTTGGTGCCCCGACCAAAGCACTGGCTGTCTTAACTCAAGTGAAGGCCTTAAAATTAGAGGGCAACTCAAATGGAGCTATTGCCCGCAAACTAGGCATATCACCGAGTACGGTAGCAAAGTATGTTAGTTCTCATCAGAGGTAGGTTGTCCGTTTCTACAGACAGAGCTTTGCTGTTCCAAAACCTTATGCCGGGCTAATGCCCGTAAAAGGTTTAGCAGCTAGTGCCTGCTCTATCCACTGCCCATATTGCTCAGCCGTTGGGCTGGCTTCAGAAAGCTCAATGGATAAGTCTTGGATTGTGATGGGTGCGGATAGTTCGAGCTGCTTAGTGCGGACTTCGCACCAGCCCCTAGCATTGGAATGGTGCACTGGAATCACGATGTTATAGGCCCCGTCATTAGCGGGTTCAATGGGTGCGCGAGAAGAAGAGAAAGCAATGCCGTCAAAGCCGGGGTGGGCGGCGGGACGGCCCGTGCGTGCACGCTGACGCTGGCTTTTTTTTACCCATTCCAAGAAGATTTGGGGCAGCACATATTCTTCGTGAAAGCCATCACGATCGTTAATCGGAACGCTGGTGGCCATTGTGAGCAGCCAGTTCACCAGGAAGTACATAAGCCGTCCGTCGTAAGTGGCATCTTTGCGCAGGTAACGTTCGCGTATCTCGGTTACCCGGTTGCGTAGGTCAAGCAGAACCAGCCGCTGGGTGGGGTCCATCACGGCCCGTAACTTGGCGGCGTACAGGGTAGGAGGCCAATTATCGGCTCTCAACTCGCGGTGGGCTAGTAGCACCGAGCTGGCCGCGTAGAGGCATGGGAAACCAGAAATACTGTAGCGTTGCGGCCGGACCAAAAAGCGCTTGTCGAAGGGGATATGGAACAGGTCCTTGGCCTCGGTAAGACGTTCGTCTGAGAAGCGAAGCCGGAAAAAAACTATTTCCGGCCTCATAATGAACGAAGCCAGGTACGAAGATGGCGAGAGCAACGCGGCGGTTTGATGATCGCCGGCAAAGTGTTTCTCAAATGCCTCATAGGCCGTACTGGGGCTACCACTATCTAAGTAAAGGCGCAAGCAGTGCACAAGCGCATTATGCAGGTGCTGGGCCGTATCGTGCACCATTCTGACGTGAGAAAGCTGCCCCATGTAACTGTTACGACCATCAATCACAATCTCATCCAGGCTAGCGAGTAGCTTCAGGTATTCTTGACCTTTATGAATGATGTAGTGGAAGTACGAGGGCTCCTGCGTATCTCGCCAGTTATGCGGCAGGTCTAGAATAGGATGCAACAGTAACTCGTCAATTGTCATGCGGTGTGAATAAAGCGAAGAAGGAATGGCAGAGAAAGCTTTTTGGTGGAGAACAAGCGGTTACTACTCCAAAGAACAATAAAAGCTGCAAACCCTCAAAGCACTATTAGCCCCACAAGTATCACCGCTGCTCGTCAGTGCTCATTTCTTTTCTGCCCCCATGACAGCTTATTAATGCGTGGTTGTCCGCCTTTTAGAATGGCATTACAACCAATTCAAAATGGGAATACTATTCTCTAAAAGAGACTATTAGGCAGGCGGCAAGAAGTTGTGTAGGTTTCGGGGATTTTTGAATTCTTCCTTCCCAAAAAACTACCAAATGAAAAGGTCACAGGGCTGCTTACTACGCTTCTGCTTCACAGGTGGTATCAAATCTTAACCATCCATGTGGAACGATAAAGAATCGGCCGTCGACTTTTTGGGCCATAGGCGAATTGCTCAAACAATTACAAGCCTTATTGATGAGCAGCACTTGCGGCCACTTACTATTGGCGTATATGGGGATTGGGGCGCTGGTAAATCCTCCGTCCTCTCTTTCATCGAGCAGCAGTTTGCGAAAGATTCGGATGTACTGGTTATCACCTTTAACAGTTGGCTGTTTCAGGGATACGAGGACACCAAATCGGCCTTGATGGAATCAGTAGTAACCGAACTGGTCCGAAATCAGCCCAATAATCAGAAGGCATTACGGCTGGCTAAGTCACTCTTAGACAAAATCAATTGGTTTAAGATTGCCAAGGTAGGCGCGGCCGGTATGATGTCATTGGCTGCGACAGCTGCCGCATCGCACATCGCGCCAGAAATGGCACCGATTGTGGCGGGCCACGGGGCCCTCTCCTTTTTGAGTGGTTTGTTTGCCCCTAAGCCTGAGAAAAAGGATGGCGATAAGGACAAGGAAAAAGAAATCAACTACGAAGATTTCATTCGAGATGAAGCGGGCGGAACTATGCCGGGGCAGTTCCAGCAGTTTCGGCAACAATTCCGGGAACTGATTCAAACTGCCTCGGTCAGCAAATTGGTCGTGCTCGTGGATGACCTGGACCGCTGCCTGCCGCAAACTGTAATTGAAATCTTGGAAGCGATTCGGCTCTTTCTCTTCGTAGAGGGTACAACTTTCGTACTCTCAGCTGATGAGCACCTGATTGAATACGCCGTGCGCAAACATTTTCCAGATTTGCCGGTCGACCGCACGGAGTACACCCGCAACTACTTAGAGAAACTGGTACAGATCCCCTTCCGACTGCCCTTACTCAACCGCCTGCAGAGTAGCAATTACATTAGTTTCCTGCTGTTACAACAGCATTTGCAAACCGAAACGGATACTCTGGAGCGAATCGTTGAGGCATTTGAAGCGTCAAAGAAAACGCCGTTTGACAATGTCGCCCTCGATAGTGCTCTAATTGAAGACACTTTGGGCAGCGGGGAAGTACCCAAATTACGGGCAACTCTGGCCATTGCGGGACAGCTGGGCAATGTGCTGGCCGACGGCTTAAAAGGCAACCCGCGCAACATCAAACGGTTTCTGAATACCCTCTTTCTGCGCCAGCGCGTTGCGCGGATCTCGGGCATCACGGACAGTGTAGAACTGTCGGTTTTGGCCAAGCTAATGATTCTGGAGCGCTTTCATGAGCCCTTGTATCAGGCGATCACAGAGCAAGCACTGAGCAACGAGCAGGGGCACTCTGTGTTAATCCTGGAAGCAGAAGCGAGGGCCAAGGAAGCGGAGGCGGAAGCCGGCGGAGGTGGAGGAAAAAAAGCTGATAAAAAGGCTACCAAAGGGGAAGAGGTAGACAAAGAATTGCTGGCATGGGCAAAGCTTAAGCCCTGGGTCGGCGAACTCGACCTGCGGCCCTACATTTTCATTTCCAGTGAGAAAACCATTGCATTTGGGTTTGAGCAAGAAATGCCCAAGCACGTCGCGGTCGTACTGGAGCAACTCATGGCCGGGGACCGGCTCCTGTTGGCGGCTGCTGTGCCGCAGTTGCCTGCGCTCAAACCAAACGAGGTCAAGCTGCTTGCTACTCGACTCCTGAGCGAGCTACGTGTCAATACGACCTGGACCAAGAGCCCACCAGCCTTAGATGGCTTGTTCAAACTGAACGAAGTTCACTCCGAAGAAGCTCGGGAGTTGGAGCTAGCAGCGACCCTGGAATCAATTTCCCCAGCGGAGATCAGACCGTGGGCTACGTTTAAGCTAGAGGAATTCACTACAGTGGGCGGGCGAGCAAAGGCCGCCGCCATCCGACAGCAGTGGTCCGCATCCCCGGATATCAAGCCAGGTGTCAAGCAACTGCTTCTCCGTCGTTCCAAATAAATTTCGCGTCTTACCTAATCTTACCCTTGGGAACTTCTGCACCTCGAAACGGTCCGCGGCCGACAACCCCGCTGCTGCCAAACTGGCCCGGCCTTCCGCCCTTGGCCCCGCTTCCGCCCGTACCACCGGTGCCGCCGCTGCCGCCACTACCACCAATACCCGACCCACTAAACCCGCCGCCAGTACCCATACCAGTAGTCCCTGTCCCCGCGCCGCCCGCGGTGCCCATCCCATCGCCGCCTCCGGCCAATCGCTACAACACGCCCCGGCAGGCAATGAAAGTCTACGCGCGTTCGGGCGGCACCGATAAAAGCAGCTTGCGCAAAGCGCTGCGCGAATACGTGAAAACGTCGGGCGGCGGCTCCAGAACGCTTGCCCGCCGCATGTACACTTCCGTGCAAGCAGTTGACCGGCTGGGCAACGTGCTGAATGATATTGTTCAGATTGGTACGCAGCCTACCCTGACAGCGCTGAACCTAGCCAGCTACGCCGGTGGCACCGTCCTCGATGTGCTCAGCGCGCTAGTGGATGCCGTGGCCCCAGCCAGTGGACAACTCGACGATGCCATGGCACGCCAGGCCTACGAATTGATGGTCGAACGCGTGGACGCGAACAGTAACATGAATATCGACAGTCTTAGCCCGGCGGACGTGCAGGAAATTCTGACGGTATACATCGAAGAAACTATTGTGTGTCGGGTTATCAATGACATCGGGGCGGCGCTGACTACCGAGCAGCATGACCCCGTGGTGTGCGCCAATATGATTGAGGACCTCTATCAGATAGTGAGTGGAGCCGTGCACAACGACATCTTATCAGGGCTATCCGGCACGAACTCCCAACTCCCACCCGATACAGGCCAGCGCATGGAAAATATATATCAGCTTGCCTTAGATGTACTTAGCGATGTGTAAAGTAGCCGTAATTTTTAAAGTGGGAGCTTCGGACCCGGGCCTAACTCCCACTGGGGCAACATTTGAGCGGGTGGATAGCTACGAGTTTGGGTCCCACGACTTAATTGGGCCAGGCGTTGGAATCGAGGCACTGACTCGCCAACTTCGGTCGCTACAGCTCCAGCCCAGTGAAGATGTCATGGACTTGCTAGTACTGGCCGCAGCAGTATTTACGGCCGATACGACCATCAGCCGCTTCCATTACAGCCAAGATTCGTGGACGCGCGAAATCTCTCTATTCGTGCCGGTCCAGCAGCCCGCTCTGTGGGACTCGCAGCGAATTCGCATCCAGAAAATTCTGCAGTTTCTGACAGGCGATTTTTGGACTCTAACCTTTCGGCCTCGGACGGATTCGGCCTTATTCCTGGCCCCAGGTACCACCTATACCAAATGGCACCCCGGTTTTGTGGCGCGTCCGACGGATGTATGCTTGTTCTCGGGAGGCCTCGACAGCTTTATTGGGGCGGTGGACTTGCTAAGCAACGGACGAGTACCGTTGTTGGTGGGCCATTACAAAAGCTCCGACGTAGCTCCTTTTCAAAAAAGCAGCTTTGAAGCTCTTCAACAACATTACTCCGCGACGCCTTTGAAGCGGCTAAAAGCCTACATTCGGGCCCCTAAAGATAAAACATTGGGCGTTCGCGGCGACGAAAAAACCGAACGGGGCCGCTCCTTTCTCTTCTTTGCGCTGGGCGTGATGTGTGCCCAGGCCCTTGGTCCGGCCGTGCCACTAATAGTCCCGGAAAATGGCATGATTAGCCTAAATCTGCCCTTGACGCTTAGCCGCCAGGGCGCTTATAGTACCAGAACTACGCATCCTTGGTACATCCAACAGATGAATGAGTTGCTGCGCGAGTTGGGTATTCCAAATCCCATTACCAATCCCTACCAATTCAAAACCAAGGGGGAAATGCTTGACCGCTGTGCCAACCGGACCCTCGCCGCCCAAGCGGGTACCATGTCATGCAGCCATCCGGCCACTCGGCGTTTCTCCGCCACTGGATATGGCAACCGGCATTGCGGCTATTGCGTGCCCTGCATTATACGTAGCGCGGCTTTTGGCAAAGCTGCGCTACTTGATACCTCACCGGACCGGGGTGGCATTACCGGCCCCGGTAAAAGGCTGAATGTGAAAAAGTCGGAAGGCGCCGATGTTATGGCCTTTAAGTTTATGCTGGAAATGCGGCGGCGGCGGCCTCATTATGTTACCGCAGCCATTCGGCTCACCGGCCCGCTACCCGACCAGGACGTGCCAGCTTATATTGCCATGTACAACCGGGGCCTTGATGAGATCGACGCTTTTGTTCAGCAAGTTAGCCTCGCTTAAATGTCTGCTTACGTTGATGCCCATTGCCACCTGGATTTGTTACCGGATATACACACCAACCCTTTCCAGGAAAATACTGGTAACATTAAGTCTCTGACAGTTACCAACGCGCCATACCTATTTGAGCCCAATCAGCGCTTATTTGCCGATTGTGAGCACATTCGGGTGGGGCTAGGTTTCCACCCAGAAGTGCTTGGCGACCCGCGACTGCTGTCCCAGCTAAATCCGCAGTTAGAACTGTTCGATGCGCAGTTTTCGGGGGCACGCTACATTGGGGAAGTAGGTCTGGATGGCTCATCTGTGTGGAAGGAGGCATGGCCTGTGCAGATGACCGTATTGAAACACATAGTGAAGCAGTGCGAACGGGAAGGCAATAAAATCCTTACGGTACACAGCCGCCAGGCAGTAGTCGAAGTGCTGACCCTGCTTGCTTCAAAGCGCATGATTGCGCAAAATAACCGGGTAATTCTTCACTGGTTTTCAGGGTCTGCACGGGAGTTGGAGTTGGCTATAGCTGCCGGGGTATACTTCTCCGTTAATCATCAGATGTTGCGTTCCGCCAAGGGAAAGCAACTGGTTTCCATGATGCCCCCAAACCGGGTGCTCACTGAAACGGATGCCCCCTTTACATTCGATGCGACCATTACTACTCGTGAGCAAAGCTTAGTCAATACCGTAAGTCAATTAGCCCTGATTTGGCACATGACGCATGAGGAAACCCGTTCCTTACTGTGGAGTAGCTTCAAGCAACTGCTTACTAATAACTAGTTGCCCCTCAAGTCGATTATTGTTCCATACTCGGAACTCCTTGATTTTATTGTCGTGCTCTACTAATCTTTTTACCTTAGCTTATCCCAAGAAGCAGAAAAGGAAAGCAGGCCGGAAGGTGAGAAGCAAGCAGCATAACGTGGTAATACTGACGTGCTTCTAAAGTCCTGCTATCCTTCAACTAAGGCAATTTCGGTGGGGGTGAGGTGGTAAAGCTGGTACACGAGTTGGTCGAGCTGGCGGTCGAGCTGGGCGAGGTGCTGGCGGCGCTGGGCCTGCTTCTGCTGGTGCTGGGTGAGGTGGGGCAGCCACTCCCCTTTTTCGTCAAGGGAGAGCGGCCGGCCGATGGCCTTTTTTAGGGCGGTGCTCCATGCTTTCCATTCCTGGGCGGGGGACAGCTTGCCGGTGAGGGGAAGGGTCAGGCCAAGCTCGGCGCGGAGGAGGGTGGCAAATTGAGCGTCGGCCGCATGTAGCTCGCAGTGTCCGGTGAGAAGTTGGTCAGCGAGGGTAATGAAGGGTTGTTGCTCTGTGGGAATGAGGTTCGGGACAGGAAACTCCAACAGCTGAGAGCGTTTGACTTTCGGGAATGTTTCCTTGTTGTCGGAATGGACGTTATCGAAATAAAACTTCAGCAGTTTAGACGATAGAAGAGCAAGCAGATACTTTAACGAATGGGTTCCTTTGTTAATTTGTGAAATTAGATAGGTGGTTTGGTCGGCGTAAAGGTGATTATCATCCAAGGAAGCGAACAAGTGCTTCTTGCCAGGTATTTGCCTGACTATGATTTTCTTCTGCTCAAAAGCATCAGGGCTTCTGAAAGCTTGGTTAGTATATAACTTTTCATTTTCGGCAGTATAATGCACGTACCCACTCGTGGTTTGAATAGAATAGCGGGCAATGTCTTTGCCTAAAACAAACGGCTTGAAACTATCTCCTGACTTATAATTGAAAACAAGCTCCTTACGGACTTTCATGCCGTTTCTGACAACAAAAGATGATTCCAGTTTCGGATGCTTTTCTAGTTTATGTGTTACTGCCTGCGAGTCATTGTTCGCCGTTTCGTTGATGATATACTTTGGTGCTTGAAAAGATTGTTGGTTGACCGCCTGAGTAAACTTTTGCGCTGTTTTACTGATAATGTGGTAATTGATTATTGAGTTTATAGGCCTGGTTTTGATAATATTAAAGACAACGGTCTTTACCTCTGCATCGTCAAAAACGCTTTCACTTGGGAAGGTCAGGTCACTAATATGTGTCTGAGTTAATAGGTATTCACGCAATTTCTTATCGTATTCATTAGTCAAAAAGACGGAAGGGGTAATGAAAGCAACTGCGCCGTTTTGACTGGTTAGGTCAAGTGCAAGCTCAATAAAAAGCTTATATAAATCGAGTTGATAGGAGGCTGTTTTATATCGGTTTGTGAGGAAAGTCTTTTCGGCTTCTGAGAACAATCCACGACTTCGCACATACGGCGGATTTCCTACTACCACATCAAACCCGCCATCAGTAAACACCTCGGGAAACTGCGTTAGCCAATCAAATGCCCGTTCCCCTGCCACGGCGGGGTCGGCGATTAGGGAATTGCCGCAGCGGATGCTGTGGTCGAGAGAGGTGAGGGGCCGGCCGGGGTTCGCGGTTTGGAGCCAGAGGCTGAGCCGGGTAATCTGGACGGATTCAGGGTTGAGATCGACGCCGTAGAGGTTGTGCTGGAGGATGTGGCGGTCGAGGTCGAACACTTCGAACTGGCCGGCTCGCAGCTCGGCCAATGCCGTGTTCACCACCTGCCCTTCGCGGAGCAAGTAGCCAAAGGCTTCATTGAGAAAGGCGCCGGAGCCGCAGGCGGGGTCGAGCACGCGGATGGCGCGCAGGCGCTGCCCGTAGGCTTCCCAAGCGGCAATGTGTTTCTGCACGCGGGTGCTGGGGGTGAGCAGGCCGCCCCCCACCTGCCGCACCCGAATGGTGGCGCGGTCGTCGTCGGTGAGGTCGGGCAGGTCGTCGAGGCCGGTTTCCTGGCGGCGCTCGCGCAGCCACCCGCCCACGGCCTGGCCCACGATGTAGCGGGTGATGTAGTCGGGGGTGTAGAAGATGCCGTCCTGCTTGCGCTTGCCCTGCTTGGCATCGGGCGGGGCCTGGCCCTGGAGGCGGGCGCGCTCGGCTTCGAGGTCCGCGAGGCTCTGCTCGAAGATGTGGCCGAGGATGTTGACGTTGAGTTCGGAGGCAAAGTCGTAGCGCTCGAGGCTGATGACCGGCTCGAGGGTGCGGTCTTTGATGGTGAGGGCGTCGAGGGCGGCGTCGGGCGCGAAGAGGCCGCCGTTGAAGCGGTTGATGTTAGCAGCAGGGTTGCCAAGGTCGATGCTCTGGAAGAGGCCACGCACGGTGCGGTATACCTTGTCGTCGGCGGGATCAAAGACGTTGGCCCGGACGGCGTCGAGCAGGCGCCGGAAGGTGAGGCGCGGGATAATGTTTTTGTCTTCGCAGAAGCAGACGAAGATGACGCGGTCGAGTAGCTTTTGGGTGTGCTGGAGCAGGTCGAGCGCGGGCACGGCGGGGTTTTTTGCTCGATGAGGTGGTCGAGCAGGTCGCGGCGGGCTTTGCGGTAGTCGCGGTAGAAGTCTTTGCTAATGCGGGCTTCCTGCTCCTGACGCTGGCGCAGGGCGTGGTCGAGGGGTGCGTCGGCCTGGGCCGGAGCGGGCAGCAGCTGGCCGGCGCCGAGCAGGGCAAAGAAGCGCTGCAATGCGGCGGGCTGGTCTGGCAGGGTGCGGAAGTCAAATACTTCGGCGCGGGTCTGGTCGTTGGCGGCGTAAAGACGCAGTTCGACGAAGTTGGACACGATGACCCACCGGCAGCTAGCACCCATCTTGGACGGGTAGCTGAAGGCTTGCTCCACGGGCGTTTCGGCGCGTCCCTTAGCGCCGAGCTTCTGCTTGGCGTCGAGCAAGGTGCGGGCGTCTTTGAGTTCAATGACGGCCCGCACGGGGCCGCCGAGGGCACCTTTGGGGTCGGCGGCAAACTCGCCGAGGGCGCCGTCGGGCTTGGTGCCATCGACGTTGGTTTTCTTTTCAAGCAGTAGCTGGCGGTACTCCGGCCGCTCACACTCGTAGCCCAGAGCCATGCCGAATACAAGGGTGAGGAACTCGGCCTGGAGGGACTCTTCCTTTTGGGAAGCGACGTAGCCAGAGGCAATGCTTTGCTGCCAGCGGCGGAGCTTTTCGACGCGGGCGGCGAAGTCGGGCAAGGCAGTGGCGGGGTGGTAGGTGGCGAGCGGGGCGGGTAGGGCGGCGGGGGCGAAAAGCGGAAGCATGCGGCGAATGTAGCGCCAGACAAGCGGCTTGGCTAATATTGCTTAGTCACTATTTACTAGTACCGCACAGGAAGCTTAGTAGCATGAGCGAGGTTCTGGCTTTCCTGGGCACTCTAAACAAAAAGCCCCGTTTGCGCATTTCAAAAGGAGCTTTTTTGGCAACAATTAAAACATCACGAAATCCACACCGGAGGCAACAATTAAAAACGGCCATTCACGATATCGTGAGTGGCCGTTTAACTTCTTTCGCTCGAAGAACCCGTTAAACAAAGGCGCCTTTGCCTTTTCGACGGTATTTCTGGTCATAAGCTGCCTGTCTGCAAGCCTTTGCCGGGCACCGCCGATGTGCATCCCAACTCTAATCAAGCTATTTCATTCGTCGGTGACCAAGGCCACGCGTTGCAGTGTCAGATTAAACAATCATCATTTACGTGCTCATAATTGTATACTATGGTTTATAAGGATGTTCTTTGTGATAGTTTTAATTCAACAAATTCTACCAAGATTTAAATGATACAAAATTCTACTTGCTTATCGAGATTAAATTTAATCTCGTTCAATACCTTATTAATCCTTTTTGTTCTGCTTGTTACACAAAGCAAATCTGTTGCGCAGAGCAATCTTATGGTCACCACCACTCCACAGGGGACTCATTCCATTTGTGCCGGCGCTAGCTTAAGCATAACGGCTAACGCAACGGTTCCAGCATTTAACAGCGGGGGGGTGGGATTTGACTCTGGCGTAAACGCAATTGTTTCCCAAGCCGATGGAAAATGGCTCGTGGGGGGACACTTTAGCAGCTATAATGGAATAGCTGCTAAGTCCATGCTACGGTTGAATGCCGATGGCACCCGTGACGCAAGCTTTAATGCGGGTGGTAGCGGCTTCGATGACGGCGTATTATCCATCACGGTTCAACCAAACGGAAAAATTCTGGTGTGTGGTTATTTTTATACTTACAACAACCTGCCTGCGGTTGGCCTTGTGCGGTTGAATGCTGATGGCACCCGCGATGTAAGTTTCAACGCTGGCGGCAGTGGCTTCGATAATTTGCCTTCGGCCTTGGTGGTGTATGTAAAGAAGGCCGCGCTCCAAGCAGACGGTAAAATTCTAGTAGGCGGGACTTTTACACATTATAACGGCGCTCAAACCAATCAACTAGCGCGGTTAAATGCGGATGGCAGCCTTGATAGTAGCTTTAACGTTGGGGGAAGTGGCATAGGAGGCGCCTACGACCGTGATGTATATAATATTGCCGTACAAGGAGACGGAAAATCTCTGGTAGGAGGTTATTTTTCCTCTTATAACGGTGTGCCCGTCAACTACCTCATCCGTCTGAACACAGACGGTAGCCGTGATTTAAGCTTTAATGCCAATGGGCTTGGTTTTAACAACCAGCCTGTGTCGTATACCTACTATCATAACGTATTCGGGATTCTCCTTCAACCCGATGGAAAGATCGTGCTCGGCGGGAAATTCACAAGCTACAACGGCATAGCAGTCAACAACATTGTACGCTTGAACAATAACGGGACGCTTGATACATCTTACAACGCCGGTGGTACCGGCTTTGATGAAATTGTGTCTATGCTCGCGCTACAGCCAGACGGCAAAGTAGTGGCCACTGGAGAATTTACCTCTTACAACGGCGTTAACCTTCCTAATTCAATAATACGCCTCAACACTGATGGCACCCGAGACTTGGGGTTCAATCCCTCACGCGTAGGCAGTACGGTCACGCTCAGGCCGTTTGCCATAGGGTTGAAATCAGATGGTGGCATATTAATAGGCGGCATCTATACTATCACTGGCGGATACCTTGCCCCAGGAAATCTGGTAGATTTTAAAGCGGATGGAAGCCTTAGTACAGTGGCTGCGCCTGGGGTGGGAACTACATATACGTGGAGCAACGGCGCCACCGGCCCCAGCATCACAGTAAGCCAGCCGGGCGACTACCAGGCAACGGCCACCACCAGCAACGGCACCGGCTACAGCAACGTGGTGCGAGTGAGTGCCCCGCCCGCCGTGACGGTGCAGGTGACGCCCGCTGGCCCGCTCACTCTGCCTGGTGGCGGCAACGCCACGCTCACGGCCACAGCCACGATGGTCGCCTTCAACGCTGCTAACAGCGGCATCGCTGGCACCGTGCTGGCCCTAGCCGTGCAGCCCGATGGCAAAGTGCTAGTTGGGGGAGGAATCACGAACTACGTGCGGCGGCTCAACGCCGACGGTAGCCTCGACAGAACCTTCAATGTTGGCGGCATTGGGGCTAACGGCACCGTGCAGGCGCTGGCCTTACAGCCGAACGGCAAGATACTGATTGCGGGTAACTTCACGGCCTACAACGGCAATGCCGCCGCCCCGAACTATGTCCTGCGGCTCAACGCCGATGGCACCCTCGACACTAGCTTTAATAGCGGCGGCACCGGAATAGACGGCGTACCCTTATTTACAGGCAACCCCATCGAAGTGCACGCGCTTGCTCTGCAGCTCGACGGCAAAATATTGGTGGGGGGTAACTTCAGATCATACAACGGCAATGCCAGCGCACCGGATGGGGTGCTGCGGCTCAACGCCGATGGCACCCTCGACAGTGGCTTTAACAACGGCGGCACTGGGGTCGCAGGCAATGCCGTGTACGCTCTTACTGTGCAGGCTGACGGCAAGGTGGTAGTCGGCGGCGCCTTTACTTCATACAATGGCGCCGCCGTTTCAGACTTCGTGCTGCGCCTCAACGTTGATGGCACACGCGACCCGCGCTTTAATTCCAGCAATGGCTTTAACAACGTGAGCATCGTGTACGCGTTGGCCGTCCAAGCTGATGGCAAGCTACTCGTGGGTGGCTACTTATCTTCTTTCAGCCGTAATGCTGGCGCACCGGATGCGGTGTTGCGGCTCAACGCCGATGGCACCCTTGACACGGGCTTTAGCAACGTTACTGGGGCCAACAACGGCGTATTCGCGCTGACTGTCCAAGCCGACGGCAAGGTGATAATTGCAGGCCGATTCACCTCCTACAGAGGCACGGCCGTTTCGGAGGGTATACTGCGGCTCAACGCAGATGGTACGCTCGACACGGGCTTTAACAACGGCGGCACCGGGGTCAACCACGACGTGCACGCACTGGCCGTGCAGGCCGACGGGAAGGTGCTGATAGGGGGCAATTTCTCAAGCTACAACGGCAATGCCATAACCCCTCACTGGATCCTGCGGCTCAACGCAGACGGTACCCCTAACAACACCGCCACGCCCCTGATGGGGGCCACTTTTGTCTTCAACCCCGGCAACACCGCCGGGGCCACCCGCATCCTGAGCACGGCCGGCACCTACACGGCCACCGCCACCGACCCGGCTACCGGCTGCACCTACCTGTCCAACGCCGTGGTGGTGACCATCACTGCGCCCGTTATCAGCACGCTCACCCCCAGCAATGGGCCGACGGGCAGTTTGTTCGACGTTGCGGGCACCGACCTGAGCGGGGCCACGGCCGTCACCTTCACCAGCGGCAGTACCGCCACTTCGGCCCCGGCCGGCTTCGTGGTGGCCGGCAACACGCGCCTCACCGGCGTGCAGGTGCCAGCCGGCTTGGCCCCCGGCCCCTACGCCGTGACCGTGACCACGGTCGGTGGCACCAGCAACGGCCTTGCGTTTACAGTCGTCGTGCCCGCGCCCACCCTCACCGCCATTAGCCCCACCAGCGGGCCGGTGGGCACGAGTGTCACCATCACGGGCACCAACCTGACCAACGTCACCGGCGTTAGCTTCAATGGCACGGCCGCCACGATCTTCAGCACCGGCACCGGCACCACGGCCACGGCCACCGTGCCCGCGGGCGCTACCACCGGCTTGGTCACGGCGACCACTAGCGGCGGCACCAGCACCGGTGTAACTTTCACCGTGACCAACCCGACGCCCGTGATCACGGCCACGTCCTGGACGGGCCTGGTGAGCACCGACTGGTTCGCGGCTGGCAACTGGAGCGCCGGCGTGCCCACCCCGGCCGTGGATGCCCTCGTTCCGGCCGCGGCCCCGAACATGCCCGCCGTTGCGGCCGGCACAGCCACCGCGAGGGCCCTGACCCTAAACGCAGGCGCCACCCTCACCCAAACCGGCGGCACACTCGACGTGCGCGCCGACCTGACCAACAACGGCACGTTCCAGCCCACGGGCGGCACGGTGGTGCTGGGCACGAGCACGCTGGCCAACGTGCTGGGCAGCGGCGACACCCGCTTCTGGAACCTGACCGTGGACGCCAGCGGGGCGCAGTCGGCGACGGCGGCCCGCACGGCGGTGCAGCGTTTATTCACGCTCACCGGCGCCTTCGCCACGCAGGGCAACCCGCTCACGCTGGAGTCCAACGCAACGAACACCGCCCTGGTGGTGAACAACGGGGGCGTCATCATCGGCAGCGCGACGGTGCAGCGCTACCTCGCGCCCAACCTGAACGCCGGCGTGGGCTACCGCCACTTCTCAGCCCCCGTCGGCACGGCCACGGTGGCCAGCTTGACCACCGCCAGCTTCACGCCCGTGGTAAACCCAAACTATAACACGTCGGCCACGCCCACGACCGAAACGCCCTTCCCCACGGTATACGGTTACGACCAGGCCCGCCTAGCCACCACAGCCAATAACCTGAATCCCTTCGACAAGGGCTGGTTCTCGCCGGCTTCGCTGAGCGCCCCGCTGGCCGTGGGCCAGGGCTACACCGTCAACGTGGCAGCCAACCAGACGCTGGCCGTCACGGGCCCGCCGAACACCGGCCCCGTGACGCAGGCGCTGGGCCGCAACAGCGGCGCGACGGCCCCGGAGGCGGGCTGGGCGCTGGTGGGCAACCCCTACCCGTCGCCGCTGGATTACGCGCTGGTAGCCCCCGCCGACCGCCCCAATCTGGATGCGGCCGTGTACGTGTTTGAGAGCACCAGCCCATACGGCGGCTCGTACCGGGCCATCGTGAACGGCGTGGGCGGCAACCCCGTGCTGGCCCTAGGCCAAGGCTTCTTCGTGCGGGTGAGCACCGGCCAGACCAGCGGCACGCTCACGCTGCGCAACAGCCACCGCGTCACGGCGTACCAGAACCCGGCCTTCCAGCGGTCGGCCGAGACCCGGCCGCTGGTGCAGCTCACCCTGCAGGGGGCCGGCCTGTCCGACCCGGTGTACGTGTACTTCGAAAACGGCGCCACCCCGGGCGTTGACCGCGAGCGGGACGCCGTCAAGCTGCCCAACAGCCACGGCCTGAACGTGTCGGCCGACGCCGGCATGCAGCGTCTGGCCATCAACGCCCTGCCCGCGCTGGCCACAGCCCCCGTCACGGTGCCGCTGACGGTGGGCGTACCCGCCGCCGGATCCTACACCTTCCACGCGGCGCAGCTGCTGAACCTGATCACTACGCCGGTGTACCTGCGCGACCGGCAGACCGGAGCCGTAGTGGACCTAACGCGCCAGCCCCGCTACAACTTCGTGGTGAGTAACGCCTCGGACTTGATTGCCGGCCGCTTCGAGTTAGTGTTCTCGCCGCAGGCGGTGCTGGCCACGGCCCCCGCCGCAATGGCTGCCCAGGTAGGCGTGTACCCGAACCCTGCCACCGCGGCCGTATTCGTGGAGTTGCCCGCTGCCTTGAGCCGGATTGCTGTAACGGCGGCCCTGGTGGATGTCCTGGGCCGCGTGGTGCGCACCCAAACGCTGCCTGCCGGGCTGACTACCCACACGCTGCCGCTGGCCAACGTGGCCACCGGCGTGTATGCCCTACGCCTGCACACCGACGCCGGTTTAGTAGTTAAGAAGCTGGTGGTGGAATAAGTCGCCCGTTTGCGGCCCGATTCACGTTCCAGAGGCCCTAGCTGCGCAAGCAGTTGGGGCCTTTTGGTGCTTGGGCCCCTGTTATAGCCCTTCTCGGTCCGCCCACCGCTGTTTTAGTTCGGTTGGACCGACCAAAGGGCGTGACGTGGGCCGACAAATAGCAGAGAAAGGGCCCGCGTTAGAGTTTACGAAACTCATCCTCCCGGCGCGTTACGTAAACTTTCATTTGTAGACGACTCTCGTAAACTCTCCCGGCCCCACAGCAGCTCGCCGGCAATTTGGTACTGGGCCGTTGCCAGCGGTTCACCCAAAGGAGCGTAATTCTAGTTTCCTTTGCCTTGCCTCTTCGGCTAAACCGCATGGCCTCTTCGCTGCTACGTATTGAAGACATCTTTTTGGACCAGGCCCGCTGCCTGGGCTTTGATGCGAGTGAGTTCGACGCGGTGGGCATCCATGCCTGGGCCGGCATCAAGCACCGCATTGAAGCGGCCTTTGTCATGGCACCCCATGGCACCCCTAACTTTTCCGATTGGTTTGACAGCCTGAAAGGGCCCCAGCAGTGCTTGCAGGTGAGCGAGGGCGCGGTGGAGGCATACTTGCCGCACCTGTTACCCCCGGCCGAACGGGTCTGGTTTGTCACCAACGTGCGGGACCCGGACCATTCCGGCGGAGTGTTCTGGCTGTTCCACGCCACGGCCCGGGCAGTGCACGCCGTGCTGGCCAGCGGCATGGCGTACCACTACTTCATCGTCTCGAAAAAGTACGCCTGGCTCTTGCATCGCGAACATCACGAGACACTGCTGGGCATCGGGGACATCACGGCCCCCATGCGCGCGCTGCAACAGAACCACCCGTTAAGCAAGCCCTAGCGCCTCGATACCTCTTCTGCGTGTGGCGCATCAGGAGTTCAGCGAAAGGGTAGTTTTCATAACACACCTAGCATGTAAAGCCCAACTAATAGAGCTCACCGGGGGCAAAACCGGGGGCAACAAACAAAAAAGCCCACTCACGGTATCGTGAGTGGGCTTTTAGCGCTCCCTCCTGGGCTCGAACCAGGGACCCTCTGATTAACAGTCAGATGCTCTAACCGGCTGAGCTAAGGAAGCAATTTCTTGCCCGAAACCCGGTTGTTGTTGTTTCGGACTGCAAACTTACGACCTTCTCTAAAAAAGCACAAGCGCAAACCACATTTTTTTCTAAAAATTTGCCCCCGTCCTTAGTTTGTAATGCTGAGCAAAGAGCCCTGCAGGCTCGTGCTGTATTGTTTTAGAGGCCTTTGAGTTGGCCCACCTGTGATTTGGCCGCGCAAATCAAATTGTGAATTGCAGCAAGAATCTCGCATAAATAACCGCGAAATGCGGTCCAGACTGACAAGCGCGCAAGCATCGTAGGGCTGATAAGGGCAGTTGCGTTCGAAGGCCAGGAAGGTGTTTGCACTCTGCCGCACCACAATCACTCCTTTCACGCCTCCATCTCCCGCGGGCCCTTTCATTGGTAGTGTCACTGCCCCGTTATCCACTCGGAGATTGGCATACTGCTGATTGGTGATGTTGATGCTGAGATTCACCGGTGCGTAGGGTATTAATGGCTGCTCGTTGTTTTTGTTGCCGCAAGCAGGAAGCACAAAGGCTGAAGCCAGGGCAATGAAGAACAATAACGGGCTTATGGCTGCGCGGAGTAGATGATTCTTCATTTCTGATGCGTGTTTAATAAGTGTAAAACCCCCGGCCGGATTTGCGGCCATGGTGGCCGGCGTCCACTTTTTGCTGCTGTATGCGGCTGGGCCGAAACTTGGCATCCTGATTGAAGGAAGCAAACATGGCGTTGGTCACCGAGAAGTTGGTGTCTACGCCGATCAGGTCCATCAACCGAAAAGGGCCCATTTTGAATCCGCTGGCTTCCAGCAATTCATCAACTACCTCGAAGGAGGCCACGTTTTCTTCTACAATTTTTAGGCTCTCGACGTAGTAGTGCCGGGCCACGCGGTTCACAATGAAGCCCGGCGCATCAGCAGCCCGCACGGGAGTTTTGCCCAGGCGCTTCGCCAGGGCTTCCACAGCATCGGCCACGGCAGGCGCGGTAGCTACGCCGCTTATCACCTCCACCAGCGGCATCAGGGGCGCAGGATTAAAGAAGTGCATGCCCACAACCCGCTCCGGATTCGGCACTGGCGCCGCCAACTGGGTGATGGGCAGCGAAGAGGTATTAGATGCCAGAATAGTATGAGGCCCGTTGAGGGCCGCCAACTTGACAAATAGCTGGTGCTTCACATCGAGCCGCTCCACCACAGCCTCAATAATCAGGTCGGCCTGCACCACGCCCATGTCGGTGGTGGCAGTGAGGCGGGCTAGTGCCGCATCACGGGCGTCGGCCGTGAGCCGGCTCTTCGCTACCAGCTTGCCCAGCCCAGCGGCAATGGCGGCCTGAGCTTTTTCCAAAGCCGCAGGGTTGAGGTCGAATAAAATGGTAGGTAGCCCGTGCTGAATGCCCAGTTGGGCAATGCCAAGGCCCATGGTGCCGGCTCCAACGACGGCAAGCGTTTGAATGTCGTTCATGACACGAAGGTAAACGGCTCGCCCCGCCAAGTGCTACTTAGCGGGGCGAGCCGTTTACCTCAGGGTTGTTCCAGCAGCTTATTTCTTAAACAAAGAGTTGACGTAGGTGTGCCGGTCAAACAATTGCAGGTCCGTCATCTTCTCCCCTACCCCGATGTAGCGCACCGGAATACTAAATTGGTCGGAGATGCCAATCACCACGCCGCCCCGGGCCGTACCGTCGAGCTTGGTGATGGCCAGGGCAGTCACTTCGGTGGCTTTGGTGAATTCCTTTGCTTGCAAAAACGCATTCTGGCCGGTGCTGCCGTCGAGCACAAGCAGCACCTCGTGCGGTGCATCAGGAATCACCTTCTGCATCACGCGCTTGATTTTGCTCAGCTCGTTCATCAGGTTCACCTTGTTGTGCAGGCGGCCCGCGGTGTCGATGATGACCACATCGGCGCCCATCTCCACGCCTTTGCGCACGGCGTCGTAGGCCACAGAAGCTGGGTCGGTATTCATGCCGTGGCTAACCACGGGCACGCCCACGCGTTCGCCCCAGATGATGAGCTGGTCAACCGCAGCGGCGCGGAAAGTATCGGCCGCGCCCAGCACTACTTTCTTGCCCGCCGAGTGAAAGCGGTGCGCCAGCTTGCCAATGGTGGTGGTTTTGCCCACGCCGTTTACCCCCACCACCATGATGACGTAGGGCTGGCCCGAACTGCCGGCACTGTCCAGCACCGCCGTCGAGCCGGTGTTGTTGTCTTCCAGCAGGGCCGCAATTTCCTCGCGCAGAATACGGTCCAGCTCGCCGGTGCTCACGTACTTGTCGCGGGCCACGCGGGCCTCGATGCGGTCAATGACCTTCACCGTGGTTTCGATGCCCACGTCGGCGTGAACAAGTAGACTCTCCAAATCGTCGAGCACGGCCTCGTCCACGGTGTTTTTACCCACCACGGCCTTGCTCAGCTGCTCAAAGAAATTGGTTTTGGTCTTTTCCAGGCCCGCGTCGAGCGAGGCTTGCTGGGTGGTGCTTTCCTTGTCTTTCTTAAAAAAATCGAAGAGGCCCATTGGGGTTCGGTCATGCTGAGCTTGCGAAGCATCTTATCACGTTCGCGTCGCTCGGGGTAGTAAGATGGCGCTGACGAAAGCGGCCGTGATAAAATGCTTCCTTAGCTGACGCCGACCTTCGGTTCGCCAGCAAGTAGGGGTATTACACGCAAAAAGTCCCACGAAGGTGGGACTTTTTAAACTTTTACCAAGCCGAAGCTTGCGGCTTACTTGTTGCCGGTGGCCAAGTACTCCTGCACTTTTTCGAGGAGAACCATTTCCTCGCGGAAGGTATAAGCGCCGGTCTTCTCCGATTTTACGGCCCGAATCACTTTAGCCCAGTTCTTGGCGTTCTCTGTGGTTTTCAGAGTTGCTACTACTTTCTTAGCCATTGCTCAGGTTATTTAATTTCCTTGTGAACAGTCATTTTCTTGAGGATGGGGTTGAATTTCTTCAACTCGATGCGCTCAGGGGTGTTCTTGCGGTTCTTGGTGGTGATGTAGCGCGAGGTGCCCGGCATCCCCGAGTTTTTATGCTCGGTGCATTCCATGATAACCTGCACCCGGTTTCCTTTCTTGGCCATCTCGACGGGGGTGTGATTTTTTAAATTTAGGACTGCAAAGGTACGGGTCTTTTTGGAAACGACAAGCGAAAAGAAACGTCAACTTTCAGTTGGCGAAGCAGAACGGCAGCAGATGATGGTCGCGAAGACTATCTGAACGTCATGCAGAGCGCAGCGAAGCATCTTTACCGCTTCGTTGTGGGAGCATTGATTTACTATTGCGGTAGAGATGCTTCGCTGCGCTCTGCATGACGTTCTTTTCGTTCTTCCTCCGTCAGCTACTACTTCAGTACCGGCAGCTTCCAGCCTTCCAGCGCGCTAGTCTCAGCCATCAGCTTTTCGATATCCGCCACGGTACGCGGCGCTTCGGCCGACATGTTTTCGTAGCCCGAGGGCGTAATCAGCACATCGTCCTCGATGCGGACGCCGATGTTCCACCACTTAGGGTCGCAGGGCGAGCCGGCGGGGATGTAAATACCGGGCTCCACGGTAATCACATTACCGGCAACCAACGCGCCGTAGCTGCCCCGGTCGTGTACATCGAGGCCAAGGTAGTGGCTGGCGCCGTGGGGGTAGTACCGCCGGAAATCTTCTTTCTTTTTAATAATGCCCAGCTTCAGCAGTCCATTGGCTACTACCTCCTGGGTGGCTTTGTTGGGGGCGTCAAAATCCGCGCCGGGGCGGCAGGCAGCGAAGCCGGCTTCCTGCGCCGCAAGCACCAGCTCGTATACCTGGCGCTGGGTGGGGCTGAACTTACCGGAAGGCGGTGCGGTGCGCGTGACGTCGGCAGAGTAGCCATGGTACTCGGCGCCGCAATCCATCAGCACCAAGTCGTTGTCGAGGCGCTGTCGGTCGTTGGTTTCGTAGTGCAGAATGCAGCCATTTGCTCCCGCCCCTACAATGCTGGGGTAGCCCTGAAACTCGGCACCGTAGCGGCGATATACGTATTCGTGCAGGCCCTGCACCGCCATTTCGCCCATATCGGGCCGTATCAGCTTCATCACCTCGCGCTGGCCCTGGGCGCTGATGCGAATGGCACGCCGGAGCAGGGCCAACTCTTCGTTGGTCTTCACGGCGCGCAGCTCATCCAGTTGCTCGCTCAGGCTGGCGCCATCGTAGCGGCCCACAGCGTTGGGGTTGATGGCACGTTGGCGCTCGGCATTGTTTTTGGCTGCCAGATAGGCTTTTATGGAGGGCTCGCTGGCCATGCCGGGGCGCTCCTTCACCAGGTTTGTGAGGTAGGCACTTACTTCTTTGGGGTTGCTCACGCCGTAGCGCTTCAGCACCCGATACGCGACGGTGCGGCTGGGGTCGTAATCGGCGGGAAGGCCGGTTTGCTGGCGGAAGGTGGCAACTAAGCTGGCCAAGTCGGCGGGGTCGCGCGGGTCGTCGCGGGTGTCAGTGGGCAGGTCCGTGAACAGAATTTGGTCAAAATCAGCCCAGGAAATGCCGGAGGTGGCGAAGGTTCTGTTGTCGGCGGCAAATTGCAGGCCCAGCTGGCTTTTGGCAGCAGGGGCACCCATGCGGCGGCCGGTCCACTGCTCGCGGGCCGGGTCGCGGGGCTGCGTGAACAGCGCCTCAGTCACTCCCGCTTGGCCATCTACGGTGCGGGGCTCCTTGAAGAGCACCAGCACGGCATCGGGCTCAACGTAGCCGGTGAGGTAGTAGAAGTCGGGGTTCTGGTGGTAAATGTGGTCGACATCGTTGGCCCGGTTGCGGACGGGGGCGGCAAAAAGCACCGCTACGCCTTTGGGTGGCAGTTGGGCGCGCAATAGCTCGCGGCGCTGCTTGTGGAATGCGGGCGACAGAAAGTCGGTGGGCCGGGCAGGTGCGGGCGTGGCATTGAGCGGCTCAGGGATGGAAGCCGGTTGTTGGGCCATCACCGGCGCGCTGGCCAGCATCACCCAGCTGCCCGCTACTACTTGAGAGGCGCGCCGCAGCGGGCGCAAGGAAAGCAGACGGGCGAAACACGGAAGCCACATATATTTCGAAGGTTGGGGGGCTAGTGTTGAGGGGCCAAGCTGCGGCAGAGGCACCAGAATCGATGTTTCGTTGCCCACATCAATAGGAGTTGCTTCCGCATATACTGCTCAACGGCCCAGTATTCTGAAGGCAAGTTATGGCCAACAGACAAAGCCAGCGCCGATACAGTTGCCGCAAGGGCAAGCGTATCGGCGCTGGCTTGGAATATTTTGCAGGCAGCTGGCAGGAAGAACGATGGTCTGCCTACCCTTGCCGCTTGCTCAATACCGGAATCTAGTAAACGATGAAGCCCTGCTCCTTGGCCTTCTTCAATACCGACATGATGCCGTTCTTGTTGATGGTGCGGATGGTGGACGTAGCTACTTTCAGGGTAACCCAAGCATCTTGCTCGGGAATGTAGAAGCGCTTTTTCTGCAGGTTCGGATAGAACTTGCGCTTGGTCTTGTTGTTAGCGTGCGAAACGTTGTTACCAACGCGGGTACGCTTGCCGGTCAAATCACAAACACGGGCCATAATATCGGAGTTTAAAAATTACAATGCAGGGAAACGGGCCGCAAATATCGGCAAAAGTCTGGCATTCACCAAGCACCCTACACTTATTTCTGGTTGGATGCCCCCTGACGGCCTGATTTGGCCTTAAATTTCCAGGGGCAATGCCGGCAACCGCTCTGGCAGCAGCTACCGCGACGCCGATGGTACTGCTCGGTGAAGACGAGGTAGCCCTCGGGGGTGTAGTAAAAATCGCCGGGTTGAAGCGGCTGAGGAACAGGAGCGGACATTGGTGAATCAAAGTTACGGCCGGATGCGTTGTAAAAGTTGCCAAGTGGCATTTTGCTGTTGTCACTTTCAGCCGTTTGTTATGAAAATTCCTCAGGCTTTTGTGTTGCCGCTGCTTGTGGGCGCGGTGCTGTTGCCACCCCGTCCGGTGGCAGCCCAGGATTCGGCCCCTGTTGTGCTCACGGTGACTTTGGCGCCGGCCGGCGTGCAGCCCGCGTTGGTTCGCGACGAAGCTGCTTTTGCCGACCCCATCCGGGAAGCACAACGCACCCTGCCACAAGCCAAGAAACGGTTTCAGGCGGGCTTGCCCCACGGCGACCAATTTCTGCTTGCAGTACGCGTGATGGCAACGGACACGAGCTTCCGTCAGGCCTCGGCCCGGGTGTTGGGCTGGCATGGCAACAAGGTGCAGGCCCTGCTTTTGCCCGAAGCCGCCAATTCTGCCAGCCCCACAGAGCCGGTGCCCGTCAGCTTTCCCGAAACCGCGGTGGTCGACTGGACGCTGCGGCGGGCCAGCGGCCGCGAAGAAGGCAACTACGTGGGCCGCTACATCGACACGGCCCGCCAGCTCGAAAGCCTGCCTTTTCGCTAGGCAAAGTTCGACCCGAAGGGTCAAAAACCCGTAGTTTCGTGCGCTCACCTACTATTCCCACCTGCTTATGCACACCTCCTCTCCTACCGCCACCGCCAGCCGCGCCGAACAGCTCATGCAGCTCGAAGACCAGTACGGTGCCCACAACTACCACCCGCTGCCCGTGGTGCTAAACCGGGGCGAGGGCGTGCACTTGTGGGACGTGGACGGCAAGCACTATTATGACTTCCTGTCAGCTTACTCGGCCGTGAACCAGGGCCATTGCCACCCGCGCATCATTGAGGCGCTCACCAAGCAGGCCCAGCAACTCACGCTCACGTCGCGGGCCTTCTTCAACGACCAGCTAGGCGCGGCCGAAAAACAGCTGTGCGAGCTGTTTCGCTACGACAAGGCCCTGCTGATGAACTCCGGCGCCGAAGCCGTAGAAACTGCCCTAAAACTGGCCCGCAAGTGGGGTTATCAGGAGAAAGGCATTGCACCCAATACGGCCCGCATTCTGGTGGCCGAGCATAATTTTCACGGCCGCACCACCGGCATTATCTCCTTCAGTACCGACCCCGACAGCACGGGTGGTTTTGGGCCTTACATGCCGGGTTACCAAGTGGTGCCCTACAACGATATCGAGTCGCTGGCAGAGGCGCTGAAAGACCCGCACATTTGCGCCTTTATGGTAGAGCCCATTCAGGGCGAAGCCGGGGTGATGGTGCCCTCCGTAGGCTACCTGGCCCAGGCAGCCGAGCTTTGCCGCGCACACAATGTGCTGTTTGTGGCCGATGAGATTCAAACCGGCCTGGGGCGTACCGGCAAGCTGCTGGCCTGCGACCATGAGGCCGTGCATCCCGATGTTCTTATCCTGGGCAAGGCGCTGAGTGGCGGCGTGCTGCCAGTGTCGGCGGTGCTGGCCAACGATAAAATCATGCTTACCATCCAGCCCGGGCAGCACGGCTCCACATTTGGCGGCAACCCGCTGGCCTGTGCCGTGATGCGCGCGGCCCTCGATGTGCTGATAGAGGAAAATTTGGCCCACAACGCCGCTACGCTGGGCGAAGCCTTCCGCGAGCGCATGCGTCAGGTGCAAGCCAAGCGCCCCGACGTGGTGGAGCTGGTGCGTGGCAAAGGTTTGCTAAATGCCGTCATCATCAAGCCCACCGACGATGGCCGTACGGCTTGGGACGTGTGCGTGACCCTGATGGAGCGCGGCGTGCTGGCCAAGCCTACGCACGGCGACATCATCCGCTTCGCGCCGCCCTTGGTGATTACGGAAGAGCAGTTGCACGAAGCCTGCGATGTTATCGAGAGCGTGATAATGGAATTCTAGTTTTCGCGCTATAAAGCAAAAAAAAGGAGTTGCCCTAAGCCGTACTTTGCGTGCTCGGGGCAACTCCTTTTTCTTACCGCTGTGCTGTGCAAAATCCTTCGAATCTTTCTTATTGGGAGCACCAGTCGTTTTTTGGCCCGGCCGAGGTAGTAATTATTGGGGCGGGATTGGTGGGGCTCACGGCCGCGTTGTATCTGAAGCAGCTTCGGCCTACCTGGCGCGTGGTGGTGTTGGAACGTGGTGGCTTACCCAGCGGGGCATCGACCAAGAATGCAGGATTCGCATGCTTTGGTTCGATTTCAGAGTTGCTTGAACAGGAAAAGCGCGGCGACCTGGAAGCGGTGGTAGCAGCCCGATGTGCGGGGCTGGCCCGCTTGCGGACGCTAGTTGGCGATGCGGAGCTGGACTACCAGCCGGTGGGCGGCTACGAAGTCTTTCGCCACGAGGAAGCTGCGCTGGCCGCCGAATGCCGCGAGAAAATCGGCTATTTCAACGACTTGCTGGCACCAGTAACGGGGCACGTCCGCACCTTTCGGGACGCGAGCCACGAGGCCGGCCGCTTCGGTTTTCGCGGCGTAGAAACCTTGCTTAAAAACGAGTGCGAAGGCAGCCTTGACACTGGTCGCATGATGCGCGCCCTGCTGGCTCGCACCTGGGCCGCCGATGTCCCGGTGCTCACCAACTGCGCAGTGGAGACCATCGAAAACACTGATAGTGGCGGTGTGCGCGTGGTTCTGGCCAATGGCGTTACCGTGGAAGCGGGCCAAGCCCTTGTGGCTACCAATGCCTTCGCACCCGAGCTACTCTCCGAGGTGGCGGTGACGCCTGGGCGGGGGCAGGTATTGGTGACGGAGCCACTGCCGAACTTAGCGCTGACGGGCACTTTCCACTACGACCACGGCTATGCTTACTTCCGCCAGTTGCCTGATAAACGGCTGCTGCTGGGCGGCGGCCGCAACCTCGATTTTGCAGCGGAAGTCACCACCTCACCCGGCTTGACGGAGCCGGTACAGCAGTACTTGGAGCAGTTGCTACACAACGTTATTCTTCCGGGCCAGCAGCCGCGCATCGACTACCGGTGGAGCGGGGTGATGGGGTTTGGGCCGGCGCTGGCGCCCATCATTGATTGGGTACGGCCCGGCGTGCTGGCCGCCGTGCGCTGCAATGGCATTGGCGTAGCCCTAGGGGCGGGCACCGGCTGGCTGGCCGCCGAAAAGCTAAGCCGCGCATAGCGGAAATAAGCAGATATTCGTAGAGCACAACACAGCCTTTACTCCCACTCTACTTTATGGTTTTTGCTACGCGCTTCCGCTTGTTCCGCTTCTGGTTACTGAGCTCATTAATTGTTTCCGGCGGACTAGTCAGCAGTTGCCAGAGCAGTCGGAGCAGTTTCACCTTTCAGCCGGTGATGCGCCAAGGGCAAGCCACGACGGTGGCAACAGTGATTGCTGAAGACCCAGCAACTGTGGTAGTAGTTGAGACGCCAGTCACATTGCCGCCGTCGCAAATAAAGGTTGAGCCGACTAGTAGGAAGCAACGCCTACGGCTCTCAAAACCACAAAGGCAGGCTGTGACCGTTGAAACTCCTAACGTAATAGCTACCATGCCGGCTCCGTCAGCAGCTCGCAAACGGAGCTTTTTGAGCCGTCCGCAGGCTACTACCGAGGTAGGGCTAGGGACTACGGTGTTTGGGATACTGGGCTTAGTAACGTTGCCCATAGCGCTACTGGGACTCGCTCTTAGCGGGGGCGGGCTGGTGTGGGCCATTGTGGCCGGAGCTGCCGTGTTGGCGGTGCTGGTAGCTTACATCGACCCATTTGGGGGATAGTCCGGCTTTAGCCGAACTTTGCAGCCTAATCTTACTTAGCGCTACTCCCAATGCTATGTTGACCAGCCGCTTCTGCCCTGGATACACACAGGTGTTATTACTGATGCTGTTAGCCGGGTGCCGCAGCGAGCGGATGACGTTCCAATTCCAGCCCTTGGTTTTTCAAAGTAAATTGCAGGTGCCTGACTCAATAGCAGCGAAAAGCATAGTTGTTCCGCATTGCTCTGTCAGTTATTTATCAGTTAGTCCAGTAGCCACTTCTGCTGCTTTAGTTATTGAAAGCGCCCACCGGCCCAAACGGCCTAAGAATAGCAGTGCTACTAATACTGTGAGCCATGAGCAGCTATTCAGCCCGCACAAATTCAAGAACCCCGTTTTGCCTAAGGCAGCTGTAGCTGCGAATCGCTCGATTGATGACCCTCCTTGGGGTGGCATCATGTTTTTGCTTGGTGGTGGAATTTGTGTAGCCGCCGTGATTATTGGCTTCAATCTAGGCGGGTGGCTGGGCTTGGGGATAGGAACGGTTTTGTACCTCGCTGGTGCATACCTGATTGCACGAGGCTTCGCGGGTCCCCATAAACCAAATCCGCAGCCACCCTATACAGATGGCCGCTCATAACATTCTGTTTCTATAACCTGCTTAGTTACATCAATTCTAACATTAGCATTTGCTTGCTAGCATTTTACAAAACACAGCAGCCAGTTGGACTATTTTTTCGCTGGGATTGCTAAGCAAATGCACCTGTCTATTCAATAAAGCTCAGAACATCATTCTTTTCTCTTAATGCTTCCTACCCATCGCCCCCGCCGCAACCGCAAGTCCGAAGTTATCCGTGACATGGTGCAGGAAACCCGCCTCACCACCCACGACTTTATTTTTCCGCTGTTTCTCATCGAAGGCCAGAACCAGCAGTTGGAGGTGAAATCCATGCCCGGCATCAACCGCCTCACCGCCGACCGTATTGTGGATGAGATTGGGCAGTGCGTGGAACTCGGTATTAAAGCCTTCGCTCCGTTCCCCAGCATCAGCGACAACTTGAAGGACCGGTTGGCCAGGGAGTCGGCCAACCCCGAGGGTTTGTACCTGAAGACCATTGCCGACATTAAGCGGCAGTTTCCCGATGTGGTGCTGATGACCGACGTGGCCATGGACCCCTACAGCAGCGACGGCCACGACGGCGTGGTAGATGCCGAATCGGGTGAAATCCTGAACGACGCCACCCTGGAAGTGCTCGGCCAGATGGCCCTGGCCCAGGCCCGCGCCGGTGCCGACATCATCGGCCCCAGCGACATGATGGACGGCCGCGTGGCCTGGATTCGGCGGGTGCTGGATGAAAATGCTTTCCAGCACGTGAGCATCATGAGCTACACGGCTAAGTACGCCTCGGCTTTCTACGGCCCCTTCCGCGACGCCCTGGATTCGGCCCCGAAAAAAGGCGACAAGAAGAGCTATCAGATGAACCCCGCCAACAAACGCGAGGCTCTGCGCGAGCTGGCCCTCGACGAAGCCGAAGGCGCCGACATGGTGATGGTGAAGCCCGCCCTAAGCTACCTCGACGTGATTCATGCGGTGAAAGAGCGCACCCACCTGCCCGTGACGGCCTACAACGTATCGGGCGAGTACGCCATGGTGAAAGCCGCCGCCCAAAACGGCTGGCTCGACGGCGAGCGCACCATGATGGAGGTGCTCACCAGCATCAAGCGCGCCGGCGCCGATGCCATTCTGACTTACTTTGCCAAGGAAGCGGCCGCGGTGCTGCGTCGGGGCTAGTACACGCTTGGTTCTTTACCTGCGCTGGGCAAATTCGGATGGCAATGCCACTGGATTTGCCCATTTTTGTTGGCGAAATTTCCATCCTTAAATTATTTGCCGCCGTGTGCATGCCTCTCTACCGTTCCCTCATGCTGGCGTTACTGGCCTGGGCCGGGCTTCACCCAGCGGCCAAGGCCCAGGGCACCAAGCCAAAGCCGCACCCGGCGCCTGCAAATCCCTACCAAGCCGTGGATGCCCGCATGCGGCAGGTGCCCGACTCGTCGGCGCGCACGGTGGGCGGGCTGGCTCGCTTCATCAACACCTCATTTACCACGGAGGCCGACCGGGCCCGGGCCGCTTTTGTGTGGGTGGCCCGCAACATCCGCTACGACGTGGAAAACATGTACCTGCTTGAATACGAGCGAGCACCAGCCGTGGTGATTCAGGAAACCTTGGACCAACGCCGCGGCGTGTGCCGGCACTACGCCGAGCTTTACAGTGCCGTGGCCAACCAGGCAGGCGTGCTAACCTACGTTGTGCCGGGCTATAACAGCCTGTTGGCCTCGGTGGGCCATGCATGGTGCGCCAGCCGCATCGACGGCAGGTGGCAGCTGATGGAACCTACCTGGGCCGCGGGCAAGGTAGTGAACCACAAATTTGTCTTTGAGCTCAACAACGAATACTTCCGGATGCCGGCTAAGGCCGCCATTGAACTCCACATGCCCTTCGACCCGATGTGGCAGCTGCTGTCGGCGCCGCGTACGCCCCAGCAGTTTCAGCAGGGCACCGTGCCGCCCGTGCCTAACCCGGCCTTTGCTTTTGCCGATTCGGTGGCTTTGTACACGCAGCAAACGCCAAAGCAGCGCATTCACGCCACCAACCGGCGCATCGCACAAAACGGCGTTAAGAACGGTCTGACGTATACTTACCTGGTTCATAACCAGAACCGGGAAGACAACCTGCACTTCGAGACCTACAACCAGGCGCTGGGGGAGTACAACGCGGGCATAAAGCAGCTAAATGCGTTTGTGGAGTTCCACAATCATCAGTTTCAGCCCCGAAAGGGCGATGAGGAGCTGGGCCAACAATTGCCGCCCATTCGTACTCACTTTGAACAGGCCCGCCAGTTGGTGACAACGGTGCAAAGCCAGAACCCTTCTCTCTTAACCGGTGTCCGGGAATTTAACACTGCTTTGCTGGAGGCGAACGACAAGCTACGAAAGTGCCAGACCTTTATGGACTGCTACCTCACCACCAACAAACTGTTGCGCCCTACGCTGTTTTTCGGCTACAACGTACTCGCTGAGCGCAACTAGCAGCGGCGAGAACGGGCTTTTTCCAACTAATACTCTCATCTCATGCTCACCATTCGCCGCGCTACGGCTGCTGATGTTTCTGCCATTCTTGACCTTGTGCGGCGCGTGGTGCCCCTGATGAATGCCAGCGGTAACATGCAGTGGTCGGCCGATTATCCAAATGAAGCAGTGTTCGAAGCAGACATTACCCGGAACCACCTCTGGGTGGCCGAACTGGCCGGGCAAGTAGCCGGAGTAGCTGCCCTCACCATGGACCAGGACGAGGAGTACGCCCAAGCCGACTGGGACGTGACCGAACCGGCCCTGGTAACGCACCGCTTGGCCGTAGACCCCGTGGCGCAAGGCAAGGGCGTGGCGCTGGCCCTGATGGAACAAGCCGAGAAGCAGGCCGTGGCGCAAGGGTTGCAGGTGCTACGCGTAGATACCAATTCCGAAAACGTGGCCACGCAACGGCTGTTCCCCAAGCTGGGCTACCGCTTTGCAGGTGAGATTACATTGGGGTTTCGGCCAGGGTTGCGGTTCTTTTGCTACGAGAAGCGGCTGGGGTAGCGCGGTGCACAACTCAGGGACGGGGTGCAAACCGAAAGTCTTTGGCCAGCATTGCCCGCAGCTGCCGGTCTAGCACCAAGGCATCGAGGGGCTCGACCTCTTTAGGCCATGCGCGTTTATAGTACAGAATGCTGCGGTTTTCGCAGTCGTATACCAACAGAGCAATACCAGAATTGGCTTTTATGGGTACGGGCGAATACAGGCCCAGGGTAAGGATTCCCACCCCCACGGCTTTGGCCACTTGGTTGCCGTAGTTGCCCCCGACGCGAGTGAAGCCCTCAGTGGTGGTGAGCAAGGCATAGCGCGAGCCTTGCTGTTTGAGCAGCGAATCCAGGGTGGGCAGGTGATAAGAAGTAATAAACCGTTGCTGCTCGACCACGTCGAGGGTGCGATACAGTTGCTGAACAAGGCGCTGATACGTCAGCGAATCGGGCAAAGTCAACTCGCCGGTCAAGTGCAGCTCATTGCGGTACCGAAGAAGCGTTTCTCGCATCAGGCTCTGTCCTTGGAGGGAGAGCGCGGGATTGTAGTAGCCTTTATTGCCGCGCTCGATGATGCCAATCATAGCAACAGGAGGGACCATAAGCATACTTGGCGCCGAGGCAGGCTTAAAATCCCGGGCCACAAACCCGGAGGTCATGCAGGAAGTCAGGCTTGTACATAAGCAAACAAGCAGCAGGTAGAGGCGCATGGGTAAGCAAATAAATAACGGCTGCTAAGGTAACCGCCCAGCTTTTATTGCTCTTGGCGGCCTTCAGCCGAGCGCTCTGCAAACGGCCACCGCCCCAGCCGCCGGCTCCAGAGCAGGAACACGCCCACGCCCAGCACAATAACGGTGAGACCCGAGAGCATAAACTTGGCGCCGGTGCTGTAGAAAATCAGCAGCCATACTATGATGGCAATAATCACCGGCAGCGGGTACAGTGGCATCTTAAACGGCAGCGCGGCCGTGCCATTTCGACGCCGTAGCAGCATTAGGCCCACGGCCTGGCCCACAAACTGCACGAGGATGCGCATGGCCAGAATGGCCGTAATCACCTCGCCCAACCGGAACAGCAAGCTGAACACAAAGCCAGTGCCGCCAAGAATTAGCAGCGAGATGTGCGGGAAGTTTTTGGTGGGGTGCAGGCGACCGAAAATAGACAGAAACTCGCCATCGGCCGCCGCGGCGTAGGGAATGCGCGAGTAGCCCAGCAGCACCGCAAACAGCGAGGCAAACGCCACCAGCAGCACCAGCGCGGTGGCCGCCTGAGCGGCCGCAGGCCCGTACAGCCGCTCCACAAAAATGCTGACAATGAACTGCGACTTGTCGGCGATGGCGCCCGCGCCGCCGGCCTGCCAGCTCTGCACTTCCTGCCAGGGAATGACCGTGCCCACGCTCCAGTTCATGAGCAGGTACAGGGCCATGATACCCAGGATGCTGAAGAAAATGCTGCGCGGAATTACGCGCTGGGGGTTTTGGATTTCGCCGCCCAGGTGGCACACGTTGTAGTAGCCCAGGTAGGAATAGATGGTTTTGATGGCGGCCTGGCCCATGGCCGCTGAGAGCAGCACGCCGGGCAGGGCCGACACGCCGCCGCTGGGCAGCCAGGCCACTTCGTGGTTGGCGTGGGTGAGGCCGCCGAAAATCAGCCAGCCCATGAGGCCCAGCACGCCCACCCAGAGGGCCACGCCCAGCCGGCCAATGTCCTCGATGCGGCGATAGAGCAGAACGATAAGCAGCAAAACCACGGCGCCACTCACCATTTTAGGCTGCCACCACTCCGTCATGGGCACGAGGTAGCCGAAGTATTGGGCAAAGCCGATGGCGCCCGAGGCCAACACCAGCGGCGACTGCACCAGCGTTTGCCACACGTAGAGAAACGACATCAGCCGGCCCCACTTCTGTTCGCCGTAGGCCAGTTTGAGGAAGCGGTAGGAGCCGCCGGCTTCGGGGTAAGCTGCGCCCAGCTCGCTCCAAATCAGGCCATCGACCAGAGCCAGGCCAGCGCCCACCAGCCAAGCCAGCAAGAAGTTTGGCCCCATAAACCCCATCACGAGCGGCAGGGTGACGAATGGGCCAATGCCCACCATGTCAATCATATTTAAAGCCGTGGCTTGAACGATGCCGAGGCGGCGCTGCAAAGTGGGTTGAGACATGGGCGCGAAGGTAGAGCGAGGACCCCGAAGCTCCGCCTGAGCCAGCCGAAGCGCATCGTTGTTCTGCACCGCGGCCGAGCTTCGGGGTCCTCGCTCTACCTTCGCACCTTTACTTGCGTAAGGTCCGGTATGTGTTCACTACGTCTTCCTCCCGGCTTGCTATTCATGGGACAATCGGGGCTGACATCGCATTGCTACCAGCAAATTTGTGGCGGCGTTCTTCACTGGCAGCTCTGCCATGCTCTCGGAAAGCATTCACTCCTTGGTCGATAGCAGCAACGGCGTTCTCATTCTGCACGGTGTGAAGCAGGCCGCAAAGCCAAATCCACTCGTAAATTTCTAGCGCTCATTCACTAAGCTCGTCCTTAACGAAGGCGGCTACTTTTCGGTATTGGTGAACTTCGCCCCGTTGCTTCGCTCTTCCCTTACTTTATCTTATGGCTGTAACTTCTGACAACCCTTTTCGCTCATTTTGGATGGGCGGTTTCGAATGCACCGACCAGCTCAACGCCTTCGGCAACCGCGTTGATTTTCTGCCCCTGACCGGGCACTTGCAGCTCATCGATGAAGACTACGCGGCCTTGGACCAGTTCCAGGTGCGCACCGTGCGCGAGGGAATTCGTTGGGCTCACATTGAAAAAATCCCTTATCAGTATGATTTCAGCACGGTAAAAACCATGCTGGCGGCCGGGCAGCGGCACGGCATTCAACAGGTGTGGGACCTGTGCCACTTTGGCTACCCCGACGACCTGACGCCCCTGCACCCCATGTTTGCGCGGCGCTTTGCCGCTTTGTGCCGGGCTTTTGTAGACTTTTATCGCAGCGAGCGTCCCGAGGGCGAGCTCATCGTGACGCCTATCAACGAAGTCAGCTTCATTTCCTGGCTGGGCGGCGATGCTCGCGGCACCTCTCCCTACTGCCACCACCAAGGCTGGGACGTGAAATACGGGCTGATGCGTGCCTACATCGAAGGCAGTTATGCGCTGCGCGAAGCCGACCCCACCATTCGCTTTCTCACCACGGAGCCGCTGGTTAACATTGTGCCGCCGCCCAACCCCTGGCCCCAGCACCGCCGCGAGGCCAAAGACTCGCACCGCAACCAGTTTCAGGCTACGGATATGCTCTGCGGCAAGATGTGCCCGGAGTTGGGCGGCTCCCAGGAGTTGCTCGACATCGTGGGATTCAATTACTATTACGACAACCAGTGGCAGTTGTACCCTTACCGCAAGCTGGGCTGGAACGACGTAGTGATGGACCCCAGCTGGCGGCCCCTGCGCGAGCTGCTGCGCGCCGCCTACAAGCGCTACAAACGGCCCTTCGCCATTACCGAAACCAGCCACCCGGGCATAGACCGCCCGCTGTGGTGGCGCATGATTGGGCAGGAGTGTGCCGCGGTAATCAACGAAGGCCTGCCGCTGTGGGGCGCGTGCATCTATCCCATCATCGACCGGCCCGACTGGGACCACCTCGACCAGTGGCACCAATCCGGTCTTTGGGATGCCGACCTCAGCCAGCCCGGCCCGGCCCGTGTGCTGCACCAGCCCAGCGCCGAGGCCCTGCGCCAAGCCCAAGCAGTGGTGGCGGCAGCGGTGCCGCCCCGCCGCCGGCAGGGTGTTAAAATCAGTACGGTGCAGCCCCTCGTATCGCAGGCGGTGCCTAATTTTAAGCTATGATTGCCATGGCTTACCTCGACTCCCCCCTAGGACTGGTCTCGCTTACCGGTTCCGATGCGGGCCTGAGCGCTGTGAGCTTCCACAACACCGAGGGAAACACGGCTACACCGTTTGCAGCCGTGCCGGCTTGCTTGCAGGAGGGCCACCGCCAGTTGAAGGCCTACTTCGGCCGCGAGCTACGCGACTTCTGCTTGAGCTACGCACCAGATTCTGGCACCGACTTTCAACGCCAGGTCTGGACAGCGTTGGGCAACGTCGGCTACGGCCGCACCGCGTCTTACATGGACGTAGCCAAGCTTCTGAACAACCCCAAATCGGTGCGGGCGGTGGGCGCTGCTAATGGGCAAAATCCGCTGGCCATTGTATGGCCCTGCCACCGCATTATTGGCGCCGATGGCAGCCTTACGGGCTACGCCGGCGGCATGTACCGCAAGAAGTGGCTGCTGGAATTTGAGCAGCCCGCTCGGCAGGGCGGGCTGTTTGGGTAAGCTTACGCCCCCACCATTTTCAGCAGGCCTTTGTAAATAATGTTGTGCTGCCAGTAGAGCTGTAGCACCATGGGAATGTGGTGCCGCCCGGGGATGACAGTATAGAGCGCCGGCTGCCCAATGGCCTTGAGCCGGTCGCGGAAGCGCCCTGAGCTACTACTGATGCTGGGATACGTTTCGCCACCGATGAAGAACAGGAAAGGAGGAATACCAGGTCGGATTTTGTAGATGGGCGACTGCGCCTTCCACACAGCCGGGTCTTTACCGAAGGGCACGAGGTATTGCTGGTCGCCCTCGTACTTCATTTCCTTGAGGTAGCTATACATATCAAGCCCCGCCGGGTCGTCCATGATGGCGCCACGCACGGGGTTTTGGGGCAGGCCGTGACGCGCTAGCAAGTCGTCGTCGGTGGCGAGCAGGGCCGCTAGGGCGCCCCCCGCCGAGTGGCCCATCACGAAGACCCGGGCCGGGTCTCCCTGGTACTGGGCGATGTGCTGCACGGTCCAGGCCAGAGCACGGGCGCAGTCGGCGGCTTGCTCGGGCACCTGCACGGCGGGCGCGAGGCGGTAGTTGATAATGACGGCCACCACCCCTTGTTTGGCCAAGCGGCGCCCGATGAAGGTGTAGATGTTCTTGCTGCCGCTCGTCCAGCTGCCGCCGTGGATGAACAGCACCACGGGGTAACCGGCGGCATTGGCCGGGGCCTTCCTAGGCGAATACACGTCCAGAATGTGCCGCCCTTTGTCGAACCCGGCCGTCGAGGCAGATAGATAGGCCAGGTCTTTGATTCGGCGGCTGGGCCGGGCCGCTACGTATTCGGTGGCCAGCACAACTACCACCACTGCCAGCAACAGGGCCACGGGCATCAACAACAGAAAACGACGCATACAATCAACATTCATGAAAAGCCTCCGCCGGCCACTGGCGGGGTAGCCCACCTACGCCCTGGCGCGGGCTGCAGTTTGCGGCGGGCGCCGCTCATGGGTGCCAAATGCCCGTGCCGCTCTTGGCTTTATCTTTGCCAGCAACTTTACCCGGTACTTTTTAAAAGGATTGGGTTCACTCATTATTTATTTCATTGCCGTGTTGATTTCTGCTTTTTTCAAAACTGTTTCGCAGTCGCTGGCTGCGGCGATGCTCCTTGGGCTGCTTGTAGCTGCGCCTGCGCAGGCCCAGCGGAAGGGCCGCACCAGCTCGAACGCCGCCGCTGGTGCCCCCCAAGTGGCACGGCTACAACCCCTGTTTGGCGGCCTTAGCCCGGCCCAGGCGACTCAGATAATTGGCGAAGCCCAGCTAAAAGCCATTGCCTCTAGCTTTCCTTCCACTGCCGAGGCCAGTGCCTTTTTCGCCACGAAAGGCTACGAGTACCTAAGCGAAAACCAGCCCGATACGGCTGCCTACCGCTTCAACCTTGCCTGGCTTCTCAACCCCCAAAATGCTGACGCATTTCGGGGGTTGGGCATTCTAGCCAGCGCGCAGCCCACCCCCGACAACGCCATCGACCTTCTGACCAAGGGCTTAGCCCTGTCCCCGAGCAGCACGCTGATGATGAGCGACTTAGGCACCAGCCACCTCATCCGCTATGGCCAGACCAAGAAGAAGAAGGACCTTGCCACGGGCATGAATCTGCTGCAGCGGGTCACAACCCTCGACCCCAACAACGTTGTGGCCTGGCAGCAGCTGGCCCGCGGCCTATACTACCAGGAAAAGTACACCGAGGCGTGGGAGGCCATTCACAAAGTTCAGACCCTCAACGTTAGCAGCCTCGATTTCGACCTTATAAGTGACTTGCTGGCCAAGCAGCCAGACCCGCAGGGGACTTACAAATAAGGCCAGTGGATAAACAGGTTTCGGCGGTTTGCCCGTTAAGTCCCGTATAAGCGGACTTCATGCGCGGCGCTCTGGCTGAGCCTGCTCGAAACAGGGGCCCATTTTCGCGGCCAACCAGCTCAGCCAACGCGGCTTTTTTCATCTTTAAACCGTTACTATGCAGCTTCGTGCATTGATTTTTGGACTCGTTGCCGCTGGCATTTTTGGAAGCCATACGGCACAGGCCCAGTACACTCGCCAGGTGCGTCACTACAACACCCAAGGCCGGCCCTACTACCGCGGCCCAATGCACGTTACCCTGGGGTTGGGCACGGCCCTCTACAACGGCGACCTGGGCAACAGCCCTTCCGACAACTTCTTTGGAGCCGCCGCGAGCATGGGCGTGCTCCAACGCCTGACTACGCGCCTGCACATTGGCAGCGAATTTTCATATGTAAAAATGGGTGCCCGGGACCAAGCCAGGGAGCGCGGCCTGGCTTTCACCAGCACCAATGGCTTGGGCACGGTCTTTTTGCGGTTCGACCTGCTCCATGACGAATCTATTTTTGCAGCCTCGCAAGCGGAGGCGCCTATTTTCCAGGTGTATGTGCAGGGCGGTGCCGGCCTGCTGCTCTACAACCCACAATCGTATGTGGGCACAGAACGGGCTTCTAAAAGCACGTCCTTTTTGTCCCCGGAGCGCAACGATTACCCGGCCCTGGCCGGCGTGTTACCAGTGGGAGCCGGCTTTCAGGTGCGCCTCACCGACCAGTTGCGCGCAGGCATCGAAGGCAACTACTACTTCACTTCTACCGACCAGCTCGACGACATCAACCTTCGCCTCGGCGGAGCCTCGCGCAACAAAGACGGGTTTGGCACGCTGATGTTGAAATTTGATTATGCCCTGGACTAGCCTGGGCCAATTGAGCCTGCTACGCTACCACTCGCGCCAACAAAAAAAGCCCGTCAGCATTGCTGACGGGCTTTTTTTGTTCTTTGCAGGCAGGTTATTGCTTCACAAAGCGCTGGTGGAACACTTTCTGCCCGTCGCTCACGCTCAGGGTGTATAGGCCCTTGGCCAAGCCGCTCACGTTGAGGGTGCCGTTGCTGTAGCTGGCGCCCAATACCCGCACGCCGCGGATATCGGTAAGCACTACGCTGGTGGCTTCGGCGTTGCCGGGCAGCACGAGGCGGATGGCCTCGGTGGCAGGGTTCGGGTACACCTCCAGGGTGCGGGCTGTTTCGTTGCTTAAAGACGTCGAAGTCAGGCTCAGGCTGTTGGAGGTTTCGCCGGTGAGGCCGGCGATGGCCGCGCCACCCGTGATGCTCACGGTGTAGTCTTCGGTTTCGCCGTAGTTGTAGCTATTGCAACTGGTGGTAGCCGAGGCGTCGCTCATCACCACACGCATCCGGGTATTGCCCGTTTTGGCCGTGGAAGGCACGGTGAAGGTGCTGCTGAGCGTTCCGCTGCTCGACGAGGAGCCTGATACCACTATTTCGCCGGCGTCGGTAAAGTCGCCGTCCTGGTTGTAGTCGATGTAGATTTTCCAGTACTCGGTGTAAGCCGTGCCCGAGAAGCCAGCCGAGAAGCTGATGGTTTGCGACGTTCCAGCGCCAATGCTGGGGGCCGCCAGGGCCGTGCCGTTGTAGTAGCCACCGTCGGCGGTTGAGGTACGAGCCAAGGTGCCCAGCTTCACGTAGTCAACCCATTCGTAAGATACGTTGGTGCCCTTTGAAGCGCAGTACGTAACGGTGGTGGTTGTGCTGTACTTGGCGCCTACGCCCACGGCAGCCCAAGCGTTGGTAACAGATTGCTCGGCCGTAGAGCCGGCGCCGTACAGGTCTTTGGCAGCCTGAATGCTGGCCGTGCGGGCGCTGGAGTAGGTGGAGGAAGACGTCAGGTACACGCTCAGGGTGCGGTAGGCAATTTTGGCAGCCGGCGTGATGCCGAGGCTGGCTACTGAGAAAGATACCCCCTTTTCGTTGGTGCCGGTTTTGCCGGCCGCAATCAGGTAGAACCAGTAGTTGAGTACGCCCGAGTTGTAGTGCACGCCGCCGTTATCACCGGTGCCCGTGTACCAGTGGTTGCCTTTGTAGTACTCCGGCTGGTTGAAGGTATTGGGGCTGCTCATCGAACGCAGGGCAGCCTGTACTTTGTCGATTTCTTCGCCAATCAGCCAGGTTGATTTTGCTTTCACGCCCGACGATGCTGCACCCAGCGTGCTCACGGCGTACGCTTCAACAGCGGCACCCCAGATGTCGGAGAAGCCTTCGTTCATGGCACCCGACTCGTTGGAATACACCAGGTTAGCAGTGCTCGAGCATACGGCGTGGCCGATTTCGTGGGCGCATACGTCCATCGAAGTCAGCGGGCGGAAGCGGGTCGCGCCATCACCATAAGTCATTACCGAGCCATTCCAGTACGCATTTTCATAACCCACACCGTCGCCGGGGGTGTCGTCGAAGTGCACGTAGCTCTTGATTTTGGCACCGGCGTTGTCGTAGGAGTTACGGGCGTGCACGTTTTTCCAGTAGTCGTAGGTAGCCTGGGCACCAAACTGAGCGTCGAACGCGGTGTTATCCATGTTCGTGTTGTTGTATTCAGTCGATGTCCAGTTGTTGTCGGCATCCACAAAGTCAACGGCAGCGGTGTAGCTGTTGCCCTTTTTGCAGTTGTAGGTTTCGATGCCGTTGCCGCGGGTCAGCTCGCGAACGTAGTAGCCGTTGGTGGTGGTGCCGTTGGCCATGGAGCGGGAGCCGCTATACGCCGTGGCAAACGTACCCGTAGCGGCGGCGTGCTTGATGATGTCGTCCTTCAACACCACCTCACCCGAACGGGCATCCACGTAAATGAAGGCGCGGCTGATGGGCTGCGCGGCGTACACGTTGAATTTCCAGGCCAGCACGAGCGGACCGGCTTCGCCCCTGGTGCGGGCGTCGCGCACAATCACCAACTCGCCCTGGGGCAGGTAGCTGGCGGCAGTGTTGTTTTCCTGGCGCTTCAGGCCGGCTTCTTCGGCGGCGTCCTGCCACATGTACTTGCGGGCGCCCACGCTGGCCAGGGCCTGGCGCAGAGCCGCCGCTTCGTTGAGCGAGGGCGTGGTATTGAGGCCGTTGATTTTCTCAAAGTCGCCGCTGATGCTTTCTACAGTGCCGCCTTTGGCGTGCACGCTGTAGCTGGCGTGCTCAACTTTCACGCCTTTGTAGTACTGGGCAAACTTCTGGTGGGTAAAGCCCAGCGGGTCGGCTTCGGTGCGCACGGTGCGCATCTGGTCATCGGCAGCAAGGCCAAGCTCCTGGCGGAGCACCGCGGCGGCTTCGGCGCCTTTGTAGTCGGCTTTGCCGGCGGCGTTAAATACCACCAGCTCGGGCTGGTTATCGGCACCAAGCACTTTGGTTTGGACACGCGCGACATCCTGCGCCTGCCCGGTGGTGGACGCCAACGTGCCGAGCATCAGCAATGCTGCGGCAGAGTATTGTTTTCTCATGTAAAGGTGGGGCTATAAGTAAGTGGGCTTGTTAAGTGAATTTGAATTCTTTGCATCAAACCTGACGCAACGTAGTCATTTTCGCGAGGTCACTTACTTAATATTGTAAATATGGTTATAAAAGCCCGAATTTTGTACGAATGGCTTTAAGCAAATTGCATTCTAACAAATTGAAACATTCCTTTAACATGAATAACAATATTGGGTCGTTTTTGCTAAGGCTTTTTGGCGTTGAGGTAATCTGCGGCCAGGGTGGCTAGCGTTTTTACGCCCAGGGTCATGCCGCTTTCGTCGATGCGGAAACCCGCGGTGTGATGGTCGGCGGTAGTGGCGGGGTCTTGGCCCTTGCGCATGCCTCCGAGAAAGAGGAACAAGCCCGGTACTTTTTCCTGGTAGTAAGCAAAGTCCTCAGCGCCGGTCACGGCCTTAATTTCGCGTACCTGTCCGGGCCCCGCTGCGGCTTGCAGGGTGGGCAGCATCTGGGTCATGAGGGCCGCGTTGTTGCTGGTTACGGGCACATACGGGTCGATGGTGACTTCCGCGGTAGCCCCAGCGCTCTCAGCAATGTTGGTGGCAATGCGCTTGATGGAGGCCCATATTTCCTTTTGCACATTGGTATTCAGAGCCCGAATCGTGCCGCTCATCTCCACATCGGGCGGGATGACGTTGTAGCGCACCCCGGCGTTGAGGGTGCCCACCGTCACCACGGCGGCGTCGTCAATCAGCTTTACCTGGCGGCTGATGATGGTTTGCAGGCCCAGAATAATCTGGGCGGCCGTCACGACAGGGTCCACGCTGTTCCAGGGGTAGGCGCCGTGGGCACCCTTACCGCTCACCTTGATGGTAAATCGGTCGGACGAGGCCATGATGCCGCCGGAGCGGTAGGTTAGATTGCCCACTTCGGTTTGGGCGTTTATGTGGAGGCCGAACACGGCATCAACTTTGGGTTTGTCGAGCACGCCTTCCTTCACCATCAGCTTGGCGCCGCCTTCCACACCGGGCAGGGAGCCCTCTTCTGCGGGCTGGAAGATGAACTTCACGGTGCCGGGCAGGTCTTTCTTTACCTGGCTCAGTACTTCGGCTGCGCCCATGAGCATGGCCACATGGGTATCGTGGCCACAGGCGTGCATCACGCCCACGGGTTGGCCCAGGTAGGTGGTTTTTACTTTGGAAGCAAAAGGCAAGTCATTGGATTCGGTAATGGGCAGGCCGTCCATGTCGGCGCGCAGGGCCACCACCGGACCGGGCTTGCCGCCCCGCAGAATGCCCACTACCCCGGTGCGGGCCACGCCGGTTTGCACTTCCAGCCCCAGCTTTTTGAGGTGGGCGGCAATGATGCCGGCGGTTCGCGTTTCCTCATTGCCCAGCTCGGGGTGCTGGTGCAGGTCGCGTCGCCAGGCTATCACCTTGCTTTCTTCCTGCGCTGCCAATTGGGCTATGCGGGCGTTGAGGGTAGGGTTTTGGGCAAAAGCAGGCCCGCAGGCCGTGGCCAGCAGCACGCTAGCGGTGAAGATAGACGAGAAGGTGCGCATCAACAAAAAAATAAGCGTTAAGGGAGCACAGCACACCATCGGTGTGTTGTCAGGCAATGTTACGCCAACGTAACCAAGCAACACGCTACTGTTGAGCCCGCGCCGTATTTTTGTGCTTTATTTTTTGGCTATCGATTTTCAGAACTCACCTATTCCGTGGCTACGCTATTAACCTCTCCCTTCCCCCAAACGGCTCCTGAAATCCGTTCTGCCCGGCCTGGCGGGCATGCCTGGCCGGCGGCGTGGGCGTGGGCGGGCTTCCGCTGGCGCCTGGGCCTAGTGCTGCTGCTGCTGCTGGGGCTGCTGCCTGTGGTGCCGCAGTTCTACCACTTCATTCAGTCGCGTCCGGGACAATTGCTGGCCGACCCCTTACTCACCCTGCTGCCCGTGCACGATGTGTCGGGGCCAACGTTTGCCCTCATCTACAGCAGCATTGCGGCCACGCTGGTCTTTTTGACGCCGCGACCCAAGCTGTTGCTGCGGGCGCTTTGGGCGTATTATTTGCTGCAGCTGCTGCGCATGCTCACGTTGTGGCTGGTGCCACTGGAGCCTCCTACTAGCTTGGTTGTCCTGCACGACCCGCTGATGGACCGCATTTTCGAAGTAACGACGCAGCCCATTGTGCGCGACTTGTTTTTCTCGGGCCACACGGCTACCATGGCCCTGCTGGTGCTAGCCGGACGTGGCCGCAAATGGCGCCGAGTTATGGTGCTAATGACCGTGGCCGTGGGCCTGTTGGTGCTGGTGCAGCGCGTGCATTACTCCTACGATGTGCTCGCGGCGCCGTTTTTTGCCTGGCTGGCCTATTGGGTAGCGGGCCGGGTGTGCAAGCCCCGGTTCTTCCGCTTCTAGCTTGCCTTCTTAGCCTTCAAGTGGCAGCATAAACAAGAAAGGGCACCCCGAGTGGGGTGTCCTTTCTTGTTTATGCTGCTGTGTTGCTCTACAAATACTTTTCGTAGATGCCTGCCGCTATTTTCTCCACAATTTTCTTCGGAACCACGCTGGTAAGCCCCGCCGACACCTTGTTAAGAAGACCAGGAATTATTTCGGCCTCGCCGGCCAGCATACCGTTTACGGCAGCTTCGGCTACGGCTTCGGCGGTCATCGACACTTTGTTGGCAGTGGCCTGCAGCTCGGCGCCCATGCCTGCCCGGTCGGCAAAGCTGGTGGTGGTGGCACCGGGGCACAGGCACGTCACGGATATTGTGCTGCCCTTCAACTCATAGCGCAGGCCCCGGCTGAAGCTCAGCAAGAATGCTTTGCTAGCGGCGTAGAGCGACAGCGACGGCACCGCTTGGTAGGCGGCTGTGCTCGCTACATTCAAAATGTAGCTTTTGGGGGCCTTGTGCAGGGCAGGAAGCAACGCGTGCGTGAGCGCCACGGGCAGGGTCATGTTGAGCTGCAGCATGTTTTGCTGCTCAGCCAGGCTAAGCTGCTCGAAGCGCCCCCACAGGCCGTAACCGGCATTGTTGGCCAAGACGGCTAACTGGTCGGTTTGCCGGGTGGCCCAGGCCGCCACGGTTTCGGCGGCACCGGCGGCGGCCAGGTCCAGGGCCAGCATGTGGGCCTGTCGCTGGTGCTTCTGCCCTATTTCGTGAACCAGTGCCAGCAGCTGGTCTTCTGAGCGAGCCACCAGCAGCAAGTCGTAGCCGCGCTGGGCCAATAGGAGGGCAAGGGCCCGGCCAATGCCGCGCGAGGCGCCGGTAACGAGAGCGTAACTCATTTATTAGTTATCAATTAACATTTAACAATCCGTTCTACAGCATTTCATCATTCAGCAAGAAGCGCGGATTAGCGCAACATCAAATGTTAAATGGAAACTATTGAATGAATTATTTCACAAGGTGCAGAAACCTCAGGTAAAAGGGCGTGGGGCTGTCTTCGGTCTTGGGCTGGTATTTGCCCGAAATAATGGGCACGTACATGACGCGGCGGCGGCTGGCCTCGTTCGTGAGCGGCGACTGGGCCACGCGGTGCCACATGCGGCCGTCGTGCACGGTAAGGTCGCCGGGCTCGGTCTCGATGGCCAGCTCTTCGGGGTCGTGATACACGTCTTTGTAGTACTTCTTCCGAAACAGCATCTTGTGCAGGCCCTGCCGATGCGTGCCGGGAATCACGCGCAGGCCCCCATTAGTGGCCTTGGTGCCGTCGAGGTGCAAGCCCACATTTAGCATGGGGCCGATGCGCTTGCCGTAGAACACGTCGCGCAGCGAGTCGGTGTGCCAGCCCATTTGCGAGAATTCGGAGCCTTCCACGTTCACATAGTGGTTCACCACAAGGCCATCCTTCTCATTTTCGCCCACCCGGCCGCCCTCGGCTTCGAGCAGGGGAAACAGGGCCTTGAAGCGGCTGTCCTGCAGCAGTTCGTGCAGCACGGGGCTGTGTTGGGAGGCAAAGGCAAAGCGCTGCACAATGCGCGAGCCATCGACGTCCTGCCCGTACTTAATGGGCACACCGTTAACTTTCTCTACTCCCTCGGCCAGCCATTTGGCCTGCACGTCCTGGGTGGCTTTCAGAATTTGCTGAACGTGTTCGGGGGAGGCGAAAGAGCGGAATTGAAGGAAGCCGTGCTTGGCAAAAAAAGCGCGCTGCTCGGCCGTCAGGGCACTGCCAAGGGTGAAGCGTGGGTAGTCAGATGATGGAGGCATAGCAGAAAAAAAGGCAGTTGCTGGGTATACCCAACGGGCCACAAAGGTAACGAGGGCCACGCAGCCTCCCTCTTCCGATGGGCTGGGAAACGCATGGGCCTATTAACCGCCCCGAAACGCCGGTGTTTTAATGGCCCATGTGCATAGACAGCATCTGAATTGACCGTAAGCCCACGGCCCTTTAATTACCATAGACGCATCAGTCTGTTAAATACCTTAGTTACCTAAATATAACTCGGAGCTGGCAGCTGGTTGCACATTGCGAAAATTTGAGGGTCTATTTTATGAAAAGCTTCTCATAGCCTCGATGCATAAGCTCGTTGGCAGCGAGCAGGCAGGCCTTGGCGTATGAGGCCTGCAACTGACCAGCTGGCCGGATTTTGCTTCATGTGCTCTACCTTAAAGAGTCAACGAGGCACTTTTCTCCCTAAAATTCCCCACCTTCACTCTCGCACACTTTCCTGCCCTGCACTGTATCACTTCATTCCCACCAATAAGATGGTCTTCACACCTAGCCCCATGCTCCTGAAGCTGCTCTATACCCGCGGCAGCCTACACAACCTGCCCCAGAATGCGGGCGTCGCCTTCAGCATCAAAAATCGGTTGGATACAGTAAAAATCACAGGCTTTAAGCAGGTTCAGGTTGGTGGGGTAGTGGTGCCAGCGGAAAACATAAGGGTTGATTTGGGCACTGGCGAGCAGCAAAGCGCTGCCGATATCAATGCCGATGGTCAAGCCATCGAGTTGCCCGTGGGTAGCTCCATGAAGATTCTTCTCGATACGCCGCCGCTGTCCCAGGGCATTCATCCGGTGCAGGTGTGGTTTTCTACCGATGCCTTCGGCGAGCTGCACGTGGAAGTGGAAGACGCCATTGTGAGCGCCGACAACCACAAGCCACGCATTCCGCGCTCCTCCGAGGACGACTACTCCGAAGCCGCCATCGCTGCCCGTCAGCGCTTTGCCGAGGAGTTTTCGGGCAAGGAATTCCAGCACCTCAAGCATTACTCTTTTGATGCCCATCAGCTGCAGGGCAACTGCGAGCATTTTGTGGGCGTGGCCCAGATTCCGGTGGGCCTGGCCGGGCCCCTGACAATGAACGGAGAACACGCCCAAGGCGATTTTTTAATTCCCATGGCCACCACCGAAGGCACCCTCGTGGCTAGCTACAACCGCGGCATTCAGGTGCTGAACCTGTGCGGCGGCGTGAAATGCACCGTGGTGGGCGACGCCATGCAGCGGGCCCCCGTGTTCGTTTTCCACGATGCCCGCGGCGCCCGCGACTTTGGCAAGTGGGTCGAAGACAACATCGACCAGATTCGGCCCCAGGCCGAAAGCACCTCCAGCGTAGCCAAGCTGCAGTACATCGACACCTACCTGAGCAACAAATTCGCTTACCTGCGCTTCAATTTCAGCACCGGCGACGCCGCGGGCCAGAACATGGTGGGCCGTGCCACGTTTGCCGCTTGCTCCTGGATTTTGGAGCACTACAAAGACCACAAAGTCGAGCACTTCTACCTCGAATCGAACTTTGCCACCGACAAGAAAGCATCACAAATCAACGTGATGCGCACGCGTGGCAAGCGCGTGGTGGCCGAAGCCGTAGTGAAGCGCGACGTGCTGATGCAGCGCATGCGCGTGACGCCCGAGCAGTTGGCCTACCACGGACAGGTGAGCAACGTGGGCGCCTTCATTTCGGGCGCCAACAACAATGGCGCGCACTCGGCCAACGGCATCACAGCCCTCTTCATTGCCACGGGCCAGGACGTGGCCAACGTGAGCGAATCGAGCGCCGGCATTCTCTACTCCGAAGTCACGCCCGAGGGCGACCTCTACATCAGCATCACCATTCCCTCGCTCATCGTGGCCACCCACGGCGGAGGCACCGGCCTGGCCACCCAAAACGAATGCCTGCAAATGCTGGGCTGCGTGGGCCGCGGTACGGTGCGCAAGTTTGCCGAAATCGTGGCCGGGGTGGTGCTGGCCGGCGAGCTGAGCCTGGGTGCCGCCATCAGCAGCTCCGACTGGGTGAGCAGCCACGAGCAGTACGGCCGCAACCGCTAGGGGCTACCTTGCACTTCCTCGAACACCAACCTTATTTCTACTTCAAATGAAATCCTTTCACTTCTGCTTTATTCTGTCTCTACTATTTGCGACTCCAGTACTGGCCCAACCCGGCGTGCCTGGCGGCAATGACGGACTCGGCAACACTGGCTATTCGTCCTTCGAGCTCATGAATAAAGAGTTGTTTGACAATATTGCCAGCGTTATCAGGAATTCACCCAAATACAATGGGATAATGGGTTCGCTCAAAAATGTGCCTGGGCGGGGGTACTTCACCCCAGACTGGCTGCCGGGCACGATGGTTTGGAAGAATGGTGTAGCGCGGAAAACCAGTGGGCTTCGGTTCAACCTAGCATTGCAGACCATTGAGGTTCGCGACTCGTCAGCAGACAATGGGATAAAGGTGCTGCCCGCTTCTGAGCTTACGCGCTTTAGTCTGGGCCCTGAGGCGCAGCCCAACAGCCATTTTTTCGAGGTTCATACTTATCAGAACAGCAGCGAATCGGGTACTCGCTCCATTTTTGAAGCACTGAACACCGGCGGCGAAGTACGCTTTTTCCTAATGCACATGATTGGGGTAGTTGGCCCACCGCCAACCAAAAGCACTGCAGAACTGCAGAAGAAGCCCACTTACGTCAAAGAAACGCATCTTTATGTGCTGAGAGCAGGCCAAAGTAAGCTGTCCGAATTTCAGCTAGGCCGCAAAAGCACGCTTAAGCTGTTCGGTGACCGCTCCAAAGAAATGGAAGCCTACGCCAGCAGCAAGAACCTATCGTACGAGAACGTTCCGGACTTAGTGTGGCTGGCTGATTATTACAATAAGCTTGCTCCAAAGAACAAGTAATCATCTTTTCATCGGCTGAGTTCCGGCTGGAAATGTGGCACCGGCCCGAAATCCGTATCCAACTGGCTGACGCTGCTCTACACTCTGGCAGATGAGTTCTGTCAACTAGGCCCGACGGCCGCTCACGCAACCCAGCGTTGCGCGCCTGTTCGGGCCCAATTGCTACCTCCGAGGCCGCAGTTACTATGCGGCACTAGGTTTCACGAACTTGGGCCAGGCCCTTCAGTTGCTGGAATAATTAAATTTATAGAAAATAAAATCACAGCCCTAACCAAGGCGGGTTATTTGCTCAAAATAAAAATGAGCGGAACACAGAGATGCCCCTATTTTACTCAAGATAATCAATAACTTATGGAACAATCAACAACCCTTTACTCCTTTGCCTGAAGCAGTGGCACGGTGATTGAAATAAGCCCCAAAATGCGTGATACTTGGCGATGTTATCGTATTTTTGGTACCCTTATAATTCATTTCCCCACTATAATTAGTTAGTGAAGCACTCCTACTACTTATTTGCCATACTTCTGATGGCTTGCTGCCGGCCGGCCCAAGCTCAGATAGCGCGGGACCAAGCAGAAGCTCAGCTGGCTTACCAGCAGGCCAATGCTTCGCCTTCGGGGCAGGCCTTGCGGACTTCGCTCAGTCAGCAGTCGAAGGGGTTCGTGGGCGATGGAACCTTCCAGTATGGGGCCCTCCGCACTTTCGACGGCCGGTACCGGCCCATACCTGGGCTGCGCTACCACGCGGGCCTGCAATTGGTGGAAGTTCAGGACTCCATCGATATTGAAGACACCCATTTGTGGTCGGCTGCCAGCCTGCGCGGCTTTGACATAGGCGACCCCGACGACAAAGAGACGCCCGTGCGCCGCTTCCGCTGCCGCCTCGTGAAGGAAGGCAACGCCGGCACCCGCCGCGAATTTGTGGAGATACTCACCGCTATCGACGCCGGGCCCCTGGTGCTGGGCTGGCTTTACTCCATTGCCCTGGTGCCAATGCCCAACGGCAACCGGCCGCTGGTTGCTACCCTCATGGCAGGCCCGGGCACCATCGGTGCCGAGCCGTTGCGTCCGCTCGAGCCCACGCAGGCGGCGGTGCTGCGGTTATTTGGCGCCCGCGCCGAAGACGTACGCAGCTTCGCCATTACCAACCACCTCGACTACACGCGCCCTGCCGATATTGCCCGCATGATGGACCACTACAACCGGATGGCGGTAGTAAAGTAATGCCCATTGCTTGCTGCACACGACAACGCCGGCCCTGATGAGGGCCGGCGTTGCCGTGTGCAACAAATCTGGTTTGCGGCTGCCTTTAGAGCGGGTCGGCGGTCACCTTGAAGGTGGCATCCGAGCGAACCGTGAAATCGTTGGCATTAAAGCCCGTGAGCTTGGCATCTACGGTCAGCTCGTACTTTTCGGCTTTGAGGTACTCATCAAGCTTGGCAGTGGTGGGCACCAAGGTGATGATGTTGGTTCCGCGGGGCACGGTCTGCAGGTTGGCCAGCAGAATCTTGTTGTTGGCACCGGGGGTGTTGATAAAAATATCAATCTTTTCCAGGAAGTCGAACGTGGCGCCGCTGGGGCTGGTCACGGTCAGCACCATCTTGCTCAGGTACACATCCTTTACCTTTTCGCGGGAAGTCTTGTTGTTGCGAAACGACTCGGCCGAGCCGGTGGTCACGGCCACGGGCGGCAGCTGCGCCCCCACGAAATATCCGGGAATGGTCACGCTTTGAGTCACGTCCACGTTGAAGGTCAGCAGCTTGTCAATCTTCTTGCAGCCGACCAAAACCAGAAACAGCACCAGCGGTGCGAGTAGAAGTGTCTTTTTCATGGGATTACGATGGGTTAGGAGTTTTTTACGAAGACGGCAAAAATTAATCCATCATGTCGGCAGCCCGCGGCATGTCGGGCACGAAGCCGGGCTGCCAGCTCATAGGGTAGCGTTTGTCGAGGTACTGCAGCGCCACATCGGTCATGTACAGCGGGCGGAAGGTGTCCACCATCACGGCAAGTTCGTGCGTCTCGGTTTTGCCGATGCTGGCTTCTACCGTGCCGGGGTGTGGCCCGTGCGGGATGCCGCTGGGATGCCAAGTGAACGAAGCTAAATCGACGCCTTTGCGCGACATGAAGTTGCCAGCCACATAGTACAGCACTTCGTCCGAATCGACGTTGGAGTGGTTGTAGGGCGCCGGAATGCTGAGCGGATGGTAGTCGAACAGGCGCGGCACGAAGGAGCAGATGACGAAGTTCTTCGCTTCGAACTGCTGATGCACGGGCGGCGGCTGGTGCAGGCGCCCGGTAATGGGCTCAAAATCGTGGATGCTGATGGCGTAGGGATAGAAATACCCGTCCCAGCCCACCACGTCAAACGGCGAATGCTCGTAGGTGAGCTCGTGCAGAAAGCCTTCCTTTTTCACCCTCAGCACGTAGTTGCCGGGCTGGTCTTCGATGATTAGCTCGGTGGGCGGACGCATGTCGCGTTCGCAGTAAGGCGAGTGCTCCAGCAGCTGGCCGAAGTGATTGCGGTAGCGCCGCACGGTCTCCACGGGGCTGAACGATTCAATGATGAGCAGACGCACCGGTCCTTCCTCAAAGTGCAGCTGGTGGATGATGGTGCGCGGAATCACCACGTAGTCGCCTGGCTCGAAGGCTACGATGCCCAGCTGGCTCCACAGCTCGCCACGGCCTTCGTGCACGAAAATCACCTCATCGGCCAGGGCATTCTTGTAGTAATATTCCATCCGCTTCGCCGTGGGGTTGCAGATGCTCAGGGTCACGTCGGCGTTGCCGAGCATGGTCTGGCGAGCGGCCAGATAGTCGCCGCCGGTCGTGGTCTGACTAAGGGTGCGCAGGTGCTCGGGCTGCAGCGGCCGGTCCTTCAGCAGCTTGGCACCATACGGCTTGTTTTCGCCCACTTCCTTAATCTGGGTGGGCGGGTTGATGTGGTAGAGTAGCGACGACACGCCATGAAACCCCAGCGTGCCCACTAGCTGCTCCGAGTATAGTGACCCGTCGGGCTGGCGAAACTGGGTGTGGCGCTTGCGTGGAATCTGGCCGAGGCGCTGGTAAAAAGCCATAGGAAGAGTGGGTGGGTTGGGGCAGTGAAGGTACGAAAAAGCCACTCCAGGCAGTCGTAGTGATTCACAGGAAAACAAATCCAGCTGGTTTAGTCCCTAAGGAGCTGCGGCCCTCGCCGCCCGTGGCCGGGGCTACCCAAGCCTCGTTGATGTTCACGGTGTTGCCCTGGCGTGGGTACCAGTATGCTACTTGGGTGCCGTCGGGTGAAAATGATGGGTAGCCTTCCAAGCTCTTGCGGCTGGTAAGGGGTCGGATGGTGCCGTCGGCCACATTCAGCAGCTGAACGGTACGTTGATTGCTGTTGCCAGAGTGCGGCAGTGGGACTTGCACAAAAGCCAGGAACTTGCCATCGGGACGCCAGGAAAGCGGCGACGAGGGCGCTCCCGGCGGAATGGTAACTAATAGGCTCCACGCACCGGAGGTCAGGCGCCGGGCTTCACCACCAGCCGCCGGCACCAGCCAGATGTGTGAGGAGGTAGGTGCTGCCGTCAGAAACAGGTCATTGTCGCCTACCTCAAAGGCATCGTACCCTTTTTCGGGTGGCCCGGCTTCGTTTTTGGGCTCGTCGGCCGTCACGAAGGCTAGGGCGCTGCCGTCGGGCTGCCAGGCGTAATGCTGCACACCTTTGCGGGTCCGGGTTAGCTGCCGGGGCTTGCCCCCAGCCAGCGCCCGCACAAACAGCTGCGGTGCAGCCTCTTTGCCCGTGCCGGTTCTTTCCAGATAAGCCAGTTCCTGCCCATTGGGCGACCAGCGCGGCTGCGTCAGGCCGGCGCGGCGCTCCGCGAGCACGCGCTGCTGCCCGTTAGCGGCCGTCACCAACAGCAGGCCGGTTTGGGAGCGGTTTTCCTCGTAGTCCGGACGGGAAAAAACCACGGCTATGGTTTTACCATCAGACGAAAACTGAGGGTCCGACAGGCTAGTAAGCTTGGCCAGGTCGCCCAGCTCGAACGGATGTTGGGCCCGCAGGCCAGTTAGCGGCAGCATCAGGAGCGCAAGCACGGCCAGCTTCGTGTAGAAAGGTCTTTTCATGCAGTGAACCAGCATACCTGGCGTGATAAAGTCATTGTTAGAAAAAGTTGAAAATCAACCAGCCAAGCAGGCAGCACCGAACTAAGGTAACAAGTTTTACCAAGCGCTCCATCATTTGGTGTAGCAAGACAGTCATCTATTTGTACAAAATGCCGCTGGGCAACAACCGCCCCTGAAATACGAGGATTGCGTGATAAAATATCACCAATCACACATGCAAGCCTTTGCGAAACTTTGCTAAGTAGAAGGCTCTTGTCAACTACTTATTTGCTTAATATAAAAGAGCTTATGTAGCCATCTCAGTGCGGAAAAGTGACCGCGCTCAAGTTAGTCCACTCAGGGCCTATAGGCATTAAGGGGACCATGTAGCGGACTTGAGTCAGCCGGCCCCAGCTAGCCTTGTCGGGCAACCCAGGCTCCCGTAGAACGCACCTTTCGTAAAAGCAGACGCTACCCAGCAGCACCAACCTAGCTGATTTTTGTTGGCTAGTGACGCTTGTTCAAGCATTCGGCTTTTTTACTTCCCCAGCAAGGCCAGTTGGGCCGTGCTGTCGCCTACCGCGTGCAGGGCGCGCTGCAGTTCCGGGTCCTGCTCGCGTAGCACCGTATAATACGCCACCGCCCCGTAGGCACTGCGGGCAATGAAGGCCTTAAGCTGATTGCGCAATAGCGGGGCACAGCGGCGCACCGCTGCCACATCGGTCTTCACGCCGGCTTGGGCAGCCTGGGCCGCGAGGCTCACGAGCTGGGCGTCGGTAATGCGGAAGGTGGCGTTGAACTGCTCAAAGCGCAGGCCTTCTAATTCGGGCTTGTTGGCTTGGTAGAACGACAAGGCATAGGCGCGGGCCACGCCGTGGCCCATCAGCTTGGTGAAGTAAGCCGAGTGCGCCAGCGTGTCGCGGGGCACGAATATATCGGGCATGATGCCCCCGCCCCCGTACACTACGCGGCCGTGGTCGGTGCGAAAGCGAAGCTCTTTGGCAAAGTGAACGCTGTCGGCGGTGGTCAGCTCGCCGTTGGCCAGACGGTTGGTGAGGTCGCGGCTGTACTCGGCGTAGCTGGTGCCGTAAGGCTTCTGAATGGAGCGGCCAGCGGGCGTATAATAGCGAGCAATGGTTAGGCGCAGCTCGCCCCCATCGCTGAGTGCAATGGGCTGCTGCACGAGACCCTTGCCAAAGGTGCGGCGCCCTACCAAAATGGCACGGTCGTGGTCCTGCAAGGCGCCGGCCACGACTTCTGCGGCCGAGGCACTGCCTTCGTCTACCAGCACAACCATAGCGCCTTGCTCGAATTCGCCGGCCACGCGGGCATAGGTCTGCGAGTCGTACTGCTCGCCCTTGCCGTCGGTGTACACAATTTTGCGCGAGCCGCCGATGAACTCATCGGCCAGGCGGGTGGCCCGGTCGAGGTAGCCGCCCGGGTTGCCGCGCAAATCGAGCACAAGGCGGGTAAGGCCCTGGCGACGCAACTCGACCAAGGCCGCTTTGAATTCGTCGAACGTGTTCGAAGCAAAACGGCTCACCTTGATGTAGCCTGTTTGGTCATCAACCAGATAAGCTGCATCAACCGATGAATTGGCAATGCGACTGCGGGCAATGGTAAGCACAAGCGGGCGGGCCAGCCCGCGGCGCCGAAGCTCCATGCTGACGCTGCTCCCGCGCGGGCCACGCAGCAGCTCGGTGAGGCGGCCCATGGTCAGGTGAGCTCCCGAAACCCGGCGGTTGGCGATGCTCATGACTTGGTCGCCGGGCTGCACGCCGGCCTGTTCGGCCGGGCCGCCGCTGAGCGGAGCCACTACGGTCATGGTGTCACGGAACAGGTTAAATTCGATGCCGATGCCGTCGAAATCACTTTGCAGGAAGGCATCGGTCTTTTCGCGGTCACGCGCCGGAATATAGACGGAGTGCGGGTCGAGCTTTTCAAGCATCTGCGCCACGGCGTAATCGGCCAGGCGGTCGGTGTCGACGGAATCAGCATAGTCTCGGTCGACATAGCTCAGGATTTCCTTGAAGCGGAGATAGCCGCGCGCCGTAGCATCGGGGTTGTCCGAAGAAGGACGAAACGGATTGTTGGCGACCAGCATGCCGCAGCCCACGGCCAGCACCAGCAGCGCCCCCTGGCGTACCCACCCGTACCGCCTGGTAGCAGCAGGCCGGCCAGAATCTGGAGTAGCAGGCAGAGAGGCAGCCATGCGGGCAAAACGGGTGCTAATGAATAGATAAACCTTAAATAGATACCAAAACTATTGAAATTTTCCTGGCCGCGAATAAGACAAGTCTTTTATAGCCAGATTTCATAAATCAATACAATCCTTTCTCCTAAAAGGCAAAAACAGATTTTCATACTGGCATATTACAATTATTCAGCAACCGCTATCAGCAATTAAGTGTAGGGGCTTCTATCATTTTACCCCGAAAAGCCAGAATTCGTTTGGATGACGGTTATCAGTGACTGGTCAAGAGTAGAGAGTTGCTGCGTTGGCGGGCGCTCGGCGGGCGCAACGAATTGGGCCTCTCGGGCCTGAACGTATCTTTGCGGCGGCAAATACCTGCCACTGCATACGTTTCGCACATTCATCACCGGGCACATGGGCCGCATCCTCGCCATCGATTACGGAAACAAGCGTGTGGGCCTGGCCATCACCGACCCCCTGTGCATGATTGCCTCGCCCCTGGAAACCATTCACAGCCAAGACCTGGTGGCGTACGTGCTGGCTTACCACAAGCGCGAGCCGCTGCGGGCCGTGGTGGTAGGCATGCCGCGCACCCTGCTCAATGAGCCCACCGACGTGACAAGCGCCGTGGTGGGGCTGCTGCGTCGGCTGCGCCGCGAGTTGCCCGAGGTGCCCGTGCACGAACTCGACGAGCGGTTTACCTCCCGCATGGCCCACGCCACGATGTTGGCTGGGGGCCTCGGCCAGAAGGCCCGCCGCGACAAGGCCACCGTAGACCGCATCAGCGCCACTATTATTCTTCAATCTTTTCTCGAATCGCCGCTGATGCGGGAAGTTTAGTTGTTTCGTTAAAAGTCATGCTGAGCGTAGCCGAAGCATCTCTGCTGCTTCGGCTACGCTCAGCATGACTTTCTGTTTTAAACCGACCCTTTTATGATTTACTCCATTGTCGCCATCGGCGACCCCGTGCTGAAGACCAAAGCCAAAAACCTGCCCTCCGACCTGCCCGCCGCTGACTTGCAGCAGCTGATTGCGGACATGTACGAAACCATGTACTACGCCCACGGCGTGGGCTTAGCAGCGCCCCAAATTGGCAAAGGCGTGCGCCTGTTCGTGATGGATTCGGGCCCCATGGTGGAGGTAGACGAGGAAGACCAGGAAGAAGGCGAAGAGCTGGAAGCCCCCATCAAGCGCGCTTTCATCAACCCCGTGATGGTGAGCGAAACCGGGGAGCACTGGGGCTTTGAAGAAGGCTGCCTGAGCATTCCCGGGGTGCGGGAGCTGGTGCAGCGCAACGCCGACATTGTGCTGCGCTACGAAGACGAAAACCGCCAAGTGCACGAGGAGGCTTTCACCGGCATGGCGGCCCGCATCATTCAGCATGAATACGACCACCTGGAAGGCATTCTCTTTACCGATAAGCTCTCGGCTTTCAAAAAGCAACTGCTGAAAGGCAAGCTGGCCCGCATCAGCAAGGGCGACGTAAAGCATGACTACCGCATGCGCTTTGCGGGCGACGGCAAGCGGCGGTAGCCTTTGGCGGGGATGGCACGGGGACCGGCACAATGCGGAGCCTACAGTTGAATTTAGCGGCCGTCCCCGTACCTTTTAGTCGTGAAAAAGTACGTACTCCTGCTGGTTTGTTTGCCCTGCCTGTTTCTGGCTCGCCAGGCACAGGCCTGGGGCTTTTTTGGGCATCGCCTCCTGAACCGGCTGGCGGTGTACACCCTACCGCCGGCCATGGTGGGCTTTTATAAGGCCAACATTGAGTACCTGACTGCCAACGCCACCCGGCCTGACTCTCGGCGCACCCTGGTGCCCGGCGAGGCCCCGAAGCACTTCCTCGACGTGGACCGCTACGGCGACAGCGCCGCGTACAAGCTGCCGCGCAAGTATGCCGACGCCATTGCCCGCTACGGCGAGGACTCGCTGCTGCGCCACGGCATAGTGCCCTGGAACGTGGTGACGATGAAAAACCAGCTCACCGCCGCTTTTCAGGCCCGCGATACCGACCGCATCATGCGCCTTTCGGCCGACATGGGCCATTACATTGCAGATGCCTGCGTGCCGCTGCACACCACCAAGAACTACAACGGTCAGCTCACAGGCCAGCGCGGCATTCACGGCCTGTGGGAGTCGCGCCTGCCCGAGTTACTGAGTGCCGACTACGACCTCTTCTCGGGCAAGGCCCAGTACCTCGACAGTCCCAGCAGTGCCATTTGGGGTGCGGTCATCCGTTCGCACGCGGCCGTAGATTCGGTTCTGCGCTTCGAGCAGGAGCTGACAGCCCAGTTTCCGGCCGACCAGAAGTTCGGTTACGAGCAGCGCGGCACCCAAACCATTCGCACCTATTCGCGGGAATTCAGCCGGGCTTACCACGCCCGGCTTAACGGCCAAGTGGAGCGCCAGATGCGCTATGCGGCGGCCCTTATCGGCAATTTCTGGTTTACCTGCTGGGTTGACGGGGGCTCGCCCGACCTGAGCAAGCTGGCGCGTACCCCCTCCGAAACCGAGCGGCAGCGCCTGGAGCGCGAAGCCAAGGAAACGGCCGCGGCCCCACACCTGGTAGTCCCCGGCCACGATGAGTAACTCCTAGACTTGGGGATTGGGGCATGTGGTTGGAAGTAGCACGAACTTTGTAGTTAGCGCAATAGAACGAGCTAGCAGCGTGCGGACGCGAACCACAAGTTCGTGCTTCTTAAAAGCGGCGCTTACACTACCTTAAACTCCTTTCTAGGCGCCAGGTCCTTACAGCCGCAGGCCCATAACTTCGCCTCTGAAACAACGTATAGGGCCTCCTGAAGTAAAGTATATATTATGATACAAGAGCAACGACTTGAGTCGCTTTGTCGAAGCTGATAACTAACCGTCCAACCCTGAACATTCTCCCGATGATAATAGTCAGAAGTTTACTCAAAAATTCCGGTTTGCTTTCTTTTCTGTTTTTACTGCTGGCCTCGCAAAGCTGTACCAAAAAAGAAACCGAAGCGAAGCCCGACGAAAACCAGACGCTCGGTGGCATCAGCAAAATAACCGGCAGCATCCCCGGCTCCTGCAAGCAGGTATGCTTGGTGGCTAACCAAAACAAATACGTGGGCGCGGTGGGCCTGGTGATGCGCAACGGCGACTTGCTTGTGACCTACAAGCTGACTACGCCAAACGTTTTCCTCACGGAGGTTTACCTGGATATCTTCACCAACATGGCGCAGCTGCAGGCCGCCGGGAAGCTGGGCAGCGCCGGCGTGGTGCCCACGAAGTTTGAGGTTTCGAAAACCTGGACTGCCGCCGACCGGGCCACTACCTACACGGCCACCATTCCGAAAGCGTATGTGGACCAGCTGAGCAGCGACTGTTATTTCGTGGCCACCCACGCCGTGCTTTCCAATGGCGAGAAAGCCTGGGGCGGGCTGTGCACGGACGCGGGCGAAGGCGTGGCTCAAGACGTTGCCAAGCAGTTTGCCAACAGCGCCGGCGCCGGCTACTTCGAGTTTTGTAAGACCGATTGCGCCCCAGGCATCGTGTATACCTATGCCTGGGAAGACCGGCAGGCCAACGGCAACGACAGCGACTACAACGACTTGGTGGTGCAGTCAACCATTGCCAAGTCGGCCACTGAGCTAAAAGTCAATTTCACCCTCGTTGCCCGGGGCGCCACCTTCGACCACAAGGTGCGTTTCCGGATTCCGAAGACGGGCATTGCCGGCATCTTCGGCTCTACCTCCTACACCCAAGATGCCAACTTCTATTACGTGACGGTGTTTGAAAGCACTAAGGCGGCGCTGCCCGGTCCGGGCGGGTTTGCCAACACCACTTCCCAGCCGCCGTGCGTTCCCTTCGTTCGCCGGGAAGTGGTGATGACCCTTAACAACGCTTTCTCCTACAACAGCGCCAAGCCTTTTGAGCCTTACATCACGGTGTTTAATTCCGGTAACGCCACCGCGGGCACCGGCTACGACCTCTATATCCACGAAGTATCCAATCGGGATACCTGGACGGCAGCCAACGGCAAGTCGTACCCGAACGGCATCCTGATTCCTCTCGACTGGCGGTGGCCGCTGGAAGGCGTCAACATCACGGGGCCATACCCGCGCTTCACCAGCATCACCGACGGGTTTACCCCTAACTGGGCGGGTGCCCCGGTTGACCCGTCCAAAACCTTTGACAAAGCCATCTGCCAGTAGCACGTTCCGCCGGCCATAAAATAGCCCTCCAAAACCACGGTTTTGGAGGGCTATTTTATGGCCGGCTTCGCCCAAGAGGGCGCAGGAAAAAGCTGAAACCGGCATTAATCATTCAGCAGCCGCTTGTCGCAGCATGACCACCTGCTTGTATAAAGCAATTCAAGCTAAGCACCTATTCTCTTAAAATTCCATGAAGGGCATTCCCTCCCTCCTTGCATCTCACCATTTCTAATCTGTTCATGACGTTTGCCTGGTACGGGCACCTGTACCTGTTCAAGAAAATGGCGTGATTTGCCAAGCTGGGGTTATTTGGCGTCATTTTGGTAAGCTAGGGGCTGGCGTTGTACGAGTACATCTTCCGGGTGCCGGCTACCCGGATGGGGTTTGAAGACAATGGCGGACCGTTCAGCTTATTTCAGCTGGAGGTGATTCAGGAAGTTATCTCGCTCACGGTTTTTTCACTGTGTGCCGTGTTCGTTTTCAAAACCGATAAACTAGCCTGGAACCACGTGGCGGGCTTTTTGCTGTTGGTAGCGGCAGTCTATGTTGTATTTAAAAAATGGTAAGAACCAGGCAAGGACAACCGCACTGCCCATACCAAAACCGGGGCAGCGTACTTGCGTGCAATAACCCACTCAACTTGCGCGGCGTAGAGAAAACCGCTTGGGGTAATAAGCCCATTTACTTGATTTTATGCTAAAAATATTACCGCGCACTGTTGTGTTTGTGGGGTTGGCTTTTTTACTGTCGGTTTCGGCCCGTGCCCAGCGCGTGGGCGTGGTACTGAGCGGCGGCGGGGCCAAAGGAATTGCGCACGTGGGGGTGCTCAAGGTGCTGGAGAAGAACGGTATTCCCATCGATTACATCATTGGCACCAGCATGGGCTCCATAGTGGGGGCGCTGTATGCGGCGGGGTACTCGCCGCGCGAAATGGAGCAGCTGATGCTGCGGCCTGATTTCCAGAACTGGGTGAGCGGCAAGCTGACCGAGGACAAGACCTTCAACTACCTCACGGCCGAACCATCGCCGTCGGCCCTGCGGGTTGGCGTGGCGCTGGACTCTACGTTTCGGGCCCGCATCAGCACCAATCTGGTCAACGACCTCAACCTGAACTTTGCCCTGGCCCGCACGCTGGCCCCGGCCGCCGCGCAGGCCGATTACGACTTCGACAAGCTGTTTGTGCCCTTTCGCTGCTTGGCAGCGGAGGTATTTACGCGCAAGCAGGTGATTCAGAAAAGCGGGTCGCTGGCCGATGCCGTGCGCAACTCCATGACGGTGCCGCTGGCCTTCCGGCCCATTCGCAACCCCGACGGGCGCTACCTCTTCGACGGCGGCATCTACAATAACTTTCCGACTGACGTGATGCGCAAGGAGTTCGCGCCCGACGTCATCATAGGGGTAAACGTGGGCGATGTGGCGTACAAGAAATACCCTTTTGACAAAGACGACGCCCTGCTGACCGGCACGCTGCTGTTTCTGGGAGCCAATGTGGCCGACACGCTGAGCGTGGGCAAAAACGGCATCTTCATTCAACCCGATTTAGAGGGGTTTGGCGGCACCGACTTTGACCGCGTCACTGCCCTGATTGCCAAAGGCGACACCGCAGCTCAGCGGCAGCTCGACTTGCTGAAGAAGCGCATTCCGCGGCGTGTGGACACCCTGGAGCTGCAAAAGCGCCGGCAGGCGTTTCAGGCGGGGGCGCCGGCCCCGCGCTTCGTGCAGGTGCGGGTGCAGGGCCTGCGTCCCGAGCAAAACGCCTACGCCCAGCAGTTTTTTCAGCGCTCGGGCAGTACTTACACCATCGACGACTTAGAGGAAGGCTATTTCCGGCTGGCCTCGGACGACTTTTTCCGCAACATCTACCCGCGCATCAAATTCGACCCCGCGCAGAACGGCTACGTGATGAGCGTGGACGCCCGCCAGAACAACAACGTGTCGGCCGAAGCGGGCTTTGTGCTCAGCAACCGGCCGCTCGACAACCTCTACGTGGGCGTAGAGTACCGTTACCTGCGCCGGCTGCTGTACACGGCTTCGGCCAACGTGAGCCTGGGTCGCTTCTACAACGGTGCCCAAGGCAGCTTCCGGGTGAACGTGCCCGGCCGGTTGCCGTTTTACGTGGAGCCCACTATCACCTACAACCGCTGGGACTACCAGAACACCAGCGGCCTGCTGGGGCGCGACGTGCTCAGCACCCAGGTGCGCCAGCAAGACACCAAAGTGGGCGCCCAGGTCGGGCTCAGCCCCAATTACCGCAGCCGCGTTCTGCTGGATGTGGGTGCCTTCTACCTGAGCGACGACTACGCCAACGTGCGCGAAATATCGAGTTCGACCAAGCTCGACAAAACCAATTTCCGGGGCGGCACGGCGGCCCTGCAGTTCGCTCGCAACTCGCTCAATCGCAAGCAGTACGCCACCCGGGGCAAGCGGACGGTGCTGACAGTGCGGGGCGTTACCGGTTCGGAAGACTACAGAGCCGGCGACACCTCGACCCTGCTGGGCCTTTCGCAAAACCACCAGTGGGTGCAGCTACGCGGCACTTTGGAAAAATACTTCCCGCTGAAAGGCGACAAACACGCTTGGGGCTATTACGCTGAAGTGGTGGCCAGTACCCAGGGCGTGTTTGCCAACTACCGCTCCAGCCTGACCACCGCGCCGGTATTTGCCCCACTGCCCGACTCCCGTACCTCGTTTATGGACAACTACCGCTCGCCGCGCTACGCGGCCGTGGGCCTGCGCTACATATTGCCGCTGCTGGGCAAGCTGGAGTGGCGCAACGAGGTATTCACCCACGTGAACTACCGCCCCCTGCGCCAAACCGAGGAGCAGCGTGCCGTGAAGACCGATGGCTTCGAGCGGCCCCGCCTCACGGCGAGTTCGGGCGTGGTGTTCCAGACCCCCGTGGGGCCCCTGGCAGTGCATGCCCTGTTCTACGACGACCCCTCGCGCCGCTTCAGCGTGTATGGCCACTTGGGCTACCTGCTGTTTCGCAGCCGGGCGCTGGAATAAGCGGGTTAGCCGGATAGTGCGACGGCGCTTCGGCGTGCGAAGAGTCAGGAGCTGCCTCGCGGCCCGCTAAGACGACACGCTAGCAGCTGCACGAGGTGTGTCTGCTACGGCCTAGCTACCGGAACAATAAAAAAGGGCTGCCCAATTGGGCAGCCCTTTTTGCAATATGTTAAAATTAGCTATTATTTGATAATCATCAGCTTGTGCGTCTGCGCCTGCCCATTGAGTACCAGCCGACAGGTATACAGGCCGGTGGGTAGCCCCTTGCTTTCCAGGGTCAGCTTGTAGGCCTGGCCGGCCTCGGCCACGCCATCAAACAGGGTGGCCACTACCTGGCCAATGCCATTGAATACCTGCAAGCGGGCCGCTCCCTGCCGGGCGCTCTGGAAGCTAATGGTAGTGTGCTCGATGAACGGATTGGGGTAAGCCACGAACGTGGTGGGCAGGGCAGCAGCGGCGGTTGCTACCTCGGCGCTGGCACCGTTGCCGGCGCAGGCACCCAGCACGTCGCGGTACCCGGCGCTTGTGAGGCGCTCTTGCACATCACTGGCATCGATGCAGATGGGGTTGCCGTTGTGGCAGATTAGCACTTTATTACTCCTGTTGCCACACACCGCATTTATCACGGTCAGGGTGATGGTGGCCGTGGCCGTGCAGCCGTACTCGTTGGTGGCCGTGACGGTGTAGGCATAAGTGCCGGGCGCAGTGGCCATGAACACCGGAGCGGCCCCGGTAGTGCTGCTCAGGCCCGCAGCCGGGCTCCACAGGTAGCTCACGCCTCCTGAGGCAGCGAGCGTGGCTGCCTGCGGACCATAGCCTAGGTAGAGCGCAGTGGCCACGCCGCCGGTATACACCGTGCTCGAGGGCGTGACAGCAATGCTCGGCGTGGAAATGCTGCCCACTACCGTTACGGTAGCCGTGGCCGTGGCGGCGTTGCCGTTGTTGTCCGTAACAGTGAGCGTCACGGCATTCTCACCCAGGTTGGCGCAGGTGAAGGTGGCAGGGCTCACCACGGCGCTGGCAATGCCGTAGTCGTCGCTGCTGCCATTGTCGACATCGGCACCCATGATGCTGGCTGTGCCATTAACTAAGGTTACCGTGATATTTTTGCTCAGCACCGTAGGAGCCACTAGGTCCTGCGCCGCGAACGACCATACGCCGCCCACGGCTACTTCGCCGTCGCGGGTGCCTTCGCCGTCTTTCACGGCATCAACGCGCCAGTAGTGCGTGCTAATGGTGCTGGCGCCGGCCAGCAGGTACTCCGACTGCGCCACGCCTGCGGCCACCAGCTGCAGGGTGCTGGGCGAATTGCCTACGAATACGTTGTAGCGGTCGGCCGAGCCGTTCCAGTCCAGGCGAATGCCCTTGCCATACACGGCGGCCCCATTGGCGGGCGCCAGGTAGGTAGCCGGGTTCACCAGGGGCGTAGTAGCGGCACCAATCAGGCTGATGTTGTAAGCGGGGGCCGTCATGCCCTCGCCCAGGTAGAAGCTGGGGTGAGGCGGCTGGTTGTAGGCCGAGTTTTGCAGCGCCACCTGGGTCCGGTACTGGGCGTCGTGCATCAGTGTAGGAATGCGGTTCGCCGAAGGGATGGTAGTGGTGTAAATCAGCAGCTGGGTGTTGTCGAGCGAGCGCAGGATGAACTCTTCGCGCCAGTCGCCCAGGATATCAGCCAAAACGCAGGGGTTCGCTTTGGTGGTGTTGATGGTCTGGCCGGCGCCATTTTCGGCCAGGCTGGGCGTCAGCAGGCGCGAAAGGCTGTTCGTGAGGTGATTCCACTTTTCCAGCCGCACCGTGCTAAACCGGCTTGTAGAATTATAGGCGGCATCGAGCAGCTCGCGCTGCAAGTCGCCGTCCCACCACAGGCCGAAGTTTACCGTGGGCTTGGCCGTGCCAATCAGCCCGCCCTTGCAGTCGTACAGGCCGCCGGAGGAGCCCCACATCTCGTAGCCCGGGCGCGTCGGGTCGATATCCGCAGCCATGGCCCGGCCGATGTCGCCGGTAGTATTCACGCCCCACAGCAGTTCGCCGGTGCGGGCATCGCGCAGCTGCAGCCCCTTGCCGGCGTATTGGGAAGGAGATTCGTGGCACATCCACACTTCCTGGCCGGGCCGGGAGGGGTCCATGTCGGTCATGTGCAGGGCGTCGCCGTGGCCGTAGCCAGTCGAATACAAGCCGCGGCCGTCGTCGTCGATGGTGCTGGCGCCGTTGCAGATTTCGTCTTTGCCATCGCCGTCAACATCGCCCACGGTGAGCTGGTGGTTGCCCTGGCCGGCATAGGCACCGTTGCCGGGGTCGTTGCTGTCGAAGGTCCAGCGGTGGGTGAGCTGGCCGTTGCGCCAGTCCCAGGCCACGCGCACCAGGCGGGTGTAATAGCCGCGGCCCATCACTAGGCTGGGGTGCTGGCCGTCGAGGTAGGCAATGGCGGAAATGAAGCGGTCGACGCGGTTGCCGTAGTTGTCGCCCCAACTGCTCACGGCGCCGCGGGCGGGCAGGTAGTTGGTAGTGGCCATGGCTGCGCCGGTCAGGCCATTGAATACGGTCATGAATTCGGGGCCGGCCAGCACGTAGCCGGCCGTGTTGCGGAAGTCAGCAGCCGCATCGCCAATCACTACGCCCTGGCCATCCACAGTGCCATCGGCAGTTTTCACCGAAATTTCGGCTTTGCCGTCGCTGTCGAGGTCGTACACCATGAGCTGGGTGTAGTGTGCTCCGGCGCGGATGTTGCGGCCCAAATCGATGCGCCACAGGTGGGCACCATTCAGCTTGTAAGCGTCAATGTACACGTTGCCCGTATAGCCCGACTGCGAGTTGTCTTTGGCATTCGAGGGGTCCCATTTAAGCACTATTTCGTATTCGCCGTCGCCGTCCAGGTCCGCCACCGAAGCGTCGTTGGGGCTGTAGGTATAAGCCACGCCGTCGGGGGTGTGGCCGCCCGCTGGAACCTGCAACGGCACCGACAGGAACTGCTTGGCCTGCACCAGCGCCGTGGACGAGCCGGCCTGCTCCACACCGTTCACCACGGGCCGCACGCTGTAGGTAGCGTTGGTGGAGGTATTATCGACGAAGTTGGTAGAGTTGGTGATGGGCGTAGCGTTGGCTTTCACTCCGCCGCGGTACACGTTGAAGGCAATGCTGCTGGGGTCGTTGCCAAACAGGCGCCAGCCCACATAAACCTGGCTGCTGCTGGTGCGCACGGCCACTACGCCGCGATTAAGTTTTTCCAGGATTTTCTGAGCCTGCGCCGGCATTATTAGTAGCAGGCAGGCCACGCAAAACAGCAGCGCTGCTTTGAAAGAAGTAACATGTTTTACCATAGTAGAGCAGGAATTTTTGGGGTATGGAGGAAAAGGACAAACGACCGCGGCGGCAAGCCGCTGACCACCCAAAAGTCCTGAACTACAATACCTCAAGCATCCTGCCCATTCCTGTTTTTTGCTAAATAGTAGCACAACCCGCTCTTTATGCTCGTATCGGCAAGCAGCCTACAAGCGCCCAGAGCAAGTACCCCGTGCTCCCGCATAGGCCCCGCCCCAGCTCAGCCATGAGGGTACAGGTAGGTGGATTTTATCCCCCTAGTAGCCCGAGTGCAGCACCTTCATCCACACAGTTGCCCCTTAGCGTGGGCATTCTTCACGCGTCAGGCCCTCATTGATAACAATAGCGGCTTTGCTTCCCGCTGCAGCGGCCAGCAAAGCCTGCTGGGTGCCGGGCGTGGTGTCGCCGGCTGCATACAGGCCCGGAATAGACGTTTGCATGGAGGAGTCGACCCAAACGGCCCCTTTGCTGTTGTGCCGGGCGCCCAATTTTTTGGCCAAGTCGCTCCGCTGGTGCTGGGGCGCGTGCAAAAACACCGCCGTGCGCTCGAGCTCGCTGCCGTCGACAAATTCGATGCACTTCAGGTCGTTGCTTTCTGAGCCCACCAAACGGTTGATGTGCTCCTCTCGAATTCGGATTTTCTGGCGCCGCAGCCGGCGCCGGGCGTTGGGCGTGAGGTGCCCCGGCCCATCGGTCACCACCACCACGTCGGGGCTCCAACGGCTCACCAGCAGGGCCAGCCCCGTAACGGTACGACCCTGCCCATACACGGCCAAAGGCTGGCCCCGCACCTCCCAGCCATGGCAGTAGGGGCAATGCAGCACGCCCCGGCCCCACAGTTCGCGAAACCCCGGCAGGGGCGGTAGTATATCGGCCACACCCGTAGCCAGCAGCACACGCCGGGCCGTGATGGTCACGGGCAGGTCATCGGCGGTACCCACGCCCGTGGCCCGGAAGCCCCTGCCCTCCTGGGTAATGCTTTCTATTTCCAAACACTGCACCTCCACCGAGTCGTAGGGCTGCAGCTGCTCGTGCCCCAGGCGCAGCAGTTCATCGGGCCGAATGCCATCGCGGGTCAGAAAGCCATGCACGCCCGGCGATGCCTCGTTGCGTGGCCTCCCGCCATCGGCCACTAACACCCGGCGCAGGCAGCGCCCCAGGGTAAGCGCCGCCGAAAGGCCGGCACTGCCCGCCCCAACAATCAAAACATCGTATTGCATCACAAATAGAAATAGCTTGGCATAAGCCAGTTTTAACCCAATCCCCGGCTCTGGGGTTACGCCAAATGGTTCAGCTAAAACACAAAAAAGCCCTTCCCGTATCGGGAAGGGCTTTTTTTCCTTTGTAGACAAGCCGGTCTCAGCGCTATTTACCGAAGCCCTAGAAGCTCTTACTCCTGTTTTATACGCATTACAGAAAGCACAACTTCATTATGAAGTCATTATCCGCGACCACTGGCGTCCACCAATGCCCGTAGAGGTTCGTTGAAGCCAACGGCATCTACCAGCTCTTCCAGCGGTAGGTGCAGGCGGTACTTCCAGAAGTGGGTGGGGTTGCTGGGCACGTTGATTTGCTCCTCGTGCGGATTGGCCCGGCGCAGGCCGGTATCCATGGCCAGCAGGTCCTGCAGGGGGAAGATGGCCCACATGGCCGGCGAGTGCAGGTGCTGGGCTAGGATTTCACGCGCCACCCACGGCTCGCAGTAGAAGGGGGCCACCTCGCGTCGGCGGCCGAGGATTGTTTCGAAGAAGCGCTGAGTGCGCACCCGGTCCTCCTCCCACCAGCCGCGCACGGTGCTCATGTCGTGGCTGCTGGTCGTGACTACGCTCAGGTAGGGCGCGGTGCCGGGGTGGCCAAACTCGGTTTCGGGGTTCGAGGGCATACGCTGAATGTTCAGGCCCAGAATGCCGAGCTCTTTCATCACACCTGGCACCGAGGCGGGCACCATGCCGAGGTCTTCACCGCAGATGAGCATGTCGGTAGCGTAGCGCACGGGCGGCAGCTTCACAAGGCCCTGCTGACGCCAGAACTCCTCGTGGCGGCGGAAGAAGAAGTCCACGTAGATGTCGTCGTAGAGGCGGCGACGGTCGTTGTCGGATTCCAACTCGCGGAACGAGTAGCTTTTGTTCAGGGTAATGCGCGGGTGGTAAAAGTCGTTGCCCGCGGGCACGAACAGCACCTCGTTCACGAGTTGAAACAAGCCCTTTTGCAGCCAAGCAAAGTAATCGACATTCTCGGGCTCGTCGGCGATTTTTTGCGCCAGATAAGCTTCGATTTTACGTTGGTTATCGACTGGCTCCTTCAGGTGAATGCGGCCGTAGCTGGCGTCGTACATGTATTCATCAAATACGGATTGAGCTTCACCTTGGAAGATATCCTGGAGCATGTGCCAGCGGATGTAGGGCTCGCACAACCGGCTGTAGTCAAACCAGCCAAGGCGGAGCTCAATCTCGTGACGGTGCAGCGGCAGGGCGGGCGAAAAGTGACCCAGCAAGCCTTCTACCGACTCGATGGGCATCTCCCAGATGCGGAAGAAACCCAGAATGTGGTCGATGCGCAGGGTATCGAAGTAGCGGCTGAGGTGGCCCATGCGCTGCTTCCACCACTTGTAGTCGTCCTGGGCCATGCGCTCCCAGTTATAGGTGGGGAAGCGCCAGTTTTGGCCGGTGGTAGAAAAATCGTCGGGTGGGGCACCGGCCTGGCGGTCCATGTGGTAAAGCTCGGGCTGCGTCCAGGCATCCACAGAATGGCGGTAGATGCCAATGGGCAGGTCGCCTTTCAGTACCACGCCGCGGCTGCGGGCATAGTTCACGGCGGCGCGTAGCTGCTTGTCGAGGTGAAACTGGGTGAAGAAGAACAGGCCGAATTCGTCGTAGTTGGCGGCGGTTTCGGCGGTCAGCTCCTGCAGGTTTTGCGGGGTTTGGAACTCGGTGGGCCACTGCTGGAAAGCGGCGGTGCCGAACCGGTCGCGCAGGGCAGAGAAGGCAGCGTAGGGCACCAGCCACTCGGCTTGGCTGGTGTAAAACTCGCGGTACTCGGGGTCGGCCAGGAAAACTTGTTTCTGCTGCTGATAGAGCAGCTTAAGAAACTTCCACTTGGCGTTCATCACCGGCTCGTAATCCACGAAGTCTTTGGCGTTGACCTCCTGCTTTAGCCGGGCCAGCTCCTGGGCGGCTTTCTTGTCTTTGAGCGGCGCGATGCCTTCGAGGTGAATGAACTGTGGATGCAGCGCAAACACCGAAATGGCGGCGTAGGGGTACGAATCGACCCAGGTGTGCGTGGCGGTGGTGTCGTTGATGGGCAGAATCTGCACTAGCTTCAGGCCGGTTTGCACGGCCCAGTCGGTGAGCAGCTTCAGGTCGGAAAACTCCCCTACGCCAAGGCCTTTTTCGCTGCGCATGGCAAACACGGGCAGCGCCACGCCCGCGCCACGCCACGTATTGAGGTATTGATAGCTTTCATCGTGGAAGACGCGGGCCGGCGTGCGGTCGGTGGTGCCGGGCACCACGCGGTTTTCGCCGCCCTCCATGTCGAGGGCGTGGCCGGCCTGGGGGTCCCACATGGCGTATTTGTACAGGCAGTCTTGCTCGGGGTTTTCAAGCGTGACAGTAGCGGCCCAAGTGGGGTACTCGCGGTCCGTCAGCACCAAGCATTTGGTGTTGTCCCAGGCGCCAAGGGCGGGGTCGGAGCCGAGGATGCACAGCTGAAGATGGGGCTCGACCCGGGGAGCCAGCAGCCGGAAAGTGGTGGTGCCAGCCGCCGGGGCTATGGCCGTGGCCGCTACAGCAGCCGGGACTTTGGCTTTCTTTCCCTTGGCTACCGGAGCGGCCGCAGCTGCTACGGGCCGGCGGAACAGCGCCTTGGTGAAGGCCGCGGTCAGCAGCTCGTTTTCAGGTTGGGCGGGGGCGCGCCAGTAGTCGGCTAGGTGCAGGCGCTGTGTGCGCGAAGCATCGAAGGCAACCGTGCGATTGGGGCCAAACTCCCAGTGCACGCCCTGCGTGTTCGCATCCAGCAAAACATACTTATAAGCAAGGGTTTGCTCTCCGGCGGCGTCGGCTACGGTTAGCTCGTGCTGCCAGCAGCCGGTGGCTTCGTCGTAGCGCATTTCGGCAGCGGCGGCCAGTTGGAAGTTGCCCAGGTCGGGATGCGCGCCACAAACGGCCAGGCGTTGCCCGAAGATGGTGCGATAAGGAAGAGAAAAACGTAGTATCATGCAATCGGTGGGTTTGGGGGCGCAAGATAAGGAGGCAGTTTGGCAGCCCGCATCAAGCACAACTATACTGGATTGGATACGAAGGATTGCCAACCCAGGCCGGCCATTTTCCGTTTGGCAACTACATCTTGTTCTGTTTGCCGCTTACTCACCTGCTGCTTTGTCAACTTTTTTGCGTCGCGCCCTTTACGGCTTGCTTGGGCTATTGGCTCTGGTGCTATTTCTTGTTGTCGCTGTGGTGGTGGTACTGCAATTCCCCGCCGGTCAGGACTTTGTTGCCAGTAGGGCCGAAAGCTACCTCCGCGATAAGCTGAAGACGGACGTTCGCATTGGGAAGTTTCGCACCGATTTTCGCCACGCCATCAACCTCGACGGTGTGTACTTGGCCGACCAGCAGCGCGACACACTGCTGTCCGTCGGTCACTTAGGTGTTGATGTCGACATCTGGTCGTTGGTGAAAGGCCAAGTCAATGTATCGAACGTGGAGCTGAACGACGGCCGCGTGCGCCTGACACGCACCGAGCCCGACTCGGTCAATAACTACGATTTCATCATTGACGCTTTCACCGACCCCACCGCGCCGGTCGACACGACGGCTTCGGGCCTGAAGTACGACATTGGCAAAGCCCGCCTTACCAACATCTACTTCACGCAGGAGGACCAGATAACCGGCTCCGACATTAGAGCCAAGATTGGCGAGTTCACGGCCAACATGGACGAGGTAGATGTGGATAACTCCATCTACAAAGTGGATAACGCGGCCCTGCGGCGTGCTTCCATCAGCATTGTGCAAACCAAAACGGCCCCGGAAGTGAATAACCCCGCTCCGTCCGAGCCACTCACCTTACAATTTGGGCTGAACCGGGCCACGCTCGACAGCGTGCGCTTCACTTACAAGAATGGTCCGGCGGCCCAATATATCAGCACCACCATTGGGCTGGCCGATATTACGGCCCGCAACATCGACTTGCGCAACGAACGGGTCGACCTCACCAAGCTTACGCTCAAAAACACCTCGTTTGCCTACGCGCAAAACGAGGACGTGCCCGTGGAGCAGCGTGTAGTGAACCCCGCCGAGGCCATTCGCAAGCTCGACGAAGCCACTTCGCAGAACACCGCCACCGACGGCCAGCCCCTGAACTGGCGCGTGACCCTAGCCGAATCCGACATTAGCGGCCTCGACGTGGCCTTTGATAACTTCAACGAGCCCAAGCAGCGCACCCGCGTGCCGGCCATGGACTACAACCACCTTAAGTTTACCGACCTTGTACTGAAGACGCGGGACTTTTCATTCTCTGAAAACCGCACCACGGCCAAAGTCGACAACCTGGCCGGCCGCGAGCAGAGCGGTTTCCGAATCAATAGCTGGCGGGCCAACGTGGTGTACGACTCGGTGCAAATCCGCCTCGACAGCCTCGACCTAATAACCCCGCACACCCGCATCCGGCGCACGCTGGCCCTGGGCTACGAAAGCCTCGATGCCCTAGCCGACACCAAGAAGCTGCCAAACCTGAAAATTGAAGGCGACCTGCGCAATGTGCGCCTGGGCTTCCGCGACATTCTGTACTTGGCGCCCGACCTGGCCGGCACGCCCCCATTCAACACCGGCCCCAACCAGTCGGTGCTGGTGAACGGGCAGATTGCTGGCCGCGTGGGCGACTTCACAGTACGCAACCTGGAGTTCGTGGGACTTCGCAACACAGTGTTGCGGGCCCGGCGCGGGCGCATTCAGGGCCTGCCCGAAGTGGATTCGCGGCTTTACGCCGACTTTGACATTCAGCAGTTCAGCACCACTGAGGCCGACATCCGCAGTCTGGCGCCCAAGGGCAGCATTCCGCCCGATATCAGCATTCCGCCGGCGCTGTCGGTGAGCGGCACGTTCCGTGGCCGTCCCACGGTGCTGCAGTTTGATACCGACCTTAAGCTGCGTTCCACCTACGGCGACATTGCCTTCAACGGCAACCTGGGCGCCAAACAGGCCAACGGCCGCCAGCCGGTGGTGGGCACCTTCGCAGTGAACGGCTTCGATTTCGGCAAGTTGCTGAAGGACCCCACCATTGGGCGCGTCACGGCCTCGGGGCGCATCAATGCCAGTGGCGACGTGCAGGACCCCGCCACCCTCATTGGCCAGGTGAACGCCACCGTGCAAAGCGCCGTGTATAACGGCTACACCTACCGCGGCGTGACCGCGAAGGTGGACATTGACCGCAACCGCTACGTTATCGACGCCAAAAGCAAGAGCGACCCGAACCTCGACCTCGACCTGCAGGCCGTGGTGAACCTGCGCGATGCCAATAACCCCACTTATGAAGTAACCTCCCTCAACCTGCGCGGTGCCAACCTTACAGCATTGGGCTTCTACACCGGTGGCGATTTGCGGGTGCAGGGCAACCTGAACGCTAACATGAGGGGCGGCAGCCTCAATACCCTCAACGGCACGTTTAGCGGCACCAACATTGTGGTGATTAAGGACAATCAGCCCTTTGCCTTTGATACGGTGCGGGCCAAGATTGTGCAAACCGCTAACCGGGCGACCGTAGATTTCAACTCCAACATCGTCGCCGCAGAACTGGATGGCAACGTGCTCCTAGGCGACTTAGCCCCCGAACTGCAGCAGCACATCGACCGGTATTTTGACTTGCCGGGCGTGCGCTATGTGGCCAGCAACGCCGACCGCCGTTTCACTTACTCGCTGCAGCTGAAAGATGCCAAGCTAGTGACCAAACTGGTGCCGGACCTCAAGCAGATTTCGCCCTTCACGCTGACCGGTGAATACTCGCGGCAAGCTGCCAAACTCACAGCTAACACTAATATTCCCGTCATTCGCTACGGCAACTACCGGATTGATTCGCTGCGCCTAGCCGTGGACTCGGATGCCAGCAAACTGGACTATGGCCTGCGCATGGCTCAGGCCGCCCAGGATACCACGCTGCGCCTGCGCCGCCCGAGCATTATCGGCAACGTAGCCGACAACAAGATTTTCACCCGAGCCGCCATCCTCGGCGACTCGGCCAACCGGGAGCGCCTGGCATTGGCCGGCACGCTACAAGAGTTGGTTCCGCGCGACCGCAACAACCAAGTAGTGTATCAGTTTGAGGCGGCCCCCGAGCAGATTATCAACTACGAGCCCTGGACGGCCGGCGCCAACAACTACGTGCGCTACTACCCCACCGGCGCCGTGGTGGCCAATGGCCTGAACCTGACCAACGGCCGCAGCAGCCTTGCTCTGCAAAGCCAGAACCCCAACGTCCCTACTTCGCCTCTGGGCATTACGTTCACTAGCTTCGAGCTAGCTGAGCTGGCCCGCATTGTGCAGCAGCAGGATTCGCTGGTGGCCGGCCAGCTCAACGGCACGGCCCGCATCGACAACCTGGGCACTCCCCGCCAAGCCTTTACGGCCGATGCCACAATAAGCAGCCTGGTATTTCAGAAAGCCCTTATCGGCGACATTGCCCTGAAAGCCAACAACCCCGCCCCCGACCGTTATGACATCAACGCCCGCCTGACCGGCGGCGATGCTGGCACGGTGGGCGGCACCGTGGGTGGTGGCGGCAACGATGTCACCATCAACGGGACGTACCTCACCAGCAGCGCCACGCCGCTTAATTTTAATATTAACGCCAACCGGCTCAATCTGAAAGTTGTGGAGCCGTTCTCAGCCGGCCAAGTGCGTAGCGCCACGGGCTTCCTGCGCGGGCAGCTAACCGTGACGGGCGCCACCACCGCGCCACAGGTGCGGGGCGCACTCACGACTTCCGGCGATGCCGGCTTCATTGTTCCGCAGTTGGGCTCGCCTTTCCGCCTGCCCGAGCAAAGCCTGACTTTTGACAACCGCGGCATAGCGTTCAACAACTTCACGGTGCTGGATTCGGCCTCCAACAAGGCCGTGGCCAACGGCTACCTGCTGACCACGAACTTCATCGATTACAACTTCGACCTGCGGGCCACAACCAACAACTTTATGGCCGTGCGCAACACCCGCGAAAACAACGAGCTGTTTCACGGCCGGCTGATTCTGGATTCGGAAACCCGCCTGACAGGCCCGCTCACGCTCATCAAAATCGATACCCGGGTGACCGTGGTGGAAGGCTCGAACCTGATTGTGGAATCGCCGAGCACTACCCCCACCTCGGTTGAGCGGGAAGGCATTGTGGAGTTCGTGAACATGCGGGCCCCCGTCGATACCATGCTGGCCCGTCAGCTAGCGATGGACACGACCAAGGTGGGCGCAACTGGCTACGACATCAACGCGGTGGTCACTATCAACAACCGTTCGCCGTTTACCATCGTCATCGACCCAGCCAGCGGCGACAACTTGAAAGTGCGGGCCGATGGCGCCCTGAATACCCACATTGCCCCGGATGGCACCATAACGCTCAGCGGGCGCCTAGAAGTGGCCCGCGGCGAGTACCGCATGTCGCTCTACGACCTGGCTTCGCGCGAATTCACCCTGCAGCCCGGCTCTACCATCACCTGGGACGGCGACCCCTACAACGCAGACCTTAACCTTACAGCCATCTACAAAGTGCAGGCCGCGCCCGCTGAGCTCCTGGCCAGCCAGGGCGAGGACGACGCTACCAGCAACACGGTATCGCGCAACCGTCTTCCTTTCAACGTTCTGCTTAACGTGACCGAGCAGATAAGCAAACCCGCCATCGGATTCGACATCACCTTGCCTGAAAACCAGCGGGGAGCCCTCGGCGGCCAGGTTGACGCCAAGCTGGCGCAGCTGCGGCAGCCCAACCAAACTTCCGAAATGAGCAAGCAGGTGTTTTCGCTGCTGATTCTGGGCCGGTTTGTGGCGCAAAACCCCTTCCAGACCAGTAGCGGCGAGGGCTTGGTGGCCAGCCAGCTGCGTGGCAGCGCCAGCGCTGTGCTCACCGACCAGCTCAGCAGCCTTACCGACAAGTACCTATCCGGCCTGGGCCTGGACCTGGGCGTGACCAACCAGGCCGATTACAGCACCGGCGAGGCCCGCAGCCGCACCGACCTGAACGTGGCCATGCGCCGCCAGCTGTTCAACGACCGCCTCACCGTGCGCGTGGGCACCGACATTGCCTTGAGCGGCGCGGGCACCCAAAGCACCCAGGGCCAGAACAGCGCTAGCAACCTGGCCGGCGACGTGAGCCTGGAATACACTCTGCTGGCCGATGGCCGCCTGCGGGTGCGCGTCTTCCGCCAGAACGCCTACGAGGACATCGACGGCCAGATTGTGCGCACGGGTGCGGCCCTGGTGTTCCAACGCGATTACGACAACCTGAAGGACCTGTTTTCGAAGGTGCCCAAATCAATTAAGGAGGAGCGCAAGGTCAATCGTAAAATTGAAAAGGCCGAGAAACAGGCCGAGAAAGATTCTGTCCAGAACCAGCCCACAGCTCGGGCCGACACCATGCGCACCAAAGCGGCTTCTGGGCGTTGATTACTGATTTTTAGCATGCTTAATTTCTTACCCCGAGTTCCACTTTCTCCCCCCGCCCCCCTTTCCAGCGAGGTGGAAGGCACCAGCAATTTTCAGTTGCCCGGAAACGGATTTCCTGCTCCGCAGGTACTGGCGCGCGGTGGTGAGGTCGCACGCGCACGGCCGACTAACCTGTGGGGCAAAACCATGGCTTTGCTCCTTTTTGTCCTGCTGTTTTCGGCCTGCTCGGGCCTGCGCTACATACCGGAAGGCCAGAAACTCTATACCGGCACCAAGGTCATTATCAAAAGCCCGGAGAAAGTCCCAAACGAAGCCGCGCTGCAAACGGAGCTGGAATCGGTTATTCAACCCAAGCCCAACCTAGCTTTTCTTGGGATGCGGCCCAAGCTCTACTTCTGGGGCTTGGGGCAGAAGAAAAAAAAAGGAATCGGCAAGTTCTTCGCCGACAAATTCGGCGAGCCGCCCGTGCTGCTGAAGGACGTCAAGTTCAGCGCAACGGAAGGTCTTATCACCAACCGGCTCTACAACAACGGCTTCTTCAACGGCACGGTGAGCCACGAGGTGAAAGCCCAGGAGAAAACGGCCCAGGTAGACTACACGGCCAACGTGGGAAGGGTGTACATCATTCAGGAAATTCACTTTCCCGACCGCGACACCCTTATCGATGTAGCCATTCGCGCCACCCAGCCCGCCACCTTGCTCAAAGTGGGCGATGCCTACAACCTGAACACCTTCACAGCCGAGCGGGTGCGCATCGACGCCATCCTCAAAAATCAGGGCTATTTCTATTTCCAACCCGACTTCCTGCTGTTTCAGGTCGACAGCACCTATGACCACAAGGTGAACGTGTACCTGCGCGTGAAAGCCACTGCCCCAGCCAAAGCCACCCGGCCCTACTGGCTCGACGTGATTAAGCTCAACACTGACTACGTGCTGACCGACACCACCAAGCGAGAACCGGTTCGCTTCCGCGGCTATGAGTACTTCCCCGACGAGGAGGTGTTTAAGGCCAAGGCCATCACAAACGCCACGTTTCTTTACCCGGACAGCCTGTACCGGCGCAAGCGGCGCGACCAGACCATCAGCCGCCTGATGAGCCTGAACGTGTTCAAGTTTGTAGAAATCCGCTTGAAGCCGGCCGCGGCCGGTGACTCGGCCGGCCGTGGCCGCCTCGACGCCGACGTGCTCATGACCCAGCTCAAGAAAAAGAGCCTGCGCACCAGCCTGCAGCTGATTTCCAAAAGCAACGGCTTCACCGGCCCGGGCCTCACCGCCTCGTTCCGCAACCGCTCGGCCCTGCGCGGTGGCGAGCAGCTGCTAATCAACGGCACGGCCACCACCGAAACCCAGACCCGGGCCCCGGCCGGCGCCGAATCGCGCAACAACGTGGGGCTTACCTCCACGGAGTTTGGCATTACGGCCCAGCTCTTTGTGCCCCGGCTGGTGGCCCCCAACCTGCCCCTGCTCGACATTCGCCTGCCGAACTCCGATTTCCAGCCCCGCACCACGTTCGGGGCGGGCGTGCGCCTCATCACGCGCACCGGCTTCTTCAGCACCACCAACTATAACCTGAACTACGGCTACAGCTGGAAAACAAAAATCACCAACGAGCAGGAACTGCGGCCCATCGACGTGCAGTATAGCCGAGTGTCGACTACGCCGGAGTTCGACATCATTCTTGACCAGCGCGCCTTTCTACGCAACTCTTTCCGGCAACAGTTTATCCTGGGCTCGAGCTACCGCTACACCTACAACCAGCAAGTGCTGGAACAGCGGCGCCAGCAAATCTTTTTCCAGGGCCAAGTGGAGGTAAGCGGCAACGTGGCCAATGCGCTGAGCAGCGTGCTAGGCCGCCCTCAAAACCCAGAGGGCCGTTACTCGCTGGCCAATCAGGAATTTTCGCAGTACACCAAGTTCGACTTTGAGTTGCGTGAATACTACCGCATTTCGGCCGACCCCGCTTCCGACAACCGCATCGTGGGGCGCCTGCAGGCCGGCATTGGGCTGCCTTATGGCAACTCCCGGGGCCGCTCGCTGCCCTACCTGCGCCAGTACGGCATCGGCGGGCCCAACTCAATCCGGGCCTTTGCGGCCCGCGAGCTGGGCCCGGGCACCTACCGCCCCGAAAGCGGCACCGAGAACCGCATCAGCTTCTACGACCAGGTGGGCGACATTCGCCTCGAAGGCAACGTGGAGTACCGCCAGGACCTGGTGCCCTATCTGAAAGGCGCCGTGTTTGTGGATGCTGGCAACATTTGGCTCGTCAACCCCGACCCCGACCGCCCCGGCGGTCAGTTCAACACGAGCAGCTTCCTCAACCAGCTGGCCGTGGGCGCCGGCCTTGGCCTGCGCGTCGACGTGGAGTTCTTCGTCATTCGCTTCGACTACGCCTTTCCGCTGCTGGCGCCCTACGGAAAGCCCGCCGACAAAGCCGGCCGGCTCAACCTAGCCATCGGGTATCCTTTCTAACCAATAGGCTCAGTCAATGAGTGAACAGGTGGGTGGGTGAATGGCTTATATTATCTTTCTTCAGCCATTCGCCCATTAAGCCATTGACTGAGCCCATTCACCTGATTATCGGGCACCGCTCAAACGGCCGTTCGCGGTCGAACTGGTACCGATAGGTGGCGTGGGTTTTCACAATGGTGGCCCCAATAGAGCGGGTGGTAACCAGCATCCGCGGGTTGAAATCGCCAATCCAGTTCATTTCGATGTCGGCATAGCCCGCATCGATGAACGCTTGGCGGGCGTGCACCAGCATGGCGGCGTCTACGCCTTTGCCCTGGTAGTTGGGCACCACCCCGTAGATGATGCCGAACAGGCGTTTGTCGGGCCGCCGCATGAAGCGCCACTGCTCCCACAAAAAGCGCAGCTTGCCCCACAGGTTCAGGCGCCGGCCCACATGCCGGAAAATTTGATTCAGTTCGGGCAGGCTGATGAAAAAGGCCACGGGCTCGGTCCCGCGGTAGGCAAACCAGAGCAGGCGCTCGTCTACCACGGGCTTCATCTCGCGCACAATTTTGCGGGCTTGGTCCAGGGTCATGGGCTTTACGCCGGAGTGCTTGGCCCAGGCCAGGTTGTAGACGTGGTGGAAGTCCTGAGCCAGCTTTTCGGCGTCCTGCTTGCGGGCGTGTGCAAAGCGGAATTCAGCGGCATTTTCTTTGGCTCGCTTCGCGAAGCTGGCGTGCAGGGGCGCTGCCGTAGTGCGGTAGCAGGTGTACTGCTTGAAGTAAATTTGAAACCCGTACTGCTCAAACAGCACTTGGTAATACGGCGGGTGCCAGAACATGCCGTAGTTGGGCGGCCGGTCGAACCCGTCAATCAGCAAGCCCCAAAATCGGTCGCGCTCGCCAAAATTGATGGGGCCGTCCATGGCCTGCATGCCACGCACGGCCAGCCAATGCCGGCCCGCGTCGAAGAGCTGATTGGCAGCCCCCTGGTCGTCGATGCACTCGAAAAAGCCCAGTCCGCCAGTGGGCAGGTCGGGGTTCTGCACGTCCACCGCATCGCGATTCAAAAAGGCAGCAATTCGCCCGATGACCGTTCCACTGGCATCGGTTAGCACCCAGCGGCAAGCTTCGCCGTTGGCAAACTTGAGGTTCTTGGCAGGGTTAAAAACCACCTCCACCTCATTTTCCAGCGGATTGATGTACTGCGGCACGGCTCCGTGCAAGCGGGCAGGCAGGGCAATGAACTGCCGCGCTAGGCGGGCATCCGTTACTTCAAGTAAGGGCATAAAAAGAATACGAAAACAACGCACACCCTCCGGCTGCTGGTCGGAAGAGCATATCCTGGAAAGGCTGCAAAGAAACACCCGCCGCCGCCGAACGCCACCGCTCCCCTCTAGCAATCATCACCCGGCAAGTCAGCTTAACGAGCCCAGCCCAGCTTCTGCCTTTCATTGGCACAGGCCCACTCCTGCCCCATCATTCCTAGACAGGAAAGAACAGACAGCTCTGGATGCCAATAATCGAAGGAAATGTGTCGTTACTCTACCTGCAGCCGCAAGGCCTTGGTTCCGGCCCGCACGAGGTACATGCCGCGGGCCAAGCCGGTAGGAAGCCTCAATTGAGCAGCACCGGTCTCATCAACAACAGCAGTAGCCACGGTTCGCCCGACTGCATCCATAACCTGAACCGCTGCACCGCTGGGAGCCCCCACAAGAACAGCGCTAGCCTGGGCAGGATTCGGAAAAACACTCATCGCCACTGATTCAGAGACCAGCACCACCGCCTGCACGGGCGAGTAGGAAAAGCTTCCATCGCGGTCTACCTGATGCAGGCGGTAATACAGCAAGGAGGCGCCACGCGGCAGGGCCTTATCAACCAAGGCGTACTCGTGCCTAGCAAAACTGTTGCCGGCCGCTGGCAATTCCTGTCCAATGGCATTAAAGACGACTCCGTCGAGGCTGCGCTCCACCCTGAAGTAGGCACTGTTATGCTCGGTGGCAGTAGCCCAATCCAGGGTCACGGTGCCCGGAGCGGCCATTACCTGGAAGCGCACCAGTTCCACGGGCAGCGGCACAACCGTGGGCAGGGCTACAGCCACGTCGCGTATTTCAAAGTTGTATACGGCGGGCACTGTGTTGCCAAGAAGCGTGGCCGCGCCAGTGGTCAGGTTCAGGCGGTAGAGGTTGCTGGAACGGCCGCCGTTGCGCAGAGCAGTTACCTCGGTCAGGTAGCCAATGTTTTCCCTGGAGGTGGGGTTGAAGTAGATGTCTAGGCCCATGGCATCGGGCTCGCCGATACCGTATGTGCCCGAGGAGACAATGACCGACATTGCCACCGGGGCTGTCAGCGTACCCCCGTCTGGTGAGCTTAGCACCGATAATAAACCGTTGCGGTAATCAAGAGCATAGAGGGTGGTAGCTCTGCTGCCTGCATAAGAGTTGGTATAAGCTACTGCTGAAACTGCGGGGGCAGCTGGGGATTCGCCCGCGTAAGCCAAAGGGCTATCCTTAGCCAGAAGTGCCCCGGTTGCCGAAGCAAGGCGGTAATTGGCGCCGTTAGTGCTGGTCACCCGAATGTGGTCGGCCAGTGGGTTAAATTCAAATCCCATCCGGTTGGTGCTATTGCCAAGCTCTAATCGGAGGGGGTTGCCCACCTTTGTCACCGCATTGGTAACCGGGCTCAGGGTATAGAGCTGGGCGTTGTTGCCCGTGGTGGCTCCGTCGTAGCCCAGCGCGTAAAGCACTTTGTTGGCAGGCCGAAAATCGATGCCTATTAAGATTTGGCCGGTTGTAATGCCGGAGATGGCCACTGGCGCCAAGGTATTGGAGGCCCCAGTGGTTGGGTCGATGGTAATCAACCCCAGGCTATTGAGTGGAGCACGCCGTAAGTTGCTGCCCGTGATGATTCCCAGGCCGTAAATGGTCTGCGCAAAACTAGGTGCGGCCAGCAGCAAAAAGGCAAACAACAAAGGTATTTTCATAGTTAGAAGTAAAATAACAAGCGTCTTCTATCAATGATGAAGCCAAATAGCAGCCCATCGTCATGGCGGCACATTGGCATCGCTTTCCCTACATCAATGGATGGCGCTGCCGCTCCCATCACGAGCTGCTTGAGGGCACAGCATGCTACTGCTTGTGATGCAGCCGATAGGCAGTACGTCTGAATTCACCTTCGGGGTGCCCGATTCTCATATACATGCGTGAATTACAAAATTGCTTTTCACAGCTACTGCCAATGCGTTAGCTTACTGGCTATGGTTCATTCCTGGGCATGAGTATGCGCTAACAGCCTCGGCATTGCGGGGTCTGTAGCGTACGATTATTTAAGCTTTTCTACCAGCAAACGCACCCCTGCTAGCACCGGCTTGGCAACGTGCATGGGCATGGGCCCTATGAAAGCGCCAAAGCTGTGCCTTACTACTTCTCTGATAAGGTAGCGAAGAGGGAACCCACACGTTTTTATAGGCAGTAGCGCCGAAGGAAGGAAAAGATTGCGCGAACCTGCTGGTTCGCTGGTCCATTAGCAGTCGGATTCACAAATGCGCTTTCCCGCACCTTCCGGGTGGCCTCAAACTGCCCCAGAAGAAAACAAAAAGGACACTGGTGGAGGCCGTTACCGATACCTGATATTCGCAAAGTTGGGGGAATGCGTTGCGCAACGCGGCAACGCGGATGCGAGTGGTATATCAGTTTCTCTTGCTCGCTGGACAGCTTAGAATAATATGGCAGGGAATTGTTCATGTTATAATTATTTATACAATAAATATAACCAATCAACCTCTACCGAAAAAGAGAAGTGATGCTTTTGCTAAAATATTTTAGTGAGCAGAAAACTCTATTTAAGCTAGGTTGTACGGACAATTAACGGAGCCAAAGCAAGGCAGAGACGAAATGGAGCATGCCTAAAAAGCTGCTGGCTGTC